>NZ_JAGOGJ010000028.1 GCF_017996735.1 Niveispirillum sp.
TCGGTCGCGCATGCTAATCATCCTGGACACTACGGATATCAATGTTCACGACGTGCCTGGATGTGCCAGAATCCCAACGTCGTTTACGTCCCTTACACAGCCAAAACCGCTCCGGGTATTTCCATAATCCATATTATCGATCTTTCCATTGTAGGCGCGGTGGATTCAATTTTGGAGTGCGGCTTTCCTCTGTGATCGATGGGTCAGGGATTGGGCCGGCGATCAAGGCCCCAGCCACCCCAACTGCCGGGCGTGCTGTATCGCCGTTCCACGGCACCGGCACGGCCATCGGCGATGATGGCATCCAACGCCTTCTGCATGCGGGTCACCATGGCGGCGGGTACTTTTTTGTTACAGGCCAGAGCACCGGTGGACCGGGTCAGGCGCATCACCATGCGGACCGGCATATCGACCTGACGCGCCTGATACGGGGCCGCCCAGGCGCCACCCGCATAAAGATCAGCCCTGCCATTGAAGATGTTGCCAATTTCTGCCGCCCCTTCCGCCGTGACCAGGGTCACGTTGGGCACGTCGCGCGTTATCTCCCGCAGGTGTTTTTCCAGGGCGCCTCCGGCCTGCACAGCGATCCGCAGGCCGGTCAGATCGGCCGGCCCGCTGATCCGTCGCTGAAAGCCAAGCGGGGCGAACAAGGCCCAGCCCCCTTCCATCAGCGGTGCCACCCATTGGTAATTGGGCCGTCTTTCATCGGTCAGGTTCATCAGAAATATGCAGGCATCGGGACGCTGGTCCACGGCGGCAACGGCGTCCGGCCATGGCATGATGCTGATGTCATGGGAAATGCCGGCATCCTGCATGATCAGCCGCACCTTGTCAGTCGCCAGACCGATCAACTGGCCGTTCAGCGGGTCGAGGAAATTCACCGGCGGGTTCGGTTCAGTCACCAGGAACAGGGTGGGCTCCCCCTTCCGGCCTTCCGCCAGGGCCAGGGTCGGCGCGACCAAACACAGCGCTGTCGCCGTCAGTCCCGTTGCCAACCGCCCTGACAGACCGCGCACCGAAGCCAAATCTCTATACCCTTTCCGACATGCACAGGCGATAACGCCGCCCGCATGGAAATAGTACGCCTCAACCTGCGTTCTTACGCAATGGTGAAGTCACGACCTATGACGGGCTTCATATAGCGAATTATATACAGACAATCGTGTGCAGACTACCCACAACAGCTCTATCTGTGGCGCGAAACATGGACTCATTCCCCCTCCCCTGTTAAGCAGCAGGAGTGTGCGATACATCCATATATTAGTTAGTCCTGATACGTCATAATCCAGAATGTCAGGCGACGGTACCTTCACCGATCATCGTAAATCGTTGATGTACCGGGCATATCCGGTTCCGGCACCTCGCGCACGCCCGTATTGCGCTGCCATTCCCCGCACCAATCGGTGAAATTGGTGATGGGTGTGGCACCCGACGGGAAACGATCGGTCACCACGGGCGGGTACCGCCGGCAAGAACCCTTCGGTCCCCGTTCACGCACCCCATGCCCCACCCAGAACCGGCAGCTATAGCAATTGTCACTGCGCCGCAAGATCGCCCTCACCCTTCCGCCTCAGGACCCGCATTCTAGTCCCTGTTGACCAGGTTGCATAGCATGGGCCGGGCTTGAAGCCTGGGCGCTGCCTCAATCAGGCTTGCGGTGTGTGCCATCGGGATCGGCCGGTGTATAGGGCGGATCGGGAACACCGGCTTCCGGCAGGGGCTGGTCCTGCGGCTTGCCCGGACGCAGATCCTGCCGGTGCTGCTGGTAATAGGTCTGGATATCGGCGTTCAGGCTGTCGCGGCGGGCGGCACTATCCGATCCCGCCGGGGCGGCGCGCAGCCGCTGATATTCCTGAACCGCGGCTTCCAGTTCATCGTCACTGCGGATCGCCATTTGGGGCCTGCCTTTGTTTCCATCACCGGGAAAACGCAGGCGGACGGGTTTTGGTTCCCGTCAGACCAGATGGCTGTCGATGCTGGCCCGGCTGCGCAGGGTGCGGTGGACGGGGCAATTGCCGGCGATTTCCAGCAGGCGCTGGCGCTGGCCCGCGTCAAGATCGCCTTCCAGCGTGATGGAGCGGGTGAAATGATCGACCTTGCCGCCAGCATTCTCCGTAACCTCCCCCTCCACCGGGTCCCGCTTTTCATGGGTGACGGTGACGGAGACACGGGTCAGCGGCAGATTCTTACGGTTGGCATACATGCGGATGGTCATGGAGGTGCAGGCCCCCAAGGCGGCCTGTAAAAGCTCATAGGGGTTGGGTCCCAGCCCGGTGCCGCCGACATCCGTCGGCTCGTCCGCCGTGAAACGGATGCCGGCCGCGCTCACCAGATTGTTAAAGGCCCCCTCCCCCGTTTCGGATACGGTCACCGGCCCTTCATGCGCGGCGCCCACCGGCTTTGGCGCGTTGGCTGCGTCCAGACGCAGCGCGCGTCGCGCCCATCCGTCGATCAGCCCGGCCACGAAGGCGGTATTCCGCTGATCCGCCACCAGATGCCCGGCCCCATCCAGGGCCACAAAGCTTTTCGGATGCTGGGCCAGGGAGATGATGCGGTCCGCTTCCGCCAGCGGCACCACGGGATCCTTGGGATCATGCAGCACCAGCAATGGGCGCCCGAGGCCCCCGATCACCGACGCCATGTCATGGCGGGCCACGTCGGCCACGAAGTCGGCCGTGATGGGCATTTCCCGGTCGCCGACATTCAACTGCACCCGACCATCCCGCTGCATCTCCGCATCGCGTCCCGCGATCTTGGCCAGCAGTGTGTGGGGACCGGAAGGTGAATTGACGGTCACGACGGCGCCGACCGAGGGCAGATCGGCCGCGGCCCGCATCACGGCCGCGCCGCCCAGGCTGTGCCCGATCAGCAGCCGGGGGGCCGCGATTTCCACCGTCAGGGCGGCGGCGGCCGACAGCAGGTCCGCCACATTGGTGGAAAAATTCGTCTCGTCAAAGGCGCCGGCACTGCCGCCCAGGCCGGTGAAATCGAAGCGCAGAACCGCCCAGCCGCGTTCGGCCAGACCCCGGCTGATTCGGGCCGAGGCGTGGTAATCCTTGTTGCAGGTGAAGCAATGGGCAAAGATCGCGGTGGCCACGGGATGGCCGTCCGGCAGGTCGATGCGCCCGGAAAGGGTGACGCCCGTCGAACCGGCGAAGTTGAATTCCTGTGTCACGCGCGCCATCGTGGCCCCCGTCTGCCTTGGCATGATTGCCCTGTCCGGTTCCTAAGCTGGACCGGTGCCGGGTGCGGACGCAAGAGATTTACCCGTGAACGGACCCCACCATGCGCCTTCCCATCCATCCGCCCCTGCCCGGCCAGGACAGCCCCACCCAGGTGGAGGTCGCCGATCACACCTTCCTTCATCAGGGTTTCATGCAGTTTTCCGTGATGAAGCTGCGGCATGAGAAATTTGCCGGCGGCATGACCCCCGTCATCGAACGCGACATCTGTCACCGTGGCCATGCCGTGGTCATCGTGCTGTACGATCCGCGCGCCGACCTGCTGGTGATGGTGGAACAGTTTCGCATCGGCGCCTATGCGGCGGGCGTCAATCCCTGGATGCTGGAATTTGTGGCCGGCATGGTGAAACCGGGTGAGGACCCGGCGGAAGTGGCGATCCGGGAGGCGGCGGAGGAAGCCGGCTGCGTGCCCAGCGACGTTCACCAGGTCTATTCCATGATGCCCAGTCCGGGCGGCTGTACCGAATTGGTGGAGTTTTTCACCGGTCTGGTGGACAGCACCGGCATCGGTGGCATCCACGGGCTGGAGGAAGAGGTGGAGGATATCCGCGTGCATCTGGTTCCGGCGGAAACGGCCATCGCGGAGCTGGATGAAAACCGGGTGCCCAGTGGCCTGACCCTGCTGGGCCTGTCCTGGTTTGCGCGCCATCGCGACCGGCTTCGTACAAGCGCAGGTGTGGATTAAGGAATTCTACACCCGGAATGCATCAAGCGATAACCAGCGGTGCGGAACCGGGCACTGGTAATTGCACAGGCGTGCGGTCATATTGACGCCAAGGTTTCACACAACAACCAAGGTCAATTGCCGTGGACGTGCGCAACGGATTTCTGGACAGTATCGGCCGTACCCCCCTGATCCGCCTGCAGGGCCCGTCAGCGCTGACGGGTTGCGATATCTATGGCAAGGCCGAATTCCTGAATCCCGGTGGGTCGGTGAAGGACCGTGCCGCGCTGGCCATTGTGCAGGACGCGATCGAGCGCGGGCAACTGCGTCCCGGCGGCACCATCGTTGAAGGCACGGCGGGCAATACCGGCATCGGGCTGGCGCTGGTGGCCAATGCCCTGGGCTTCCGCACCGTTATCGTGATGCCGGATACGCAGAGCCAGGAAAAGAAGGACATGCTGCGCCTGTGCGGCGCCGATCTGCGCCTGGTGCCGGCCGTGCCGTTCAAGGACCCCGGCAATTATGTACATGTCTCCCACCGGATTGCCGAGGAACTGGCCGCAACGGAGCCAAACGGCGCCATCTGGGCCAACCAGTTCGACAATCTGGCCAATCGTGAGGGCCACCGCCGCACTACGGGGCCGGAGATTTTCGAGCAACTGGACGGCAGCATCGATGCCTTCACCTGCGCCACCGGCACCGGCGGCACGCTGGCCGGCATCGCGCTGGCCCTGAAGGAACGCAAGCCGGATGTGAGGATCGTGCTGGCCGACCCGATGGGATCGGCCCTGTTCAACTGGAAAAAGACCGGTGAATTGAAGTCCGAGGGGACATCCATCACCGAAGGCATCGGCCAGGGCCGAGTCACGGCCAATCTGGTCGATGCGCCCATCGATGACGCCGTGCAGGTGACGGACGAGGAGGCGTTGCCCATCGTTTTTGATCTGCTGAAGAACGAGGGCCTTGTGCTGGGCGGGTCCAGCGGCATCAATGTCGGGGCGGCGATCAAGGTCGCCCAGGCGATGGGACCGGGCCACACGATCGTGACCATCCTGTGCGACGGCGGGTCGCGTTATCAATCGAAGCTGTTCAATCCGTCCTTCCTGCGCGAAAAAGGTCTTCCGGTGCCGAACTGGCTCGCATGAAACGAAGGTGGATGCCATGACCCTGCTCTTCCGTGACGATCCGTATCAGGTTGAAGCAGAGGCTCTGGTCGTGGCGGCGGGGCCGGAGGGCATCATTCTGGACCGCACCTTGTTCTATCCCAATGGCGGCGGACAGCCGGGGGACAGTGGCAGCCTGAGCTGGGATGGCGGCACCACCACCATCATCGATGCCCGCAAGGCTGAGGCGTTGGTGGAACGGGGGGAGCAGGTGCTGCACATCCCGGCACCCGACGCGGCACTGCCGCCGGTCGGCGCAACGGTCACGCAGAAGATCGACTGGGAGCGGCGCCACCGGCATATGCGTATGCACACGACGCTCCACCTGCTGTGCGCCGTGGTGCCGGGTGCCGTGACGGGGGGACAGGTGGGGGCCGACCGGTCGCGCCTGGATTTCGATGTGCCATCGGCCAGCCTGGACAAGGATCAGATCGAAACGGCGGTGAATGAACTGATCGCCGCCGACCACCCCGTGCGGGAACGCACCATCACGGATGCCGAACTGGACGCCACCCCCGATCTGGTTCGCACCATGTCGGTGAAGCCGCCGACGGGGTCCGGTTCCGTGCGCCTGCTGCAGATCGGCACCGACGATGCCATCATCGACCTGCAGCCTTGCGGCGGCACCCATGTCGCCCGCACCGGTGAAATCGGCGGTATCACGATCGTGAAGATCGAGAACAAGGGCAAACAGAACCGCCGCGTGCAACTGGCGCTGCGCGACTGACGGAGGGGTGCCCCGCATGGCCGACGAAAACGCCCCCGCCCGCCAGATCGATGCGCGTATCGCGGAGTTGGATGACTGGCGCGGTGAAACCCTGGCGCGGATGCGAGCCTTGATCCACGAAGCGCTGCCCGACATCGTGGAAACGGTAAAGTGGGGTGGTGTGCCGGTATGGGAGCGCAACGGCATCATCTGTACGGGGGAGACCTACAAGGACAAGGTCAAGCTGACCTTTGCCAAGGGGGCGTCGGTTGACGACCCGGCCGGCCTTTTCAATGCCAGCCTGGACGGCAATGCCCGCCGTGCCATCGACCTTTTCCGGGACAGCGGCATCGACGCTATGGCCTTCAAATCCCTGATCATCGCGGCGGCGGCATTGAACAAAACCAAGGCGCGCGCTACCAAGGGCCGTGTGGCGCCAGATTGACATCGTTCCAGGATCGGAGAGTACGCGATGACGGACCCGTTGGTTTCCCCGCTGTGGCTGGAAACGGAACTGAATAATCCGAACCTGCGGATTCTGGATGCTTCCTGGCATATGCCGGCGGCCAAGCGTGATCCCAGGGCCGAATTCCAGGCCAAGCGCATACCGGGTGCGCAGTTCTTCGACATAGACGGGATTTCCGATCCCGACAGCCCCCTGCCCCACATGCTGCCCACGCCTGAAAGCTTCAAGGCTTCGGTCGAAGCGCTGGGGATCGGGTCCGACAGCATCGTCGTGGTCTATGACGTGACCGGCCTGTCCAGTGCGGCGCGTGCCTGGTGGATGTTCCGCGTCTTCGGACATGACAAGGTGTTCGTTCTGGATGGTGGTCTGCCCGGTTGGCAGAATATCGGCGGGCCGGTGCAGGATGGGCCGGTGCCCGCCCCTGCGCCCGGCCATTTCACGCCGGATTACCGCGCGCGTCTGGTCCGGTCGGTGGAAGAGATGCGGGCCAATCTGGAAACCGGGGCCGAACAGGTGCTGGATGCCCGCGCCGCCGGCCGGTTTGAAGGGACCACACCGGAGCCGCGGCCCGGCCTGCGCGGAGGCCATATTCCCGGTGCCCGCAACCTTCCCTTCGGCGATCTGCTGGACCCGGAAACCAAGCTGATGCTGACTGGTGACGCCCTGGGCGACCGGTTCATCCGGGCCGGGATCGACCTGTCGAAACCCATCACCACCTCCTGCGGCAGCGGCGTGACGGCGGCGGTCCTGACGCTGGGCTTGCATCGGCTGGGTGTGGACAATGTCGCGCTTTATGACGGGTCCTGGACGGAATGGGGTGGGCGCGAAGACCTGCCCGTCGCCACGGGGGCGGCCGCGTAACCTTGTGTCAACCCCTTGGACCGTATGGGTGGGCCTGATAGACGCGGGGTCGATCCGGGCGGCGTAGCCGCTATTGTGGGCACATCATGCATGGACGGGTTTCACGCCCGTCCCAGGAGACACGGGTCATGACCGACAGCAGCCCCAACCCGCCAGCGGGCCATATCAAGGTCACCGTCACCTATCTGGAAATGACGACACGGCCCGTGCGCCGGCAGCGGCCGCATCCGCAGGGGCTGTCGCTGCTGCGGGCGGAGAACTGCACCCTCTCCTTCTATCGCTATCTCTATGATACGGTGGGTGAGGAATGGCTGTGGTGGTTCCGCCGCGCCATGCCGGCGGACCAGTTGCGTTCCATCCTGGCTGATGCAAAAACCGAGATCTATGTCGCCTATGTCGCGGGGGTTCCGGCCGGCTATGTCGAGTTGAGCCGTGCCAGGCCGGGCGAATGTGAGTTGCAGTATCTGGGTCTGATCCCGGAATTCATCGGCCGCGGCATCGGCGGCTGGCTGCTGGACTGGGCCATCGAAGCGGCGTGGAATGGCGCAGGCGTGGAGAAAATCGCCGTCAATACCTGTGACCTGGACCATCCGCGTGCGCTGATGACCTATCAGAAGGCGGGATTCCGGCCCGTGGGCCAGGAGGTACGGTTCGATCCCGACCCCCGGCTGGCCGGCCTGATCCCCATGACCGCCGGATCGCACATCCCCTTGCCCGATCAGCCCCTGCCCGCGCCCGAGGCCACGCCAGAATGAGCACAAACGACAAGAACGGCCCGTTCGCCGAGGATACGCGCCTGATCCATGCCGGCCGTGCGCCGGAAAAATTCGGCGGGGCGGTGAACATCCCGCCCTTCCGCGCCTCCACTGTCCTGTTCCCGACCCTGGCCGCGCTGGATGCCTATGACCCCGCGCTGCGGACCGTGCGGTATGGCCGGACAGGCAACCCGTCCAGCCATGCCTTCGAAGCCGCGATGACGGAACTGGAGGAAGGGCATGACGCCGTTTCCTTCGCGTCGGGCCTGCAGGCCATCACCAGCAGCCTGCTGGCCTTCGCCCGCCATGGCGACCATGTGCTGATCGCCGACACGGCCTATGGTCCCACACGCAGCTTTGCCAATGGCATTCTGAGCCGGGCCGGTGTCACCGTCGAATATTTCGATCCTGCCATCGGGGCCGGTATCACCGGGCTGCTGCGCCCGACCACCCGCATCGTATTCCTGGAATCGCCGGGGTCCCTGACCTTTGAGGTACAGGACGTGCCCGCCATCAGCGCGGCCGTGGCCACGGTCAATCCCTACATTGTGGTCATGATCGACAATACCTGGGCGGCGGGCCTGCTGTTCAAGCCGCTGAAATATGGGGTCCATATCTCCATCCAGTCAGCCACCAAATATGTCGGCGGCCATTCGGATGCCAGCCTGGGCGTGGCCGTCTGCGCGCATCAGGACCATTGGATGCGTGTGAAGAAGGCGGCGATCGAACTGGGCGCCTGTGCCTCGGCCGATGAGTTGTTCCTGGGGCTGCGGGGCTTGCGCAGCCTGCCGGTTCGTATGCGCCGACACCATCAATCAGGCCTGAGGGTCGCCCAATGGCTGGCGACGCGGGCGGAGGTGACGCGGGTGCGCCACCCCGCCCTGCCCTCCTGCCCCGGCCATGATCTGTGGAAGCGCGACTTCACCGGCGCCTGCGGCCTGTTCGCGTTCGAGATGGAGCCGGTTCCCCGCCCTGCCCTGGCCGCCATGGTCGATGGCATGGCGCATTTCGGCATGGGCTATAGCTGGGGCGGCTTTGAAAGCCTGATCCTGCCGTCCAACCCCACCCCCATCCGCACCGCCGCCCCCTGGACCGGTGGCGAGCTGATCCGGCTGCATATCGGGCTGGAGGATGCGGACGACCTGATTGCCGATCTGGAGGCTGGTTTCGCCCGCCTGAATGCCGCCCTGGAGGCGAAATGATCTCCTATCCCCTGCCCGACGCCGCCATCGAAGCCGCCCTCAATGCCGTCAAGTATGACGCGGACGGTCTGGTCCCGGCCATCGCCCAGCAGCATGACAGCGGCGAGGTGTTGATGATGGCCTGGATGAACCGCGACAGCATCGCCGAAACCCTGCGCACAGGTCGTGTCTGCTACTGGTCGCGGTCCCGGCAGGCCTTCTGGCGCAAGGGGGAAAGCTCCGGCCAGGTCCAGATGCTGGTGGAATGGCGGGTCGATTGTGATGGCGACACGCTGCTGCTGCGTGTGGATCAGCAGGGACCGGCATGCCATACCGGCCGCCGCTCCTGCTTCTATCGCCGGGCGGAGGCAGAGGGGCTGATCGTCACGGATCCTGTGCTGCTATCGCCCGAAGCGCTGTATGGGTCGAAGAACCAGTCCCCCAGTTTCTGAATGGCTTCAATGCCAGAACCATCCATAAGGTCATAGCTTGCGCTCTGTGACATACGATCGGATGGGCGTAAGGTGGCAACGTCGTAATGCCACCGGACGTTGTCAAATGAAGGAACTGCGCTGCATTCTGTTCAAGGACCGTGAGGTCCTGTCAGCGATTCTGGACCGCAAGCGCCGCCTGAAGGAAGAACTGCCGGCGGGGCAGATCACGGGCCTGCGCCTGACCAATGCCGATGACAGCGTGTCCTGCACCATCGTCTATGATAACGGACAGCAACTCCTGACCGTGCCGGAGACGGAGCTGCAGGCGGCCCTTCTGGCCCATTGCATGGCGCGCAAGGTGCCGTTGCCCGTGGATGCGGACAAGAATGTCCATTTGATCCGTGGCCGCGCCACCTTGATGATCACCATGAATTTCAACCGCGCTGCCCGTCTGGTGCATGTGGCGGCGGCGGAAAAACGCGCACTGCCGAACTGACAAATCTGCCGAGGGGGTCGACCCTTGACCGATTGCAGAAGATAATCGCTGTTAACCGGGCCGGTTGCTGCCCGGTCTCCGGCGTATCAGCCGCAGCACCAGCAGGATGGCGGCAATCGGGACGACGATGATCGCCCCCTGCCGGACATAGGGCCAGGCCCAGCCGAAAATATCGGCCAGCCATTCGGGAACCTGTTCCAGCAGGTCTAGAACATGGTGCAGCAATTCGCCGGGCGTCCAGCCCAGCCAGGCCAGCACCAAACCCACCAGAAGAGACCAGATCAGGAGTTGGATCACGAAGCGCATGTGATCGGCTCTACCCCATCGCGGATCACAGTGCAATGGCATCACGATGCCGGCCAGTAGATAAAATTTAGTTATAAATGGTTTGTATAATGCATTTTGAATTGCAAATCAAAAAGAAAGGGCGGCGACCTTGCGGCCGCCGCCCTGTTTCACCCGGGTATCGCCTCTTAGAAGAGACGCAGGATCGCCTGCTGAGCCTGGTTGGCCAGCGAGAGGGAGATCGTGCCGAGCTGCTGGCGGGTCTGCAACAGCAGCAGGTTTGCACCTTCCTCGTTCTGATCGGCCTGGACCAGCTTGTTCGACCCTTCTGTCAGCACGTTCGAGAATTCGCTCGTGAAGCTTTCGCGGGTCTGGATGACGTTCAGGTTGGTCGACAGTGACTGAGACGTGGACCGGAGTCTCGACGTTGCGAAGTCCAGGCTGGACACGGCCTTGTCGATGTCGGCACGATCCAGGAAATTGTTCTGCGCATAGTCGAGACGCAGTCCCTGGCCATCGGTCTGAACGTTCTGCGAGGACACCGCGATGGTCGAGGTATTGGCCTCGTTGAACTGCACGGCCAGATCATTCTCGGTATTGGCGTCGGTGCGCTGAACCGTGATCAGGTTGTTCGACAGGTTGGCCGAGGCCGCCTGCTTCAGTACCGAGCTGTCCACTTCGAAGCGAACGGTACCGCTATCGAAGGCCAGGGAGTTCTCGCCATCCGACAGCTTACCAGCGCCGCGGGCATTCGTGCCCGACCGTTCGATGGTGACACCGTTCAGGTTCGTCGCGGAAACCGTGAGATCGACATTCTTCTCGATGGTCGAGGTGCCGTTGGCCGCCGTACCGCGGTTTTCCAGCGCCGTGCGGTCCACCGTGAAGGTCACGACCGTGCCGGACGAGAAGCTGATCGACACTGCCTTTTCAAGGGTGTTGGTGGCTGTGGCACCGATCGCGAAACTGACACCCGTACCGATCGTCTCGTTCGAGGTGATGGTGAAGCCTTCGATGTTGGCCGCGTCGCTATCCTCGTTCAGCTCGGCGATCGTGAAGCGACCCGTTGCCCCCGTGCCGTCGCCAACCGCGTTGTTGACGGTTTCCATCAGCTTCTGGGCGATGACAGCCCGGCGTTCCGCCGGGTCCGCCGAGGTGACGTCATCCGCCGTGGCCTTGTAGCTGAAGGACTGGCCGTTCACCGTGGCGGTGAAGGTGTCGCCTTCTTCGACGGCGCCGCTGATGGTCACCTTCGACACCTGCGCCTGACCGGACCGGCCGGCGGTCACATTGGCGGCCGTGGCGGACTGGGTATTGTCGAAGAACTTGACCGTGCGGCTTTCGCCGTTTTCCGTCACGACCAGTGTACGCTCACGCCCGGCATTGCCGCGCATTTCGATGCTGATATCGGAGAAGTTGCCGGCGGTGGCCGAAATCGACCCCGACACCTTCAAGGAGGTGATGCCACGGGCGTCTTCGGCCTTGGCGATATCCTCCAGATCGGCGCTGATGGCACCGGTACCCGACACGCGGATGGAGTAGGTATCGGCGCTGACGACGTTGGTCACGCGGCTGTTGGACAGACCATTGATGGAGTTGACGTTTGCGCGGCTTTCCGCCGTGCTGTCCATGGTCAGTCCGTTACCAACCAGCAGGTTCTTGCCCTGGTAGCCGCTGTCACGGGCGATCTTGTCGATCTGGTCCTTGATGCGGTTGAACTGCTCGGACAGCGACTTGCGGGTTGCGATGGAGGCCGCATCCGTGCCCAGATTGCCATATGCCGTGGTCGTCAGGCCCTTGGCCTGTTCGATCAGGCTTTCGATAGCAGTGATACCCTTGTCGCCAGCCTGGATCGTGCTGATCGACTGGCCCATGCTTTCCTTCAGCTTGGACAGGTCGTTGGCACGGACGCTGAGGCCCTTGGCCGCAAAGAAGTTGGTAGGACCGTCAAGGGCCGAATTGACCTTGTTGCCGGTGGCAAGACGGTTCTGGATGCCTTCAACCTGCTTGTTGGTCTTCTGGAGCAGCAGCAGGTTGTTTCGCATGCCTGCGGTCAACTGAACGTCACTGGTCGACATGGTATATCTCCTTTTGAGCCGTGAGAGGGGCCGTTTCGGCCCAAAATCGATCTCGTGGACTGGTCAGGAAGGACGTCGCCGTAACCCGTGGAAGACGCCGGGTGCGTTGCATGACCGGCAGTTTCTTTTCGGATCGGGCAATCCGTTTTGCTGATCGCGGTATCAGGCTTGCTTGGCTTACGCCTTGAAGGCTGGTCTGCACCGCTACTCGCTCAACGCCTTGTCCAGAGCTTCGGTCTCTTCCTCCTGAGGGTGAACACGATGGGGTTCGCCAGGGGATAAGCAGGAAGCGTGCCAAGTCATCGCAGCGCGCCAGACCTGTACTAAAGAGGTATATTTAGACCCCGAAAGCGCGGGAGACGGCGCTTTCTTCCGGGTGGGTACAGGCTGCGGCGGGGGTGGGGCGGCGAATTTTGCCTAGGCAGGCATTTCCTGCCGGGTGCGGGAAACGCCCCGCAAGGGCATGATGCGGCGGCTTTTGCCGGATCGGGACTGCGCCAGTGGCCGTGCAGGAAACGCAAAAAGGGCCGCCCGTCCATTCGACAGGCGGCCCTTTCGGCCAGGATGATGGCGACCCCAGCAGGATTCGAACCTGCGACCGCTCGCTTAGAAGGCGAGTGCTCTATCCAGCTGAGCTATGGGGCCGGATAGGGGACCGGGTCAGAACCGCCCGATACGCGGACGGTCGGTACGGAAGTTATCCGCGTAATTCTTGGGGATCACGCGGCGTTCATGCCATTCGGCAATGTCCGCGTCCCATCCCTTCTTCGACACGAAGGCCAGGGCGGCCTCCTTGGTCGGAAATTTCAGGCGCACCTGATTGAGGGTATCGCCGGAGCTGGTCCATCCCATCATCGGCTCGGGACGGCGCGGGGTCACGGGCTCATACTCCAACACCCAGTCGCCGACCTTACCGCGGCCGGACTGCATGGTGGTCTTGGACGGCTGATAAATCCGGACCTTCATGGCGAACCCTGTGACCTGATGGTTGAACCAAAGGGAGATGGTCGGAGCGAGAGGATTCGAACCTCCGGCCTGCTGGACCCAAACCAGCCGCGCTACCAGGCTGCGCTACGCTCCGCCATTCGAGGGCTGGGAATACACCACCGGAAGCATGGGGGCAAGCATGCCAACACGTGCGACGCTCGCATGCCCGTCCTTCATGCCGGCTGGCGGCGCCGCAACCTGCCCAGCGATGCCGGCGCCATGACAAGAAAATTGCCCAGGATGGCCAGCAGCAGCCCGGCAATGCCGGCGGACGTCCAATGGTAATCCTCGAACAGGGTGGAAATGACCAGCGCCACCACGGGCGTCATGATGGCCACATAGCCCGCCCGCCCCGGCCCGATGCGCCCCAACAGCGTGAAATAGCACAAGAATGCCGCGATCGATCCGAACAGCGCCAGATAAGCCAGGGACAGGAAATAAGGAACGGACGGCACCACCACGAAGCTGGCGCCCTGCCCGGCCGCCACCCCGGCCATGATGACGGCGCCCACCAGCATCGACCATGCCGTCGTGCCGATCAACGGCATCTCCGCCTTGCGTGTCTTCGACACCACCATGTTGCCGAGGGAGGCGGAGTAGTTCGACACCATCATCAGGCCGAATCCGGCCAGCGCGCCGCCTGTCAGCGTCTTTCCGTCAAGCTCCGGCGTGAACAGCAGCAGCACCCCCGCAACCCCCATGAGGCCGCCGACCAGGACCGGCGGGCGTATGGGCTGGCCCAGGAACAGACGGGCATTGACGACATTCATCAAGGACATGACGGAACCCGCCACGGCCACCAGACCGGACGGCAGCAATGCTGTCGCCTTGTACACCATGAAATAATTGATGGAGAAGTTCAGCAACCCTGCCGCTGCGATCAGCACCAAACCTTCCCGCCGGGGCAGGATGGGTTGGCGCCGGATTGCCAGCCAGCACAGCAGCGCCACACCCGCCAGCAAAAACCGGAAAGCCACAGACACGGCCGGATGTGTCGCACCCAACTGAAACGTGATGGCGTACCAGGTAGAGCCCCAGATCAGGACGGATGCAAAGAACAAGGCGATATTGACGGGCATAAAGGCACCGGTGACGGCAATCCAGGCACAAGCCTATAGACCCTCCGCCTTCCCCCACCAATGCCATTGTTGTGAGGGTGACAAGCCGTGCGCGGGGAGCGGCCTGCCCCCCCGCGCACGGCTTGTCTCAGCGAATCGATACCTTGTTATTGTCCGATCTGGCCTCCACCGCGCCGCCATCCAGGACGACATCGACGGAAACCGCACCATCCACGGCCTTCATCGCAACCGTCGCCGTTTTCGGCTTCAGGTCCAGGGGGGCCGCGATGGCGGGCAATGCCGTTTCCGACAACACCGATCCATCGGCGGACAGCAGCCGGACACGCCCTGTCGGCGCAGACGCGGAACCGATATTATGAACGGTGACCTCCACCCGTCCCTTCGCCCGGACCACGTCGCGCTTCGCAATGGCGATGTCGGGTCGGACGGTCAAATCCTGTTCAGGACCGGCCAGGGCAAAATCCATCACGATCGTCTGACCGGGTGCCAGGGTTACGGGAACGCGCTGCCCCTCGCCAAAGCTGACGGTCCGGGAAGCGATCACGCTGTCGGCCTTGTCATCGCCGTCGGCATCCACGCCTTCCGTCACGGTCCAGTCGCCAGCGGCGACGTCCGCCCCGATGATACCGGCCGTCACCGGCTTGTCCGACAGGTTATGGGCCAGGATCCGGAAGCCGGTGCGTGTCGGTTCCTTCACCAGCACGGCCACCTTCTCCGCCCCGTCAACATCGTCGAAATCCCAGGCGATGCGGTTGCCGCGCACAATGGCGTTGCGGTACAGCGCAACACCGCCCAGACGCTGTCGCTGCAATTCCTGGGTCGGCAGTTCGACGCGGTCGGTCCACCAATGATCGACCGTCTGCATGTCCATGCGCAGGGAAGCGAACTGGCGCTGTGCGTCATACTGTTTCACCAGCCATTGCTTGTCGCCCGTGGCGACCCAGGCCGTGTGATAGATGAAGGGGCCGGCATAGCGGTCGGATTTCGCCTGCGCCAGCACCGCATTCCGCAGATCAGGCCGGTTCAGGTCCAGGGCCAGATCACCGCTGACGATGCCCGACAGAGCGGCAAACCCGCCCTTGCGCAGAACCTGTTCGATGGGGCGCAGGTATCGGGCGTCACCCGTCCAGCGGTAGGCCGCCCACATCAGCAGGTTGGTCTGTTCCGGACCGGCCGTGCCGCGCGTGGCCCCATCCGGCCAGTTGATCTCCGACGGGAAGGTCCATGTTCCATCCGCATCCTGCTTGCCATGGGCCAGATAGCCGTCAGCCAGTTCCAGCAGCAGCTTGCGTGTGCCCGGATCGCCATTGATCTCCACCAGCCGGATGCCGGAATGGAAAATCAGATAGGAATAGGGCTTGGACCATTGCCAGGGCGCTTCCGTGACGATGTGCCCCGCACCAAAATAGTTGGAGGTCAGCAGCCGGTGGCCCTTCGGGTTCACCGCCGTCAGGTCGGCATAATTCGCCGCCGTCTCCATCAGACGTTCCACCGTCTGCGGGTCGCCCGGTGTCAAAAGGGCCATCTGCGCCTGGGCGTTGATCCCCTCTTCATAGACGTGAAGCTCGTCCGTGACGATGGTGCCCAGGCCGTTGGTCAGCATGCCGTTGGCGTGGATCGCCTCGATCATGTCGGACAGGGACTTGGTCAGCTTCTCCCGGTCGACACCCATCAGGGCCAGTCCAGGCCATTGATTGGTCAGGTCGGTATCGTCGGACAGGCCACCGCCGAATTCACCCCCCACCTGGCGATGGTCGATCCACCAGTTCACGAACTGCCGGACCTGCGCCAGATACCGTGTCTGTCCCCAGGCCCAGGCCGGCGTGCCCGGCGGCGGCGGGTCCAGTTCAACGGGTGGCAAGGGTTGCTGCGGGTTCCATTCCGACCAATAGGCGTTGGCGACCTTGTTATCGGGGTCGATGCGGAGAAGATCGGTGATGTCATCATAGAAGCGCTGGAACAGGCCCAGGTTTCGGCTGCTCTGCCGCTCCTCCACCAGGAACCCGTAATTGTCCTGGATCTGGCGCTCGCGGTCAAAGACATGGTCGGCCTTCGCGTCGGCCTTGGATTTGAAGACCAGCCGCAGGGCGGCCCCGTCCAGCTTGTCCACGGAAAATTCCGGGGCAGAGGCGGCAATAGTCAGATAGAGCGGCCGATCCGACGGCAGGATACGGTCGCGGGTATCCAGCCACAAGGTCCGCGCTTCCCCGGGCTTGACGGCGACATTTACATCCATCAGGTCCCGTTCGGGGGTCAGCGGGTCCTTGACCCGAATGTTCAGCGCGACCAGTCCCCCCTTGTGGGTGGGTTTCACATTCAGCGCCGGTACGGTCAGTTCGATCCCATCCAGGCCGCCGAAATTCTCGAACCCCTGGACGGCACCCCGATACAGCGCCATTCCCGGTTCCTGCCGGCGGTAATCCATGGGAATGGCGATATGCGCCACGGGACGGCCAGTCTCCGGCGGCGTGATACGTTTGCGGGTGGGCACGCCGGCATCAGGAATGGCGACGATCAGGCCGCGTTCGCTTTCCGGGTAACGGCCGTCGATGAAGCGGCGCAGCGGCAGGATGCCGGTAAAGTCCGGCTCGACACCCAGACGCAGGGTGAAGCGGAAATCGCCCAGCCCCTCCGGCGCCGTGCCGGGGCCGACATGATAGGCGCCGATCTCCTGGATCGGGGTTTCCTGCACCTCATTGACGAAGCGCAGCGCGCCACCGGTCGCATCCTGCTTCAGACGCGTGGTGCTGCGCTCGGTCCCCTGCCGCCGCCGGCTCAGAAGGCTGCCATCATCCGTGACCTGAGCATTGCCGGGGGGAACCGTCGCCCCCTTGATCCAGCCCAGCTTGCCAAAGGCCGCGCCCTGTATCTCCACCTGATTGAACGGTTCATCCGGCAGGAACCAGGTGCCGGACTTGCCTCCCATCGAATAGACGTTCCAGTCGGGCAGCGTGAAATAATCATGCCGGCCCGGCAGGGTGGAGCGGTTATAGACGCCCGGCCAGGTCGTTTCACGGATGCCGTCATTGCCCTTCCACATACGCTGGGCGATATCGCGCTGTTCGGTGAATTCCACCTTGCGGATACGGGTAGCGGCATCGGCCAGATAGGGGGGCGGGTCATCGGGCCGGTCAAAGCCGTTGCGATGAGACCAGGATGCCCAGCCGTCAGGCGTCGCGGGCAATGACACCGGTTCCCTATGCTGCGCCAGCGTCTTGATGGCGGCGGCATCCAGCGCGCGGTCATGGATGCGGATTTCATCAATGTCGCCGCCGCGCAGAAAATTATAGCGGCTTTGCACCTGGATCGGGCTGATGATCCGGCTGTGCGGACCGAACTGATCAAGGCTTGCGTCCAGCGATGCCGGCTGATCCTTGCGCGCTACCAGTTCGCCATTCACATAAAGCTGAACGCCCGTCGCCTCGTCCCAGGCAAAGGCGATATGGGACCAAGCGTCCGGGGCCGGCGGGGTTGGCATCGTCCATGAAACACGCACCCGCGCCAGATTCGTATCGGTCACGAAACCGTCGAATCCCTTGCCGTTCCAGTCCAGCCGCAGGAAGACCATGTCCCAACTGCTATGGTTGGAATAGGCGACCCTGAACAGGGGAAATTGATTGGAACCAACGGGATAGCGGGAACGCCAGAAGAAGCTGAGCGTGCCGCGCTGGGCCCGGATGTTCCCCGGCGCGGCCCAGGCCAGGACCTGATCATCGGCGGCCTGAAGATAGGCGCCCGGCGCCCCGCCCTGCGGTATGACCGCCACCTTGTCGGCGAAGGTGGGACGTGCGTCCCCGACGGCCCGGTCGGCGACCAGCCCCTTGTCGCCGGTAACCCGGAACAAAAGTCCGTCGGGCGCGTCGACCGCCCCTGCGGGCAAGGCGCCTGTCAACAGGGCCAGCAGCGCCGCCCCCGTCCGCAACCGTTTCGCATGTGCCATTCTGGTGTCCTTCCCTGGCCATGGCGGCGGTTCATCTGCCCGCGCCGTTTTTCCCGGCCGCCGGATCACATCTGCGCAACAGGGGCAAAGTTTATTCGCTTTCCTGTTTCCACCGCTTGCGTTCCGGTTCAAACCATGCATAGTTTCTTATGACACCGGTGACAATTCGCAAGCAAAATCGCCGGCCGCCGATCGAAAAATGGGGACAAACGGCGCGACCAAGCGCCGAGGCCCTGTACAGGAGGAGGAACCCATGTCCCTTATGAACCGCGGCATCTGCCGCGCAATCCCTTATGGCGTCTCGGCATTGGCGCTTTCCCTGGCTTTTGGCACAGGTGCCGCCGTTGCCCAGCAGACAGCCGCTGAATCCGGCAGCGAGGCGCTGGAAGAAATTGTTGTCACCGGTTTCCGCGCCAGTCTGGCCAATTCGCTGAACATCAAGCGCAATGAAGCCGGCGTGGTTGATGCGATCAGCGCCGAGGACATCGCCGACTTCCCCGACACCAACCTGGCCGAGTCCATCCAGCGTATTCCCGGCGTTTCGATCGACCGCGATGCGGGCGAGGGAAGGTCGCTGACGGTGCGCGGCCTGTCGTCTGAATTCACCCGCACCCGCATCAATGGTATCGAGGCGCAGGCCACGACGGGCGCCACCGACAGTTCGGGCGGCACCAATCGCGGCCGTGGTTTCGACTTCAATGTCTTCGCGTCCGAACTGTTCAACAATATCACGGTGCGCAAGACCGCCTCGGCCGAGGTCGAGGAGGGATCGCTGGGCGCCACCGTCGATCTGAAAACGTCCCGTCCCTTCGATTTCAACGGTTTCACGGCCGCCGCCTCTGCCCAGGCCGGCTATAATGACCTGTCGGAGAAGGTGAATCCGCGCGGCGCCGTGCTGCTGTCCAACACCTGGCTGGATGACCAGATCGGCGCCCTGCTGTCGGTCGCCTATTCGGAGCGTGATCTGCTGGAAGAAGGCTTCAGTTCCGTGCGCTGGGGCCCCGCCAATGGCGATAACGGCTTTCAGAACCCGGCCGCCCTGCCCGGCGGTGCCTCTTCCGCCGGCGGTGTGTTCCATCCGCGCATCCCGCGCTATGGCCGGCTGGTCCATAATCAGGAACGCACCGGCGCCACCCTGTCCTTGCAGGCCCGCCCGGCGGAAGGCAACACGACCGTCAGCTTCGACGTGCTGTATTCCAAGCTGGACAGCACGCGTCAGGAAAACTTCCTGGAAGCCTGGTCGCTGAGCCGCAACGCCTCCCAGGGTGGCAAGCCGGAAGTGGATATCGTCCAGACCGTGGTCGATCCCCAGACGGGTGAAATGGTCTATGCCCGCCTGGACGACATGGACATCCGTTCCGAACAGCGTTACGACGTGCTGAAGACCGAATTCACGCAATATACCCTGAGCGTGGATCACGAATTCAGTGAAAGCGTCCGCGCTACGCTGACCGGCGGGCGTGCGGAATCGAAGTTCGACAACCCCGTGCAGACCACCGTCCTGATGGATCGGCAGAACACGGATGGGTATAGCTGGGATTTCCGCGACAACAGCAACCTGCCGCTGATCGATTACGGCTTCGATGTCACGGACCCGACCAAATGGGTCATCACCGGCACGACCGGCGCCAATCCCCGGTCGGAAATCCGCATGAACCCGACCTTCCAGACCAACACCTATGACACGGCGCAGGGTGATCTGGCCTGGGACATCAATGATACGTTCAGCGCCAAGGGCGGCGTGAACTGGAAGCGGTTCAAGTCCGAGGCCCAGGCCTTTGCCCGTCCGTCGGCCACCAGCAATGTCGGCCCCGCGCTGCCGACCGGCACGACGCTGGCCAGCATGACCAAGCTGCTGACCGGCTTCGGCAAGGGCCTGAACCTGCCTGACGGGTCGGTGACCAGTTGGCTGGTCCCTGATCTGGCCGCGTTCGAGCGCGTGTTCAACATCAACTGCAACTGTGACACGGGCATCGCCGGTGGTGATTTCCGCAGCCTCGGGCTGGAAAACAGCGCCACCCTGGCCAACTGGCGCAATGTGAAGGAAGAATCGCTGGGCTTCTGGGCGCAGGTCGACTGGAACACCGAACTGGGCGACATGCCGTTCCGTGGCAATGTCGGCGTGCGTCAGGTGAAGACGGACGTGACGGCCACCGGTTATTCCTTCATCAACAGCGCTACCCGCCCCGTCACCGGCAAGAACAGCTACAAGGACACGCTGCCTTCGCTGAACATGTCGCTGGAGCCGGTGGACGATGTGATCCTGCGCGCCGCCGCCGCCAAGGTGCTGTCGCGGCCGCCGGTCACCAACCTGACGCCGGTCTTCACCCTGTCGGCGCTGAACGCCCCGAACCCCAGCGCGTCGCTGGGCAATGTCACGCTGGAGCCGTACCGTGCGGACACGGTGGACCTGTCGCTTGAATGGTACTTCGCGCCGGAATCGCTGATCTCCTTCGCCTGGTTCTACAAGGACATCTCCACCTTCGTGCAGACCACCCAGCAGACGCTGACCTATGCGCAGTTGACGGCCATGAACCCGGAAGCATTCCCGGCTGGCGGCGGGCGTGACCCGAACCTGAGCTATGTGTTCAGCACGCCGACCAACACGCCGGGCGGCCCGCTGAAGGGCTTCGAAGTCAGCTTCCAGGCGCCGTTCAGCTTCCTGCCGGAAGGGTTCAACAATCTGGGTGTCCAGGCCAACTATACGCATGTGTCGTCGAAGATCGATTATTGCTCGACCTCGGCCTGCAATGCCTATGTCACGGCCAATCTGGTCAATCTGTCGCCCGACGCATGGAACGGCACGCTTTATTATGATGACGGGGAGAAGTTCAACGCCCGCGTCTCCGTCGCCTATCGTTCCGGCTATTACCAGCAGGTCCCGGCTGCCAATGCCGGTACGCGCGGCATCGTAGCCATCGGCAAGTCGGCCACGACCACGTTCGACGCTTCGGCCTCCTATAACGTGACCGAGAATTTCTCCGTCTCGTTCGAAGCGCTGAACCTGACCGACGAGGCCAACCGCCAGTACCATGGCGAGTTGGATGGCGTCCGTAACTCCACCTACGTCTATCATCACACGGGTCGCCAGTTCTATCTGGGTGCCCGTTACAAGCTGTAAGCTGGAAGTCTGATGGGGGGCCGGGATGCGATCCGCTTCCCGGCCCCTTTTATTTGGCCCCTTGGGAAATGTTGCGACCCATGACCGTGATCCTGTCCCGCCGCGCCCTGCTTTCCTCCCTCGCCGCCCTGCCGCTGGCCGGTTGCGCCGCTCGAGTGTCGGGACGGTCCGGCGTGACCGAACAACTGTTCGGCCAGATGCCGGACGGGGCGCCCGTCACGCTTTACACTCTGTCCAACGGAACGGGCGCCAGCCTGCGCGTGATGACCTATGGGGCCACCGTCACCAACCTTGTCATGCCGGACCGGGCGGGGAACTTCGCTGATGTGGTCCTGGGTCTGGACGATTTCGAAAGCTACCGCACAAAGTCCCGCAATTTCGGGACCCTGGTCGGCCGCTATGCCGGGCGCATCGGTAATGGCCGCTTTGCACTGGATGGTCGGGAGGTGGTGCTGGACACGGGCGGGTCGAAACATTCCTCCCATGGCGGGCCGGTCGGCTTTGCCAAGCGCAACTGGCACGGCGCGATACTGGACGGTGCCGCCGTGCGCATGACCCTGCTGTCGGCCGACGGGGATCAGGGATTCCCCGGTGAACTGGGCATCAGCGTCACCTACAGCCTGACCCCGGATAACCGCTTCTGTCTGGACATCGAGGCGTTGACCACCCGGCCCACGGTCCTGAACCCCACGCATCACGGTTATTTCAACCTGTCGGGTGTGCCCGGATCGCTGATCCACGATCATCTGCTGACACTGGATGCCGACGGCTTCACGGCCTTCGGGTCTGACAAGATGGTGACGGGTGAAATTCGCCCGGTGGAGGGCACTGCCCTGGATTTCCGTAGCCCCAAGCCCATCGGCCGCGACATCGCCTCAACAGAGGAACAGATGCGCATCGGCAATGGTTATGATCATAGCTTCGTCATCCGGGGGCCCCATGGCGGACGCCCACGCAAGGCCGCCCGACTGGACCATCCCGGCAGCGGCCGGAGCCTGGAACTCTGGACCAGCGAACCCGGCGTGCATGTTTTTACGGCCAACGCCGTGGATATGGTCGGTCGTGGTGGCGCCATATACAAGCCGCATTGCGGCGTCTGCCTGGAACCCCAGCATTTCCAGAACAGTCCCAACCAGCCGGGTTTTCCCGGCACGGTGCTGCGCCCGGGACAGCGGTTCCGGTCGCGCAGCGAGTATCGGTTCGGGGTGGCTTGATCACGCCGCCACGGCCACCACATCCGCGGCCAGGAACGCCGTCCACAGGGCCGGCAACGGTTTCAGCGCGGCGGCAGCGCGCTTGCGCAGGGTGTCGGCGGCGGTGGACTGGTCGATCTTGTCCAGCAAAGCGGCGGCATTCATGTCGTCGGCCGCCTGTTTCAGGGGCGTGCGGAGGCCATCGACGGCCCGTTGCAGCGGCGCCACCCGTTCGGGGGGCCAGACGGCGCGGCAGAAATCCAGGTCATAGCGCAGCTTGCGCAGCCGTTTATGGGCCTTGATGGCCGCGGCCACATCCGTAGGCTGGCCCAGCGCGCGCAGATTGTCCAGGCGCTGGCGCAACATGTCACCCGCGATTTCCGACAAGGTTGTCCCGAACGGACAGCCATGCGGCTGCCGCGCCCAGTCGCCCGCCTCCAGCCAGGCCGCGAATTCCAGTTGCCAACCGGTCCATTCAGGCGAGGCCAGCAGGCGTATCGCCTTGTCCAGCGCCCTGGCCCGCGCGGCGGACACTGGCCCGACGGCGCCCTTGCGCGCATCCTGCGGCAGTTCGGTCAGCGCCATGGCCAGCTTCTGCCAGTCGCGCGCCCTTTCCAGCTTGCGGCCCAGCGCCTTCAACTGATCGCGCAACGCATCGCCCTGGTCGGTATGGATAAGATCAGCGAACAAGCCATAGGCGGTAATCAGGCGACGCACGGCCGATGCCATTTCACGCAGAGCCGCCGGATCACCCATGGCTTCGGTAAACGCCGGCTGGTTGTCCAGAAGATGGGCCAGACCGTTGCGCCCGATATGGCGGAACGCCTCCATCACCGTAGTAATGGGGGAGATGCCCAGGGGCCGTACGGGATGGGCGCGCGGCTGTGCCCCGGTCAGCAGGGCCAGCCCCAGATCGGCCTTGCTGCGCGTGGACAGGCGCAGGGGCACGCGGGCATGGATATCGGCGGCCAGCCGGAACAGGTCCGCCACCTCCCCCTGTTTCAGTTCCAATTCCACTTCGCTGATCGTGTGGCGGGCCGATGGCTGCCCATCGGGTGACATGACCAGAGCCTGGCCCAGGTCGAGCGCCAGTTCCACCCGCCCTTCATCCCCGGCACGCAGCAACAGGATGGTGCGCTGCACATCGGTGGTGAACAAAGGCGACAGACTATCCAGCGCGTCGGGCGGGATCAGTTCGGACAGGTCACCCTGGCGCAGAAGGCTGGTATCCAGCCCGTCACCCACCACGGCCCAGCGCCATTCCCGGCGAACGGCGATGCCCGCACCATCGCCCCCCTCGCCCGACGACATGGTCTTCACCGACTGTTCGCGCTTCACCCCCTGCCGCCGCAGGCGCAGCGCAAGGCCGCGCTTGGCCAGCGCCAGACCAGGCGTATCGAAATAAGCCGTGTGCTGGCGCACGGGATCGGCCTGCGTCACCAACCGCTCACGCACCAGGGCAAGCGCCGCGATGCGGGGCAGGTCCGCCGGATCGGCCAGCAATTTGATTTCCACCTCCCGTTCCGGGCGGGGAGTGCGGGGGGCCTTGGGCTTTGCGTTCAAGGGGGCTCGCGCGTCGGTTCCGTCAGGGAAGTACCCCCTTCACATACCGCAGTGCGACATGGGACGGAAGGGGCAATGACCCCCGGTTACC
The DNA here is from genome assembly GCF_017996735.1 of Niveispirillum sp. Taxonomy (GTDB): domain Bacteria; phylum Pseudomonadota; class Alphaproteobacteria; order Azospirillales; family Azospirillaceae; genus Niveispirillum. The sequence continues at coordinate 24,303 of NZ_JAGOGJ010000028.1, forward strand.
GTTCTTCCAGATCGCGCGGCCGTGTGAAGCCGGCCAGCGTGCAGCTTCCCCAGCCCAGATCCCGCCAGGACAGCCCGTCCGGCACGGTGATTTCGACAAAGGAACAGGTGGGCAGCTTGGTCGCCAGCGACTGGCGCAAGGCGGCATCCCCCCGGCCGCACAGGTCGCGGGCCAGAAGCTGGAAATCGGGATTATGGCCCACAAAAAGGGCTGCCCCCACCTGCTCCGGCAGGGCCGTGACCCGGTCCAGCAGCAATTCCTCCCCGCACAGATAGATGGAGCGGTCGAAACTGGTGGGCGGCAGGTCGGTGCCCCAGGCGGCCGCCACGATCTCCAGCGTGGCACGGGCGCGCACCGCCGTCGAACAGACGACAAGGTCCGGACGTGGCGGCCCGCCCTTGCGCGCGGCCCAATAATTCGCCATCGTCGCGGCGGCGCGATGGCCCCGCGCGCTCAACGGCCGGTCATGATCGGCCAGGCGGGGATCATCCCAGTCCGATTTGGCGTGCCGCAGCAGATAGAGTGTCTTCATGACAACCACAGGCAGGGGAAGCGGAACCGGAACAGCAGGGCAGCGTCGCCGCCCGCGCGGGACCCATGTACCCAAAACCGTCACAGAAGCAACATATACTTCCCCGGCCCGTGAGGACCAGAAGGACGAGATCATCGTGACCGCCGCCCCCGACATGCTGCCCACCGACGCACCCGCCCCTGCCGTGCCGCCCGACGCGCCGACAGGACCCAAGGCCGGCATCGCGCCCGACAGCCCGGAACGGTTCATCAACCGCGAACTGTCCTGGCTGGCCTTTAATCAGCGTGTTCTGGAAGAGGCGTACAATAATCAGCATCCGCTGCTGGAACGGCTGCGCTTCCTGTCCATTTCGGCCAGCAATCTGGATGAATTCTACACCGTCCGCGTCGCCGGCCTGAAGGCGCAGGTGGCCGCCAAGGTCACGACTCCATCGGATGACAACCTGACCCCGGCCCAGCAACTGGCCGCCATCAATTACCGGGTGACGGAGGTGATGCGCGATCAGCAGGTGTGCTGGCTGATGCTGCGCAAGCTGCTGCGCGCCAACGGCATCGCCGTCGTCGAGCCCGAGGAACTGACGGCGTCGGAGCATGACTGGCTGGAAGCCCGCTTCATTGACGAGATTTTCCCCGTCCTGACCCCCATCGCCGTTGATCCGGCCCACCCGTTCCCCTTCCTGCCCTCCAGCGGCTTTGCGCTGGCCCTGCAGCTTTTCGACCCGCAGAAGGGGGCGAACCTCGACGCGCTGGTCCTGCTGCCGCAGCAGTTGGAGCGGTTCATTCGCCTGCCTGGCAATGAGACGCGCTATGTCCTGCTGGAACAGGTGGTGCTGACCTTCATTTCCCGTCTGTTCCCGCCCTTCGTGCTGAAGGGGCACGGCGTGTTCCGCGTGCTGCGCGACAGCGAAATGGAAATCGAGGAAGAGGCGGAAGATCTGGTCCGCACGTTTGAATCCGCCCTGAAGCGGCGCAAGCGCGGCAGTGTGATCCGGCTGGCGGTCAATGCCGGCATGTCGAAGGAATTGCGCGCCTTCCTGGTCGATGAACTGAACGTTTCCAACGATGATGTGTTCGTGCTGGATGGCCTGATCGGGCTGGCCGATACCAAACAGATCATCGGTGATGAACGGCCCGACCTGCTGTTCCCGCCTTATAATGCCCGATTCCCCGAACGTATCCGCGATTTCGGCGGCGATTGCTTCGCCGCCATCCGGCAGAAGGATATCGTCGTCCACCATCCGTTCGAAAGCTTTGACGTGGTGGTGCAGTTCCTGCGTCAGGCCGCCGCCGATCCCAACGTGCTGGCCATCAAGCAGACCCTGTACCGCACCTCCAAGAACAGCCCCATCGTGGCGGCCCTGATCGATGCGGCCGAACAGGGCAAGTCGGTGACGGCGCTGGTGGAACTGAAGGCGCGGTTCGATGAAGAGGCCAATATCCGCTGGGCCCGCGACATGGAACGCGCCGGCGTGCAGGTGGTCTATGGCTTCGTGGACCTGAAGACCCATGCCAAGGTGTCGCTGGTGGTCCGGCGCGAAAGCCAGGGCCTGCGCACCTATGTGCATTTCGGCACCGGCAACTACCACCCGATCACGGCCAAGGTTTACACCGACCTGTCCTTCTTCACCTGCGATGTGGCGCTGGGCCATGATGCGGCCCACATGTTCAATTACATGACCGGCTATGCCACGCCCAAGGCTCTGGAAAAGATCGCCATCGCCCCCATCACCCTGCGCCAGCGTCTGGTCGATCTGATCGATGCCGAAATCGCGCATGCCCATGCCGGCCGCCCGGCCCAGATCTGGGTGAAGCTGAACAGCCTTGTCGATGCCAAGCTGATCGACAAGCTGTATGAGGCGTCACAGAACGGGGTGAAGATCGAACTGGTGATCCGCGGCATCTGCTGCCTGCGGCCCGGTGTTCCGGGGCTGTCGGAGAATATCCATGTGAAATCGATCGTCGGCCGCTTCCTGGAACATGGCCGCGTCATCTGTTTCGGCAACGGTCATGGCCTGCCGTCACGTCAGGCCAAGATTTACATCTCGTCGGCCGACTGGATGCCCCGCAACCTGGACCGGCGTATCGAGACGCTGGTGCCCATCGAAAACCCGACAGTGCATCAGCAGGTGCTGGACCAGATCATGGTCGCCAACCTCAAGGACAATACGCAGAGCTGGGTCCTGCAACCCGACGCGACATACCGCCGCGTGGAACCTTGCCTCGAAAGCTTTAACGCCCATACCTATTTTATGACCAACCCCAGCCTTTCGGGCCGGGGCAGTGCCACGACGGAGGCGAGGTTGCCGCCGAAACTGGTGTTGAGCAATTTCCCGTAACCCGGCATTCTCACCGATGTTGTCACTGAAAGCGGATCACCCGAACGTGGATCACGCCCAAGCCGACGATCGCCTGGCGGTCATCGATGTCGGTTCCAATTCGATGCGCTGCGTCGTCTATGAGAAGCTGACCCGATCGCCCGTCGCCCTTTTCAATGAAAAGGTTCTGCCCAGCCTGGGCAAGACGGTCGAAAGAACCGGGAAGCTGAATCCGGACGGCGTCGTGCTGGCCCTGGATAACCTTGTCCGCTTCCGCCGTCTGCTGGAAGGCATGCAGGTCCGCCGCATCGACGTCCTGGCCACGGCCGCCGTGCGTGACGCCGCCGACGGCGCCGATTTCGTGGCGGAGATCACGCGCCGCACCGGCTTTCACGTCGATGTTCTGTCCGGTGAGGAAGAGGCACGGCTGGCGGCGCTGGGCGTTCTGTCGGGTTCCCCCAATGCCGAGGGGCTGGCCGGCGACCTGGGCGGCGGCAGCCTGGAACTGGTGTTGCTGGAAAAGGGAGAGATCGGGGCGCAGGTGACCACGCCGCTGGGTCCGCTGCGCCTGCTGGAAGCGACCGACGGCAAGCCCGGCCCCGCCGCCAAGCTGATCGACCAGCATCTTTCCAAGCTGGACTGGCTGTCGCGCGGCAAGGGCCGCACCTATTACCCGGTTGGTGGCGCCTGGCGCGCGCTGGCCAAGATGCATCTGGAGCAGGTGAACCACCCGCTGCACATCATCCACCAGTACAGCGTGGATGGTGCGACCATGGCGGAGTTTGCCGGAACCGTCGCCCGCACCGGGCGCAGCAATCTGGAAAAGATGCAGGGCGTGTCAAAGCGCCGCCTGGACACCCTGCCCCTGGCCGCCCTGGTCATGGAACGGGTGTTGAAGGCGGTGCAGCCGTCGCGCGTCACCTTCTCCGCTTATGGCCTGCGCGAAGGGCATCTTTACGATCTGCTGGACGCCTCTGAAAAGCGGCAGGACCCGTTGATCACCGCCTGCGAGGATGTAGCGGAACGGATCGGCCGGTTCGGCCATGCCGAAATCCTGACCGGCTGGACGGCCCCCTTGTTTGTGGGGGAGGACCCGATGGCCCGGCGCCTGCGCCATGCTGCCTGCCTTCTGTCGGACCTGGGCTGGGCCGAACACCCCGATTACCGCGCCGAACACGCTTTTCTGCGTATCCTGCGCATGCCGTTCGCCGGCGTGGACCATGCCGAACGCGCCTTCCTGGCGACATCCGTCCATGTCCGTTATGCCGGCACCATGGAAAGCCCGATCCTGGCGCCCGCACGCGGGCTGTTGAAGGAAGGGGCGTTGATGCGGGCCTATATCGTGGGGCTGGCGCTGCGCCTTGCCCATACCCTGACGGGTGGTGCGGCGACCCTGCTGCAACGAACCCTGCTGCGCCTGGGTGACCAGAAGCTGACGCTGGTCCTGCCGGAGGATGCAGCCATGCTGACCGGCGACAGTGTGCAACGGCGCCTGGACGCCCTGGCCAAGGCGCTGAACCGGACGGGGGAAATCAGCGTGCAGTCGGGGCCAAAGCTGGCGCGGTGACGGCGATTGGTAATGATCAGGTGACCGCCCCTACTCCTCTCCCATCACTTCCTTCACCTTTGTCGCCAATTGCTTCAGGCTGAATGGCTTGGCCAGGAACTCCACGGCGTCACCGCCGCCGACGGCACTGCGGAACCGTTCCTCGGCATAGCCGGAAATGAAGATCACCTTCACGTCCGGCATGAATTCGCGCACCGTGCGGATCATGGCCGGACCGTCGAGTTGCGGCATCACCACATCGGTGATGATCAGATCCACATCGGGACGGTCGGGGCCGCGCAGCAGTTCCAGCGCGTGTTCCCCGCTTTTCGCCTCCACCACCTCGTACCCCTTGTTCCGAAGCGCGCGGGCCGAGAAGACACGAACGGCATCCTCATCCTCCACCAGCAGAATGCGGCCAGTGCCGGTCAGGTCGGCGCCACTCTTCTCTCCCTTGTCCAACTGGGTGGCCTGGGCGCCATTTTCCTGGTAACGCGGCAGGTAGATGGAGAATTTCGCCCCGTCGCCCGGCGCGCTGTCGACAAAGACGAAGCCCCCCGTCTGGCGCACGATGCCATAGACGGTGGACAGGCCCAGCCCCGTGCCGGAACCCAGCTCCTTAGTGGAGAAGAACGGCTCGAAAATGCGCTGCAGATTTTCCGTGGGAATGCCGACACCGGTATCGATCACCTCCACCAGTACATAATCACCGGGCGGCATGGTCTCCGTCGCGCGTTGCATCGGGTCGGTGACATGCAGGTTGGAGGTGACAATGGTCAACCGCCCGCCCGTTTCCGCCATCGCGTCGCGGGCATTGACGCACAGATTGATGATCACCTGCTCCAACTGGCCCTGATCCACCTTGACCAGACCCAGGTCGCGGCCATGCAGCATCTTCAATTCGATATTCTCGCCGATCAGGCGACGCAGCAGGTTGGACAGTTCGGCCAGAACGTCGGTGACGGACAGGACGCGGGGTTGCAATGTCTGCTGCCGGGAAAAGGCCAGAAGCTGACGCACCAGATTGGCGGCGCGGTTGGCATTCTGCTTGATCTGCATGATGTCGGTGAAGGAATGGTCCCCCGGCTTGTGCCGCAGCAGCAGCAGGTCGCAGAAGCCGATCATGGCGGTCAGCAGATTGTTGAAATCATGCGCCACGCCGCCCGCCAACTGACCGATGGCCTGCATCTTCTGCGACTGGACGAACTGTGCTTCCAGGTTCTTCTGGTTGGTCATGTCCACCAGATGCAGAACCACGCCGGCCGCCGGCGCCCCGTCATCTCGGCGGGCATAGAGATGGACGATGGGGCCATGGGCGCCGCGCAACTGCGCCTCATGCGCGGGGCAGCCATCGGCGCCGTCGCGGATGGCGATCAGGCGCTGTTGAATGGTGCTGCGCTGGTCCCGCTTGAACAGGTTGATCACCGGCCGTCCCTGGGCATCGTCACGCGACAGGCCGGACAGGGCCAGGACGGTATCATTGCATTCGGCCAGACGCAGGTCGCTGTCGACCAGGGCGATACCGATGGGGGCATAGTCGAAGAAGCGCCGGAACCGTTCCTCGATCCGGGCCAGATCATGCCGAAGCCGGTCCATATCGCCCTGTTCGGGCGGCGGCGTGATGGGGGGCGCGGGCTGGGCCGGCGCTGCCGGCCGCTCCACCTTTTCAACCTGCCAGACGGAATAACCGGCCGCCCCGTCCAGTGGCCGGGCCGACAGACGGAATTCCCGTCCATCGGCGAAGTCCAGAGCCGTATCCACCGCGATACCCCGTTCCACCGCCGCCAGCAGCCGCTTGATTTCCAGTGGCGCCAGACTGGTACCGGCCGCCTGCCCCAGGGCTGTCAGGGGTTGCTGTGCGCCGGGCTGTGCCAGATCACGGAAGGCGGGGTTGTAATGCATGGCGCGCCCATCCGGACCCACGATCACCATGGGCACGGACGCGGCCTCCAACCCGCGGGCCAGCAGATGACGGCGTTCCTCCACCGCGCCGGCGCGTGCCGAAACGGTGCGGACCAACAGGATGGCGGCAAAGGCAAGGACACCGCCGGCCAGCCAGACAACGATGCCGCCGCGCAAACCCGCCGGCCATTCGGCGGGGGGTGGCCCCTCAATGCGGGCCAGATGCACCATGGCGGCGATGGCGACAACCACCAGGATCAGCACCCAAAGACCGGCGACACGCGCGGTGGGGTTCAGGCCGGGACGGGCAACGGGGCTGCTCTTGCGCATGGTTCACCGGTCGTAAAGGTCGGCGGTCGGGACAATCTACAACAAGCGGAAGGACAGGCGCGACAGGGACACGGCCCGGGTCACCGCGGAATCGGCTTTCGTTTCATCTTGAACACGTAGGAGATGATCTCGGCCACGGCCTTGTAATGGTCGGCCGGAATTTCCTCGTTCACTTCGGCGGATGCATAAAGCGCACGGGCCAGGGCCGGGTTCGCGATCAGGGGAACTTCATTCTCCTCCGCGATTTCACGGATGCGCATGGCCAGATGGTCCACGCCCTTGGCCACCACGGTGGGGGCCCCCATGACCGCCGGATCGTATTTCAGCGCAACGGCGTAATGGGTCGGGTTGGTGACCACGACATCGGCCGTCGGGATATTGCCCATCATGCGGTTGCGGGCACGTTCCATGCGCAACTGACGGATCTTGCCCTTGATCAGGGGGTCGCCTTCCGCCTGCTTGAATTCGTCCTTCACCTCCTGCTTGGTCATGCGCATCTGTTGCATGAAGGTGTAGCGCTGATACAGATAATCGGCGCCACCCAGGACCAGAAGCACCAGCAGAACCGCGAATATGATCTTGGCGGCGAGGCTCTGGGTTTCCTTGACGATGTCGATGATCGACATGGCGATGAAATGATCGACGGACCCCCACAGGGGACGTAGCATCACATAGATGACAATCCCGACAATGACCAGCTTGGCCAGCGATTTCAGAAATTCCACCAGATTCTTCATGGAGAATTTCTGCGCCAGCGCGGGCAGCGGGTTCAGACGGGAGAGCTCGAACTTGAGTACCTTTTCGGTGGTGACCAGGAAACCAACCTGCACCACCGACGCCACCACGCCGGCCACCACCAGCAGGATCAACGGTACCGCCATGGCGGTGATGACGCTGAGCCCCAGATCGCCAAAGACGCTTTCCAGCGCACCGCCTTCCATCTGGATGGCATGCGGCTGTTCGATGAAGGGCAGCAGGCTGACCGATATCCGCCCGAACGACCAGGGCAGGATCAGCAGGATCATGACCAGCGAGGCACCCAGAACAAAGATATGGCTGAATTCCTGCGACTTTGGGACCTGACCTTTCTCGCGCGCGTCCGCAAGCCGTTTTCCGGTAGGGTCTTCTGTTTTGCTGTCATCATCCTGGTCTTCAGCCATTCGGTGTCCCCTCCCTCATAGCTGCAGGATATTGACGAGCTGCCCCTCGAACCGGGCCAGCCAGAAGGTCATTAGCGCGGTCAGGCTGAGCCCGAGAAGCATCAATCCGAAAATGATCTGGATGGGCACGCCCACAAAGAACACCTGGATCTGCGGTACCAGCCGGGCGATCAGCCCCAGGCCCAGATAGAAGAGCAGGCCGATCACGGTGAAGGGGGCCGCCAACTGCATCCCGATCAGGAAACTGTCGGCCATCACGCGGGTCAGATGCTGGGCGACATCGCCGATGGGCAGCCATTGGCCCGGCGTGAACAGGCTGTAGCTGTCCACGATGGCCATCAGCAGCAGATGATGCATATCCGTCGCAAAGATCAGCATCAGCGCCAGCATGCCCAGGATGGCTGAAATCGGGTTACCCGGCGACGACATGGCCGGGTTGAACGCCTGTGCCGCCGAAAGCCCCACCTGATTGGCGATCAGCATGCCCGCCGTTTCCAGGGCCGCCATCAACATCCGGGTGATGGTGCCCAGGAAAATGCCGATCAGCGCCTCGGCGATGATCAGCAAGGTCAGATCAGCCGGGCTGGCCGGCGCCTTCGGCATGGTGGGCAGCAGGATCGGCATCAGCAGGAACGACACGGCCAGGGCAAACAGCAACCGGATTCGCGGCGACACGAACTGTTCGCCATAGCCCGGCATGATCAGGAAGGCCGAACCAAGGCGCACAAAGATCATCAGGAACGCATAGACGGACCCGCCAAGCAGCGCATCCAGCGACATCAGCCACCACCACCCGGATCCTGGCTGTCGACACCCGTACCCACGGCCACGATCCGATCCATGATCCGCTCGGTAAAGGTCCTCAGATGGCCGTTCATGAAGGGCAGCAGGAAGACCATGGCCGTGAACATGATCAGGATCTTGGGCACAAACGTCAGGGTCTGTTCCTGCAACTGGGTCAGCGCCTGGAACAGCGAGATCGCAAGCCCCACCACCAGCGCGATCAGCATCAGCGGCAGGCTGACGATGATCGTCGTGAACAGCGCGTCACGCACGATCTCGATGGCTTCGGCTTCGTTCATGATCCAGTACCGGCCGCCGCCATCACATCGGCATGCGCAGGATTTCCTGATAGGCTGAAATCACCTTGTCGCGGACATTCACCACCGCCTGCAGGGTTACCTCGGCATTGGTGACGGCATTCACCACATCCGCCAGATCGGCCTTGCCCAGAACACCCTTGGCCGTCATCTCCTCACCCTTGTGCATGGTCTGGATGGACTGGCCGACGGCGCTTTCCAGCATGTCGCCAAAGGATGGCCCCTCCGTCGGTGCCGGCTTGGAAGGTGCGGTAAGGCCGCGCGTGGCGGCGCTGGCATAGGCGGCGGCGGCACCGCTGAAGGGAATGGCCATGGCTCTGTCTCTCCTGTCCGGGACGGCGTATCAATCAGTTGGAACGCAGCAGATCGACCGTGCGCATGATCATCTGGCGGGTGGCATCCAGCGTATTCAGGTTCGCCTCATACGACCGCTGTGCCTCGCGCATGTCCATGCTTTCGTACAGCGAGTTCACATTGGGCAGCAGCACATAGCCATCAGCGCCGGCCGAGGGATGGCCAGGATCATAGCGGCGCAGGAAGTCGCTGCGGTCCACATCGATCTTCCGCACCTTCACCAGATCGGTCTGCATCTCCTTGTCCAGGGCGTTCTGGAACATCACCACCTTGCGGCGGTAAGGCAGATCGCCGGGTGAGGGCGCGGTGGAATTGGCGTTGGCCAGGTTTTCGGCGATGACGCGCAGGCGGGTGCCCTGCACCTTCATGCCCGCGGCGGATGCCGCCATCGAATTCATCAGATCCATATCCGGTTCCCCCTATGCCTGTCCCGTTTGCCTTAACGCGGCGGCGTCATCGCGGTCTTCAGCAAACCGACCTGCTTGCGGTACAGGTTGGTGACGGTCTGGTACTCCATCGAATTCTGGCCGACCTTCATCATCTGCTCTTCCAGCACAACGGCGTTACCGGCCGGAGCGGTTTCATAGGGGCTGCGTTCCTCCCCATCCTTGAAACCGGTCTTGGATACGATCGTGCCCTGCAGGTGACCGGACGCGGAGCCGGACAGCGGCATGCGTGCCGTCTCACGCAGTTGCTTCTTGAAGTCGAATTCCACCAGATCATGGGGACGGTATTTCGGCGTATCAGCATTGGAGATGTTCTGGGACAGAACCTCCTGCCGCTGATTGTGCCAGGCCATCTTGTCCGACATCAGGCGGAAAACGCCGCTATCCTTCAGATCCATGGCAAAAACCCTTCCATCCTAGACCACAAGCATGCCCGGCAGAACATGCCCTCCAGACCCAAAATCATGCAATTTCCGCGCCATTAGGCGGCATTCCGGGTGAGTTACAACCACCCGCCCCGCCTTTTGCGGGGCACGACCGCAGGGGCCGGGGGAACGGCCCAGCGGTTTTCATTCCCAACATAGCGCAATCGACGCGCCAAGGAACGCGAAATCGCATCCACGAAGCCGGCTCGCGCCAGGCAATCGCATCTGCTAGGATGCTTTTTGCCGCAAGGGTGGTTTCGCGCCCGGAACGGCGCTTCCGACAAGGGCCACGCCGTTGCAACCACCCCCCGACAGCCCTCCGCCTCCGCCCGCCCGCCGACAGGTGGCGGTGGCCCTGCGGCATGAACGGGGTGACCCGAATCTACCGCGCATTGTGGCCAGCGGGCATGGCGCTGTGGCCGAACAGATCCTGGAACTGGCCTTTGCCCACGGGGTGAAGGTGCGCACCGATGCCGACCTTGCGGAAATTCTTGCCGCCGTCGATGTGGAAAGCGAAATTCCCATCGAAGCCATCGCCGCCGTGGCGGAAATCCTTGCCCATGTTTACCGTGCGAACGGCACGTGGAACGAGCGGGCTGGCGAACTGGACCTGAAGCCTGTGGATCGGCCGACGACACCATGACAGAAAACAGCACTATTCCCACCCTGGCCGCCCCGGCCGATATCGACCAGACGCTGGACAGCCTTCTGACCCTGCTGACGCAAGGGGCGGAGACACTGGCCGGTGGAGACATGGTGGATCTCTATGGGCTGGAGCGGGAGATCAAGCCGATCCTCGACGCCGTCCTGGCGCTTCCCGCCCCACAGGCCCACGCCCTCCTGCCCAAGCTGGAACAGGTATTGGCGGCGTTGGACGAGGTGGCGGGCACCCTGGAACGGGTACATGGCGACAAGCTGGGCGGGCGCGAAACCCATGCCACCCGCATCCGGGCCACCCAGGCCTATCGCTCCGGCAAGGATGTCTGAATGGATGCCGCCAATTATCTGCGCCTGATCCTGGCGTTGGGGCTGGTGTTGGCACTGATCGGGCTTTTCGCCCTGCTTCTGCGCCGCTATGGTCCCGCCGCCGGTCTGGCCGTGCGTCGCAAGGGCGACAAAAGGCTGGGCGTGGTAGAGGTGATGCCGCTGGACGCGCGCCGCCGGCTCGTCCTGGTCCGGCGCGACGGGGTGGAACATCTGCTGCTGCTGGGGATCGGGGAGGACCGGGTGATCGAAACGGGTATCTCTCCGCCGGGGGATTTCAGGACGGCGCTGGATCGTCAGGAAAAGGCGGGGACGGCATCATGAGGGCGCTTCTGCTCAACGGTCTTGCCCGCTTCCTGCCGGCACTGATGGCCTGTCTGCTGCTGGCGGAACCGGCAGCGGCGCAAAGCCTGTCGCTGGATCTGGGTGACCAGGGGGCCAGCGGCACCGGCCGCATCATCCAGTTCGTGATGCTGCTGACGGTGCTGTCGCTGGCGCCCAGCATCCTGATCATGATGACCTGTTTTGTGCGCATCACCATTGTGCTGAGCTTCCTGCGTTCCGCCATGGGAACGATGCAGGTGCCGCCCAATCAGGTGCTGGTCAGCCTGGCCATGTTCTTGACCTTCTTCATCATGGCGCCCACCCTGCAGACCTCCTACGAACGCGGCATCCGCCCGCTGATCAATGAGGAGGTGGACGAGATCACGGCCTTCAAACGGGCCGTAGAGCCGTTCCACGCCTTCATGATGCGCCATGTCCGGGAACGCGACCTGCAGCTTTTCATGGACATGTCCAAGACGGCTCCCGTGGCGGAACCGAAGGACATTCCCATCCATGTCCTGATCCCCGCCTTCATGCTGTCGGAACTGAAGCGGTCGTTCGAGATCGGCTTTCTGGTCTTTGTGCCGTTCCTGGTGATTGACATGGTCGTGTCGTCGGTGCTGATGGCCATGGGCATGATGATGCTGCCGCCAGCGATGATCTCACTGCCGTTCAAGCTGATCTTTTTTGTGCTGATCGACGGCTGGTATCTGATCGTCGGATCGCTGGTACAGAGTTTCGGGGAGATATAGCGCCCCGCCCGCCGCCCGCGCACAACGGTGCGGGCGCGGGCGGGTGACACCCTCACCCGTTGTTTCGGCGCGCCAGGAAGGCCAGGCGTTCGAACAGGTGGACATCCTGTTCGTTCTTCAGCAGGGCCCCATGCAGCGGCGGGATCATCTTCTTGGGATCGCGCTGGCGCAGCGTCTCCGGCGACACATCCTCCACCAGCAGCAGGCGGATCCAGTCCAGCAGTTCCGACGTGCTGGGCTTCTTCTTCAGGCCCGGCACGTCGCGCACCTCATAGAACAGGGTCAGCGCGTCGCGCAGCAGTTCGGCCTTCAGGTCGGGGAAATGCACCTCCACGATGCGGGCCATCGTGTCGGCATCGGGGAAGCGGATATAATGGAAGAAGCAGCGGCGCAGGAAGGCGTCGGGCAGCTCCTTCTCATTGTTCGACGTGATAATCACGACCGGACGCTTGGCCGCCTTGATGGTCTCCCCCGTCTCGTAGACGAAGAATTCCATACGGTCGAGTTCCTGCAACAGGTCGTTGGGGAACTCGATATCCGCCTTGTCGATCTCATCGATCAGCAGAACGGGCGGCTCCTCCGCCTCGAACGCGTTCCACAGCGGGCCCTTGCGGATGTAGTTCTTGATCTCCTTGACGCGCGGGTCACCCAACTGGCTGTCACGCAGGCGGGAGACGGCATCATATTCATACAGCCCTTGCTGTGCCTTGGTGGTTGATTTGACATGCCAGGACAGCAGCGGCCGGCCCAGCGCCTTCGCCACCTCCTGCGCCAGCACGGTCTTGCCGGTACCCGGCTCCCCCTTCACCAGCAGCGGGCGCTGCAGGGTGATGGCCGCATTGACGGCGACGCGAAGGTCATCGGTGGCGACATAATCCTGGGTGCCTTGAAAACGGGTCATGATCTCTGCTGGGGCTGTGGCAATGGGTCCGCGCGGCATCATTGCCGGAACGGCCGGGAATGGCTACCCTGAAAACATCGTCACACGGAGGTCCTGGACATGCGGCAGGTACTGAACGACGTCACCCCCGAGGAATTGCCTGGGATTTTACAGCGGCTTGGCGTGAAGCCGGGCCAACGCCTGCGCATCACCCTGGAGACGCTGGACGAGGATGTGACGCTGCCGGGGGACGAGGAAGAGGTCGCGGCGTTCGATTGGGCGCTGGAAGAGGTGGAGCGGGCGTAGGCTCAGGCCGCCACACGCGAATAGTTCTGTAGCAACGCCAGCGCCTCGGCAATCACGTCGGCGTGCTGGCTGGCGAACTGAATGTCATAGCCAACAGGCTCGCCATCGGCGCCCAAATCGATGATCACATCCCTTGCATCATCATAACGCTGACGAACCGAGGCGCCCGGACGGATTTTGACATAGAGGCTGTCGGTCGACTGATCATAGGAGACGGCATTGCTGCTCATGGCCTGAACTCCTCATCAACATAGTAGGTGTGGACGGTGCGACCATCACCCAGCGTTATGACGCTGAGATAGCCACCCAGTTCCCGTACCATTCCCCAATATCGCACACGGCCATTGGGTTGCGCCAGTCTGCGCACCGGTCGATGGAGTACCGATACGACCATGTCGGGCGTAATGGCGCGCCGTTCAGCACGGGCCATAACCTCGAACGCACAGTAGCGCGTGCGCCAGAAGGGTGGCGGTGGAAAGCTCTCTGGTTCCACCGCCACCACCTTTCCTCAACCCGCCAGCGCCGCTTCCACCGCCGCGATGGCGTCGGCCGCCTTGTCCCCATTCGGGCCGCCGGCCTGCGCCATGTCGGGGCGGCCACCGCCGCCCTTGCCGCCCAGGGCCGCGGCCGCGACGCGGACCAGATCAACGGCGCTGGCCTTGCCCACCGCATCCTCGGTAACGCCGACGACCACCGACGCCTTGCCATCGGCAACCGCGATGGCGACGACGACGCCGGTGCCCACCTGCTTCTTCAGTTCATCGGCAAAGGGCTTCAGATCCTTGGCCGGCAGGTCGGCAACGACGCGGCCGATGAAGCCCAGGCCGTTGATCTGCTTCACTTCCGAGGCACCACCGGAACCGCCGCCACCCAGCGCCACCTGACGGCGCAGGTCGGCCAGTTCCTTTTCCATCTTCCGGCGTTCGTCCAGCAGGCTGGTGACCTTGGCCACCACGTCGCCCGCCGGCACCTTCAGCGCCTGGGCGGTGTCCAGCAGGCGGCCTTCCTGCTGTTCCAGATAGGCCAGTGCGCCGGCACCGGTCAGCGCCTCGATCCGGCGGATGCCGGCGGCGACGGCCCCTTCGGACACGATCTTGAACAGGCCGATATCGCCCGTCCGGCGGACATGGGTACCGCCGCACAGTTCGACGGAGAATTCCTTGTTCCCGGCCTCGTCCACGCCACCCATGGAGACGACACGCACCTCCTCGCCATACTTTTCCCCGAACAGGGCCATGGCGCCGACGGCGATGGCGGCATCGGGGGTCATCAGGCGGGTGGTAACCTCGCTATTGCCACGGATGCGGGCATTCACCGCCGCCTCGACATCGGCCACGTCATTGGCGGCCAGCGGCGTGGGCTGGGAAATGTCGAAACGCAGACGGTCGGCGGACACCAGCGAGCCCTTCTGCGTGACATGGTCACCCAGACGGCGGCGCAGCGCCTCATGCAGCAGATGGGTGGCGCTGTGGTTGGCGCGGATGGCGCCCCGGCGGCTGCCATCCACCTTCAATTCCACGGCATCGCCAACCGCCAGCGTGCCCTTGGTGACCGTGCCGACATGGGCGAAGACCGCGCCCAGCTTCTTCTGCACGTCGCGGATGGTGACTTCGGCACCCTTGGCGGAGATCATGGCGCCGGCATCGCCGACCTGACCGCCGCTTTCGCCATAGAACGGCGTCTGGTTGACGATGACCAGCACTTCCGTGCCCTCAGCCGCACTGGTCACGCGGTTGCCTTCCTTATCCAGGATGGCGGTGACCGCACCCTCGGCAGCCTCGGTGTCGTAGCCCAAGAACTCGGTCGCCCCTAGCTCGTCCTTCAGTTCGAACCAGACACGTTCCGTCGCGGCCTCGCCCGAGCCGGCCCAGGCGGCGCGCGCCTTCTTGCGCTGCTCGTCCATGGCGGCGTTGAAGCCGTCCACATCGACCGGACGGTTGCGGGTGCGCAGCACGTCCTGGGTCAAGTCCAGCGGGAAGCCATAGGTGTCATACAGCGTAAAGGCGACATTGCCCGGCAGCGCCTGACCTGCGGCCAGGGGTGCTTCCGCCTCGTCCAGCAGCTTCAACCCACGGTCCAGCGTTTGCTTGAAGCGGGTTTCTTCCAGGCGCAGCGTTTCGGTGATCAGCGCCTGGGCGCGGACCAGTTCGGCATAATGGCCGCCCATTTCGCGCACCAGCGCCGGAACCAGACGGTGCATCACCGGGTCCTTGGCGCCCAGCATGTGCGCGTGACGCATGGCGCGACGCATAATGCGACGCAGAACGTAACCACGCCCTTCGTTCGACGGCATGACGCCATCGGCGATCAGGAAGGAGCAGGAGCGCAAATGGTCCGCGATGACGCGGTGCGAGGTGGCCTGCGGCCCCTTCAACGACGCGCCCGTCGCCTCGGCCGAGGCTTCCAGCAGGCCCTGGAACAGGTCGATATCGTAATTGTCGTGGACGCCCTGCATGACGGCGGCCAGGCGTTCCATGCCCATGCCGGTATCGATGGACGGCTTCGGAAGGGCCACACGCTCGCCGCCGGGAAGCTGTTCATACTGCATGAACACGAGATTCCAGATCTCGATGAAGCGGTCGCCATCCTGGTCCGGGCTGCCCGGCGGGCCGCCGGGGATCTTGTCACCGTGATCGTAGAAGATTTCCGAGCAGGGGCCGCAGGGGCCTGTATCGCCCATCATCCAGAAATTGTCCGACGTCGGGATGCGGATGATGCGGTCGTCGGGCAGGCCGGCGATCTTTTTCCACAGGTCGAACGCCTCGTCATCATTATGAAAGACGGTGGTGGTCAGCTTGTCCGCCGAAATGCCGAATTCCTTGGTGATCAGGTTCCAGGCCAGTTCGATCGCGTCGGCCTTGAAATAATCGCCAAAGGAGAAGTTCCCCAGCATTTCAAAGAAGGTGTGGTGACGGGCCGTGAAGCCGACATTGTCCAGGTCGTTATGCTTGCCGCCGGCGCGCACGCATTTCTGCGAGGTGGTGGCGCGGCTATAGGGGCGCAGTTCCTGGCCGGTGAAGACGTTCTTGAACTGCACCATGCCGGCATTCGTGAACATCAGCGTCGGGTCGTTGCGCGGAACCAGCGGCGAGCTGTCGACAATGGCGTGGCCGTTCTTCCCGAAATAGTCGAGGAACGTGGAACGGATTTCGTTGACGGTCTTCTTTGACATGGGATGACGGCCTGAAGCTGCTGGATCGCGACAATATGGGGTGTGGGTTTTACCGTGGCGAGGGACACCCTGTCCATGCCCGGTGCAGGGATGCGGCCATGAACCCGCCGATTTCGTCAATCGCGGATCATCAGGGCACGGCCCCGGCCGGGTTTTTCGTGATCCAGGGTCGGACCGCGTGGACCCGGCATGGCGGATTCCAGAAAGGATAACAGCGCTTCGTCCCCACCCCTGGACAGCAGATCCGCCGCCGCGATACCCGCCGGACGGAAGCTTTGCGGCGGCTGGGCACAGTGCCGGTCCAACCGGGTCCCCAGCGTCACCGGCACCTCCCTGTCCCCGCCAGCGTGCAGGATCAGTATGGGGGCCTGGACCTGGGCCAGGGCCGGCGCGATCTCGAACCGGTGGCGCAACAGTGATCGTAACGGCAGCAATGGCCAGCGGCGGTCCAGCAATTCCGCCATGCTGGTGAACGGCGCTTCCAGTACCAGCCGCGCCACGGCCCGTTCCGCCGCCAGCCCCGCCGCCAGGAACGCACCGGTATCCCGGCCATACACAACAAGACGCCCCCCGGATATGCCCTGCTGAACCAGATAATCGGCCCAGGCGCGGCTATCGTCGATCCAGCCCGCCTGTCCCGCCGTCCCCGGATTGCCCCCCTGCCCGCGCAGCCCGGCCAGCAGCACCCCGAAACCGGCATCGGCCAGCAAGCGCGCCAGGGGGCCACAGGCCCCCGGATGCCGGTTCCGTCCGTTCAGGATCAGGACGGTCGGCTTGGTGAATCCGTCGGCGGGGCGGCACCAACCCTCCAGCGACAGGCCATCGCCGGCCGGCACCCAGACATTCTGGAAATCGGGCAGGCCGGCATCGGCCAGAACCATGGGCCGGCGGTCGGGCGGAAACAGGATGCGTTCCTGTCTTCGCCGGAACCAGACGGCATAGGCGATCCAGACCAGCAGCGGGAACAGGATCAGCTTCAGCATCATCCACACCGCCCCTGCCCCGGATCGACCCCTTTCCTAGAACGTATAGACCAGCGTCGCCCGGCTCAAGGTATCGGTGGGCTTGCGGTCGTCGGGCGGGTCGGTTTCATGCCGGACGGTGAAGGCGACGCGGGCGGAGAACAGGGCATTGATGCGCGCGGTCAGGCTGCTGGTCGCCTCCAGCGTCGTGTTGTTGGCACCGATCAGGCTTTTCGCCGTCTGCGCAAACTTCGTGCTGTCGGAAATCTCCTGGCTGAAATCGGCGGCGGCCCGGAAAACGAATTCATTCTTCACCGACCGCTCTCCCGGCATGTCGGCCAGAAAACTGTGCCGCGCACCCGGGCCGCCCTCCACCGACAGCCGGCGCCCGTCGCCATCCAGCACCACATAACCGGCACCCACCGTCTCGGTCAGGCGGTGGCGATATCCCGCGAAGACATCGCGTTCCCAGCCCATTTCGGCGGCGGCATAGAAGCGCGGATCGATGAAGTAATTGGCTTCATACCCGGCCTCGAACCGCTCCTTGGAGTTCTCTCCGTCGGCGCGCTGGAAGTCGGCCCCGGCGGTGACCTGATGTCGCCACTTCACCGTTTCCTTCACAAGATCGATGCGCAGGGACAGGGTCTTGTCATCGCTGTTGCCGGTGGACAGGGCGCCACCGGCTTCGGCATCGCCAGACCATCCGGCAAAGACATTGGCCGCCGCGCGCCGCTTCTGGGCCCGCTCCGCTTCCGCGCGGTCCTTGCGCAGGCTGCCCGCCAGGGTCGCGATCGCTTCGCCCTGATCGGGAAAGGCGTCGCGGGCCAGGGACTCGGCAAGGTCGAGCGCCGCGCCATCGCGACCGGCCGCCTTGCGCAGCATCGCCTCCACACCGGCCGGAAGGACAGCCTCCTGTGCCAAAACAGGAACGGTGGCAGATGAAAAAAGAATCAGCGCCGCGGTGAGCGGCGCTGCCTTGTAGATCGACATTGTTACTTCGGTCTCCGACTATTCCAGCAGGGAGCGCAGCATCCAGGCCGTCTTTTCATGCACCTGCATACGCTGAGTCAAGAGATCGGCGGTCGGTTCGTCGCCGGCTTCCTCCACCAGGGGGAAGATGGAGCGGGCGGTACGGGCCACGGTCTCGTGCCCTTCCACCAGTTGACGGATCATGTCCTGGGCCTTGGGAACGCCCGTCTCTTCCGCCACGGTCGCCAGCTTGGCGAACTGGCTATAGCTGCCGGGGGCGAAGAAGCCCAGGGCGCGGATACGTTCCGCCACCTCGTCCACCGCCGTGAACAGTTCATTGTACTGCGCCATGAACATGGCATGCAGCGTGTTGAACATCGGGCCGGTGACGTTCCAGTGGAAGTTATGCGTCTTCAGATACAGCGTATAGCTGTCGGCCAGCAGGCGCGACAGACCGTCGGCGATGCGGGCACGGTTCTCGTCGGAAATACCGATATTGATGGCGGGTGCGCTGGCCATGTCTTTGCCTCTCTGGTTGCCTCGTCACGGGGAACAGATGGTCAGTCTGACGACAAAGGCAAGGGGAAGCAAGGGGCGGATCGATCTATAACCTTTTGAAAAATATGGGGGAGGCCGAAAGGCCGCAGCGAAGCGGCCAAGGCCCTCCCCCAAAGTGGCGGAGGCGTTACCACCTCCGGATGGCCCGGCTGAAGGCATGCGAATTCCCAGCCGGACCAAACCTGTCAGCGCCCGGTCAGGCGGCCTGGCTGGTCGTGTTGCTGGAACTGTTCGTATTGTTCTTCTGCGAATAGCTGCTGATGGCGCTCTGAAGCTGGCTGATCAGCGTGCTGATGGTGTCATCTTCACTGCTGTCGCTGCTGCTGGAGGACAAGAGGCTTGCAATGTCGGTGCTGCTGCCACCGCCGGACGTGGCGTTGGCGGCATCCTCCCCTTCACCGCCCGGCGGCGGGCTGCCCGGGGGCGGGCCACCGGCGCCGCCCGGCGGAGGACCGGGGGGACGACCGCGGGCACCTTGTGTACCGGACGCGTCCTCCTGGGCGGCCAGCAAGGCACCCTTCGTCTCGGACCGCATGCTCTGGAACGCGGTTTCCATCTCCGATTGGGTCAGGGAACCGTCGCCGTCGCTGTCCATCTTGGCGAACATGTCCTCGGCGCTGGGGCGGTTGCCCGCCCGCCCGGCCTTGTCCGCCTCCTTCGATCCGGCCGCCTGGAATTCCTCCAGCGACAGCCCACCGGACTTGTCGGCGTCGGCCGCTTCAAACCGTTCCTGCGCCCGCTGCTGACGGCTGACGCCGGCCGAAGCATAGGCATTGCTGCTGATGCTGCTGATACTCATGATCGCTCCTTGACGGGTTTTGCCGGACCCATTGCTTCAACGGGCAGATGCGGCAAGACCTGTCGCGGTGCGGCGCCTTTTTTTGCCGTCCGTCAGAAAATGGGCACGATGCGCCGCACGATGCCGGCCGCGTTCACCGCCGCCGTGCGGGCGAAGGTCGGGAAATCCAGATGGCTGTCACTGCCCGCAAGGTCGGACAGCGCACGCACCACCACCAGCGGCACAGCGAATCTGGCCGCCACCTGGGCCAGTGCCGCCCCCTCCATCTCCACCGCCTGGGCGTTGAACCGGGCGTGCAGGTCCCGGCGCGTATCGGCGCAGTTCAGGAAATGATCCCCCGTCAGGACCGTGCCGAAACGCCAGACCGGCGCCCGCCTCGTGCCCGGCATGCCAGCCAGGATGACACCATCCAGGGCCGCGGCGATGCGCGGCGCCATCCCGTCGGCCAGGGCATAGCCATGCGTGTCATCGAACCCCGGCAGCGGCGGCACACCCGGTTGATAGGGCTTCAACCGCCCGCCCGACAGGGCACCGTAATCATGCTGGATCAAGCGGTCGGCGATCACGACATCGCCCACATCCAGGCCCGGGTCCAAACCACCCGCCACGCCAGAGAATAGCAGGCCTTCCACCCTGAAATGATGCAGCAGCAGGGTGCCGACCAGGGCCGCGTTCACCTTGCCAATCCCGGCTTCCACCAGCACCACCGGGCGGCCGTCCAACTGACCGGTGATGAAGGCGAAACCGGCAATTTCCTGCCGATCCGCGCCCTGGAAATGTCCGGCCAGGGCCGCCGTCTCTTCCGGAATGGCACAGATCAGACCCAAGGGTCCCAAAGTCAGACTCATTGGCTTCTTCCTGTGCGCGGCCGGATATTCTTGACCAGGGTGCGGATGCGCACCTCCAGTTGGGCGGCGCTGTAGGGCTTGACGATGAAGGCATCCACGCCCTGGGCACGGGCGGCCAGGACATGATCCTTGGTGCCGTGCCCCGTTTCCATGATGAAGGGCAGGTTAGGCCGTATGGTGCGGACCGATGCCAGAAGATCCATGCCGTTCATGCGCGGCATGGCCCAGTCGCAGATGATCAGGTCCACCGCGTCGGGATCACGATACAGAATGTCCATAGCCTCGGCCCCGTCATTGGCCGTCATCACCTCGCGCACACCCATCTGTTTCAACACGTCGATGATCCAGACGCGGGTCTGCTGCTGATCCTCCACCACCAGGATGCGCAAGGACTTGATCGGGTCCTCCGGCATATACATTGCACTCATGCGCTTCTCCGCTTGGCCAAGGCCTCGGCCACGGCCCGGCACAGGGTCTCCGGCTCTACCGGTTTGTAAAGCACAGGGATGTCTGGTGGCAAATCCTCAACCTCCACATGCCCGCGTCCGGGATATCCCGTCATGAACAGGACCGTGACGGACGGGTCCAGTTCCGTCACCAGATGCGCCAGCCGTACACCGCCCAGGGCGGGCATGACCAGATCGGTCAGCAGCAGATCGATGCCCCCCTCCTCGAACCGCTCCAGCGCCTCCACCCCGTCGGCGGCGCGACGCACGGCATGGCCTTCGCGCTCCAGGAAGCCCGCGACCAGGGTCAGCAGTTCCGGCTCATCCTCGGCGACAAGGATGGTAGCGGGGCGGGTCGTGGCGGCGGCAATCATTGGCGCGTCCGCCCGCCCTTCCTCCGCCGGGGGTGGAGACAAGGGCAGCCACAGCGTGAAACAGGTGCCCCGGCCCGGCTGACTGTCCACCAGGATCACACCGCCCGCCTGTTTCACCGTGCCATAGACCATGGCCAGTCCCAGCCCCGTGCCCTGACCCGGCGGCTTGGTGGTGAAGAACGGGTCGAAGATGCGGTCCAGCAATTCCGGCGGCATGCCGGTTCCCCGGTCGGTGACCGACAACAGGGCGTAATCCCCTGTCTCCAGCCCCGGTGGTGCCGGTTCGGCCGCCAGTCCCAGCCGCACGATCAATGGCCCGCCGCCCGGCATGGCGTCGCGGGCATTGATGGCCAGGTTCAGCAGCGCCTGGGCGATCATGTCGGGATCGACGGCCACCCAGACCGGGGCGTCCGGCACCAGCAGGGACAGGTCGATGGTGGCCCCCAGCAGCGGTTTCAGCAGGAATTCCTGCCCGCGCAGCACATCGCCCAGGTCGATCACTTCCGTGCGCGCCACCTTCTGCCGGGAGAAGGTCAGCAATTCGCGCGTCAGCGCCGCCGCCCGTTCCACCCCCTGCCCGATCTTGGCCAGATAACCCGCCTGCGGCGCGTCCTTGGGCACGCCCTGCTTCGCCATGCTGGCATAGCCGCCGATGACCGACAGGATGTTGTTGAAATCATGCGCGATGCCGCCGGCCAGTTGTCCCAGCGCCTCCATCTTCTGGGCCTGCAGCAACTGGCTTTCCAGCTTCTTCTGTTCCGTCACATCGGCGAAAAGTACGACGAATCCGCCGCCCGGCATGGGGAAATGCCGGACCTGCAGCCAGGTACCGTTGGGGCGCTGACGCTCGTTGAAACAGATGCCGTCATGCCGGATACGGTCATAATCGGTCAGGCTTTCCTCCACGCTCTCGCCCGGATATTCCCCCTGCTGGGCCAGCAGGCGGACAAGGTCGCGGTCCTTCAGACCCGGTTTCATGAACCCGGCCGGAATATCCAGCAGTTCCGATACCATGCGGTTGGCGACCAGAAGATGGCCGTTGGCGTCATACACCTCGATCCCGATGCCGACATTGTCCATCATGCTGTCCAGGATGCGTGTCTTCTCCCAGATCTCATGCTCCGCCTGCCGGCGGTCGGTAATATCGCGCAGATAGGCTGTGTAGCGCTGGCCCGGCCCCAGCGGCACCGCCGTGATGGCCAGTTCGACGGGAAACAGGCGGCCGTCGCGGCGCAGCGCCTCGATCTCCACCCGCCGGCCCAGCATGGTGCCGCCGCTGCCCAGTTTCATGCGCATGAGGCCGCTGTCATGCCCGCTACGGTGCTGCGGCGGGACGATCAGGTCGCTCATCCGCTGGCCCACCGCCTCGGCCCGCTGCCAGCCGAAGGTGCGCTCCGCCGCCGGGTTGAACTCCAGGATATACCCGTCCTCGTCGATGGAGATGATGCAGTCCAGGGCCGTATCCAGGATGGACCGGGCGCGGGCCTCGCTTTCGCGCAGGCGCAGGCTGGAGGCCGCCTCATGCGTGACGTCGCGGAACAGGCACATGACCAGCCGCTCGCCCCCGCCCTGGAACGGGACCGCTGACAATTCAACCGTGATGTCGCGCCCGTCCATCCGGCGCAGGTCGATACGCATCTGGCGCAGCGGCTCGCCCGACACCACCCGGCGCATCAGCATCTCGGCCAGCGGACGCGTCTCCTCGTTGGTGACGTCCAGCACGTTGAACCGGGCGGCGGGCTCCTCCGCCGCGATGCCCAGGATGGCGCGCCCGGCCCGGTTCACGAACCGGCCGCGCCCCTGGGCATCATGCACGGCAATGCCATCGGGCGACAGATCAACCAGTTGGCGGTAGCGCTGCTCGCTGTCGCGCAGTTCCGACTCGCGGCGTTTCAACTCCGTGATGTCGGTGCGCACACACAGGGTGCCGCCCTGCGGCAGGGCCCGATCCTGCACCCGGATCCAGCGCCCGTCCGACAGCAGGAAATCACCCGGCTGACCTGTAGGATGCCGAAAACCGCGCAGGCGCTCGGCGACATAATCCTCCACGTCGCGGCCCTGCGCATGCAGGTTGTCGCCCGCATCAATGCCGAAGCGCAGCAGCGTCTCGAACGTCACGCCCGGCTGCATCCGGTCGGCCGTGACCGGGAACAGCGCCCTGAAGGCGGGGTTGGCCAGGACCAGCCGTTCCTGCGCATCGAACAGCGCCACCCCATCGGTCAGCATGTCGAAGGCCGTGGTCAGGCTGTCCAG
The DNA here is from genome assembly GCF_017996735.1 of Niveispirillum sp. Classification (GTDB taxonomy): domain Bacteria; phylum Pseudomonadota; class Alphaproteobacteria; order Azospirillales; family Azospirillaceae; genus Niveispirillum. Next base: position 48,039 of record NZ_JAGOGJ010000028.1, read on the forward strand.
GTCCAAGATGCCCTCCTTGGTCGGCCGTGCAGGGACAGATGGTGCCCTGCCCCCGGTTCCCGATCAAGCCGGCAGCGCCGCCGCGACCCGCGCCACGACCCCGGCCCAGTCGCCGCAGCGCTTCTGGCGGAACAAACGCATGCTGGGGTACCAGCCCGTCTTGGCCGCCCCTTCCAGCCAGCGCCAATCCGTGTCGGTGGCGATCAATGTCCAGACCGGCCGCCCCATGGCCCCGGCCAGATGGGCCAGCGCGCTGTCGGGCGTGATCAGAAGGTCCAGATGCGGCAGGATCGCAGCCGTGTCGGCCCAACTCCCGATCTCCGCCCCCAGGTCGGTGACGGGTGCCGGCAGAGGGCTGTCGCGCAACTGCTCGCGTCCACTGGCCACCTGCAACGCGTACCAGTCAGCCCCCGACCGTTCCAGCAGGGGACGCAGCGCCGCCAGGCCCGGCGTGCGCCAGGCGTCCCCGGGATGCGCCGGATTGCCGGCCCAACTGAACCCGATGCGCGGCCGGTTGCCCTGCCGCGCCAGCCGCTGGCCCCAACCGGCGGTACGCACGGGATCGGACGCGATATAGGGGCCGGGCCAGGGAATGCCCGTGGGTTCCAGCCCCAACAGGCCGGGCAGGTCCAGCAACGGCACGCCCCGATCGACAGGCGGCAGGTCCGTGCCCCGTGCCACCACGGTTCCATGCCTGCCATCGTCGAACAGCGGGACCAGGGCCGCCGGCACCTCCAGCACGATCTGCGCCCCGGCCGCCATCAGGGACCGGACCAGCCGCACACACATGATGGTGTCACCGGCCCCCTGTTCATCCCAGACCAGGATACGTTTGCCGGCCGGGTCCTCCCCCCGCCAGGCCTGTATCTGCTGATGCCGGGGCGGGCGGGCGGAAACCGACCAGCGATGGCGGTACAGGTCGAACCCTTCGCGCCAGCGGCCAAGGCGCAGCAGGGCCAGCGACCGGCCCAGCGACGCGGCACTGTCGCCCGGCGCCAGTTCCAGGCAGCGGTCGAAGGCGGCCAAGGCACCGGCCGGATCCCCCGTCACCCGCCGCAGCAGCCCGATATCGCGCCAGACATAGGCGATGCCGGCCCCCTGTTCCGCAGCCACGGCCAGATGCACCGCCGCCGCATCCACCTCTCCTTGATGCAGCAGCAGGTTGGCCAGGGCGCAGCGGGCCGGTACCAAGGCCGGTGCCGCCGCCACCGCGCGGGACAGCAGGTCGCGCGCCGGCTCCGTCCGCCCTGCGCGCCGTGCGGCATCCCCCAGGGTCAGCAGCGCCACGGCATGGTCGGGATCGGCCGACAGCACCTGTTGCCACAGGGAAAGGGCTGTCCCTTCCTCCCCGCGCGTCATCGCCGCCTGCGCGGCGCGGGCCAGATCGCCGACGCCGCTCACCATTGTTTTTCCGTCAGGGTCGGCTTGCCCTGTACCGTACTGCTGATCACTTCCGGCATGCGGACCAGCCGGTCGCTACGGATCACCGGCAGCGGATCGGGATCGTAAATCTGCTTCAACCGCCGATATTCCTGGAAATGGAATTCCTGCTGTTCCTGGAAATCCGGCTCCCCGTTACGCCGGCCGGTCACAATCACTTCCTGTTCCATGGCCGGCGGTTTCTGCGCCGGCGCGGCGTTCTGCGCCCCCGCCGGAACGGAACAGGCAAGCGCCAGCAGCGTCAGCAGCGTCAGCAGCGGACGGGCGCAGGTAGAAAAGTGATTCCCGCCTGAAATCGACATGTCACGGACCTGCCAGCCTCAATGGAGTAACCATCATAGTCGGTTTAAGGCGCCACCGCACCTGAACTTTGTTCATATTTTTCAGCCTCCCTATCCCCACCTTGGAAACTCGACCGAAAAAAGTGAACGTAATGAGAACATTCCCTCTTGGCGCATGAGAACGAAAAAGGTACAACAGGTTCAGTTGAACGCGCATGCTCATCCGTGCGAGAAGGAAGGGGACAATAATGTCGGCAGCTCCACTCCGTCTGGTTGAAACACCCATGGACAAACAAAAAGCTCTGGACGCCGCCCTGGGCCAGATCGAACGCGCGTTCGGCAAGGGCTCGATCATGAAGCTGGGTGCGAAGGAGGCGTCGCAAGAGACGGAGGTGGTTTCCACCGGCTCTCTCGGCCTCGATATCGCACTGGGCATCGGCGGCTTTCCGCGGGGCCGTATCATCGAAATCTACGGGCCGGAAAGCTCGGGCAAGACCACGCTCGCCCTGCATGCCATCGCCCAGGCACAGAAGAATGGCGGCGTCTGCGCCTTCGTCGATGCCGAACATGCGCTGGACCCGTCCTATGCCCGTAAGCTGGGCGTGGATGTGGACGAACTGCTGATCTCCCAGCCCGATGCCGGCGAACAGGCGCTGGAAATCTCCGACACGCTGGTGCGCTCCGGCGCCATCGACGTGCTGGTGGTGGACTCGGTGGCGGCCCTGGTGCCGCGCGCCGAACTGGAAGGGGAGATGGGCGACAGCCATGTCGGCCTGCACGCCCGGTTGATGAGCCAGGCGCTGCGCAAGCTGACCAGCTCCATCTCCAAGTCGCGCTGTCTGGTGATCTTCATCAACCAGATCCGCTTGAAGATCGGTGTGATGTTCGGCAACCCGGAGACGACGACGGGCGGCAACGCGCTGAAATTCTACGCCTCCGTCCGCCTTGATATCCGCCGCATCGGCGCCATCAAGGACCGGGAGACCGTCACCGGCAACCAGACCCGCGTGAAGGTGGTGAAGAACAAGATGGCGCCGCCATTCCGCGTCGTCGAATTCGACATCATGTATGGCGAGGGTGTATCCAAGGTGGGCGAACTGCTCGATCTGGGCATCCAGGCCGGCGTGGTGGACAAGTCGGGCTCCTGGTTCTCCTATGACGGGCAGCGCATCGGTCAGGGGCGTGAAAATGCCAAGACCTTCCTGCGCAACAACCAGGCCGTGGCCGACAGCATCGAACAGAAGATCCGCGCCAATGCCGGCATCGTGGCCGGTGCCATGATGGGCACGCCGGAAACCGATGGCGACGCATCCACCCCTGAATGATCCTGACCACCGCCCCGGAAGCTTCCTTTCCGGGGCGGTTCAGCTTTGGGGGTCACCAGCGCCCGATGGTGGCCGCCCACCCCACCGCCAGCGGCCGCCCGATGGTGGGGCGCAGCAGGGTGGGTGACATCAGATTATAGCCCGACTTACCGATCCGCCCTAGATAATGGTCGGCCAGGGTGGCCGGCAGCAGGGCTGGCAGGGCCGCCTTCGGCACCTGTCTCCGCAGGGCACGGGCCTGTTTCAGCAAGGATCGCGCCGTGTCGGCGATCGCCTCGGCCACCTGGGCCAATCCCGGTTCGGGCTTGCACTCAAACAGGGCCGGCTCGGTCACCCGGAATTCCGTCATCAGGGTCAGCGGCAGGCGTGAACGGTGCCCGCGCGCCAGGAACGGCGTGGCACGCAGGATACCGGTCAGGGCCCAGGCTGTACCGATCAGACGCGCGGCTTCCATGCTGGCCGGATCGCGGGCGCCCAGAACCTGAGAGGCCAGCCGGACCAGCGGCGCACCCGTCACCTGGGCGTAATTGACCAGGCATTCCATGTCGGCCGGCGCCTCGTCATCCAGGTCGGCCTCACGCCCATCGATCAGCAGATCGAACTGCGCGCGGTCCAGGTCATGGCGGAGAATGGCTGTCGCCAGCGGTTCCACCACCTCATGCCGGCGGGGACGGCCTTCAAAGGCACCCTCGATGCTTTCCCGCCACCATTGCAGACGGATCTGCCCCAGGGTGGGTTCGGTCACCACCTCCCGCGTCTTGGCCACCTCGTGATTGAAGGCATAAAGCGCGAACAGGTCCTCGCGCACCGTTGCGGGCGCGAACAGGGCGGTAAGGAACCGGTCATTGTCATGTTTGCGAACCGCCTCGGCACAGGCGGACAGGGCGGGCGGCGCCATGGGTTTTTCCAATTCAGATCAATGCCGCCTTATAGGCGTTCCGCGACCCGGCGCAAAGCCCAAGCAACCCATATGGTTGATACGACAATTATTCAGGGGTGGATCGGGTTGACCCGGGCCCGGCGCGGTCGTATCTCTCAACCCCGTGTCCGGTCGTCCCCGCGTCAGGGGCGACATCCAACCCCGAGAGAACAGGAGCCATCATCATGGCCTTCACCCTGCCGGCATTGACCTACGACACCGCGGCGCTGGAGCCGCATATCGACGCGCTGACCATGGCCACCCACCATGGCAAGCACCACCAGACCTATATCACCAACCTGAACAATGCCCTGGCTGACCACAGCCAGTTGCACGACCTGTCGCTGGAAGACCTGCTGAAGCGTCTGGGCGAGCTGCCGGAAAGCATCCGCACTGCCGTTCGCAACAATGGCGGCGGTCATGCCAACCATTCCATGTTCTGGTCCATCATGGGCCCGAATGGCGGCGGCGACCCGACCGGCGATGTCGGTGCGGCCATCACTCGCGATTTCGGCAGCTTCGAGGACTTCAAGAAGAAGTTCAACGAAGCCGGTACGAAGCAGTTCGGCTCCGGCTGGGTGTTCGTGACCGCCGACACGGCCGGCAAGCTGGCCATCGTGGCCCAGCCGAACCAGGACACGCCGCTGTTCAATGGCACGCCGATCCTGTTCGGTAACGACGTGTGGGAACACGCCTATTACCTGAAGTACCAGAACCGCCGCGCCGACTACCTGGCCGCCTGGTGGAACACGGTCAACTGGGATGCCGTGAACGCCCGCCTCACCAAGATCAAGGGCGGTGCCGTCATCTGACGGTCAGCGCCTGCCGCGAATCCTTCACAGGTTCATGCAGACCCCGCCGGTCCCACCGGCGGGGTTTGTCATGTCCGGACACCCCTGCCGCATTATCGCCACTTCTATAAGGCACCCCTGTCGTGGCAAACTATCCTCCCGACCGACGACAGAGCCCTGCCCGACCCATGGCCGAATTCCGCCTGTCCACACAGAACCCCGCCCAGCCGGGAGATCCCGCGGCCCGCAAGGGCGCGGCGGCGGAGAATTTTCCGGTTGCGTCGCGGCTGATCCCGGCGCCTTACCGCCCGCATGTGATGGCCTTTTATGCCTTCGCGCGGCTGGCGGATGATATTGCCGACGACCCGCATGTCGAACCCGACATGAAGATCGCGCAGTTGGATGCGCTGGAGCGCGCCCTGGTCAGCGGCATCGGCAACCAGCCCTGGCTGGCCCCGGCCCTGACCCTGAAGGCGACACAGACCGCCACGGGTGTGTCGGGTATCCATGCACGGCAGTTGCTGCAGGCCTTCCGTCGCGACGCGATGGGAAGCCACTGCAAGACCTGGCAGGATCTGGTCCTTTATTGCCGCTATTCCGCCAATCCCGTGGGCCGCTTCCTGCTGGAACTGCATGGGGAGGGCATCAATGCCGCCCCCGCGTCCGACGCCCTGTGTACCGCCTTGCAGATTCTGAACCATATCCAGGATTGCCGGCACGACTGGGTGGAGTTGGGCCGTTGTTATCTCCCGACCGCCTGGTTCAAGGAAGCGGGCGGGTCCGTCGAACATCTGGTGGAGACGGAGGCGACACCGCCGGTGCGCACCGTCATCGACCGGACGCTGGACAATGTCGATTCGCTGTTGCGCCGGGCCAGCGCCCTGCCCCGCCTGATCGCCAACCCCGGCCTGCGCATGGAATCGGCGGTCATCATCGAAATGGCCGTGGCCCTGTCCAGGCAATTGCGCCGGCGCGACCCACTGGCCGGCAAGGTGCAGTTGTCAGCCTTCAGCCGCCTGGGGGCCGTCCTGCTGGGCGTGTTGCGCGGCATGTCGCGCCGGCCGCCGCGCCTGTCCCCGGAAAGTGTGCTGGCCAAGGCCGGCAGTTGCGGCACCTCCACCTTCTACTGGCCGCTGCGCCTGCTGGGCCAGCGCAAGCGCCGCGCCATGTTCGCCATCTATGGTTTCTGCCGCGCGGTGGATGACATCGCCGACGGCACGGAAAATACCGAGGTGAAGCGCGGTGCCCTGACCGACTGGCAGCGGCGGATCGATGCCATGTATGGCATGCCCAGCCCCGGCCGCCACCATGGCCGCCTGCGTGATCTGGCCTCTGCCGTCCGCCGCTACAGCCTGCCCCAGGCCGAATTCCAGGCCGTCATCGACGGCATGATGATGGATGTGGATGGGCCGATCCGTGCCCCGTCGCTGGGCATGCTGGCGCAATATTGCCGGCGCGTGGCCGGCGCCGTTGGCCTTTTGTCTGTCCGGGTCTTCGGCAAGGGCGATGCCAGCGCCGATGCCTTCGCCCTGGCTCTGGGCGAGGCGCTGCAACTGACCAACATCCTGCGGGATGTGGAAGAGGATGCGCGTGACGGCCGCTGCTATCTGCCGGAAGAGATGCTGGAGGATGCCGGCATCGACATCTATGCGGTCCAGTCGGACCCCGTCTCCGTGCTGACCGACCCCGCCCTGCCCCAGGTGTGCGAGGCGCTGGCGGCCCGGGCGGAGGCGGCGTTCGATCAAGCCAACGGCCTGTTGAAGCAACCGCACCGTAAGCTGTGGCCGGCCGCCGCCATGATGGTGCTGTACCACCGTATCCTGGTGCGCCTGCGCCAGCGCGGCTGGTCGCCCGATGCCCTGTCCCGCCGCCCCCGCCTGGGCAAGTGGGAGAAGATCAGCGTCGCGCTGTCCTGCGCCCTGGGCCGTTCGCCGCGCCTGTGACCGGGGCCGTGCATGTGGTCGGGGCGGGCCTGTCGGGCCTTGCCTGCGCCACTGCCCTGGCCGATAGCGGCCATGGCGTCACCCTGTACGAGGCCACGGACCATGCCGGTGGCCGCTGCAGGTCCTGGCATGACGGCCGGCTGGACCGGGTCATCGACAATGGCAACCATCTGATCCTGGGGGCCAACCGGGAATGCCTGTCCTATCTGGACAGGATCGGGGGGCGGGGCGGGCTGCGGACCATCGCCCCCGTGTGTCTCCCCTTTCTGGACCTGCGCAGCGGAGAGCAGTGGGCCTTGCGCCCCGGTCGCGGCCCCCTGCCCCTGTGGCTGGCCGATCCCGCACGCCGGGTGCCCGACAGCCGGCTGGTCGACTATGTCCAGGTCCTGAAACTGGCCTGTGCCGGCCCGGACCAGACAGTGGCCGACCTGCTGCCCGACACGGGCCCGTTGGCGGAACGGCTGTGGAAACCCCTGGCCATCTCCATCCTGAACACACCCTATCATGATGGCTCGGCCCGCCTTCTCTGGTCTGTCTTCCGGCGCACCCTGCTGCGCGGGGCGGAGGCGTGCCGGCCCTATATCGCGGGTCCCGGTGGTTTGTCGGCCGCCCTGGTCGATCCGGCGTTGGCCTTTCTGACGGCACGCGGTGGTGTGGTGCGATTCGGATGGCGGTTGAAGGCGCTGCATCGCGCAACGGATGATCAGGTGACCGCCCTTGATTTCGGGACCGACAGGATCGACCTGCAACCGGGCGATCGCGTTGTGCTGGCCCTGCCGGCAGAGGCAATGGCGGGCCTGCTGCCTCAACTGCCCGTGCCGGACCGGTTCCACAGCATCCTGAACGCCCATTACCGACTGGACAGAACAGTGCGCCTGCCGGGGTGCCTGCCGCTGCTGGGCCTGGTCGGCGGGGTGGCGGAATGGCTGTTCCTGCGGGGCGATACAGTGTCGGTAACGGTCAGCGCCGCCGATAGCTTGATCGACCGGCCCGCCGACGAGCTGCTGCGTCTGCTCTGGCGCGATGTGGCAGCAGCCCTGGGGCTTGATCCCGACCGCCCGGCCCCCGGTCGCATCATCAAGGAGAAACGGGCCGGCTTTGCCGCCACACCGGCACAGGACCGCCAGCGGCCCGGGCCGCGCCTGGCGGATAACCTCTATCTGGCTGGTGACTGGATTGACACCGGCCTGCCCGCCACCATCGAGGGGGCGGTGCAGTCGGGTCATCGGGCCGCGGCGCTGGTGCGGCGATGATAGGTCAGGGCTTGCCCTTCACCAACTCGCCCCCCTTCACAACCACATCCACCTTTTCCAGCAGGCTGACATCGTTCAGCGGATCCCCCTTCACGGCGATCAGGTCGCCATAGCGGCCCACGCTCAGCGCGCCGACATCGACGCTGGCGCCCAGCGCATCGGCCGCGTTCACCGTGGCGGCCTGGATGGCCTGGAGGGGCGTCATGCCGAATTGCACCATGCGGGAGAACTGCTTGCCGTTGTCGCCGTGGGGATAGACGCCGGCATCGGAACCGAACACCATCTTCACCCCGGCCTTTACGGCGCGGGTGAAGCTTTCGCGCTGTGTCTTGCCCACGACCCGTTCCTTGGCCAGGCTTTCGGGCAGGAAGCCGGCCGCCTCCCCCGCCGACAGGATATATTCGGTATTGTAGATATCCATGGCCAGGTACGTGCCGCGTTCCTTCGCCAGCCTGATGCCTTCATCATCGATGAAGCTGGCATGTTCCACGGTATCGACGCCGGCACGGATGGCGGCCTTGATGCCGGCGGTGCCATGGGCATGGGCGGCGACCTTCAGGCCCAGGCGCCGGGCCTCCGCCACGATGGCGTCCATCTCCCCCTGCGCAAGCTGCTGCGCGCCGACCTGCGTACCCTTGGACAGAACGCCGCCGGTGGCGCAGATCTTGATCAGGTCGGCGCCATATTTCTTCACCTCGCGCACCTTCTTGACCACGCCCCAGGGACCGTCGGCGGCCCCCTGGCTGTGCGCGTCATATTCGGGCGGCAGCAGGTTGTTGTCGCAATGCCCGCCGGTGGCACCGATGGAGGGGCCCGAGACGTAAAGCCGTGGTCCCTTCAACCGGTTGGCCGCCAGGGCACGGCGCAGTGCGACGTCGGAGAAACCCGCCGCGCCGAGGTTTCGCGCTGTCGTAAATCCAGCCAACAGGGTCTTTTCGGCATGGATGACCCCGTTGATGGTTTCATCCCCCGTCGATTCAGCCAAGCCTTCATAACCGTGCATGTCGTGCCGGCCTGTCAGATGCACATGCATGTCGATCAGGCCGGGCAGGATGGTCAGGCCCGTCAGGTCCAGCCGTTCCGCGCCATCAGGCACCGTGACCGCCCCTTGCGTCCCGATCGCGCTGATGCGGCCATCGGTGATGACAAGGGCCGGCTTGTCCACCAGCTTGCCGGAAACCACATCGACCATGCGGTCGGCCTGGACATAGATCGTGCCGGCCTGCACAGACATCGCTCCGCACAAGGCAGTGGCGGCCAGAAGCAGGACGGAAAGCGGACGGTGCAGAGAGATTGCCATGGGATCGCGGCCCCTTATTGTCGGTTGCCAAAGGCGTAACACAAGCGGCCACGAATTTTAATACCGAGAGCCATGGAGCATGGCTCTCGGTATGTGCGCGGGCCGCCAGTCGGCGACCTCCAAGGGTCATGGGCCGTGACCCTTGGGACAAGCAAGGGATAGGGCACGCGGCCGTCAGGCGCGGATGCCGCTGACGAACCGGTGGACCTCCTGCCGCAGCAGGGTGGCCTCCCGCGACAGGCTGTCGGAGGCGTTGCGGGCCTGCGCCGCCATCCGGCCGGTTTCGGCAGCGGCCTGGGTCACGCCTTCGATATTGGCTGTCACCTCACGCGTGCCGGTCGCCGCTTCCTGCACATTGCGGCTGATTTCACGGGTGGCGGCCCCCTGCTCCTCGGCCGCCGCAGCGATGGTGGTCACCGTCTCGCTGATGCTGACAATGGTGCGGCCGATGGATTGGATGGCGGTGACGGTGCTGCCGCTGACGGACTGGATGGCGGCGATCTGCCCCGCGATCTCCTCCGTCGCCTTGGCGGTCTGGTTGGCCAGGCTTTTGACCTCCGACGCAACGACGGCAAAGCCCTTGCCGGCCTCTCCCGCCCGGGCCGCCTCGATCGTGGCATTCAGGGCCAGAAGGTTGGTCTGGCCGGCGATGGACTGGATCAGATTGACGACATCGCCGATCTTCTGGGCGGCCTGGGCCAGACCGGCGACGGTATCGTTGGTCCGTTCCACCTCGCCCACGGCTTCCGTCGCCCGGCGGGAGCTATCGGCGATGCGCTGGTTGATCTCCTCGATCGAATAGGCCAGTTCCTCGGCCGCCGCCGCCACCGTCTGCACATTGGCGTTGGCGATATCGGCGGAATTCGACACGACCGTGGCCTGGGAATTGGTCTGGGTGGCGATGGCCGACAGGGCTTCCGCGTCGCTGCGGATACTGTTGGACTGTTCGGCCACGGCCGACACGACATGCCCGACAGAGCTTTCAAAGGCATCGGCCAGACGGTTCAATTCCTGGCGCCGGTTCTCGGCGGCGGCCAGTTCGTCGCGGCGGCGCTGTTCCTCCATCTCCGCCACGCGGCCGGCATTTTCCTTGAAAAGCTGCAGGGCATTGTTGATGGCGCCGATCTCATCCCCGCGATCGCGGTCGGTCACGACCACCGCATGATTGCCACTGGTCAGCGCCTGCACGGTGGTGATAATCCGGCGCAGGGGCGTGCCCACGATCTGGCGGGTGGAATACCACAGGGCCAGGATCAGAATGGCCGTCAGGACAAGGGCGCCGATCAGGATGGCGTTGCGCAACTGCACCTTGGGCGCGTGAATCTTGTCCATGGGCAGATTGATCAGGATCGACCAGGGGGTGTTCGTCGTACCAATCCGGATCGGCACGAACAGTTGCGTCACCTCGGTCTGCAGGCTGTTGGAGAAGGACAGGTGCGAATAGGGCCGGCCCTCCTTGATGGCGGGCAACGCATCCTTCAGCTTCTCATTGGTCTGCCCGATCGGCTTGCCCAGGTGATCGCGGTTGGAATAACCGACCCACAGGCCGCCATTCGAGATCAGGGAGATGGTACCCGTATCGAACGGCTTCACGGATTTCAACTCGTCCCAGATGCCGTCGGTGGCGATATCAACACCGGCCACGCCGATGAATTTGCCGTCCTCGATGATGGGAACCGCCAGCGACATGATCAGGGTGGACTTGCCGCCCACCATGTAGCTGTAGGGCTCGATGGCCACCTCGCGCAGCAGACGCTTGGGCAACTGGTAATAGTCGCCATCACCCTGCTTGTCGAAATCGACCAGCGGTTCCAGTGCCACCGCGCCGGACCCACGGTTCCAATAGGGAACAAAGCGGCCGGCGGCGTCGCTGCCCGGCATGTTGGCGGCGTTGGCGTCCTTGCCATCCAGGGCGTTGGGCTCCATGCCGACCCAGACAGCCAGGAGATCCGGGTTGTTATCCAACTGGGACTTCAGCCAGGCGTTCAACTGGGTGCGGTTGACGATGCCGGCCTGCTTCATGCTGAGCACGGAGGTGGCTACGAAACGGCTGAGATCCATAGCATCGTTCAGCCGGCGTTCGACAACGGCACCATGATATTGGCCCAGTTGCTTTCCCACTTCCAGTGACAGGGTATCGGTGCTTTCCCCGCTGCTTTCGGTGATGGCGACGATGCCGGCACCCAGGCCGACGACAAGGACGATGATGATCGCCAGGATCAACTTCGTCACCAAAGGCAGCTTCTTGAACATCACGGCTCCCGGTCATATGGAAGCGCGCATTTATTGTTTCTATGATTTAAAATTTAATTAAATGATTTTACTGACGATCTATTTGTAAAGATACGGTGAAACTATAGAATGATATCGATAACAAATCATGAATCCCCCTGATTTCAATGGTAAATTTACCATCATTGGAATGCCGTTCGACATCGCCGAACAGCCTGAGGCTTAATAGCGACGCCGAACGGGAAAGGTTCAAAACATGTTTTTGATCAATAAAATAAGACCCCGAAGCTTCCTGTATGGAAACTTCGGGGTCTTCATTTTGTCTGTGAACAATAGACCTATGATTGCGGCGCCTGCCGCAGCCGCAGGAATATGATCATTCAGCCGCCACGCGGGTACGCGGCAGCCCATCCCGCACGGCCTTCAGGCTTTCCGCGATCAGGAAGGCCAGTTCCAGCGACTGGCTGGCATTCAGGCGCGGGTCGCAGGCCGTGTGGTACCGCAGGGCCAGCGCATGGTCGGTGATGGCCTGGGCGCCGCCGGTGCATTCGGTCACGTCCTGGCCCGTCATCTCGAAATGCACGCCACCGGGGTGGGCGCCTTCGGACCGGATAACCTCCATGAAGCCCCGCACCTCGCCCAGGACACGGTCGAACGGCCGGGTCTTGAAGCCGGTGGAAGACTTGACGGTGTTGCCATGCATCGGGTCGCAGGACCAGACGACAGTGCGGCCTTCCCGCTGCACCTTGCGGACCAGAGGCGCCAGTTTGTCCGCCACCTTGTCGGATCCCATGCGCACGATCAGGGTCAGGCGCCCCGCCTCGTCCGCCGGGTTCAGGGCATCGATCAGGCGGATCAGGTCGTCCGGGTCCATGGAGGGGCCGCATTTCAGGCCGACCGGGTTCTTGACGCCGCGCAGGAATTCCACATGCGCACCGTCATGCTGACGCGTGCGGTCGCCGATCCACAGCATATGGGCCGACACGTCGTACCAGTCGCCCGTGGTGCTATCGATGCGGGTCAGCGCCTGTTCATAAGGCAGAAGCAGCGCCTCATGGCTGGTGAACAGTTCCGTCTCGCGGATCTGCGGCGTGGTGTCACCCGTGATGCCACAGGCGGCCATGAAGGACAGCGTTTCGTCCAGACGATTGGCCAGATCCTGGTAGCGTTCGCCCTGCGGGCTCTTCTCCACGAAGCCCAGGTTCCACTGATGCACCTTGTGCAGGTCGGCATAGCCGCCCTGGGCAAAAGCGCGCAGCAGGTTCAAGGTGGCGGCTGACTGGTTGTAGGCCTGGACCATGCGGTCGGGATCGGGGATACGGGCATCGGCCGTGAAGTCGAAGCCGTTGATGATGTCGCCGCGGTAGGAGGGGAGTTCCACACCCTCGATCACTTCGGTATCGGCCGACCGCGGCTTGGCGAACTGCCCCGCCAGACGACCCACCTTCACCACCGGCGTGGCAGCACCGAAGGTCAGCACGACCGCCATCTGCAAAAGCACGCGGAACGTGTCGCGGATATTGTTGGGGTGGAATTCAGCAAAGCTTTCGGCGCAATCGCCGCCCTGCAGCAGGAATGCCTCCCCGCGCGCCACCTTGCCCAGATGACCCTTCAGCCGTCGCGCCTCGCCCGCAAAAACCAGCGGCGGATAGGCCGCCAGCTTGGCTTCGACGGCCTTCAACCGGTTTTCGTCGGGATAGGACGGGACCTGCCGGATCGGCTTGGCGCGCCAGCTGTCAGGCGTCCAGCGCCCAGCGGTCCCCACCTTCTGCGTATCCGTCGACATGATCCTGCTCTTCCTTCTACAGCCATCGCCGCACCGGCCTCTTCCCCGGCGGCGGGATGTGCATATGGGTTACCCAGCATCGGATTTCACCGGTGGGTCGAACTTTGTAAGCGGAGAGCGTGGGTATTTTCCAGTCCAAACGACCTGCATTCTGCGCAATGTTCGTGCGCAAATAGGCCGCGCAGGCGGGCAAGCCCTTGCCTATACTCAGGTCTTCTTCGTTTTGTTCAGAACAGGATCCGCCCATGACGGCCGATGCAGCGACCCCGGAGCAGAAAAAGCCCATCGGCTGGCGGCAGGTGCTGCGCTCGCTGCGCCAGCGCAAGGTGCTGGTCATGCTGTTGCTGGGCTTCTCCTCGGGGCTGCCCTTTCTGCTGACGGGCAATACGCTGGGCTTCTGGCTGCGCGAAGGCGGGGCCGACCTGGCCACCATCGGCTTTCTGTCCTGGGTGGGTATCGTCTATTCGCTGAAAATGTTCTGGGCCCCGCTGATCGACCGGCTGGATGCACCGTTCCTGCGGCGCATGGGCCGGCGGCGGGGCTGGATGCTGTTGTCGCAAGTCCTGATCGGCGGTGGGCTGATCGGCATGGCGGCCGTGGGGCCGGACGGCGCCAACCTCTGGAAACTGGGCGCCTTCGCCCTGCTTGCGGCTTTCGCCTCGGCCACCCAGGATATCGTGGTCGATGCCTGGCGTATCGAAAGCGCCAATGATGGCGCCGAACAGGGATTGCTCTCCGCCGCCTATCAGACTGGGTATCGCGCCGCCATGCTGGCCACCGACAGCCTGATCCTGCTGCTGGCAGCCGGTATCGGCTGGCAGGCATCCTATGGCGTAGCGGGGGCCGTCATGGCGGTAGGCATTGCCGCCACCCTGCTGGGCAGCGAACCAGCGCGCTATGCGCCGGCGGGCGGCGTGGCGACGGCGCCGCTCTGGCGCATCGATGGGTTGGTTGATGCCATCATCGGCCCCTTCCTGGCCTTTCTGCGCACCTATGGCACCCTGTCGATCCTGATCCTTCTGGTGGTGGCCACCTTCCGGCTGGGCGACTTCATGATCGGGCCCATGATCAATCCATTCTATGTGGATCTGGGCCTCACGAAAGAAGTGGTGGGCACGGTCCGCGCCTCCGTCGGACTCTGGGCCTCCATCGCGGGCATCGCGCTGGGCGGGCTGGCCTCGGTGAAGCTGGGCTTCCGGCGGACGCTGATCCTGGGCGCCGTCCTGGGCCCCTTCTCCAACCTCGCCTTTTCGGTCATGGCGCTCAGCGGGCCGGATATCGGGGTATTCACGGCCGCCATCATTGTCGACAACATCTCCACCGGTTTTGCCGGCGTTGCACTGACCGCCTACATGTCCAGCCTGACCAGCCTGGGCTACACCGCGACCCAATATGCCTTGCTCTCCTCCTTCTATGCGTTCCTGGGCAAGGTGCTGAAAGGCTTCTCCGGTCAGATGGTCCAGGCGCTGGAGCCGGTGGCGGGTCAGATGGGAGCCTATGCCCTGTTCTTTGCCGGAACCGCCGCCATCGGCATCCCGGTCCTGGCCCTATGCCTGTTCCTGGACCGCGCGGCCCGGCAACAACGGGCGGCCTGACCCGTGACCAACCACGGAAAGGCCGCACCGCGCCGCCTTAGAGGACAGGGCTAAAAGCCGCAAGGGCAGGTACACATCGGCGGGCTGGTCCCACCGCCCCCAGGGTTGGTGCCACCACCGCCAGGGTTGGTTCCACCGCCACCGGGATTGGTTCCACCGCCGCCAGGGTTGGTCCCGCCACCGCCGGGATTGGTGCCACCGCCACCGGGGTTGGTGCCACCACCGCCGGGATTGGTGCCACCGCCACCAGGGTTGGTTCCGCCGCCACCGGGATTGGTGCCGCCGCCACCAGGGTTGGTTCCACCACCGCCGGGATTGGTGCCACCGCCACCA
>NZ_JAGOGJ010000153.1 GCF_017996735.1 Niveispirillum sp.
TTCGGCGCCATCAACGCCGGAGGCGTAACCGCCGGCACCATCCGGCGCCAGGGCCAGCGCCTTGGGGCCCTGTAGCTTGCCATACATGGCGATGGCTTCCTGGCCCACGCCCGACAGATTGGTGATACCCTTTTCCGGCGTGGCGGCATGGGCCAGCATCGGGAAGGCGACGATAGCAGCGGTAGTGGCCAGCACGAACTTGATCTTCGACATGATATCCCTCCGTGGATGTCGTGCCATCCGGTTCCGGGTGGCTTCACGGGGAGAACAAGCGGGCCGGGCACAGGTTCCCAACCCGCTGCGCAAGTCACGAAATGACCTTGTTTTGGCCGGATTCCGCGGGTCTTGCCATCATGACGCCATCAATCGGCACGCTTGATCCAGGTCAGCTCATGCTTGTTTTGACAGAGATGGACCAGCGTCGATCCGGGGATGGCGGCAAAGGCCCTCGCCGTCTCATGGTCCGTCTCCCCCTGGAATTTCAGGGTGCAGATATAGTTGCGGACCAGACCCGACTCCAGCCAGCCCTGGATCATCCGATACAGGCGGGACGGGTAACAGATGACGTCACAGGCCAGCCAGTCCACGGGGCCGATATCCGACGGCTTGAGGCCGAACGCACTTTCCCGGCGTTCACTGACACCCGGCAGCGCGGCAATGCGGGGGTCCAGCGGCGCCTTGTCCACCGCCACCACGCTGGCCCCGCAACTCTGCATCACCCAGGTCCAGCCACCCGGACAGGCACCCAGGTCGATGCATCGTTCCCCCGGCTGGGGAACATGGCCGATCCGGGTAAACGCCTCCCACAGTTTCAGATAGGCGCGGTTGGGGGGAGTGACCTTGTCTTCGATGAACTCGATCTCACCATTGCGGAACGGGCTGGAACAATGCGCCGCCGCCAGGATCGTGTTTTCGTTCAGCAGCGTCCAGGACCCCAGCGGGGCAGCCGGCGGTGGCGTGAAGAAGGTCAGGGGCTTGGCCGAGACATGGGGCAGGTTGTCCTGGATCAGTTGCGCCCGGCGGTGATGCTGGAACCCGTACAGCGCCCAGTTGCGCTGAATGGCGCGCAGGGCCTTTGCCCCCTGCTTGATCGACTGTATGGGGATCAGGACGGGATCGTACCAGACATTCTGCGCCCATGCGGCCGGACGCGGCGGGCCATCGGCCAGCACCAGACGACCATGGACCGAGCGTACATCGCCCAGTTCGACCAGCAGATGGTCCAGGAATTCCTCAGCCGCCAGATAAGCGGTGGCGCCCAGCGGCGTGGCCGCCGGGACCGTCACGTCGTCCATGCCCATGGCAGGTCGTCCCCTTGCAGAAAAGCCGAGGCACAGAACACGGCACGGGCGGGCGCGTCAAGGCGGTCGGGGCCAGGGCATGACCGCCCCCGCCCCGCCGGGCACGACCGACAACATGATCGGGCGGATCAGGCCAGCAAGTCACCGGAGGCGATGACGGCCTGTGTACGGTTACGCACGCCCAGACTGCGCATGACGGCCGTCACATGGATCTTCACCGTGCCTTCCGACAGGCCCAGTTCATAGGCGATCTGCTTGTTCGACTTGCCTTCACGCAGGCACCGAAGCACATCGCGCTGCCGCTGTGTCAGGGTGGGGGCACCCGCTGCCGACCCGCCGCCACCGGCGGCATGGCCAACCGTCCCCCCCACACCCGGACCATCCCCCAGGATCGCCGCCGGCGGCACATAGATGCCCCCGGAGAAGATAAGGTTGAGCGCCGACAGCATGATCTTCACGGAGGAGGATTTGGGAATGTAGCCCGAGGCACCGGCATCAAGCGCGGCGCGCACGTCCGATTGTGATTCGGATGCGGAAACGATGACGACGGGGGTGCCGGCCTGCGCCTCGCAAATCTCCTGGACGCCGGAGAATCCGGGGAAACCGGGCATCTGGAGATCGAGAAGGACAAGATCGAAATCCTGGCCGTCACGGGCCAGTTCCCGCACCTCGTCGAATGTCCCCGCTTCCACGAAACCGGCCTGATCATCCAATTGGGTCAGTAGGCGGCAAAGTCCCTCACGGAACAGCAGATGGTCGTCACCAATCAGGATTTTCATCAGTCGATCCCAGCCCGGTTATCATACAGCCATCCGCTCCACGTCGCCCCACGCGGAACAGAGATACGGCCCCCAGTGTCGCCATCTTATGAACAGCATCACGACCTTATTAAATCAAAATCCGGGGGCTGTCTGTGACAAGTGTCGCTTTCATTCCACATCGACGGCACAAATGACGATGCAGGATGGTTATCGATACCGTCAAGCCCCGACCGCGCCCGTTCGCGGCTTCCTTGCGGGACGGGCGCCGGACGTGGCACAACAGACAAAAGCGTCCCCGGCGGACGCGCGGAACAGACGATCATGGCTGTCAATACAGGGATCAAGATGCCCCAGAAAGTGCGCAAGGCCGTGTTTCCGGTCGCGGGTCTCGGCACCCGTTTCCTTCCGGCCACCAAGGCCATTCCAAAGGAGATGCTGCCGCTGGCCGACCGCCCGCTGATCCAGCATGCCGTTGACGAGGCCAAGGCCGCCGGCATCGACCAGTTCTGCTTTGTCACCAGCCGCGGCAAAAGCCCGCTGGAGGACCATTTCGACCTGAATTACGAGTTGAACGAGACCCTGCGCCGTCGCGGCAAGGCCGATCTGCTGAAGATCGTGGAGGATATCCAGATCGAGTCGGGGTACCTCTCCTATGTACGACAGGCACAGCCACTGGGTCTGGGCCATGCCGTCTGGTGCGCGCGCGAATTCGTGGGCAACGAACCGTTCGCCGTGCTGCTGCCGGACGAACAGGTGCTGGGCGACAAGCCGTGCCTGGCTCAGATGATGGACGCCTATGAACAGGTCGGCGGCAACCTTCTGTCGGTATTCGAGGTTCCGCGCGAGCAGACCAACAAGTACGGCATCCTGGATATCGGCTCCGAAGACGGCAAGCTGGTCGCCGTGAAGGGCCTGGTGGAAAAGCCGGACCCGGCGGTGGCACCGTCCAACCTGTCGATCCAGGGCCGCTATATCCTGCAACCCGAAGTGTTCAAGCACCTGTCGGTATTCGAAAAGGGCGCGGGCGGCGAAATCCAGCTTACCGACGCGATGGCCAAGCTGATCGGACAGCAGCCCTTCCACGGATTCAAGTTCGAGGGTCAGCGGTTCGACTGCGGCGACAAGCTGGGCTTTGTCCTGGCAAACGTCGCCTATGCGCTGGACCGCCCGGACATGGCGGAAAAGGTGCGCGCAGCCTTGAAGGAAATGCTCTGATATCAGTGCCGATGAATTCTGACCCATCGGAATTTATCGGCTTCGGCGGTATGGGCCGCGGCCGCGCCCGTCGGCGCGGATACCAACCCGCCTTGATCGTGAGCGATCCCGGCGGGTTTCAGTTCACTTCAGTGTCGGGCTGACGGCAACAGGGCAGGAAGGGGGCGGCTGGTCCGCCCCCTTTTCTTTTGACCCCGCTGATGCCAGCCAGACGTTGTATTCCAACGAACATAACGATAGGCTGATCCCCGACCGTTCCTTCACCGCCGGGTGCCCCCATGGCCTTTCCCCTTCTTTCCCGCCTTCTGATCGCAACATCGCTGCTGCTGGCGCCGGCGGCGGCCGCGCGGGACGCCACCGTTTACGCCGCCGCCAGCCTGAAGACGGCGCTGGACGAGGTGCTGAAGGCCTATAAGGAGCAAAGCGGCAACAATGCCAGCGCGGCCTATGCCGCCAGTTCGGCGCTGGCCAAGCAGATCGAGGCCGGGGCACCCGCCGACATCTTCATTTCCGCCGATCAGGACTGGATGGATTATCTGGCCAAGGCCGGGCTGATCCAGGATGCCAGCCGTGTCACGTTCCTGGGCAACCAGTTGGTGATTGTGGTCGAACGGTCGAAGGCACGGCGTCTGACCGTCGATGGCAACCTGGACCTGGACGCCCTTCTGGGCGACAAACGGCTGGCCGTGGGCGATGTGAACGCCGTCCCGGCGGGACGCTATGCCAAGGCGGCGCTGACCAAACTCGGCCTCTGGGACAAGGTGGCCAACAGGCTGGCCCCGGCCGAAAATGTACGGGCTGCCCTGGCCCTGGTGGCCCGCGGAGAGGTGGCGGCGGGCATTGTCTATGCCACCGATGCGCGCGTGGAGCCGGGCGTGGCCATCGTCGGCGTCTTCCCCGCCGACAGCCACCCGGCGATCGAGTATCCTGTGGCCCTGGTCAAGGGGGCGGATGCCACCGCGGCCGACCCGCTGCTGGCCTTCATCCTGTCGGAGGAAGGGCGCCGGCATTTCGTCAACCAGGGCTTCACGGTACTGAAGAAGTAATGGGTTCGTTCACCCCGGAGGAAATCACGGCCATCTGGCTGTCCGTGAAGGTCGCCTGCTGGGCGACCGCCGTCAGTCTGGTGCCGGGCATCCTGGTCGCCTGGCTGCTGGCGCGCCGGTCCTTTCCGGGCCGCATCCTGCTGGATGGGCTGGTCCATCTGCCGCTGGTCCTGCCACCGGTGGTCACGGGCTATATCCTGCTTCTGCTGTTCGGGCGCAATGGGCCGGTCGGGCGCATTCTGGCGGATATGGGCATCGTCCTGGCCTTCAATTGGACGGGCGCCGTGCTGGCCTGTTCGGTGATGGCCTTTCCGTTGCTGGTCCGGGCCATCCGCCTGTCGATGGAGGCGGTGGATACGCGGCTGGAGGGGGCGGCGGCCGGCCTGGGCGCCCCGCCCTGGGCCGTTTTCCTGACCGTCACCCTGCCCCTGTCCCTGCCCGGCATCCTGTCAGGGGCCATCCTGTGCTTCGCAAAGGCACTGGGGGAGTTCGGGGCCACCATCACCTTCGTGGCCGCCATTCCGGGCGTAACCCAGACGCTGCCGGCGGCCATCTATGGCCTGACCCAGGTGCCGGGCGGTGATGCGGCAGCCCTGCGTCTGACAATGGTGGCCGCCTTCATCGCCATCGTCGCCCTGACGGCCAGCGAGTTGCTGGCCCGGCGCGTGCGCCGGCGCGTGGAGGGACGGGATGCTTGATCTGTCGCTGACCCATCGCGTCGGCCAATTCACCCTGTCCGCCTTTTTGTCGATCGGCCCCGGTGTCACCACCATTACCGGCCCGTCAGGGGCCGGCAAGTCGACATTGCTGTCCCTTATCGCCGGCCTGTCGCGACCGACGCAGGGACGCATCCTGCTGAACGGGCAAATTCTGGTCGATACGGAAACGAAACAGTTCCTGGCCCCGCATCGCCGCCATGTCGGGCACGTGTTCCAGGAGGCCCGGTTGTTCCCGCATCTGAATGTGCGGCACAATCTTCTTTATGGCCGGCTGTTCGGTGGCAGGGGCCGGCCGGGTCCCGCGCTGGACATGATTGTCGATCTGCTGGACATCGCACCGCTGCTGCACCGGCGCCCGCGCGACCTTTCAGGCGGGGAGCGGCAGCGGGTGGCCATTGGCCGCGCCCTGCTGTCAAACCCGTCGCTGCTGCTGCTGGACGAACCGCTGTCGGCGCTGGATAGCGGGCGGCGGGCGGAACTGCTGCCTTATCTGCGCCGCCTGCGCGACGGTACCGGCCTGCCCATGCTGTATGTCACCCATCAGCGACAGGAGGTGGCGGATCTGGCCACCGGCTGGGTCCGGGTGGAGGAGGGAACGGTCCGGGTGGATCAGTAACCGCTGGTCACCCTTGTTTCCGGTCCCTGTCCCAGCACACCCAGCAACGTATCCAGCAGACCCGAGGCGCCGAACCGGAAGGTGGATGGCGATACCCAGCCGGGCCCGCAGACCGCGTCCGCCAATGCCAGATACTGGGCCGCCGTCTCCACATCGCGGATGCCCCCCGACGCCTTGAACCCCAGGGGACGGCCGGCATCGCGGCAGACGGTCAGCATGATGCGCGCCGCCCCCAGTGTCGCACCGGCCGGTACCTTGCCAGTGGAGGTTTTCAGGAAATCGGCGCCGGCCGAAGCGGCCACACGGGCCGCGCGCTCGATCAGTGCCGGTTTGGCCAGGGCGCCGCTTTCCAGGATCACCTTCATCGTGCTGTTCCCGCACGCCGCGCGGCAGGCCGCCAGATGATCGGCGGCCCGCTGATCCCCGCCCAGACCGGCCATGATGGCGGCATAGGGCATGACCACGTCGATCTCATCCGCGCCATCGGCCAAGGCCCGGCCGATCTGGTCCACCACCTTTTCCGCCGGCAGCGACCCGCCCGGAAAATTCACCACCGTCGCGACCTTCACCGCGCTGTCCGACAGTATCCGTTTCGCCTGCGAAACAAAGGAGGGCCAGAGGCAGACAGCCGCGACCGGACCGGCGGGCGTCACCGCCCGGGCACACAGGGCCGCCGTGCTGGCCTCGTCATCCGCGTCGTTCAGGCTGGTCAGGTCCAGCAATGGCAAGGCCCGATGGGCAATTGCAACAAGGTTCATTTCGGTACCGGTCTTATCAAAAGCCAAGATTGTCGGGGCCAAAGCTGAAAGGCAGCAGTTCGGCCAGCGTGAAGGTCCGGCGATGCCCGCCCGCATCATGGACATGGATCGGCGTGTCGGCGGCGGCGAATTCGCGGATACGCTGGCGACAGCCGCCACAGGGCGTGCAGAGCAGCCCGGACCCGGCGTCCCCGCCCACCACCACGATCTCCAAGATATGCCGGTCGCCCGATGCCACCATCAGGCCGATGGCCGTAGCCTCGGCGCATTGCCCCTGCGGATAGGCGGCATTCTCGACATTGCAGCCGGCATGGATACGGCCGCTTTCCGACCGGATCGCCGCCCCCACCTTGAACCCCGAATAGGGGGAGTGCGAATGGGCGCGAACGGCCAGGGCGGCGGCGAAAAGATCGGGGGCGGGGCTGGTCATGGCAACCTGATGGTCTGACGATTGGAAAACAACATAGGCGGTCCGGTGCCGCCGTTCCATACATGAACGAACCTCATCACGCCGTGCGCCTTTCTGCCCATCGGAACACTTGGCAAGGGCGCATCGCTGCCTGAACATGCCGGACAAACAAGACGGAACGGAGCAAGCCATGGTCGCCACCATCCTGGTACCGCCCATCATGGAAATCGGGGCCGGCGCTGTTCAGCGCCTTGGGGCGGTGCTGGCCCGGCTGGGCGTGCGGCGGCCGCTGCTGGTCACCGACCCGTTCATGCGCGATGCCGGCCATGCCGACCGGCTGCTGGCGCCGCTGCGGGCGGCGGGGATTGATGCGGGCCTGTTTGCCGACACGGTCCCCGACCCGACGACGGACGTGATCGGGGTGGGGACGGCCCTGCTGCGGGACGGGGGTTATGACGGGATGGTGGCGCTGGGCGGCGGATCGCCCATCGACACGGCCAAGGCCATGGCGGTATTGGCCGCCAATGGCGGACAGATGCGTGATTACAAGGTTCCCAATCCCATCCCGACGCCCGGTATGCCCGTCGTAGCGGTGCCCACCACGGCCGGCACCGGATCAGAGGTGACACGCTTCACCGTCATCACCGACACGCAAACGGACGAGAAGATGCTGATCGCCGGGCCGGGTCTGGTACCGGCCGCCGCCATCATCGACTTTGAACTGACCCTGTCCTGCCCGCCGCGACTGACCGCCGATACCGGGATCGACGCCCTGACCCACGCCATCGAGGCCTATGTCAGCGTCAAGGCCAGCCCCTTCACCGATGCCATGGCCATCGCCGCCATGGGGCGCATCGCGCCCTGGATCCGGGAAGCCTGCGCCGACCCGTCCAGCCGCCCGGCGCGGGAGAACATGATGCTGGGGGCGACGCTGGCCGGCATCGCCTTTTCCAACGCCTCCGTGGCGCTGGTGCATGGGATGAGCCGGCCCATCGGCGCCTTTTTCCATGTGCCGCACGGCCTGTCGAACGCCATGTTGCTGCCCGCCGTCACGGCATGGTCGCTGCCGGGCGCCATCACCCGCTACGCCGATTGCGCCCGCGCCATCGGGGCCGCCGACCCCGGACAGGATGATGAGAGCGCCGCACAGGAGCTTGTCCAGGCTCTACGCCGGCTGAATGCCGACCTGAACGTGCCGACGCCGCAGGAATATGGCATCGACCCGGCCCGCTGGGAGGGGCTACTGGTGACCATGGCCGAACAGGCGCTGGCCTCTGGCAGCCCCGCCAACAATCCGCGCGTGCCGGGCGTGGCCGATATGGTGGCGCTTTATCGGGAAAGCTGGGGTTGAGGCCGGACCGTGGTCAGCCGACCCGTCGCAGGCGGGCCGCGAAGAACCCGTCCATGCCGCCGGCAGCGGCCAGATGGCCCGGCGTGCAGCGGACATAGCCGTCGGCGGTGATCAGTTCCGCCAGTCCCCCGACCTCTTCGGCCGTCACCGGCACCACCTGCATTTCCGGCCGGCGGTACAGCAGGTTGGTGATCTGGTTCTCGCCCTCTTCGGGTTGCAGCGAGCAGGTGCAATAGACCAGCGTGCCGCCGGGCTTCAGCATGTCGACGGCGCGGTAAAGCAGGCGGGACTGAATCCGGCCCAGCTTCTCCACATCCTCTTCCGATTTCAGCCGCGCCACGTCGGGATGACGGCGGATGGTACCAGTAGCCGAACAGGGGGCGTCCAGCAGGACGGCATCCACCGGCGCTTCCGGCCGCCATTCGGTGGCATCCGCCGTGACCGTGGTCACCTGCGCGCCAAAGCCCAGGCGGGCCATGTTCTGCGACAGGCGCAGCAGCCGCTTGTCCGACCGGTCCACGGCAATGACGCGGGCGCCGGATGCCGCCAGTTGCGCCGTCTTGCCGCCGGGGGCGGCACAAAGATCGATGGCATCACGGCCCGACAGATCGCCGAACAGACGGGCGGGGATGGCGGCGGCGGCGTCCTGCACCCACCATCCACCCTCGTCAAAGCCGGACAGTTCCGTCACCTGGCCACCGGCAGGGCGGCGCAGGCTGCCCATGGGCAATACCGTGGCTTCCAGCCGTTCGGCCCAGGCGGCGGCATCACCCTTGACCGTGATGTCCAGCGGCGCCTCGTCCAGATGCATCTCCACGATGGCGCGGGTCAGCGCGGTGCCATAAGTCTTGCGCCAGGACAGCCACAGCCAGTCAGGCGTGTTCAGACGGCCGGCATCCTGCTCGGCCAGGATTGCCACACGTTCCCGGTCCAGCCGGCGCAGCACGGCATTGATCAGGCCCTTATAGGGGTGCTGCTTGCGCGCCACCGCCAGTTCGACGGCGGTATCAACGGCGGCATGGGCCGGCGTGCCCAGGAACAGCAACTGCGCGGCGCCTAAGCGCAGGATGTCCTGCACCACGGCCTTCAACTGCTGGCCCTGCTTGTTCAGGCTGCCCTGGATGGCGGCATCGATCTGGCCCAGACGGCGCAGGGTCGTGGCCACCAGCATGCGCACAAAGGCGCGGTCGCGCGGCTCCAGCGTGCGCAGGGAACGGCTGGCATCCCACGCATCGTCGAAGGGCACGCGCTTGGCCAGCACGTTGAACAAAAGGTCAAGGGCAGCGCCGCGCGTGGCGAGTGCCGCATGGGCCGGGCTGGTGGTCGCGTCATTCATGGCGTGGGGGTGTACCCTGCCCCGCCCCGCTTGTCGAACGCCGAAGACGCAACTGTGCCCGCCATCCGATACTGGACTTGAGCGGCGATGCGCACCACATCTACGGGCCGAGCGTTATGCTGAAAGGAACAAACACATGGCAATCGAACGCGCCATCCTGGCCGGCGGCTGCTTCTGGGGCATGCAGGACCTCATCCGCAAGGTGCCGGGCGTGGTCGGCACCCGCGTCGGCTATACCGGCGGCGCCCTGGCCAACCCCACCTACAAGGATGTGAAGACCGGCCGCACCGGGCATGCGGAGGCCATCGAGATCAGTTTCGACAATGAGAAGCTGACCTATCGCCGGCTGCTGGAATTCTTCTTCCAGATCCATGACCCGACGACCATGAACCGTCAGGGCAACGATATCGGCAGCCAATATCGGTCCGCCATCTTTGTGGAAAACGCCGCCCAGGGCGAAACCGCCCGCCATGTGAAGGCGGAGGTGGACAGCAGCGGCCGCTGGCCCGGCAAGGTCGTGACGGAGATCACCGATGCCTGCCCCTTCTGGGAGGCGGAGGATTTCCATCAGGATTATCTGGAGCGCACACCCAATGGCTATACCTGTCACTGGGTCCGGCCGGATTGGGTTTTGACGGGGAGTTGATTTTTTTATCGGGGGATGGTGATCCATCCGTCATGGGGCCGCGTAGCAAGGATCAACAAAATCATTGCCACGCGGGAGAGTGACGGATGGCTTCAATCGACGATCCCCAGACGCAGCGCGCCAATCTGGCCTTCATCCGTTCGTCGATGAAGCAGCCGCTTCTGGCACGCGACCATGAACTGGATCTGGCCCGTCGCTGGCGCGAACAGGGCGATGAGAGGGCGCTTCACGAGTTGGTGCGGTCCTATACAAGGCTGGTGGTGGCCACGGCCGCGCGCTTCCGTCATTACGGAATCCCGTCGGGCGACCTGATCCAGGAAGGCAATATCGGCCTGATGCAGGCCGCCGCCCGGTTCGAGCCGGAACGCGACGTGCGCTTTTCCACCTACGCCGCCTGGTGGATCCGGTCGGCCATTCAGGACCATATCCTGCGCAACTGGTCCATCGTGCGCACCGGCACCACGGCGGCCCAGAAATCCCTGTTCTTCAACCTGCGCCGCCTGCGCGCGAAGATCGCCGACAATCCCTCGGCAGAAAACATGTCCGATGATGCCCGCCGTGCCGTGGCGCGCGAACTGGATATCGATCCGCGCGAGGTGGAGACGATGGAAATGCGGCTGGCCGCCTGTGACCAGTCGCTGAACGCGACCATGGCCATGGATGGCGAGGCCGAATGGCAGGATATCCTGCCCGACAGCCGCCCCAACCCCGAAGACATCGTCATCGGCATGCGCGACGGCAATATGCGCTCCCGCTGGCTGGCCGAGGCGCTGGGCGAACTCAGCCCCCGCGAACGCCGCATCATCGCCGAACGCCGCCTGCGCGATGAAGGGGCGACGCTGGAGGAGCTGGGCCGGGCCCTGGGCGTGTCCAAGGAGCGGGTCCGCCAGTTGGAGAACCGCGCCATGAGCAAGCTGCGCGCCAGCATGATGAAGCGCGTCAGCGATGGCCGGGACCTGTTGATGGAGATGTGACGTTTACCCGCCCTGCCCGCCATACCAAAGACCGATCCGTACCTCCCTGGCCCCGCTGTCGCGCAGATAGCCGGCCCAGAAATCATGGATGCGGTTTTCCACGGGGCGCGGCAGGGCCTTGCGTCCGGGATCATGGCCACGACCGAAGCCGAACATGTCGACCTGGACATCGCTGAGCGGCGCCAGCAACCGCTGGTCGGTGACGTTCTTCAGGTTCCGGGCGGGCTGCCCCTCCGACAGGGCCGTGTAGGACAGCACGTCGGAATGTTCCAGCAGGTCTGAAAAGACGATCAGCCGGTTCAGCCCCCGGCCCCGGTAGGTGCGCGCGACACTATCCAGCGTGCGCAGGATCTCCGATCGCGGATAGGCCTGCTTGTCCTTCAGCATGCCGACCAGCACCTGGGCCAGACGCCGGCGGAATTCCCGGTTCTCGGCCTTGGCGACCGTCGGCTTGCAACTGCTCATGATCCAGTCGGACAGGCCGCCGCCCTCCGGACAGCCGGGCACGCACTCCTCGAACATGCGGGCGGATGCGGCGGGATTGTCGGTGATGGTGTGGACCACCAGACGGTCGCCGACCTTCAATTCCCCCACAAACTTGTCCAGCCCGGCCACCAGGATATCCATATCCTGCTGGTCATAGGGTGTGGTGCGGTCGATCAGCAGGGCGACGGTGCCGGTTCCCAGCTTGCAGTAATCCTGCCGCGCGGCCAGGACGCCGGGCGCCCAGCCCAGCAGCAACAGCAACGCCAGGACCAGGCCACGCGCCCTCATCCGCGCACCGCCCGCTGCACCTGGGCGCTGATCTGCAGGGCGCTGGGCACCTCGCGCAGGCAGGCGGGCGTGCCGTCGGTACGGGCGCGCAGATTGCCGTTGCGGTAATTGATCAGACGGTTATGGCTGGTCATGCCCAGTTGCCGCAGGCTCTGTTCATAATCGGCGGCGGCGGCCTTGCGCCCGGCCTGGATCTCCGCGATCTCCTTCTCCAGCCGTTCGATCTGGCGGTTCAGGGCGGCGATCATGTCGTCATATTTGCGCGCGGCCTGGACCCGCTGCTTGTTGTAATCGGCTTCCCGCTTCGTCACGCGGGCGCGCGCCTTGTCGGCCTTGCGCGACAGGGGCTCATAATCGGGATGCGGATCGTGCCGAACAAAGGAGGCGACGACACCCACGGTCAGGATCACCAGATTGATGACCAGCAGGGTCCAGCCGGCCGAACCCAGTTCGGTACTGGTCACCTGCGCGGCCGTGGCGGTCAGGTCGCCCTGGCGCAGCAGGTCGGCGAAGGAGGTGCCGGCATCGGCTTCCAGCAGGGCCAGGAAATGCTGGCGCATGGCCGCGATGAAATAGACCAGCGCACCCGACAGCCCGGCCAGAACCAGGGCGCCGGCGTAATAGGACAGCCGCGCCCCCATGCGTTCATGCCGGTTCGCCTGTTTCAGCCACAGGCCGATGAAATGCGCGAACAGGGCCAGCACCCCGCCGATCACCAGCGAGATGAACAGCGACAGCAACGGCGTTTCCTGAAAAAAGAACTCGAACGCCATACGGTTGACCGGCACCTCGGCCAGGCAGACCAGCAGCATCAGGAACGGATAGGCCCAGACCAGCGACACGCGCAGCGGCCGCGCCAGTTCCGCCTCCAGCTTGCCCAGCGCCGCCACGGCCTCGGTCCGCCGTTCGACCAGATCGCGGAATTGCGGACTGTCGGGTCCCACCTTGTGCGACAGATCGTGCAGGGTACGCTGCCGTTCATCCTGCAGGCCCGTGCGGCGGTTGACCAACTCCTCGTCCCGTTCCTTCAGCTTCTGCTGCTCACCCTGTTCCAGTTCCGCCAGGTGCGACAGGCGGGCCTTTTCATAAGCGGCGAAATCGGCCGTGGCCTGGGCTAGGACCTGATCCTGCACCGGGTTCTGCGGCGCATCCAACGGGGGGAAATTCTTTTCCCCGTCACGCGCGCCCCGCGCCTCGTCGGCGCGGCGGTCGCTGTCTGTGTAGGTCAGATGCCGGCCGATATGCATGTCGGCCAGTTGCTTCACCCGGTTCGCCATCCCGCTCCCCCGAAGGTCGAGGCTCGCGCCTCAGATCAGGAGCCAGCTTTTCATGTCGATTGTGGGGCGGCAAGGGCCGGCCGTCGGGACAGGGGGCCATTTACGACGGCGAAGGAGAGACCTTCGGCCATGATTTAGGCGCAAATTAAGGGAACGATCACCTTTTCATCAATGTATCAATATCGCGATGCCCTTCGATGACGGCGATGATGCGCAGAACATCATCTTCATATCGGAAAAGAATGACATAGCCGCGATAGGCGAAGCTCCGGATACCGGGGCGGATATCATCGCGGGGCCGCCCGAGGGCACCCGGCAATTCGGCCAGCCGCCGGCATTGCCCCTTGAGGCGCTGAACAAAGCGCAAGGCTGGCTCACCGTCTCCCGCCCTTTCCGCCAGATAGGACAGAATATCGGCGAGGTCGCGTGCGGCGGCCTTGGTATAGGATAACCGGCGCACGCCCTACTGGCCAATGGTGCGCAATTGCGTGACCCGTTCAGCCAGGACTAGATCCACATCTTCATCCGAAAGGTCGCCCCCCTCCGCCAAGGAAGCATCCACGACGCAGCGCAGGTCGGCCAGCCGGGTTTCCCTTGATTTCAGCAGGGAGAGGCCGGCCGTCACGACGGCATCGGGGCTGTCGAACTCTCCGGATTCGACGGCATCCTTGATAAACCCCACCCAGGCTCCGGTTACAGATATCTGCATGATCCGCCTCCGTCGGGCATTTGCATGGCGGCTATCATAACAGTTCCAGCCCGTGGACCAAAGCGGCCCCAAGTCAGCAAAAAAGGGGGGGCCCGTTTCCAGGCCCCCCCCTTCATGTCCAAACCTCGACGGGCTGAAAATCAGCCGGCTTCGGCCTGCTTCTCGGCGCGCTTGCGGGCGTTGGGGTCCAGCAGCTTCTTGCGCAGACGGATCGACTTCGGCGTGACTTCCACCAGCTCGTCATCCTGAATGTAGGACAGGGCCTTTTCCAGGGCCATGCGGATGGGCGGCGTCAGGACGACGGCTTCATCCTTGCTGGTGGTGCGGATGTTGGTCAGCTTCTTGCCCTTCTGGACATTGACCTCAAGGTCATTGTCGCGGGTATGCTCACCCACGATCATGCCTTCATAGACCTTCCAGCCGGGCTCGATCATCATCGGGCCGCGATCTTCCAGGTTCCACAGGGCATAGGCCACGGCCTCGCCCTCGGCGTTGGAGATCAGCACGCCGTTGCGGCGGCCGGGGATCGGGCCCTTGTAGGGGGCGTAATCGTGGAACAGGCGGTTGATGACGCCGGTACCACGCGTGTCGGTCAGGAATTCACCCTGATAACCGATCAGGCCGCGCGAGGGGACGTGGAACACCAGACGGACCTTGCCGGCGCCCGACGGACGCATTT
>NZ_JAGOGJ010000154.1 GCF_017996735.1 Niveispirillum sp.
GTCCTTGCCCGGCTGGCGGTGGATATTTCCTGGCAGGGCAAAGGCCTGGGGCGATCCCTATTCCATGATTGCACGTGGCGGGTGTCGCAGGCGGCCGATCTGCTGGGCATCCGGGGCATCGTCGTTCATGCCATCTCTCCCCAGGCGAAGGATTTCTATCTGCGCCTGGGCTTCAATCCATCGCCGTTGGACCCGATGCTGCTGATGGTCACGCTCGACGATATTCGGCGGGCGTTGGGGATTGCTTGAGATAGTCTGGAATTCTTGAAAATCTCAAGAGGACATAATGAATATCAGAACCATCCCCATCAAAACCTAGCCAAAGGGACTTTGCCTCGACCTCACGAGAATTTCGATAGAAATACAGACGCTGGCGAAAAGATTGAATGTTCCGCTTGAGAACGGATACGATAATATTGATTGTTATAAGGCGTTCATTCTTGATCTGAACATCGGCGTGGTGGCGTTCAATCGTTATAGAGGAATGCCAGATGGTTCCACGATAATCACCTGTATGGAAGGAAGCACCGACCTTCCGAAACTGCTCTATGACATCATCACCACCCTTGAAATTGACGCGCGAGATATTGTCTGGACGTGTTTTTGGAACCACCCATTGCGCCAAGATTGATGCCCCCTCAAAACTCCACCAGCGCCGTTTTCACCTTCAAATTCGCCATATAGGCCTCGCGCCCCAAATCCTTGCCGATGCCCGACCGCTTGAACCCGCCGGTCGGCAGCATGAAATCGTTGGAGCGACCGTAACGGTTGACCCAGACGGTCCCCGCCTCCAATCCGCGTACAGCCCTGAGCGCGCGGGCAACGTCACCGGTATGGACGCCAGCGGCCAAGCCGTACTGCGTATCATTGGCCAGGGCCAGGGCCTCCTCTTCCTCCCGAAAGGTCTGCACCGTCAGAACGGGGCCGAAAATCTCCTCCCGCACAGCCTCCGCTGCGGCATCCAGATCGGCCAGGATCGTGGGCTGGAAAAAGGAACCATCCTGCGGACCGGCCGCGCGGCCACCACCGGTGATCAGCCTGGCACCAGCCGCCACTGTCCGCCCGACGATCCCATCGATCCGGTCCAGTTGCGGATGGCTGATGATGGGCGACAGGGTGGAGGACGGGTCCCAGGTGGGAGCCGCCTTCAGCGCCCGGAACCGGGCCGTGATCAGGTCCACCACCTGTCCCGCCACACTTTCCTGCACGATCAGGCGCGACCCCGCCACACAGACCTGACCAGCATTCAGGGTGATGGCACGGGCCACGATACCCGCCGTCTTGTCCATGTCGGGACAGTCAGCGAAGACCAGTTGCGGGCTTTTGCCCCCCAGTTCCAGGGTCACCGGCTTCGGCCCCGTTTCGGCACACGCCGTCATGATGGCCGCACCGGTACGGGTCGAACCGGTGAAGGTCACCTTGGCCACCAGCGGATGGCGGCACAGGCTGTCCCCCACCGACCTTCCATCCCCCTGGACAATGTTGAAGATGCCGGCGGGCAGCCCCGCCTGGATAGCCAGTTCCGCCACCCGCACGATGGAGAATGGTGTCATTTCCGAGGGTTTCAGCACCACCGAGTTGCCCGCCGCGATGGCAGGTGCCAGTTTCCAGACGGCCATGACGATGGGCAGGTTCCAGGGCGCCACAGCGGCGACCACGCCATAGGGCTCCGTGATGGTCAGGCCGAGCTTGTCCGGCGTGGTCGCGGCCACTTCACCTCCCACCTTGTCGGCGAATTCAGCATAGAAACGGATACATTCCGCCGAATAGGGAACGTCCCAGGCCGTCGCCTCCGCGATGGTGCGGGTGGAACCGACGGCTTCCAGCGCCGCCAGTTCATTGATATGGGCGTCCAACAGATCGGCCCAGCGGCGCAGCACCCGCATGCGCTGACGCGGGTCGGCCTTGGCCCAGCCGCTGTTGCGATAGGCATCGTAGGCGCCCTGCACCGCCGCATCCACCTGCGACCGGCCGGCACTGTCCAAATGGCCATAAACCTGCCCATCCGACGGGCGGCGGACCGGGATTTCAGCCCCGATGCCAGCGACGCGGGCGCCGTTGATGAAGTTGGAACCGGTGGGCAGGGTCAGGCTGTTGGGATCAAAGACGCTCACGGCGCGGCAACTCCGGCTGGCATTCCACATGCGACATGGATAACCCCGATGGCACGGCATTTGGTCGGGATCACCCGGAAGGGGCGCGCCACAATCTTCCGAAAACACCCGCATCCCGGCAGCGAATGCCACACGCCACCGCTTAATATGCCCGCATGAAAGCTGGGTTTGCGGCCACGGCAGTTCCTGCCGCCGCAGACCGGGACCCGAGGGGATGATGTGATGGAAAAACCGACCCGGCCCGCCGTAACCTTGCGGGCGATGACCGAGGCGGACCTGGAACAGGCCCATGCCCTGTCGCGCGAACTGAACTGGCCGCACCGGATGGAGGATTGGCAGTTCTTCCTGGAATTCGGCCAGGGTCTGGTGGCGGAACATGAGGGGCTGGTAGTGGGCACCGCCATGTGCTGGCTGTTCGGGGAACGGGCCGGCACGCTGGGCATGGTCATTGTGTCCCCGGCGGCCCAGGGGCTGGGTATCGGACGCAAGCTGATGACCGGCGTCATGGATATTCTGGGGGACCGGACCATCATGCTGCATGCTACGCCGGAGGGGATACCCCTTTATCAGAGCCTTGGCTTTGTGCCGGTGGGCGATGTGCTGCAACATCAGGGAACGGCCTTTTCCGTTCCGCTGCCGGAACTGCTGCCCGATGAACGCGTGCGCCCCATGGGCCAGCGGGACATGGAGATCATCCCCGATCTGGATGCCCGCGCCACGGGCATGGATCGTCGCCGTCTGATCGACACGATGGATAAAAGCGCGCTGGGCGTCATGCTGACCCGCGCGCATGAGGTGGCGGGCTTTGCCCTGTTCCGCAAATTCGGGCGCGGCTATGTCGTCGGCCCCACGGTGGCACCGGATGTCGGCGGGGCAAAGGCCCTGATCTCCCACTGGCTGGGCGCCAATGCCGGCATGTTCTGCCGCGTCGATATCACCGAGGATAGCGGCCTTTCCCCCTGGCTGGACGAACTGGGCCTGCAATGTGTAGGTCGGGTGACCCGTATGATGCGCGGCACGCCCCCGGCCCGCGATCCGGATTTCCACACCTTCTCGCTGGTCACGCAGGCACTTGGCTGAGCTGACCACCCTCCCCCTTCCCGGCCCATCATCCGACAGGCAGCCGATCATGACGCTCACCCTTTCCGATCCCGGTCTTTTCCGTCAGTCCGCTTTTATCGGCGGTGAGTGGCGGCAGGCCAACACGCTGGCCATGCTGGCCGTTGATAATCCCGCCGATGGCAGCATCATCGGCAGTGTTCCGGATTGCGATGCCGCCGACACGCAAGCCGCCATCGCCGCCGCCCATGCCGCCTGGCCAGCCTGGCGGGCGCTGACGGCCGGGGCGCGGGCCGATCTGCTGGAACGCTGGCACGCGCTGATCCTGGCCCATATCGATGATCTGGCCCGAATCATGACCGCCGAACAGGGCAAGCCCCTGGCCGAAGCCGCCGGTGAAATCCGCTATGCCGCCACCTTCGTGAAATGGTTCGCGGGCGAAGGCCGGCGTGTCTATGGCGGCATGATCCCCGCCCCCGATGCCGACCGCCGCATCCTGACCTGGAAGGAACCGGTGGGTGTGTCGGCCATCATCACGCCCTGGAATTTCCCCGCCGCCATGATCACGCGCAAATGCGCGCCGGCCCTGGCCGCCGGCTGTCCGGTGGTGATCAAGCCGTCCGACCTGACCCCGTTCACCGCGCTGGCCCTGGCCGTGCTGGCGGAACGGGCGGGCATTCCCGCCGGTGTGTTCAACGTGGTCACCGGTCTGCCCACGGCCATCGGCGGCGCGCTGACCGCATCGCCCATCGTCCGCAAACTGTCCTTCACCGGCTCCACCCGTGTGGGCGCGCTGCTGATGGGACAATGTGCAGACAGTATCAAGCGCCTGTCGCTGGAACTGGGCGGCAATGCCCCGCTGATCGTGTTCGACGATGCCGACCTGGACATTGCCGTCGGCGCCACCATGGCCAGCAAGTTCCGCAATGCCGGGCAGACCTGTGTCTGCGCCAACCGCATTCTGGTACAGGATGGCGTGTATGACCGGTTCGCCGACAAGCTGGCCGCCGCCGTCAGCGCTCTGCGCGTCGGGCTGGGAACCGTGGCCGGCACCACGATTGGCCCGCTGATCAATGACGCCGCTGTGGCCAAGGTCGCGGCGCACCTTGAAGATGCCCTGTCCAAGGGGGCCCGGATCTTCGCGACAAGCGAGGCGCCCGCCGGCCGCTTTGCCGCCCCCACCATCCTGACCGGTGCCAATACCGACATGCGGGTGGCGAATGAGGAGACGTTCGGCCCCGTTGCCCCGCTGTTCCGGTTCAAGGATGAACGTCAGGCGCTGGAGATCGCCAACGCCACACCGTTCGGGCTGGCCGCGTATTTCTATACCGAAAACCTGCACCGCGCCTTCCGCGTCGCCGAAGGCCTGGAGGCCGGCATGGTGGCGCTGAATACCGGCTCCATCGCCATGGAGATGGCGCCCTTTGGCGGGATCAAGCAGTCCGGTCTGGGCCGCGAGGGTGGGCCGACCGGCATTGAGGAATATCTGGAAACCAAGGCCTTCCACATTGGCGGCCTGAAACTGCACGAGGCGGTTTGACCATGACGCGCTCCTACAAGATCGCCGTGATCCCCGGTGACGGTATCGGCAATGAAGTGATGCCCGAAGGCATCCGCGTTATGGAAAAGGCGGCCAGCCTGTTCGGCTTCACTGTCGAACAGCAATGGCACGATTTCGCGCATTGCGACTATTACCTGAAGCATGGCCGCATGATGCCGGAGGACTGGAAAGACCAGATCGGCAAGCCCGACGCCATCTTCTTCGGCGCTGTTGGCTGGCCCGCCAAGGTGCCGGACCATATCTCGCTCTGGCAGTCGCTTCTGCAGTTCCGTCGCGAATATGATCAGTATGTCAATCTGCGCCCCGTGCGCCTGATGCCGGGCGTTCCCTGCCCCCTGGCCGGGCGCAAGCCGGGTGATATCGATTTCTGGATCGTGCGCGAGAATACCGAGGGCGAATATTCCTCCGTCGGCGGCACCATGTTCCCTGGCACCGACCGCGAAGTGGTGATCCAGGAAACAGTGATGACGCGCATCGGCGTGGACCGCGTCCTGCGCTATGCCTTCGATCTGGCCAACAGCCGCCCCAACCGGCACCTGACCTCTGCCACCAAATCCAACGGCATCGCCGTCACCATGCCCTATTGGGACAGCCGGGTCGAGGCGATGGCCGCCAATTATCCCGATGTCCGTTGGGACAAGTACCATATCGACATTCTGACGGCGCAGTTCGTGCTGAACCCTGACCGATTCGATGTGGTGGTCGGCTCCAACCTTTTTGGCGACATCCTGTCCGATCTGGGTCCGGCCTGCACCGGCACCATCGGCATCGCACCGTCGGGCAACATCAACCCGGACCGCACCGGCCCGTCCCTGTTCGAACCGGTCCATGGATCGGCCCCCGACATTGCCGGCCAGGGCATTGCCAACCCGGTGGGGCAGATCTGGTCGGCAGCCATGATGCTGGAGCATCTGGGAGAGGCCGACTCAGCCTCCGCCATTGTCGCCGCCATTGAGCGGACCTTGGCCGAACCGGCCCTGCGCACCCGCGACCTGAAGGGCAGCGCCGACACCACGACCTGCGGCAAGGCGGTGGCCGACGCCCTGGGCTGAAACCCATGGCACAAAGAAAAGCGGCGGGTCCCGTGGGACCCGCCGCCAAGTGATGAAGCAGAGT
Organism: Niveispirillum sp.; assembly: GCF_017996735.1. Lineage (GTDB taxonomy): Bacteria > Pseudomonadota > Alphaproteobacteria > Azospirillales > Azospirillaceae > Niveispirillum. The sequence continues at coordinate 5,851 of NZ_JAGOGJ010000154.1, forward strand.
TGGTGAGGTCGATCAGAACTTGACCGACACCGCCATGAAGAACCGCTGTCCCAATGCGTCATACGTGTTGGTGAAGCTGTTCTGCTGGGAACCGATCATCGTGTCGGGCAGCATCGGGGGCTGCTTGTCGAACAGGTTGGTGACGCCGGCCGACACGGCAACACCCTCGACAACCTCGTACGAACCGGACAGATCGAACAGGTTGTAGGAACCGACCTTCGGATAGACCAGCGTGTTCGCCGCCGTGCCGAACAGCATGGCGTCGTTCTTCCAGGAACCGATATAGTTCCACTGGATCGACGCCGTCAGCGGACCGCTCATATAGGTGAAGGTCGTGGTGGCCTTCCATTCCGGAACCGGCTCGCCGCAGATGTTCGAACCACCATAGCCGGCACAGTGATAGACCGTGCCGCCGACAGACGGCTGCACGTCGAGCTTGTCACGCCAGGACAGGTCGGTCTTGACACGGAACTGGCCGTCGCCGTCGAGCGTCAGGCCTTCAGGAAGATCCTGGCGCCAGGTGAAACCGACATCGACGCCAGAGGTCTTCAGACCCGCATTGTTGACGGTCGGCACCTGCACAACAGCCAGATAGCCGTCGCCGGTACGGGTGATGGCACGGCAGGTGGCGCTCTGCAGGTTCTTGTTGGCGAAGCAGTCACGGACCACGCCCGCGGCACCGCCGCCAAAGCCGCCGATCTGGTCGTCCAGCTTGATCTGCCACCAGTCAACCGTGGCCGTGAATTCCGGCAGGAAGGCCGGGGTCAGCACCGCACCAACGGTCCAGGTGTTGGACTGTTCTTCCTTCAGATCGATGCCGACAACGGCGGCACCCTGGGTGAGCTGCTGGAACTGCGTCGGACGGGCATTGTTGAAGGCCGTGGTGCCGACGCTGGCGCTGGGCACACCCTGGCTGACGCAGAAGGCGCTATTATAGTTGGCAGCCGTCGACAGCAGGCAGGGATCGACGGTGGAGTTCAGCGTCGGGAAGCCGACCGCACCGCCCTGGTACAGTTCCAGGACGTTCGGGGCGCGGATGGCCGACTGGAACTGCGCGCGGAAGCCCAGATCCTTGACCGGCGACCATTCCATGCCGGCCTTCCAGCTCTTCACGGACCCGACCGACGAATAGTCGGAATAACGGATGGCCGCTTCGGCGGACAGGTTCTCGAAGAACGGCTGATCGGTGACCAGCGGGATGTAGGTTTCAGCGAAACCTTCCCACACGTCGAACGAACCGGCCGACGACAGCGCGGGGTTGAAGCCCAGGATGTCACCCGTGCGGATGCTGTCATCCACCCGGTCGGAATACTTGTTCTTGCGCCATTCACCACCGAAGGCCACGCCGACGCCGCCGGCCGGCAGGTCGAACAGGTTGCCGCTGATGGAGCCGTTCCAGACCTGCTGCTCGAACTGCTGCACGCGGTTGGTGTCGGTGCGGACATAGTCGGCGGCGGCCTTGCTGATGCGGCCCGGACCGAAGATGTCGATGGGCACGCAACCCTGGGCGCGGGCCGTGGCGTCAACGCAGATGGCGTTGCCGGCGGCATCGCGGGTGGCGTTCAGTGCCTGACGCAGGCGGGCGGACGACACGTCGTTGCGGACGATGACGTCACGCGTCACGCGGCCGAACGTGAAATAGGTGTCATAGGTGAAGCCGCCGATCAGGTCGCCCTTGATGCCGGTCGTGCTGTTGAAGGCGTTCTGATTGTTTTCCTGCTCGCGCGCACCCAGTTCCATCATGCGGCGGGACAGAGCGTTCGCCGTGGTGATGGAGGCATAGTCGTTCGCCGTGAAGCCCGGGGGCGCCACGAAGGTCGGGTCGGACGAAGCCGGATACAGGGTGCGCAGCTGTGCCACCGTCTGGGCGGTCAGCAGCGGGTTGGTCAGGTTGATGCGGATGGGCGGCACGCCGGGACGCGGCTGCGGGATCACGGCCGGGGTTTCGGCCAATTGCAGCGGCACGCGGTTGGTGACGAAGTTGAATTCTTCGTAAACCTTGATGTTCTCGTTGAACTCATGGTTGCCCAACGCGAACAGCGACAGGCGCTCCTGCGGCACGCGCAGATAGTTCACGGGCGAGAAATTATACAGGTCGCCGGCGCTGCTGGTGGTGCGGGTGCTGTCAAACGGACGCGGCACGCCATTGGCATCCCAGGTCAACACCGTCGTGCCACGGGCCAGACGGGCGCCGGGAGCGGTGGAGGAACCGCTGAACAGGATGGTCGGCACGCCGTTAACGACGCCTTCGGTGATCGCCTGCTTGGAATAGTCGCGATCGCCGGCCATGACCTCATCGCGCTTATTATATTCAGCGAACAGGGTCAGGTTGGACTTGCCGTCTTCGGAGCCGGTACCGATCGTCAGGTTGACGTTGCGTTCCTTGCCATCGCCTTCCTTGGTGATGCCATAGCGCGCACTGGCCTTGGCACCCTTGAAGTCATCCTCAAGGATGAAATTCACGACGCCGGCGATGGCATCGGAACCGTAAACGGCCGATGCACCACCCGTCAGAACCTGCACCTGCTTGATCAGCGAAGCGGGGACGTTGTTCAGGTCAACCGTGCCGGTACCATTGGCGGGATATACCGGCGACCATTCACCAGCACCAGGGTACGGGCCGAACCGATACCGCGCAGATCGACCGTGGCGGAGCCATTGCCGCCATTGTTGGAGAAGGCACCCAGCGCAGGGATGATCTGCGGCAGTTCGTTCAGAACACTGTCGACCGTGGCAGCGCCAGCCTGCTCGAAAGCGGCGGCATCGACAACGGTGACGGGGCTGGAACTGGTCAGTTCCGGGCGGGCGATACGCGAACCCGTGACCACAATTTCTTCAAGCTGCAGTTCCTGCGCACCAGCAACACCGGTGGCGGCGAGCCCCACAGCAGCGCCCAACAACAGGCCTTGCTGGAAACGGCGCGAAAAACGCCCGCGAACCATCTTCATTGTTATTCCTCTCAGGATTGCTGCGTCCCTGTCGATCTATGTCCATCGACCTAGGCACATTGGAGCGACAAAATTGGCGCACTGACACGACAGCGCAACGGTGCTTTCATCGTGAAAGTCTTTTGGGCAAAATCTGTGACCGATCCGCAACAATAAGCCCATTTATCCATATAAATTTGCGATATACCGCCAAATATCATAAGGATATATTTGAATTTCAATTGAGAAATTTTTGGAAACATTAGGAAAAATATAAATATTACTTTCATATTAACACAATATTAACGAAATAGAAACACTACCGTCATTGCGATACATTTTGACACAAACATCCAAAATCCGCCAATTCGGTCTGGCTTGGGAAGCGATTATCCGAATATCGGTACCGACGCAGACTTCCCAGCACCATATCGCCATCCGAGATCATCTGAAGGGGAAGACGGGCGAATGTGATGACAGCGCCGGCAAACCAGATACCAATCCCGCGAATCGCGGCATGCCGCGGCGACGGAGAGCCGCAGGCCGTGGGCCGCGGCTAAGGGCGAGCACAGGCGTCAGTCGGGGAGCACGCAGGATGAAGGGGAGCGGCCACAAGCCAAAGTGATGACATGAAGGCCGCAGCGTCCTATGTCACCAATGCGGTGGGAATCCAGACCCCATCAACGACAAAGGCGGCCTCCTCTCGGGGGCCGCCTTTGAAGCATGACGTAACAGCAGCTATATCAGGCGCCGGGTGCCACCTGATTGGCGCGGTCGGAATAGATGTAGAGCGGCTTGGCGCGGCCCTCCACCACTTCCTTGTTGACCACGATCTCCTCTACACCGGTCAGGCCGGGCAGGTCGTACATCGGATCCAGCAGGATGCTTTCCATGATGGAACGCAGGCCACGGGCACCTGTCTTACGCTCGATCGCCTTGCGGGAAATCGACCGCAGCGCTTCCTCATGAACCGTGAGCTTCACGTCCTCCATCTCGAACAGGCGCTGGTACTGCTTGACCAGGGCGTTCTTCGGCTTGGACAGAATCTCGATCAGGGCAGCTTCGTCCAGGTCATGCAGCGTAGCCAGGACCGGCAGACGGCCGACAAATTCGGGGATCAAGCCGAACTTCAGCAAGTCTTCCGGCTCCACTTCCCGCAGGACATCGCCCATACGCCGCTCGTCCGGCCCACGGACATCGGCGCCAAAGCCGATGGACGTCCCCTTGCCGCGCGCCGCGATGATCTTTTCCAGGCCAGCGAAGGCGCCGCCGCAGATGAACAGGATGTTGGTCGTGTCCACCTGCAGGAATTCCTGCTGCGGATGCTTGCGCCCGCCCTGCGGCGGCACGGAGGCGACCGTGCCTTCCATGATCTTCAGCAGGGCCTGCTGCACGCCTTCGCCCGACACGTCACGCGTGATCGACGGGTTGTCGGACTTGCGGCTGATCTTGTCGACCTCGTCGATATAGACGATGCCGCGCTGCGCCCGCTCGACATTATAGTCGGCAGACTGGAGCAGCTTCAGGATAATGTTCTCGACATCCTCGCCCACGTAACCGGCTTCGGTCAGCGTGGTCGCATCGGCCATGGTGAAGGGCACGTCGATGATGCGGGCCAGCGTCTGCGCCAGCAGCGTCTTACCCGAACCGGTCGGACCGACCAGCAGGATGTTCGACTTGGCCAGTTCCACATCATTGTGCTTCGCACCGTGGGCCAGGCGCTTGTAATGGTTATGGACGGCCACAGACAACACGCGCTTGGCATGCTCCTGACCGATCACATGATCATCCAGCACCGTGCTGATATCGCGCGGGGACGGCACACCGTCGCGGGACTTCACCAGCGTGGTCTTGTTTTCCTCGCGGATGATGTCCATGCACAGCTCGACGCATTCATCGCAGATGAACACGGTGGGGCCGGCAATGAGCTTGCGCACCTCATGCTGGCTCTTTCCGCAGAAGGAGCAGTAGAGGGTATTCTTGCTGTCGCCGCCGGTCGACTTGGTCATTTGCGCTCCGTACATCACCGGATGGCGCATGGCCGATGGCCCGGCTGGCCCCGACCGATACGCCCCGACACCCTGTGCCGGGTGTCTGCTTTCAAGGGGCGTCCTTGCCTTCTCCGGTTCCCCAACCATCCGTTACCGTTTGGCGGAACCCCAGGGCCGACAATGGACGCCCTCTCGCACCTATTCAACAACACCCGAAGCGGCGGGATCAATATATACTTGTTCGCCACCGCTTCCGCTTTACGCCACCTGGGTAAGGCCACCCGGGCGACCGGCGATCACCTCATCGATGATGCCGAACACCTTTGCCTCTTCCGGGCTCATGAACTTGTCACGTTCCACAGCCTTTTCAATGACATCCAGGCTCTGGCCCGTGTGCTTCACGAAGATCTCGTTCAGCGTTTCACGCAGGCGCAGGATTTCCTGTGCCTGAATCTCGATATCGGCGGCCTGACCCTGCGCACCGCCCGAAGGCTGGTGGATCATGATTCGGCTGTTGGGCAGCGAGAAGCGCTTGCCCTTGGCACCGCCGGCCAGCAGCAGGGCACCCATGGAGGAAGCCTGCCCCATGCAGATGGTCGCCACGGGGCAGCGGACATACTGCATCGTGTCATAGATCGCCAACCCAGCCGTCACATAACCGCCCGGCGAGTTGATGTAGAAGGAGATTTCCTTGGTCGGATTCTCCGCTTCCAGGAACAGAAGCTGGGCACAGACCAGACTGGCAACGGCATCGTTCACACCGCCCACCAGGAAGATGATCCGTTCCTTCAGGAGGCGGGAGTAGATGTCGTATGCCCGTTCGCCGCGGTTGGTCTGCTCGACCACCATGGGAACCAGCGCGTTCATCTGCGGTTCAATCATGATCCCTGCTTCGCTCCTAACCAGAAGCCGCGGGGTCCTGGATTGGCCCCCGCGGTACTTTACAGCGGCCTCAGGCGGCCGCCACTTCGTCCTCGTCCGGATCGCGCATCAGCTCTTCAACCGACACGGTCACTTCGTTCACCTTAACGGTTCCGAGGATGAAGTCGACAACCTTATCCTCGTAAATCGGCGCACGGAGGCTTTCGACGGCCTGCGGGTTCTTCTGGAAGAACTCGAACACCTGCTGCTCCTGGCCCGGATAGCGACGAACCTCGTCGAACATGGCCTTCTGCAGCTCCTCGCGCGTTACAGAGATATTGTTACGGCGACCGATTTCGGAAAGGAGCAAGCCCAGACGCACACGCCGGACAGCAATGTCACGATATTCAGCCTTCAGGGCTTCCTCGTCCTTGCCTTCATCCTCGGCATCCGCACCGCCACGGGCCAACTCTTCCTGGAGACGCTTCCAGATCTGGTCGAACTCGATCTCGACCATGCCGGCCGGAACGTCGAAGCTGTGCAGTTCAGCCAGCTTGTCCAGCAGCGAGCGCTTGGCGCGCAGGCGGGAGGTCTGGCCATACTCGCCCTCGGTGCGCTCCTTGATGGCGGCCTTCAGGGCCTCCAGATCGTCGAAGCCGAAGGTCTTGGCCAGGTCGTCATTCAGTTCCGCATCCTTGCCGACGCGCAGTTCCTTGACCTTCACCTCGAACACGGCTTCCTTGCCGGCCAGTTCGGCGGCGTGATACTCGGCCGGGAAGGTCACGTTCACGGTGACGTCGCTGCCGGCCTTGGCGCCGACAAGCTGCTCCTCGAATCCGGGGATGAAGGAACCGGAGCCCAGCTCCAGCTCATAATCGTCACCCTTCATGCCGGGACGCTTCTCGCCATCGACAGAACCGTCGAAATCGATCAGCAGGATATCGCCCAGGGCGGCGGCGCGGTCATCCTCCACCTTCTCGGTGGTGCGGCGACCCTTGGACAGGCGGCCCAGGGCCTCGGTCACGGTGTCGTCGGCGACGGCGGCAACCGGCTTCTCGATCTCAACGGCGGACAGGTCGGCCGGCTCGATCTCGGGCAGCAGTTCGACCTGGACGGCAAATTCCAGATCCTGGCCCGGGTCGAACTTCAGCACTTCGATCTTCGGCTGCAGGGCCGGACGCAGGTTGTTGTCGGCCACGGCCTTCTGGGCGCCGTCATTGACGGCGGCTTCCAGCACCTCGCCCATGACCGACTGGCCATAGCGCTGCTTCAGGATCGGCATCGGGACCTTGCCGGGGCGGAAGCCCGGAATCTTGACGGTCTTGCCGACCTCGGTCAGCCGGGTCTGCACCCGCGATTCGATGTCCTGGGCCGTGATAACGACCTTGAAGTCGCGGCGGAGGCCTTCAGCGCTGGTCTCGGTGATCTGCATGGGACGAAATGCCTGTCTTCTGTCTGCTCGCCCCAGCCCCCTTCTGCCATTGACAGGGACCGAAGCTCCCGCGGGTGCGCCGATATCCGGCTTCCGCGGTGGGTTGCGGGTCAAAACTCAAAACTCGTGGTGCGGGCGAAGGGACTTGAACCCCCACGTCTTTCGACACCGGAACCTAAATCCGGCGCGTCTACCATTCCGCCACGCCCGCCCGCCGGGCAGACCTGGGGTCCGACCGTGGGAGCGCACCGTATAGCAAGCCGAAACAGGCTCGCCAAGCGCGGAATCTGCCGGGGCTGTCGTGCCCGCGCTATTGGTGTCGCGACCTACTCCAGCAACACCCGCGCGGCGGCGTCGATGATGGCGTCGGCATCCAGATGCAGGGTGCGGTAAAGGTCGGGAAGATCGGCCGACTGCCCGAAACTTTCCACCCCCAGGGCCGCCACCTTGTGCCCCCTGACGCCCCCCAGCCAGGACAGGGCGGAGGGGTGGCCGTCGGTCACCGTCACCAGCCGTGCGGCAGGCGGGACCGACGAGAGCAACCGTTCGACCGGCGACAAGGTCCCCTGCCCCGCCTGCCGGGCGCGGCGCGCCGCCATCCAGCCCTGGTAGAGACGGTCAGCCGACGTGATGGCCAGCAGACCGGCCCCCGGCACATCCTCCAGCAACTGCCCGTGAGCGGCCAAAGCCTCCGGCGCCAGGGCCCCCATATAGACAAGGGCAAGGTCCGTGTCGGGCGCCGGCGGATGCAGCCAATAGCCACCCTCGATCACCGCCGGCGCATCCAGCGGCCGCGACGGCTGCTCCAGAGCACGGGTGGACAGGCGCAGATAGAGGCTGCCCCCATCCGGCTTCTGCATATGGTCGAATCCCCAGCGCATGATGGCGGCCAGTTCATCGACATAGGCGGGTTCGAAGCTGGACAGCTTGGGCAGGCCCATGCCGATCAGCGGTGTGGCGATGGATTGGTGTGCGCCGCCCTCCGGCGCCAGGGTCACGCCGCTGGGTGTGGCCACCAGCATAAAGCGCGAATCCTGATAAAGCGCGTAGTTGAACGCATCCAGCCCGCGCATCACGAACGGATCATACAGGGTGCCCACCGGCAGCAGCCGGGCGCCGAACAGATCATGGCTGAGGCCGAGCGCCGCCAGCATCAGGAACAGGTTATGTTCGGCAATGCCCAGTTCGATATGCTGGCCCTGCGGGTCACCCTGCCAGCGCTGGGCCGACACGACCTTCTGTTCCTTGAAGATGTCGTGTCGTTCGTGGCGGTCGAACAGGCCACGGCGGTTGACCCAGGCCCCCAGGTTGGTGGAAACGGTGACGTCGGGGCTGGTGGTGACGATGCGCGACGCCAGTTCCGTATCGCCCTTGGCCAGTTCGGCCAGCACCTTGCCGAACCCTTCCTGCGTGCTCATCCGTTCCGTTATCGCAACATCCAGACGTTCCGGTACCGGTACGGTCGCGGCGGACA
>NZ_JAGOGJ010000155.1 GCF_017996735.1 Niveispirillum sp.
GTCTGACCCTGTGGCTGACCAACATCATGCTGGACGGGCGGGAGGTGGAGCCGGAGGCGGCGCGGCTGCTGGATCTGCTGCCGACGCTGACGGTGCCGCTGGTGCTGGTCGGCAATGAGGTGGGTCTGGGCATCGTGCCCGACAACCGCCTGTCACGCCTGTTTCGCGACCATGCGGGGCGCCTGCACCAGGATATCGCGCGCATCGCCGGCAAGGTCCTGTTCATGGCTGCCGGCCTGCCGATGACGTTGAAATAAGGGGACAAGATGAGCAGCACGACCGTCACGCCGGAAGAGGCCGAACGCCACAAGGCCAAGATGCAGAAGCGCAAGGCCCTGATGGATCGCCGCGTTGCCGAACGGCAGAACGAGAAGGGCCTGCTGATGGTCCATACGGGGCCGGGCAAGGGCAAGTCCACGGCGGCGCTGGGCCTGATGCTGCGCGCGGCCGGTCATGGCTTCCGCGTCGGCTTCATTCAGTTCATCAAGGGCGCCTGGGCCACGGGCGAACAGGTGGCGCTTGAACGGTTCGACGATCTGATCGACCATTACGCCATGGGCGAGGGCTTCACCTGGGAAACCCAGGACAAGGAGCGCGACATCCAGGCGGCCGGCCGGGCCTGGGCCAAGGCCTGTGCCATGTTCGCCGACCCGCGTTATCAACTGGTCGTGCTGGATGAGATGAACCTGGCGCTGCGTTATGCCTATCTGGACATTGACGAGGTGGTGGCGACCCTGGTGTCGCGCCGGCCTAACCTGCATGTGCTGGTCACCGGACGCAACGCGCCGCAGAAACTGATGGATGCCGCTGATCTGGTGACGGAGTTCCAGGCCGTGAAGCATCCGTTCAATGCCGGGATCAAGGCCCAGGCCGGGATCGAATTCTGATGGCGACACGGCCCCGCGCCCTGATGATCCAGGGAACCGGATCGGATGTGGGCAAGTCGCTGCTGGTGGCGGCGCTGGCCCGCGCCTTTTCCAACCGGGGCCTGTCGGTGCGGCCGTTCAAGCCGCAGAACATGTCGAACAATGCTGCCGTGACGGCCGACGGGGGTGAGATCGGGCGGGCGCAGGCGCTGCAGGCGCGCGCCGCGCGGGTGGCGCCGTCGGTTCATATGAACCCCGTGCTGCTGAAACCGCAGAGCGACACGGGCGCCCAGGTGGTGGTGCAGGGTCGCATGCTGGGCACCGCCCAGGCGGCGGAGTACCAGCAGCGCAAAGGCTCGCTGTTGTCGGCGGTGCTGGACAGTTTCGGCCGGCTGGGCGAGGGCGCCGACCTGATCCTGGTGGAAGGGGCGGGCAGCCCGGCGGAAACCAATCTGCGCGCCCGCGACATTGCCAATATGGGCTTTGCCCTGGCGGCCGACGTGCCCGTGATCCTGGCCGGCGATATCGACCGGGGCGGGGTGATCGCCAGCCTGGTGGGCACCCATGCCGTTCTGGACCCTGCCGACCGGTCGGCCATCAAGGGCTTCATCATCAACAAGTTCCGGGGCGATATCCGCCTGTTCGATGATGGGCTGACGGAGATCGCGCGGCGTACGGGATGGACCGGCTTCGGCGTCCTGCCCTTCCTGCCGGCGGCGGCGCGGCTGCCGGCGGAGGATGGGGTGGTGCTGGACCAATGGCGGGCCGGGTCTGGCCGGGACCTGCGGATCGTGGTGCCCATGCTGTCGCGCATCGCCAATTTCGATGATTTCGACCCGCTGCGCCTGGAACCGTCGGTCGCCGTGACCATGGTGCCGCCGGGCCGCCCCCTGCCGCTGGATGCCGACCTGATCATCCTGCCGGGCAGCAAGGCCACCATCGCCGATCTGGCCTTCTTCCGGGCGCAGGGCTGGGACGTGGACCTGCATGCCCATATCCGTCGGGGCGGTCGCGTGCTGGGTATCTGTGGCGGCTACCAGATGCTGGGCCGGACCATCGCCGACCCCGGCGGGATCGAGGGGCCGGCGGGGCAGGTGCAGGGCCTGGGCTGGCTGGCGGTCGATACGGTCCTGACCGGGTCCAAGGTGCTGAAGCCCGTCACCGGCGCGGGCGCGGCGGGTGAGGGGGCGTTCACCGGGTACGAGATGCATGTCGGCGTGACGACGGGGCCGGGCTGCGACCGTCCGCTGCTGCGGATCGATGGTGCCGGGGCGGAGGGGGTGGTGTCAGCGGATGGACGTATCGCCGGCTGCTATGTTCACGGGCTGTTTGGCAGCGACGGGTTCCGGGCGGGCTTCCTGGCCGGGTTCGGGGTTGGGTCGGGGCTGGCCTATGACGCGTCGGTGGATTCGGCGCTGGATGAGTGCGCGGCGTCGGTCGAGCGGTTCCTGGACCTGGACGGGTTGCTGTCGGTTACCGGTTGAGCGGGCCGGCGATGGTTCCGGTGGCGGATCCAGTCATACAGGCACAGCACGAGGATGGCCGCCAGGATCCAGGCTGCCGCCTCCAGCCGTCGAACATTCCGGCTCTCCTCATGCCCGACCAACAGCCACAGAACGAAGACGCCAGCCCAGGTGCCGACAGCAACTTTCCAGGATTGACCGGGCGGCTTTGGCCGCTTTTCCTCTTCCACCGGCTTTCACCCCAGCATCGCGGACAGGCCGAGACAAGCGGCAAGGCCCCACAGGAAGATCAACGCCCGGCGATAAAGCCGCAAGCCCGCTTCGATATCACTTGCCGTGACATCGGCCCTTCCATCACCCATCCAATGATCCTGGACCACCTTGCCCGCATAGCGCCGGGGACCCGCCAGACGCAGGCCCAGCGCACCGGCCATGGCCGCTTCCGGCCAGCCGGCATTGGGGCTGCGATGGTGGTGGGCGTCGCGCCGGACGGTTTTCAGCGCAACCCCCATCCGGGACCCCGAGGCGACCGCGAGCAGCAGGGCCGTCAGGCGCGAGGCGGGCAGGTTCACCAGATCGTCCAGACGGGCGGCGGCCCAGCCGAACGCCTCATGCCGTGCTGTGCGGTGGCCGATCATGCTGTCGGCGGTATTGATGGCCTTGTAGACCAGGATTCCCGGCAACCCGCCGACCGCCAGCCAGAAGGCGGGCGCGGTGATGCCGTCGGAGAAATTCTCCGCCAGGCTTTCGATGGCGGCGCGGGCAACGCCGGCTTCATCCAGGCTTTCCGGGTCGCGGCCCACGATATGGGCCACCGCCGCCCGGCCGCCGGCCAGACCGCCGTCGCGCAGACCCGTGGCCACGGCCCTGACGAACCGGTGCAGGCTGCGCTGGGCCAGCAGGCAGGAGGCCAGCAGGGCCAGGATCACCCAGCCGAAGGGCAGGGACAGCAGGAACGCCTGCAGCATCATGCCGATCCCCACGGCCCCGCCGACCAGGATCAGCACCGTCACAATACCGCCCAGCCGTCGCATCCAGACAGGCCCCCGGTTCAAGGTCCGGTCCAGGGCGGCAATCACCGCCCCGATCCAGACGACAGGGTGACGGATGGCCCGGAAAACCGCGTCGGGATAGCCCAGCAGGACCTCCAGAACCAGCGCGCAGATCAGTAGGGGTGGAAAAATCTCCATGATGGAACAAGGTGATAGCATGGATAGCCGGGCTGTGCAGCCCCATGGCGGCGATCTGGGCACGATGGCAGCCCTGTTTCCCGACGCGCCCCGGCCCTGGGTCGATCTGTCGACCGGCATCAATCCCTGGCCCTATCCGCTGCCCGCTCTGGCCCCCCGGCTTTGGACATGTCTGCCGTCGGCGGGCGACGAGGCGGCGTTGAAACAGGCGGCCATGACGGCCTATGGCGTCGCCGATCCGGAGACCATCCTGGCGGCACCGGGGTCGCAGGTGCTGATCAGCACCGTTCCCTTCCTGCGGCCGGCCGGGGCGGATGTGGCCATCCTTGGCCCCACCTATGGCGAACATGCCCCGGCCTGGGCACGCGCGGGGCACCGGGTGCGCATGACCGCCGACCTGCCGGACCCGGCGGGGCCGCTGCCCGATGTGCTGCTGCTGGTCAATCCCAACAATCCCGACGGGCGTACCCATGATCCGGCCCGGCTGCTGCCCTTGCTGGAAGAAATCGCGCGGCGGGGGGGATGGATGCTGGTGGATGAGGCGTTCTGTGACCTGCGGCCCGACCTGTCGCTGGCATCCCATGCCGGCCGGCAGGGGCTGCTGGTGCTGCGGTCCTTCGGCAAATTCTATGGGCTGGGCGGGCTGCGGCTGGGCTTCCTGCTGGCGCCGCCCGGGATCGTCCGCGCCATGGGCGGGCGGTTGGGGCCCTGGGCCGTGGCGGGGCCGGCGCTGATGGTCGGGGCATCGGCCCTGGCGGACCAGGCCTGGCAGGAGGCCACGCGGCGAAACCTGGCCCGGGCCATGTCTAGAACATTGGACCTATATCGAACGGCGGGTGTAGAGGTGATGGGGGGCACGGATCTGTACACGCTGGTTCGGTCCGCCAATGACCGTGACCTGTATCGCGATCTTGGATCGGCCGGGTTACTGGCACGATCATTTTCGGACCGGCCCGGTCTGCTGCGTCTGGGGCTGGCTCCCGATTCTGTTACATTCGAACGGTTGGGGATTATTCTAAGCACCTGAAAACGCATAGTTCTGCCTGGTTTCTATGCAGAATTAGCTACCGTTTGACATTTTTCGGCACAAATTCCATACTATTAAAGGATTGTTAACAGCGCGCCGCTCGTGACGCTTTACAGGATTGGCACCATCCTTATCTTCGGAAGTGGACTAGTGCTAAACGGCTAGTCCAATGGCACGATGATGTGTTGGGGGATCGGCGGATGGCGGTAGCGGAACTGACGGCGCAGGATGCCAGCCTGACCTCCATGCGGCTCATGGCGTCGGGCCGCATACGCGACGCGCGTGAGCTGTTGGAAAATGCGGTGCGCCGGTTTCCGGGGAATGTTTCCCTGTGGCTCAATCTGGCTGTAGCGCACCGGGCCGGGGGGGATCTGGTGGCCTCGCTGACGGCGCTGGACGGTGCCCTGCGTGTCGATCCCCGCAATTTCCTGGCCCTGCTGATGCGGGCCACCATCATCGAGGCGCAGGGAAATCATCGTCAGGCGGCGCAGGCCTACGGTGCGGCGCTGACCCAATATTCACCGCATGCGCATTATGATCCGCCGACGCGGCACGCCATTGCCCGGGCCCAGCAGGTGCATGAAGCCTATATGCGTGAGTTGGAAGAGAGCCTGCGCGGGTCCGTTGCGGGCTTGGCCGGCGCTTCGGGATCGTCGGAGACGCGGCGGATCGACCGGATGATCGATCATATGATGGGCCGGCGGAAGGTCTATACCCAGAAGCCCACCCATTTCCATCTGCCGGGCCTGCCTTCCATCGAGTTTTTCGAACGGCAGGAATTCCCCTGGCTGGACCGGCTGGAGGCGGCGACGCGGGATATCCAGCGTGAACTGGCCAGCCTGCTGGACAATCCCGATCCGTCATCGGCCGTGCCCTATATCCAATATCCCGACTGGGCGCCGCTGGATCAGTGGAAGCCGCTGAACAATTCCCCGCGCTGGAGCGCCATCCATCTGCTGGAAAAGGGGCTGCCCGTTCCGGCCAATGCCGATCGCTGCCCCGTGACCATGTCGGTTCTGGCCGACATGCCGCAGCCGCGCGTGAAGGACCGGTCGCCGGTCGCCATGTTCTCCCTGCTGAAGCCGCAGACCCGCATTCCGCCGCATCACGGGGTGGCCAATACAAGGCTGGTCGTGCATCTGCCACTGGTCGTGCCGGGGGGCTGCGGCTTCCGGGTGGGCAGCGAGACACGGGAATGGAAGGTCGGGCAGGCCTGGGTGTTTGACGACACGATCGAGCATGAGGCCTGGAACGACAGCGACGAGCTGCGTGTCGTCATGATCTTCGACATCTGGCACCCCCACCTGTCGGAGGTGGAGCGCACAGCCTATGCCCGCATCATGGCCAGCATGGATGAGGTGACGGGCGTGGTTGCCGACGGCGGTATCTAACGTTTGTCGCGGTCGCGGCGGCGGCCCTGGCGTTGCAGCCAGACGAACAGGCTGAACAGGCCACCCGCGCCGATCACGGCGGCCAGGATGGCACCCCGCCCCGCCACGGGTAGCGGGGCCAGCGTTTCGGTGGAGCGAAAGGTGGCGTAGGTCAGGGCGCCAAGCCCCAGCGTCGCCCCGATCAGCACCAGTATGAAGGCACGCACGAGCCTGTCCTTTCCGTCGGCGCCATCAGCCGAACCAGGAAGGGTCCGCCGTAATGGCGCGGTTTTCCGCAATCCCGAAGGCAAGGCAATGTAGCACGGGATTGGTGCCCGCCGCTGCGACATCGGGGTGCAGGGCCTATGGCGAACCCGCTATGAAGGAACCGGCAGGATCAGGCGCAACGCGCGGTCGGGGCCGCGCCCGTGCGGCTGCCATTGTCGGGGATAGCCCAGGGACACTTCCTCGAACCGCACCCCGTCGCGCCAGTGGGTGCCCGGCACATGCAGATGGCCGTGGATGCAGGCAACCGCCCGGAACCGGACATGCCAGTCCGTGGTGGCCGTGGTCCCGCACCAGGGACTGAAACGGGGGATGCGCCGCAGGGTCACCAGATCGGCCCGCAGCGGATAATGGTTGATCAGCACGCTTCCCATGTCCGGTGGCAATTCCGCCGTGAGCCGTGCCACCGTCCAGGCGACGCGGGCGGCGCACCAGTCCTGGCGCGTGGCGTGGGGTGCCGGGGAGAGACGTGTTTCATCGGCGCTGCGCAACCGTTTCTCCCACGCCCATTCCAGCACCCGTTCCAGCGGCACATCGTCGGGGCGGAAGGAGTAGTCGAAGCCCAGGAACAGGGGCGCCAGCAGAAGCGGGCCATCAGGCCCCCGCCAGACGGGATAGGGATCTTCCGGCGTTGTCACGCCATAGTGGCGCGCGACATCCACCATCGCGCGATACTTGGCCTCCCCTGACAAGGGGCCGTCCGGGGTCTTGAGGGTCCATAATTCGTGGTTGCCCGGCACCCAGATCAGCCGGGCAAACAGCCGGGACAGGGTGCCGAAGGCCCAGGCCAGATCGTCCGGCCGTTCCGCCACGTCGCCGGCCAGAATCAACCAGTCATCGCCATGGGGGGCAAGCTGTTCCAGCGCCTGCCGGTTGGCCGACAATGACAAATGCAGATCGCTCAATGCCCAAAGACGCGGGGCGCAATCTTGCGGGCTGTTTGCAACCTGAAGCCGCATGGTGAATTCCGTGTGAAAATGCTAAACTGCCCGTTGATTTGAGACGGGGGGAAGGCTTGGGCAACGCGGGAGGGCCAACATACGGCTGGATGCCGGCCATGCGTCGGCCGCTCCACCATGCGCTATGGCTGTTCTATGCGTTTGTCGCCCTTACCGTTATCACTTTTGCCGCGAAAGGCGAAGAGAACCCGGCGGCCCGATACTGGAGCGAGCGGGCGGAGGTTCTGTTCGAACGGCTCGGCCGTGACGCCGGTCTTCCCAGCGACATCGTCACCGCCATCATCCAGGACCGGGCGGGCTTCATCTGGGTCGGCACACCGGTCGGCCTGACCCGGTTCGACGGCTATCGTTTCCGGGTGTTCCAGCCCGACAGCCGCGACCCCAGTTCCCTGCCCGACGGCTATATCAACGCCCTGCATGTCGACAAGCGGGGGCGGCTGTGGGTCGGCACCAACAATGGCGGCGTGGCGCGGTTCATCCCGGAAACGGAAAGCTTCGCGCGGTATCCGGCGGGGCCGGGCGGCCTTGCCCATCCCACGGCTTACCGGTTCGAGGAGGACGGGCAGGGCAATATCTGGGTGGCGCTGCGGTCCGGTCTGGCGCGGCTGGACGTGGATACCGGCATGGCCGAGAATTTTCGTATCCAGGAGGCGCGCGACGACGGGTTGCCCGGAACGGTGGTCCAGGACCTGCTGTTCGATGCCGCCGGCATGCTCTGGGTGGCCACTGATCAGGGGCTGGCTGTCCGCCGGCCGGGCCATAGCGGTTTCCAGCCCGTGCAGGAGGTTATTCCCCTGCCGTCACTGCCGCCCGATGCCGCGATTGCCACCCTGTTCGGCGACGGGCGCGGGCGCGTCTGGATCGGAACCCGCAGCGGCATCGTCATTTGCCATGACCCCGCCACGGGTGTCGCCCGCTCGTTCGACATGGCCAGGGCGGAAGGCCGCATCGCGGATCGCCCGCATGTGCGCGCCATCCAGGATTTGCGGGTGGATGGCGACCCGCGTGACCGCATCTGGGTGGCGACCGATCCCGGCGGCCTGATGGAACTGGATGTGGACAGCGGCAGCATCCGGTCGATCCACCATGATCCGGCGGTGCTGGCCAGCGTCAGCAGCGATGCCGTACGCGGGTTGATGCGGGACCGGTCCGGTCTGATCTGGGTGGCGACCTGGGGCGGGGGCCTGAATATCCACAACCCGGCCAACCAGGGCGTGCTGTCCATCTTTTCCTCCCCCTCCAAGCCGGAAAGCCCCAGCGAGCCGCAGGTGCGGGCCGTGATGGCGGCCCGCGACGGCAAGGTGTGGCTGGGGTTTGAGACCAAGGGGATCGACATCATCGACCCCGCCACGGGCGATCGGCAACGGCTGCTGCCCGGCCAGAGCCCCGGCCAGGGACTGCCGCGCGCCAATGTACTGGCCTTGGCCGAGGATGGGGCCGACACGGTCTGGATCGGCACCCAACTGGGGCTGGCGCGTTATAGCCGTGCCACGGGGGAGGTGCGGACGGTCGACCTGCCGGGCTCCGTTGCCGGCCTGCCCGTCTATGCCATCCTGGTCCGCGACGGCGAATTGTGGCTGGCCAGCGACGGGCTGGTGCGGTTCAACCCGGCGACGGGGGCCGTCACCCAGTTCCGCCATGACCCGGAGGATGCCACGACTCTGGCCGATGACCGGGCCCGGGTCCTGGCAGCCGCGCCGGACGGCCGCATCTGGGTCGGCACGCATCGCGGCCTGCATCTGGTCGACCCCGTCACGGGCCATGTCCGCCGGGTGCAGAACCGGTCCTGGGACTGGTCGTCGCTGGCGCATAATTACATTACCGGCCTGCTTTACGATCGGCAGGGCCGGCTGTGGGTGGGTACCCTGGGTGGCGGGGTCAGTGTCCTGACCAGCCCGCTGTCCGATGAACGCTATCGCTTCATCACCCTGTCGCAGCGCCATGGTCTGCCGGGCGACAGTGTGCAGTCCATGGTCCTGGACGCGGAGGGACAGATATGGGCCAGCACCGAGGATGGGATTGCCCGCATCGATCCCGACAGCAGGGCCGTGACGGCCATCGGCTGGGATGACGGGCTGGGCGTGCGGGGCACCTGGGTCGGGTCTGCCACACGGTTGCCGGGCGGCGAATTGCTGTTCGGCGGGCGGGAGGGGCTGACCGTCGTGCGGCCTGATGCGCTGCGGCGCTGGTCCTATCTGCCCCCGCTGGTCCTCACCGATATCCGCATCGACAATGAATCCGTTCCGGCCGCCGCCCTGAACCTGGCCCCCGTCCCGGCCGAGGCGCCGCTGGCCGCGGCCAAGGCGAAACCGGCCGTTGCCGCCGCCGTGACCCTGCCGGCCAGTGCCCGGACATTGACCGTGGGCTTCGCGGCGCTCGACTATGCCGGGCCGGCCAGCCTGCGGTACAGCTACACACTGGAAGGGTTCGACAAGGGCTGGGTGGAGGTGGATGCGCTGGGCCGGCTGGCCACCTATACGAACCTTCCGCCCGGCAGCTACACCTTGCGCCTGCGTGCCACCAACAAGGAAGGGGTCTGGGGAGGCGCTGACCGCCTGGTCACGGTCAATGTCCTGCCCGCCTGGTATCAGACGGGCCTGGCGCGTGTGGGGGCCGTCGTCGCGGTGCTGGCCATTCTGGGCATGGTGATCCAGGCCCGCACCGCCGCCCTGCGCCGGCAGCGGCGCTGGCTGGAACAACTGGTGGCGCAGCGCACCCAGGATCTGGTGAATGCCAATGCCGAGCTGGAACGGCTGGCCAGCACCGACGGGCTGACGGGTCTTCTGAACCGGCGCCGCTTCGATGAAATGGCGCTGGCCGAGGTGGATCGCGCCCAGCGCTATGGCCGGCCCTTCTCCCTGCTGCTGGTCGATCTGGACCATTTCAAGCAGGTGAATGACAATTTCGGCCACAATGCCGGCGATGCGGTCCTGCGGGCGGCGGCCCAGCGTGTGCTGGCATCGGTTCGCACCACCGATGTCGTCGCCCGCTATGGCGGCGAGGAACTGGCCGTTCTGTTGCCGGAAACCGAAGAGGTGGAGGCCATGGTGGTCGCGGAGCGCATACGGCTGTCGATCGGCGGCCGGCCCGTGGATCACGAGGGGACCGAAGTTGCCCTGACCGCCAGTGTCGGCGGCACGCAATATGTGCCCGGCGACGACAATCTGACGAGGCTTGTCGGCCGCGCCGACGCTGCTCTCTACCGCGCCAAGCAGGCGGGCCGCAACCGTGTGCAGTTTGCCGGCGGCGATGGTCCGGCCGGCCTGATGCCCCGTCAGCCGGCGGCACAATGAGCCTTTGGGTGTGGCGGAACACTGCCGGCCATTAATATTATAATAATGGAAATGAACCGGGCGCCGTGCTATCCCCAGACAATCCGGTTCCGCCCAGGCGGAATTGCCGCCGGTTCCAGGGGAGATCAAGGGATGGCCAAGGATCAGGTTGCGCCGGGCACCGCCCGCCGCCTGCGGTCGCAGGAATGGTTCAACAACCCGGCCAATGCCGACATGACGGCGCTGTACCTGGAACGATACCTGAACTTCGGATTGAGCCGGGAGGAGTTGCAGTCGGGCAAGCCCATCATCGGCATCGCCCAGTCGGGGTCCGATCTCAGCCCCTGCAACCGTCACCATATGATCCTGGCCGACCGCGTCCGTGAAGGAATACGGACGGCCGGCGGCATCGCCATCGAATTCCCCGTGCATCCGATCCAGGAAACCGGCAAGCGGCCCACGGCCGGCCTTGACCGCAACCTTGCCTATCTGGGGCTGGTCGAACTGCTGTATGGCTATCCGCTGGATGGGGTGGTGCTGACCATCGGCTGCGACAAGACCACGCCGGCCATGTTGATGGCCGCCGCCACGGTGAACATCCCCGCCATCGCCCTGTCGGTCGGCCCCATGCTGAATGGCTGGCACAAGGGGGAGCGCACAGGGTCCGGCACCATCGTATGGAAGGCCCGGCAGATGATGGCGGCGGGCGAGATCGACTATAAGGGTTTCATCGATCTGGTCGCATCGTCGGCGCCGTCCACCGGTTATTGCAACACGATGGGCACGGCCACCACCATGAATTCCCTGGCGGAGGTCCTGGGCATGCAGTTGCCCGGTTCCGCCGCCATCCCCGCCCCGTACCGTGAACGCCAGCAGGTGGCGTATGAGACGGGCAAGCGGATCGTCGGCATGGTGGAGGAGGATTTGAAGCCGTCCGACATCATGACCCGCGATGCCTTCCTGAACGCCATCGTCGTGAACACCGCCATTGGCGGTTCCACCAACGCCCCCATCCATCTGGCGGCCATCGCCCGGCATCTTGGCGTGGAACTGTCGTTGGATGACTGGCAGACGCATGGCCACCGGATACCGCTGCTGGTGAACCTGCAGCCCGCCGGCGAATATCTGGGCGAGGATTATCACCATGCCGGCGGCGTGCCCGCCGTGGTGAACCAGTTGATGACGCAGGGGTTGATCCGTGAACATGCCATCACCGCCAACGGCCGGACCATCGGGGAGAATTGCCGGGGCCGGGAGATCGAGATGCCGGAGGTGATCCGGCCCTTCGATCAGCCGTTGAAGACGGATGCCGGCTTCATCGTGCTGCGCGGCAGCCTGTTCGACAATGCCATCATCAAATCCAGCGTCATCAACCAGGAATTCCGCGACCGATACCTGTCGGATCCGGCCGATCCGGACGCGTTCGAAGGCCGGGTCATCGTGTTCGACGGGCCGGAGGATTATCATCACCGCATCGACAACCCGTCACTGGCGATCGGAGAACGGGACATCCTGGTCATGCGCGGCACCGGCCCGATCGGCTATCCGGGCGCGGCGGAGGTGGTGAACATGCGGCCCCCCGCCTATCTGATCAAGCAGGGGATCGGCGTCCTGCCCTGCATCGGCGATGGACGCCAGTCGGGAACTTCCGGCTCGCCCTCCATCCTCAACGCCTCGCCGGAGGCGGCGGCCGGTGGCAACCTGGCGATTCTGCGTACAGGTGACCGGGTGCGCATCGACCTGAAGCGGGGGCGTGCCGACATCCTGATCCCGGATACGGAGATTGCGGAGCGCCGTCAGGCGCTGGAAGCGGCCGGCGGTTACGCCTTTCCCCCGTCACAGACCCCGTGGCAGGAAATCCAGCGCCGCATGGTCGGCCAACTGGGCGACGGCGCCGTGCTTGAACCGGCCGTGCAGTTCCAGCGTATCGCGGAAACCCACGGCGTGCCGCGCGACAACCACTGACCGGGACCTTGTGGGGACAGCTTGACAGGCCGGGTGGACTTGAACGATGTTCAATCTGCCCGATCGCACCGGGCCGCCCATGACAATTGGCCCTGATGACCGCCGGGTCGAAATGCTATAGTGGGCCTGTCGGTTAAAGAGGCGCCTGTTCCATGAAGAAGATTATCCTGCTCGTCCTGGCATTGCTGGTGCTGATTGGCGCCGGCGTGGGCGGCTATGTCCTGTTCGGCCCCAAGCCCCACAAGGAAGGGGACGAACATGCCGAGGAACAGCCCAAGAAGAAGCCGCGCACGGGGCCGCCGGTCTTTGTATCGGTCGGACCGATGATCGTGCCGATCCTGGGGGCCAAGAAGGTCGAACAGAACATCATGGTGACGATCAGCCTGGAAGTGGATGACGACAATGTGCGCGATCAGATCCGCGCGCAAAGCCCCCGCCTTGTCGATGCCTATGTCCAGGCGCTGTATGGCGGCATCGACAAGGGGCAGGTGATCGACGGCCAGATCCTGAACATCCCAGCCCTGAAGACCAAGTTGATGGAAACGACGGAAAAGGTATTGGGCCCCGACGTGGTGCACGATGTTCTGATCCAGTCGGTCAGTCAGCGCCCGGCCTACTGATCCAGTCGGTCAAAGTGTTTGACCGATAGCGGTCGCGCCGACGGCACGGCCGGCTTCATGACGCCGACGCCAATCATCCCGACCGGTCGGGATGATTGGCCGCTTATAGGAACCCGCTTTTCCTTACCCTTCTGCATGCTTTGTTGCGGCGCGAAATAACGCTTCCATGCCCTTTGGTTAATGGCGGCGTATTGCCGCATTCAAAAACGCATGGCATGCTTGCGCTTGCCTAATGCCGCCGGCCGTCCGGTCATAAAAAACAGAAGCGGCATCTTCAACAGGGTAAGGAAACGACATGACCACGCAAGTGCTGTACTTCGTGCTGGCATGTGGGGTGCTGGCCATCCTTTACGGAGTGGTCACGGCCCGTGCCGTGCTGTCCGCCAGTCCGGGCAATGCCCGCATGCAGGAAATCGCTCACGCCATCCAGATCGGCGCCGGCGCCTATCTGAACCGCCAATATACGACCATCGCCCTCGTCGGTGTCGTGATCGCGGTGCTGGTTGGCTTTCTGCTGGGTATCAAGGTCGCCATCGGCTTCATCATCGGCGCGGTGCTGTCGGCCGCCGCCGGCTATATCGGCATGAATATCTCCGTCCGCGCCAATGTGCGCACGGCGGAGGCATCGCGCCAGGGCTTGGCGCAGGGACTGTCACTGGCCTTCCGGGCAGGCGCCGTCACAGGCATGCTGGTGGCCGGTCTGGCCCTTCTGGGGGTCGCCGGTTATTATTTCGTGCTGTCCTCCATGGGTATCACGGGCCGCGAACTGATCGATGCGCTGGTGGCGCTGGGCTTCGGTGCCTCCCTGATCTCCATCTTCGCGCGTCTGGGCGGCGGCATCTTCACCAAGGGTGCGGATGTGGGCGCCGATCTGGTGGGCAAGGTGGAAGCCGGCATCCCGGAGGATGATCCGCGCAACCCCGCCGTGATCGCCGACAATGTCGGCGACAATGTCGGCGATTGCGCCGGCATGGCGGCCGATCTTTTCGAAACCTATGCCGTGTCGGTGGTGGCCACCATGGTGCTGGCCAGCATCTTCTTTGCCGGCCAGGATCTGCTGGCCTCGGTGCTGGTCTATCCGCTGGCCATCGGCGGGGCGTGCATCATCACCTCGATCATCGGCACCTTCTTTGTGAAGCTGGGATCGTCCAACAACATCATGGGCGCGCTTTACAAGGGGTTCATCGCCTGCGGCGTGCTCTCGCTGGTCGCCATCTGGGGCGTTACGCAGTGGGTGCTGCCCGAGGG
>NZ_JAGOGJ010000029.1 GCF_017996735.1 Niveispirillum sp.
CCGGAGATCGCCCGCGCGCTGGGCAAGACGGACATCGTCACCCTCAAGTCGCTGCAACTGGCGGCAACCGGCGGGTGGGAAGCGCAGGGCAGCGGCTGGGACAGCAGCTATGTGCCCACCACCCGCGCCGCCGCCGCCCGCGCCTACAAGGAAGCCGGGATCAATGATCCACGCGCGGAACTGAGCCTGACGGAAGTGCATGATTGCTTCTCCATCACCGAACTGGTGACGATGGAGGATCTGGGCCTCAGCGACGATGGCAATGCCTGGCGCGATGTGCTGGACGGACGGTTCGATGCCGATGGCGCCCTGCCCTGCCAGATTGATGGCGGCCTGAAATGTTTCGGCCACCCGATCGGCGCCACCGGCATCCGCATGGTCTATGAGAATTATCTCCAGCTTCTGGGCCGGGCCGGGCCGCGCCAGCGACAGCAACCGGTGGTGAACGCGCTGGCCCATAATCTGGGCGGCGCGCCGTTCCACGGCATCTGTTCCATCTCCATCGTCGGGTTGCTGTAAGGGCATTCCCAAACAAGTCAAACCATGAACTGACAGGATCCGGCCTTGAGCACCCCAACATCCGAACCGGACGCGCGCTACCGCTATGTGGTCGTGGCGGCGCTGGCCTTTGCCTACATGCTCAACTTCGTCGACCGGCAATTGCTGTCGATCCTGGTGGAGCCGGTGAAACAGGATCTCGGCCTCAGCGATACCCAGATCGGCATGCTGACGGGCCTGATGTTCGCGCTTTTCTATACGTTCTTCGGTATTCCGGTGGCCTTGATCGCCGACCGGGGGAACCGTACCCGGCTGATCGCGGCCGCCTGCGGCATCTGGAGCGTCTTCACCGCCCTGTCGGGTTTTGCCACGGGCTTCATCAGCCTGGCACTGGCCCGTATCGGTGTCGGCATCGGGGAGGCGGGCTGTTCGCCCCCCTCCTATTCCATCATCGCCGACTATTTCCCGGCCCATAAACGCGGGCGGGCCCTGGCGCTGTATGTGCTGGGCGTGCCGGCGGGCAGCTTTGTCGGGGCCGTGGCGGGGGCCGCGATCGCCCAGGCCTATGGCTGGCGGACGGCCTTCGTCGTTATCGGCGCCGCCGGCCTGCTGTTCGCGCCGCTGCTGCTGCTCATCGTGCGGGAGCCGGTGCGCGGACGGTTCGATGCCGACATGGCGACGTCGGCGACGGAGAAGGCGGCGCCAAGCCTGACGGCCGCTCTGGCCTATTTCTGGCGGTCGCCGGTCTTTATCCTGACGGCCCTGGCCTGCGGCCTGACATCCTTCTGCTCCTTCGGGATTCTGAACTGGACGCCGGCCTTCCTGACCCGTGTCCAGGGCATGTCGCTGGGCCAGATCAGCGGTTATTTCGGGGTCATCGTGGCCGGGTCCATGGTGCTGGCCGCCTGGATCGGCGCCGTGATCGCCGACAAGGCCGGCGCGCGCAATCCGATCTGGTACACATTGCTGCCCGGCCTGGGCATGGTGATGGTGCTGCCCTTCCTGTTCGGCTTCACGATGGTGGACAGTTGGCAGCTTTCGCTGGTCCTGCTGGTGCCGCCCATCACCCTGACCTCCACCTATCTGGTGCCCGCATTGGCCCTGCTGCAGAACCGCACCCCGGCCCAGTACCGGGCGACGGTCAGTTCCATCCTGCTATTCATCCTGAACCTGATCGGGCTGGGCTGTGGTCCGCTGTTCGTCGGCATGGTCAGCGACCGGCTGACGCCCGTCTATGGCAACATGGCACTGGCGATGGCCCTGCAATGGCTGACACCCTTCATCATCCTGGCCTTCCTGTGTCAGGCGGGTGCGGCGTGGATGATCCGGCGGCAGAAGCAAGGGTGATGTGAAAAGAAATCTCCCACCGTCCCGACGAAAGCCGGAACGGCGGGAGAGGGTCAGACGCTTATCGCCGCTTCCAGTTGCCGGCCCGCCGTTCCTGTACCGCCAGGATGCCCTCGGCGAAATCCTCGGTCACACGCAGCTCATGCTGCTTGCGCGCTTCGGTATCG
This sequence comes from Niveispirillum sp., assembly GCF_017996735.1. Classification (GTDB taxonomy): domain Bacteria; phylum Pseudomonadota; class Alphaproteobacteria; order Azospirillales; family Azospirillaceae; genus Niveispirillum. The sequence continues at coordinate 2,013 of NZ_JAGOGJ010000029.1, forward strand.
GTCTGGCGGCGGATATCCTCCAGCAGGCCCTCGCGCAGCGTTGCCCGCGTGGCTTCCACGGCCAAGGGCGCATTCTCGGCGATCTGCCGGGCCAGCGTCAGGGCAGTGTTGAACAGCGCCCCCTCCTCGACCAACCGGTCAGCCAGACCGATGCGCAGCGCCTCCTCCCCATTGATGCGCCGGCCGGTGTAGAGCAATTCGGCAGCCTTCTGCTGCCCCACCACACGCGGCAGCAACAGGGTGATGGCAAAGCCGGGATGGATGCCGATCTTCACAAAATTCACCGCCAGGCGGGTGCTGGGGGCAACCACGCGGAAATCGGCCACCAGCGTCAGGCCCAGCCCGCCACCGATGGCCGCTCCCTGCACCGCCGCCACGATGGGCTTGCGGATGGCGAACAGGCGGTGGGCCGCCGCATAGATATGCTCCGGCTCCTCGTGCTCCTGGGTCAGTTCGGCCCCGGCGCAGAAATTCCGCCCCTCGGCCGCCAGAACGATGGCGTGGATGTCGGGATCGGCGTCAACCTGCTCCAGCGCGCCGCCAATGGCCGTGATCAGCGGAATGCTGAAATAATTGCTGGGCGGCCGGGCAAAGCGGACAACCGCGACATGGCCATCGGCCCGCGTCACATTGATGATATTGCCGTCCGCATCCGGTTCGGCCGATGGACCATGGTCCGGAGAAACTTGATGCTGGTTCATTTTCTGCCCATGCTTTCCTGGGAAAGGCGTTCCTGGCGGAACTGGCTGCGGCGGGCCTTCCCCACCTCGTCGCGCAGGTCGGTGGTGACGAATTCGAAGCTTCGCGGGACCTTGTAGCGGGCCAATTGGCTCGCCAGATAGGCGGCCAGCGTTTCCGCATCCAGGGCTGGTTCCGAACCGGGTGCGACCTGCACGATGGCATGCACCCGGTTGCCCAGATCATCGTCGGGCAGGCCGATGACGACGCTGCCGCGTACATCCGGGTGGCGCTCTATAGCCGCCTCCACTTCCGCCGGATAGATATTGACGGCACCGGAGATGATCAGGTCGGTGCGGCGGTCGGAGATGTACAAAAAGCCGTCATCATCGGTGTGGCCCAGGTCCCCCAGCGAGGTCCAGCCGTCGGTTACCTTCATCTCCGATCCGATATAGCGGAAATTGGGGCCGGCACCGGAGGCATGACGGAAGAAAATCTCCCCCACCTCTCCGGGCGCGCAGGGCGACCCGTCGGGGTGGAGAATTCTCATCTCCGTTCCGGGCGCCGGGCGCCCAACCGACCCGCGATGGGCCAGCCAGTCCGTCCCGTTGATGATTGTGGCGCCGATCCCTTCCGTCCCGGCATAGATCTCGAACAGCCGGCCCGGCCCGATCCAGCCGATCCAGCTTTCCTTCAGCCAAGGTGAACAGGGGCCGCCCAGATGCACCAGGGTGCGCAGGCTGGACAGGTCGTACCGGCCCCGCACCGCTTCCGGCAGGCGCCAGATGCGGCCCATCATGGTGGGCACCATCATCACATAGGTGACCCGGTATCGCTCGATCAGCGCCAGACAGGCCTCCGCATCGAACCGCTCCATATTGACCACATGGCCGCCGCCGAACAGGCACTGGTGCGCGGCGCTGAAGGCGGCATTGTGATAAAGCGGCCCCGGATTGAGGATCGTGTCACCGGGCCGTTGCAGGGCATAGCCAGGTCCCGCCGGGTCTGCCCGCCCATCGAGGGCGGTAACGATGACCTTCGGCCGGCCCGTCGAACCGCCGCTGGTGATCGCCTTCCAGGACGGCGACACGCGCGCCGGCAGGGGCTGATCGCCATCCTCCAGCCCCGGTTCGGCATCCGGCGCCAGGGTCGGGCACTGGGCAAAGCACAGGCCGGGCGGCCCGATCACCAGACGCGGCGACACCGCCTCCACAATGGCGGCGCATTCGGCCGCCGGCATCTTGGGCGAGATCGGGCACGGCACAGCCCCCAGCTTCCATAGGGCAAAGCTGGTTTCAAAGAAGGCGATGGAATTGGGCAGGGCGAAGATGACAAAATCCCCCTGCCCCACCCCGTGACGGGCCAGCAGGCGGGCGCGGCGGTTGGCACGGGCATCCAGTTCGGCCCGGCTCAAGGTCACGCCATCCTGGGTCAGCGCCGGCCGTTCAGGGTCGATGGCGGCATGATGGGAGAGGATCAGACCCAGCGGAATGCGGGCGGCGGCAGGGGGGACCATGTTCATGCGTCCAACCCCGTGCCTTCAGATCCAGACCGTGACGCAGTCCTGCTTGTCATTCCACCCGGCACCGGATCGCCCCTCTCCATTGCAAAACCGAACAGGGGGAAACCTGCCAATGACGGGCATCTGCGTCTAATGCTTTGCTGGCTATTCGCATTCCACGGCGGAATGCCCGCCCATCATTCTTCCGTGGAATGATAATTGACCACAAGTCATTTGACGCATGATCAAGCGCCCACCGACACTGGCCGGAAAGCGGCCCTTTGCCGGGTCTGCACCCAATCAACAATACCGGGGGAGAGGCCAGCATGGAACATTTCCTGAGGAACCGCTGGTACCAGTATGGGTTCAGCCATGAACTGGCCGACACGCCGCTGACCCGCACGATCATCGACATGCCCCTGGTCGCCTTTCGTACCAACACGGATGTCAGCATCCTGCTGGACATGTGCCCGCACCGCTTTGCCCCACTATCCACGGGCCGGGTCGACGATGGGCGCATCATCTGCGGCTATCACGGGCTCGCCTTCGACGGGGCCGGGCACTGCGCTGCCAATCCGCATGGCAAGATCACGACGGCGCTGCGGGTGCGGTCCTTTCCGGCGGTGGAACGGCATGGCGCCCTCTGGGTCTGGATGGGTGAGGCAGCACTGGCCGATCCGGCGCTGATCCCCGACCTGTCCTTCATTGATGAGACGCCAGGGACGGCGCGCATCCATTTCACCATCGCCATCCGGGCCAGCTATCGCCTGGTCACCGATAATCTGCTGGACCTGAGCCATGCGGATTACCTGCATCCCGACACACTGGGCGGGGTCATGACCGGGGTGCGGCCCACCGTGATCGATACGGATAACGGCGTGGCCGTGGAATGGGAAAACCGCAATGTCGTGCCACCACCCCGCTTCCGTGAACGTGTGCCCGCCACCCAGCGGGCCAATGCCTGGACACGGGCGGAATGGCAGGCGCCTGCCATCATGCTGATCAAGACCGCCCTGACCCAGAGCGGCCGGGACCGCAGCCGGGAGGATGAGGTCTGGGCCTTGCACAGCATGACACCGGAGTCGGCGGGGAGTACGCATTACTTTGTCTGCGGCACCCGTCGCGACCGGATGGACGATGTCGAGTATTCGGCGCGGCTGCGGGCGATGCTGCAACACGCGTTCGAGCAGGAGGACAAACCCATGCTGGAAGACCAGCAAAGGCGCATCGGCATGGCCGATCCCGACAGCCTGCGGCCCATATTGTTGTCCATCGATGCCGGCGCCGCCCTGGCGCGTCGCAAGCTGAACCGTTTGATTGCCCAGGAACAGGTTGCCGACGCATGAAAAGGGGGAATGACCGGGGTCGGTATGACTTCATCGTCGTCGGTGGCGGGTCGGCCGGGGCCGTGGTCGCGGCACGGCTGAGTGAGAGCCCCGATATCAGCGTCCTGCTGCTGGAGGCGGGTCCCCGCGACCGCAGCCTGTTGATCCATATGCCCGTCGCCTTCCGTGTGCTGCGCCAGCGCATGCTGTTCGATTGGGGGTATAAGTCGGAACCGGAACCCTATGCGGCGGACCGGTCCATTCCGGCCGCGCGGGGCAAGGTCCTGGGCGGATCGTCGGCCGTGAACGGCATGATGTATTCGCGCGGCCACCCACGCGATTATGACCAATGGGCGCAGATGGGGGCCAAAGGCTGGTCCTTCGACGAGGTCCTGCCCTATTTTCGTAAGTCGGAGCGCAGCGAGCGGGGGGCCAATCCCTGGCATGGCGCCGACGGGCCCATGAGCGTGTCGCGCATGTCGCAGGACGATCCGCTGGTCCGGGCCATGCAGGAAACCGCCCGCGCCCTGGGCCATCCCGTCACCGATGATTTCGAGGCGGGCACGTCGGAAGGCTTCGGCCTGCCCGACCTGACGGTCGGCCGGGGGCGGCGGGCCAGCACCGCCAGCGCCTTCCTGGCACCTGCGCGCAGCCGGCCAAACCTGACGATCGAAACCGGGGCGCAGGCGACCCGTATCCTGTTGCAGGGCGCCCGTGCCGTGGGCGTGGAATACCGGCAGGCGGGCCGGACCCGCGCGGCGCACTGTACCCGTGAAATCGTGCTGTGCGGCGGCGCCTACGCATCACCGCATATGCTGATGCTGTCCGGCATCGGTCCCGCCGACCATCTGCGCGCGCATGGGATCGATGTGGTGGCGGACCTGCCCGGTGTGGGCAGCAACCTGCAGGATCATCCGCTGGTGCCCATGGGGTTCCGGGGCCGGCGCCCCTTCCCGCTGCGCGCAAAATTGCGGGCCGACCGCATTGCCCTGTCGGCACTGCGCTGGGCGCTGACCGGCCAGGGCATGATGGGGACGCAGCCCCTGACCGCCATCGCCTATTACCGCTCGCACGCGGGGCTGGAACGGCCGGATCTGGAGAATATCCTGATGCCGACCAGCCTGAATGCCCATGTCTGGTTTCCCGGCATCCGGCGCCCGCATGAGGATATGCTGACCTCTCTGAACTGCGTGCTGCGGCCCGGCAGCCGGGGCACCGTCCGCCTGCGGTCGGCCGATCCCCTGACCTCGCCTGAAATCCGCTTCAACCTGCTGTCCGATCCAGGCGATGTCGATCTGCTGCGCCATTCGATCGCGTGGACGCGCGATCTGATGGAAACGGACCCGATCCGGGATTTCGTGGGGGAGGAGGTGTTTCCCGGTCCGAAGGTGACCGACCGGTTATCCATGGACCGCTATATCCGCGCCATCGCCGTCACGGCCCAGCACCCGGCCTGCACCTGCCGGATGGGTACCGACGATGGGAGCGTGGTGAACGCCGCCTTGCAGGTGCATGGCGTGGAAGCGCTGCGCGTCGCCGACGCCTCCATCATGCCGACATTGATCGGGGGCCATACAAACGCCCCCAGCATCATGATCGGGGAACGCGCCGCGGATTTTCTGACCGGCCGTCACCGTCCGGTGCCCTCACCCATATAACTGCTTCGCCCGGCTCTCGAACGCCGCCACCATGCGGCGCACGGCCTCGTTGAACAGGGCGCCGATGATGGTCTGCAGGACCTTGTTCTTGAACTCAAAATCCACAAAGAAATCGACGGCGCAGCCATCGGCGTGGGGTTCGAAGACCCAGTGGTTGTTCAGGTAATGGAACGGCCCGTCGACATATTCCACGTCGACCCGCAAGGCGTCCGGATTCAGCGTCACCTTGGAGGTGAAGCGTTCACGGATCATCTTGAAGCCGATCACCAGATCGGCCCAGATCACCGGGTCCTGCCGCTTGCGGATGCGGCAGGCCACGGCCCAGGGCAGAAATTCCGGGTAACGCTCCACATCGGCGACCAGGGCATAAAGCTGCTCCGGCGTATGCGGCAGGATGCGCCGTTCGGCGTGCGTCGGCATGGGATGTCAGAACCCTGGCAAACGCATCATTCGGCGGCCGGGCGGCTGCCCGCCAGCTTGGCCTCACGCGCGGCGCGCAGCTTCCGGAAATCGTCCCCGGCATGGTAGGAGCTGCGGGTCAGGGGGCTGCTGGACACCATCAGGAAGCCCTTGCCACGCGCCAGCGTGGCATAGCTCTCAAACTCGTCCGGCGTCACGAACCGGTCCACGGGCGCATGCTTGGGCGTGGGCGCCAGATATTGGCCGATGGTCAGGAAATCCACATCTGCCGCGCGGAGATCGTCCATCACCTGTCCCACCTCTTCCTTCGTCTCGCCCAGGCCGACCATGATGCCGGACTTCGTGAAGATGGTCGGGTCCACTTCCTTCACCCGCTGCAACAGGGCCAGCGAGGTGAAGTAACGCGCACCGGGACGGATGGAGGGGTACAGGCGCGGAACGGTTTCCAGATTGTGGTTGAACACGTCGGGCCGGGCCTTGGCCACATGGTCCACGGCACCGGGCTTGCGCATGAAATCCGGCGTCAGGATTTCGATGGTGGTGGCCGGAGCGGTCTTGCGGATGTTCAGGATGGTGCGGGCGAAATGATCGGCTCCGCCATCGGGCAGGTCGTCACGGTCCACCGACGTGATGACCACATGTTCCAGGTTCAGGCCGCCCACGGCTTCGGCCACCTTCTCCGGCTCATGCGGGTCCAGATTCAGCGGCTTGCCGGTCGCGACATTGCAGAAGGCACAGGCGCGCGTGCAGATGGCACCCAGAATCATGAAGGTGGCGTGCTTCTTCTTCCAGCATTCGCCGATATTGGGGCAGGCCGCTTCCTCGCACACCGTGTGCAGCTTCAACCCGCGCATCAGATCGCGGGTTTCCGCATATTCACGGCTGGTCGGCGCCTTCACGCGCAGCCAGTCGGGCTTGCGCTGGATCGGGTTGTCCGGGCGGTTGACCTTTTCCGGGTGGCGGACGCGGGGTTCTTCGATCGTCATGGCCCTGACCTTGGGATTGCCTTGGCCCAGAACATAAGCCCCCCACGCCCCCGAACCAAGCGCGGCGTTCCGCCACCCTCCCCCGCATGTGGTGCAAGGCCGGTCAGGCCAGCGCCACGCGCCGGAACGGCACGTCGAACCGGCGCAGCGTGGCACAGCGCCAGAACCATTCCGCCGGGCCATAGGCGTGGTGGCGCAACCACCAGTCGGCGAAGCGCAACTGCACCGCCAGGAACAGCACGCCGACGCCCACCGACAGCGCGATACCCCAATGCTGATAGAAGCCCAGGCCATAGCCATGGAAGAAGGGCACAAAGATGATGGAATGCATCAGATAGCAGGTCAGGCTCATGCGCCCGAAGGCGGTCAACCGCCGGGTAAAGGCCCAGCCCGTGATCCGGGGGTACAGCATGGCAAAGCCCGAGGCCCAGAGCAGCGTCTGCATCAGATTGGCCCAGGACCCCGTCAGCATCGTCACCTCGTACCGCGCCATGCCCTGCAGCGACAGTCCCTTCGCCCAGATCGACAGCGGGAACAGGATCACGAACCCGGCCAGGGCCAGAGCGAAGGTGCGTTTCCAGAGACGGCGATTATCGGGCGTATCCAGATAAAGCTGCCGCCGCCCGGCCATCATGCCCAGCACCAGCAGCCCGGCCATCTGCTGCCAGCGGCCGGATTCCACAAAGAACCAGAAACGTGCCGTCTGGCCCGTCGTCAGGTTGTGGGTGAAGACGGCCGCCCAACTATCCTGTGTGAACAGGTCGAAGATGCGACCGTAAAGGCGCCAGTGGAACGGGTTGGTCGGCGTGGTCTCCGGCGTGATCAGCAGGCTGGCCGCCGACCAGACCGACGGCAATTGCGCCAGCAGCAGCACCACCAGCGGCACCAGCCAGCGGTCGGGGACACGGTAGAGCAGGACCAGCGGCGCGCCCAGCACGGCCAGCACCAGCAGGATATCGCCGATATAGAGCAGCGCATGGACATAGCCCATGGCCCCCAGGATGGCGAGCCGCCAGAGGAAACGCAGGCGGGCGGCGGCATCGCCTTCCTTGCGCGCCCAGCTTTGCAGGATCAGGGTGAAGCTGATCCCGAACATCATGGCGAAGATCGCATAGGCCTTGCCCGCGAACAGACCGAAGGTCAGTTCGTGTACCGCGCTGTTCAGGCTGTCCAGCCAGGCGGGCGCGCCCGTCGGGTAACGCAGCAGTTCGAAATGTTCATCCATATGGACCAGGAACAGCCCGATCAAAGCCGTTCCACGCAGCGCATCGACCATGCCGATACGGCCGCCATCCGGTGACGCAACCTTGCCCATTCTTCACTCCCTGTCCCGTTGGCGGCCCGATTGACCGCGCCGGGTGATCCGGTCTTGACGCCGGTGGTGATTGGTCGGGCACCCCACTTCCGGGGCTGAAAGTCTCACAGCCGGGGTGGAAGGGGCAAGCACGATGGTCGCGACGGGGATGGCGCGTGACAAAGCGGCGACGGGCTGCTTTGCCCTGGCCGGCACCGCCGGATTGTATTACCCCTATGGGATCGGACACGGGATATGCAGATTATGCGCCTGAAGCAGCGGGTTCGGTTCCTTGCCCTGACAATGGTGCTGTGCCCATTGCCCGGCTGCGCCATCATCGACGTAACGACAACGGTGGTGGGGACCGCTGCTGATGTCGCGACAACGGCGGTATCGACCACGGTGGATGTGGTGACGGCCCCCCTGCCCTAACCACCGGACAGGGTGAAGGTGGTCAGGATCGGCCGGTGATCGGACCCGATATCGCCCAGCACCTGCGCATCCTCCGCACCGGCATCACCCAGCACGTGATCAATGGGGATACCGATGAACAGCGCCGATGAGGGCCAGGTGGGGCCGGTTGTCGACAGGCGGGCCAGACTGCCGCCGGCCATGATCCGCCGAATCAAGGGCGACCATGGGGCGGCGTTGAAGTCACCGGACAGGATCAGCGGACCCGGTAATTCCCGCAACCGCGCCACCAGCCAATCCGCCTGTGCGTCCTGTATCGCCTGATCGAAGGGTTGGCCCAGATGCGCGGTCACCAGGGTGAAGGCCCCGCCGGGCCGGTGGACACGCGCGGCCAGATAGCTGGGATTGTCCGGCCGGTCGTGCCAGGGGCTGGTCACCACCCCCAGCCGTTCCAGTGGCCAGCGCGACAGGATGTTGTTGCCGCAATCGGCCTCCCCGCAGGTGAGGCGATAGGCAAACCGGTCGGCCAGGGCATCGGCCCAGGCATAGCCCTGGAAGTGATAGCGTTCCAGCACTACCACCAGATCCGCCTTCTGCTCCCGCGCCAGGGCCACGAAGGCATCCATGGACGGGTTATGCTGCCAGACATTGGCGTGCAGCAACGTCACCGGTTCACCGGGCACTGTCGAGCGCGGCAGCAGGGTGGGAGTTACCAGATACGCATTGATCAGGCAGGCAACCAGAACGGCCAGCACAGCGACCCGATGCCGGAGCCAAACCGCCCCCAGAAACAGGGGCAATGCCGCCCACAGCAAGCCGATGCGCAGATGGTCCGGGACACTCCAGCCGCCGGGCATCCAGCGCAATATGCTAGACAGCAGCAGGACCAGGACACCCAGATACAGCAGCGCCGTCAGGAAGGGGGATGAGGGCGAGGTCCCCTTCAGATCAACAGACCTTGTGATCAAAAGACGATATCCCGATCTTCAGCCTCGAAAACATCCATGAGGGCATCGTGACCTTGCTCGCGTCGCAGTTGGTGGTCTTTCTCGCTGATCGGCATGGCAAAAAGGAAGCGGGTGGGCTTGCCTTCGATCACCATCTGGTCCGGAACATCCCCGCAAATGGGTGAACTGGCCGTTCTGAGCAAGATGACAGCGAACGGGACCGGCATGTCCCGCACCGATCCGGCCGGGGTGACCACCACCTCCCCCAGCCCCAGATCGATGTTATTTTCCCGCTCGTAATCTTCCAGATTGGCCAGTATCAGCGCCACCTCCTTCGGCGACCCTTCCGTAAGCGCCAGAAAAACACTGCTGCCATAGGTCGGTATATTGAACACGACATACCCGTTCATGTCCGCGATCCTTGAATATCCGCAGACATATTTGCCGGAAAAATCCCCGGACAGGGAAAAATCCAACCAATCCACATCCCCGGGAATGGGAAGTTTTTCAAACAGGCTCACCAATATTTGGGCTTGGTATCGGGATAACTTCACGATATCGACACTCCCTTTGATGAATGAGAGCAACACCCTTTACGAAGATGCATAAACAAAAGGGGCGGCCACAAGGGCCGCCCCACTTGCATTGCATCGTCCCTGACGATCAATAGTGAACCGCGCGACCGTAAGCCGCCAGCACCGATTCATGCATCATTTCCGACAGGGTCGGGTGGGGGAAGACGGTGTGCATGAACTCCGCCTCGGTCAGTTCCGCCGTCTTGCCGATGGTATAACCCTGGATCAGTTCGGTCACTTCCGCGCCGATCATGTGGGCGCCCAGCAACTCGCCGGTCTTGGCGTCGAAGATGGTCTTGACCAGACCTTCCGGTTCACCCAGCGCGATGGCCTTGCCATTGCCGATGAAGGGGAAACGGCCGACCTTGATGTCATAGCCGGCGGCCTTGGCCTTGGCCTCCGTCAGGCCGACGCTGGCCACCTGCGGGAAGGAATAGGTGCAGCCGGGAATGTTGGTCTTGTCCATGGTATGGACATGCGGCAGGCCTGCGATCTTCTCCACGCAGATAATGCCTTCATGGCTGGCCTTGTGCGCCAGCCAGGGGGCGCCCGCCACGTCACCGATGGCATAGACGCCCGGCTCGTCCGTGCGGCCATAGCCGTCATTGACGATATGGCCCCGGTCCAGCTTGACCTTGGTGTTTTCCAGGCCCAACCCTTCGGTATTGGCGACGATGCCGACGGCGGAGATGATGCGGTCGACGGTGACCGTCTCAACCTTGCCGGCCACATCGATATGCGCGGTGACGCTGTCCGCATGGCGGTCCAGCTTCACGACCTTGGCGCCGGTCTTGATCTTGATGCCCTGCTTGGTGAATGCCTTGGCGGCGAAGGCGCTGATTTCCTCGTCTTCCACCGGCAGGATGCGGTCCACCACCTCAACCAGGGTCACATCAACGCCCATGGCCTTGTAGAAGCAGGCAAATTCCACACCGATGGCGCCGGTACCGATGACCAGCATGCTTTTCGGCGTGGCGGTCGGCACCATGGCTTCCTTGTAGGTCCAGACCAGCTTGCCATCCGGCTCCAGGCCCGGCAGCACGCGGGCGCGGGCCCCGGTGGCGATGATGATGTGCTTGGCGGCGGCGTCCGTCACCTTGCCATCCTTGGCCGTGATGGCGACCTTGCCGCCGCCCAGCAGCTTGGCCGAACCGTCCAGGACGGTGACCTTGTTCTTCTTCAACAGGCCCTTGACGCCCGCCGACAACTGGTTGGCCACCCCGCGCGAGCGCTTGACGATGGCTTCCACATCCAGCGTCACCTTGCCCTCGACCTTGATGCCATAGGCCTGGGAATGCTGGATGTAATGGGCGATTTCGGCGGAGCGCAGCAGCGCCTTGGTCGGGATGCAGCCCCAGTTCAGGCAGATGCCGCCCAGATGCTCACGCTCCACAACCGCGGTCTTCATGCCCAACTGGGCGGCGCGGATGGCGGCGACATAGCCGCCGGGGCCGGCACCGATGACGATGAGGTCGAAATTCTCGGCCATGATCTTGGTCCTTCATGTCAGGGGCGCTGAGGTCGGCAACAGGAGGCCTCAAGCCTCAACCTTTACCCACCCCTCCTCCGTCATCCCGGCGACAAGCCGGGACCCAGGGGCCACAAGCCCAACGTTTCAGCAGCTTTGGATCGGAAAAACCCTACCGTGGTGCCTTTGGCCCCTGGGTCCCGGCTTGTCGCCGGGATGGCGGTAGAGAGGATGAGAGGGGTTCGAATCCCACCGGAATCCGAACCCCAATCCACATCACAGCATCAAGGTGATCGGGTCTTCGATCAGGCCCTTCAGCAGCTTCAGGAACTCCGCACCCACGGCACCATCGACCGAACGGTGGTCGACGGTGAGCGTCAGGGACATGACGGTGGCGATGGCCAGCGCGTCGCCCTTGACCACGGGGCGCTTCTCACCCGCACCGACCGACAGGATGCAGCTCTGCGGCGGGTTGATGATGGAGGTGAAGCTCTTGATGCCGAACATGCCCAGGTTGGACACGGAGAAGGTGCCGCCCTGGAATTCTTCCGGCTTCAGCTTGCCATCCTTGGCCTTCTTCGCCAGTTCCTTGACCTCGGCGGAGATGGTGGCCAGGCCCTTGCGGTCGGCATTCTTCACGATGGGGGTGATCAGACCACCATCGGTGGAAACGGCGACGGAGACGTCGACATTCTCATACTGAAGAATGCCATCCTCGTGCCAGGAGACATTGGCCGCCGGGTACTTGGCCAGCGCCACGGCCACCGCCTTCACCACGAAATCGTTGACGGAGATCTTCTCTCCCGACTTCTGGTTCAGTTCGGCGCGCAGCTTCAGCAGGTTGTCGATCTCGCAATCAACAGCCAGGCCAAAGTGCGGGATGGTCTGCCAGGCCTCGGTCAGGCGCTTGGCGATGGTCTTGCGCATGCCGCTGTTGGGCAGGACCTTGTACTTCATGCCCAGCTTGTCGGCCAAAGCCTTGGCATCGACACCCTTCGGCGCGGCAGCCGCAGCAGCCGGCGCCGGGGCAGCAGCCGGGGCGGCCGCGACCGGAGCGGCGGCCGCAGCGGCCGGGGCAGCGGCAGCCTTGGGCGCCCCACCCTTCAATGCTGCTTCCACATCGGACTTCACCACACGGCCATGCGGGCCAGTGCCGGCCACGCCGGACAGGTCCAGACCACTTTGCGCCGCCATGCGGCGGGCCAGCGGGCTGGCGAACACGCGGTCACCATGGGCAGCGGCAGCCGGCGCTGCCGCCGGGGCCGGGGCCGCAGCGGCCGCCGGAGCGGCAGCAGCAGCCGGAGCGGCGGCGGCGGGCGCCGGAGCGGCTTTGGGGGCAGCGGACAGGGCGGATGCATCCTCCCCATCCTCCAGGATGACGGCGATGCGGGTATTCACCGCCACGCCCTCAGTCCCTTCGGCCACCAGGATCTTGCCCAGCGTGCCCTCGTCCACGGCTTCCACTTCCATGGTGGCCTTGTCGGTCTCGATCTCGGCGATGACGTCGCCGGACTTGACCTTGTCGCCTTCCTTCTTCACCCAGCGCGCCAGCTTGCCTTCCGTCATGGTCGGCGACAGGGCGGGCATCAGGATATCAACGGGCATATTACAAGCCTCCCTCTGCCTTATTTGCGGTAGGTGACGGACTTGACGGCAGCCACGACATCGTCGGGCTGCGGCAGGGCCAGCTTTTCCAGGTTGGCCGCATAGGGCAGCGGCACATCCTTGGCGCAGACGCGGACCACCGGCGCATCCAGATAATCGAAGGCGTGTTCCATCATCAGGGCCGCGATTTCGGAACCGATGCCGGCGAAGGGCCAGCTTTCCTCCACCGAGACCAGACGGTTGGTCTTCTTCACGCTCTCGACGATCGTGTCGATATCCAGCGGACGGATGGAGCGCAGGTTGATGACCTCCGCACTGATCCCTTCGGCCGCCAGCTTCTCGGCAGCGGCCAGGGCATGGCCGACGCAGATGGAGTAGGCGACGATGGTCACGTCGGTGCCGGCCCGTTCGATCTTCGCCTTGCCGATGGGCAGGATGAAGTCGGGATCGGTCGGAACCTCGAAGCTGTGACCATAGAGAATCTCGTTCTCCAGGAACACGACCGGGTTCGGGTCACGGATGGCGGCGCGCATCAGGCCCTTGGCATCAGCGGCGCTGTAGGGCGCCAGAACCTTCAGGCCCGGCACATGCGCGTACCAGGAAGCGTAGCACTGGCTGTGCTGCGCACCCACGCGGGCAGCGGCCCCGTTCGGGCCACGGAACACGATGGGGCAGCCCATCTGACCGCCGGACATGTACAGCGTCTTGGCGGCCGAATTGATGATGTGGTCGATGGCCTGCATCGAGAAGTTCATGGTCATGAACTCCACGATGGGACGCAAGCCCCCGAAGGCCGCACCCACGGCAAGACCGGCAAAGCCGTGTTCGGTGATCGGCGTGTCGATGACGCGCTTGTCGCCGAATTCCTGCAAAAGACCCTGGGAGATCTTGTAGGCGCCCTGGTATTCGGCGACCTCCTCACCCATCAGGAACACCGTCTCGTCGCGGCGCATTTCGGCGGCCATGCCCTCACGCAGGGCCTCGCGCACCGTCATGGTCTGCGTGGACTTGAACCACTTGTCCTCATCCGACGCGGCCGGAGCCGGGGCGGCCTTCGGAGCCGGGGCGGCAGCGGCGGCCGGCGCCTCGGCCGGCTTGGCGGCCACGGAGGCGGTCGGGGTCGGCGATGCGGCGGCGGGCGCCTCCGCTTCATCCTCGCCCTTGATGCTGGCGATGGGGGTGTTCACGGCGACATTCTCGGTGCCTTCGGGCACCAGAATCTCGGTCAGCGTGCCCTCATCGACGGCTTCCACTTCCATGGTGGCCTTGTCGGTCTCAATCTCGGCCAGGACTTCACCGCTCTTCACGGTGTCGCCCACCTTCTTCAGCCACTTGGCCAGCTTGCCTTCCGTCATGGTCGGCGACAGGGCCGGCATCAGAACCTGTACCATCTCTCAAATCCTCCGCTGCGGCCTGATCAGGCTTCGACCAGAACGTCCGTCCACAGTTCGGACGGATCGGGCTCGGGGCTGGTGTTGGCGAATTCGGCCGCGTCGGTGACGATGTCCTTCACCTCGCGGTCGATCACCTTCAAGGCTTCCTCGTCGGTGATGCCCTGGTCCAGCAGCAGCTTCTTCAGATTATCGATGGGGTCGCTTTCCGACCGCATCTTGTTGACCTCTTCCTTCGTCCGGTACTTGGCAGGGTCGGACATGGAGTGGCCGCGATAGCGGTAGGTCTTCATTTCCAGGATGACCGGGCCGTTGCCGGCGCGGATATGGGCCACAGCCTTGTCAGCCGCCGCCTTCACCTCCAGCACGTCCATGCCGTTGACCTGATAGCCCGGAATGCCGTAGGCGCTGCCGCGCTCGAACAGCTCACCGGCAGACGCACGGGCCTGGGCGGTGCCCATGGCGTACTTGTTGTTCTCGATGACGAACAGGGTCGGCAGCTTCCACAGCGCCGCCATGTTGAACGTCTCGTAAACCTGGCCCTGATTGATGGCGCCGTCGCCCATGTAACAGGCGTTCAGGCCGCCATCGCCCAGATACTTGTGGGCAAAGCCCAGGCCGGCGCCGATCGGCACCTGTGCGGCCACGATGCCATGGCCGCCATAGAAACGCTTCTCGCGGCTGAACATGTGCATCGAGCCGCCCTTGCCCTTGGAATACCCGCCGGCGCGGCCCGTCAGTTCGGCCATGACGCCACGGGATTCCATGCCGCAAGCCAGCATGTGGCCGTGATCGCGGTAGGAGGTGATGACGCTGTCCCCCTCACGCATCGCGGCCTGGATACCGACAACGACGGCTTCCTGCCCGATATACAGGTGGCAGAAACCACCGATCAGGCCCATGCCGTACAATTGCCCCGCCTTCTCTTCGAAACGGCGGATCAACAGCATGTCGCGGTAGTAGCGGATAAGCTCGTCCTTGCTCGGCAAGGCCGGGGCCGCTTGGGCCGCTGAACGGGTGGTGCGGCGCTTGGTGACTGCCACGGGCTCCTCCCAGGGATGGGGGTTGCGGAATAGCGTGATCGCTGTGCGATGCGATAAGAGGTATCGCCACAATCCGCGAAGCGCAAGGAGTGTGCAGTGCAAAAGATTGTTTTATTTGAGAAAATCGGCGTTAACCTGTTTTAGGATAATCGCCTTGTTTTCAGCGACTTACCGACCTTGGTCGCTATTGCCCTGCGTGGACTGCGGGGCAGAGCGTCGCGGAAGGAGGATTACCAAATCGTCAGGGTGCGACTGGTTGAGAACGGCGCGCGCCCGCTCCTCCAGCAGGTCGGGATCGAGATTGTCGGGACGCAGCAGGCTGGCCCGGCGCTCCATCTCTTCCCGCTCGCCACGCACCTGGTCCAGGGTGGATTGTGCGCGCGCAACCTCGCTTTGCAGGTGTGTCAGCGCGACAAGGCCCCGATCGCCATGCACCGTGTGATAGGCGAAGTAGGCCACGACGGACACGCCGATCACCGGCCCGACAACCTGTCGGACGATGCGGCCAAGAGCAGAGCGAAGGGTGCGGATCATAGTCATGGCGGGATGGAATCACAGCCCGAGTCGGGCGGTCAACGGAAATAACGGTCATGGACCGGAAAATCTTGTCGTTTCAGTTCGGTATACCAACAATGCGACGGCCGGCCAGGCTGTCGCCAATCTCCGCCACCCGCGTCGCCCAGGCCGACCAGTTCAGCGTATCACGCGACAGCAGGACGCTCTGCCGCTGTAACAGCCGATAGCGTTCGGCATCGCCCCAATGCTCGGCGATCGCATCGGCATAGGCCTCGGCGCCCGCCGCCTCCGGCAGAAGTAACCCGTTCACGCCGTGCCGCACCGCACAAGGCACCCCGCCGGTCGCCGTCGCGACCGATGGCAGACCGAAAGCACTGGCTTCTGCATAAACGATGCCGAACGCCTCTCTTCGGCTGGGCATGAAAAAGAAGGAACTGTCGTTGAACAGGCGCATAAGGCGCTGGTGATCGGCGGGGTCGTCCTTGCGCAGGAAACCGTGTCGGACGATGTGGGGTCCATCGATCGTCGGGTTGCAACCGACGATGTGCAACTCGACCTTGATGCCCCGGCGCAGCAGCAAATCGGCCACCTGCTGCACAAGCGGCCCTCCCTTCCGCTGCCAATCAACACCGACAAACAGCAGGCGGCAGATATCGGTCTGCCGGTCGGTCACGGGGTCGGCCGCAGGCATCAGGTTGGCGCCGAAGGGCACGACATGCAACCGGTCAGCCGGGACCCCGTAATATCGCCGGGCGCTGTCGGCCGCCCAGCGGCTGCTGAGCACCACGGCATCGCTGTTTTCCAGGGCCGCCATTTCCTGCAGGTTGCCCAGGCGGCGGGAACGGGGATGGATGCCGGAACCGGTAGGTGGATAATAATCTACCAGCCCGGCATAGACAGCGTCGGTGACATTGATCACCGGGGCATCGACCAGCCGGCGGCAGAGCTGCACAGCGGCAGAGACACCAATGACCAGATCCGGATCATACCGGCGCAGCCGCCCGCGCAGTTCGGCTGCGAACAGGCCGGACACCAGCGGTTCGCGGGAGATGTCCAGACCGAACGGCACTGCCGCCCGTTGCAGAAGCCGGCGGACATTATGGGACAGGGGACAGGGGAAAAACCGAATGTCGGGATAGACCCCGCGCAGGGCCCGCAGGCTGTGGTAGGGGATGCCGCTCCAGGCGCCGACAACGTTGGCATCCGCCGGTGTCAGGAAGGCCACCCGCCGCGCACGGCGCTCCGGCATTGTTGTTCCCCTGCCACGGGCGGATTAGGCATACGCCGCCGTAAGGTTGAAATTCTTTTTCGATACCACCACGCTATGATTGTTCCGGTCAACGCCAAAGCAGCACATGACATGGAAATCAGCCCGGCGGCGGTCGCCAGGGCGGGATTTCTGCCGCTTCCTCCTGATCCAGACGGCCGGCACAGGTGATCTTGGGCGGGCCGGCGGCAAACGCATCGGCCTCCGGTACCCGCAAGGTGACTTCCAGCAGCACCATATTGGTCAGCATGTCGCCGAACGGCTCGGGCCGGCCATTGCCGCCACCGCGCGCATCGGACGCGAATATCCGCTGAAGATACCAGGCGGCGGCCGACATGCCCCCCGGCGCACCGGCCAGCAAATGATCGCGCAACATGGTGTAAAGATCACGGCAACGGGCCAGGCTGCGTTCCCGCGCCGTCATGGGCAGGGACAGATAGGCCAGGACGCGCCTGTCAAAGGGGCGATAGAGCGTGCCCACCTTCACCGGCCCGTCCCGCCCATCCTTCAGGTCCAGGGCCGCCACCGCCTGTCGCATCTCCCGTTCCAGGCGCAGCATGCCCCAGTCCAGAAGCGTGACCGGACTGTTGGACAGAAAGCCGGTCAGGGCCGGATCAACCGGCTTGTCCTGTGCCATCACGGGACCGGCGGCAAGACAGCACAGTAACAGGGCCCGCAGAACACGCATCCGATCCTCCCCGCATGTCGAGGCCAGCAGCCTAGTCGCAGGGGATGACAGTTGCGTTACAGCCGGTCGAGGAACAGGTCGAGGCACCGATCAGACCAGACACCGCCGACCCCGTGAAACCCGACATGACCGCCGGCGCGGCTGATGGCCGGGTAGAGCCAGGGATTGTCGGACCAGGGAAACTCCAGATAGGCGGCTGGCGGTATCCAGGGATCGTCCAGGGCATGCACGATCAATGTCGGCACACCAATACGCGGCAGGAAGGACAGGGCGGAATTCACCGCATAATATTCCGGCGCACCCGACCAGCCATTCCACGGGGCCACCACCTTGTCGTCAAAATCCCACAGATCGCGGGCAGACAGGGCGGCGTCGGCCCAGCGGTCGCCCACCCTTGCGCGATTGTCCTGCATGTCGGCCTTCATCTGGCCCAGCAGGCGGTTATGGTACAGGCGATTGGGCGGTGATCCGAACAGCCGGCTGCTGGCCGCCAGATCGATGGGGGCGGAGATGGCGGCACCCGCATGGACAGGCACGGGGAAGTCCCCTTCCGCCAGGAATTTCAGGGTGCAATTTCCGCCCAGCGACCAGCCGATCAGCAGGGCGCCCCGTTCGGCCAGATCAGGCGGCAGCAGCCCCAGCACGCGCCGGACATCCCCCGTGCGCCCCGCATGATAACGGCGCGTACAACCGGGGGCCGACGGACCGGCACCGCGCAGATTCAAGCGAAGAACCGGATGTCCCCTTGCCAGCAGGAGGCAGGCGGTGGCGCGGACGTAGAAACTATCCGCGCTGCCCGTCAGGCCATGCAGCAGCACCGCCAGCGGCCTGCCCGCGTCCGCCGCGCCCTCGGGATGGTTCAGACGGCCCAGCAGCACATCGCCGCTGCCATCCGCCATGGCGAACCGCATCTCCGTCCCCGGTGGCAGGGGATATACGGGCTTGGCCAGCGTGTTGCGAATGGTCTGCAAATGCCGACCCCACCAGGGAAAGCGGGGCCGGAAGGGGGGTGGGGAAAACGGCAGCCGGCCGTCAGCCATGGGCCAGGAAATCCCGCACCGCCGCCACCTGATCCGCCGCCATCAGGGCCGGGGCGTGGCCGGCGTCGGGCACGGTGTAAAGGCTGGCACGCGGCCCTTCCTGCGTCATCCGTTCCGCCGTGTCGGCCAGCAGCAGGTCCGACCGGGCCCCGCGCACCACCAGGACCGGCTGCCGGATCAGGGGCCAGAGCGGCCAGAGATCGACATCATTCACGGCACTGATCTGGAAAATGCGCGCGATGCCGGGATCATAGGCCAGACGGTAGCCGCCATCGGGCTGCGCATCGCTGCTGGTTTCGGCCATATGGCGCCATTGCGCGTCGGTCAACGCGCCGAAACCCGCGTAATGTCCGCGCAGATAGACCTCAACCGCTGCCAGATCGGCGAAGAAAGGGTCCAGCCCGACATAATCGCCGATCCGTTCCAGTGCCTGTTTGGGGATGAAGGGACCGACATCGTTGATGACCAGCCGGCGGATGGGGCTGCCGGGCTGCGCCGCCAGCATCATGCCGATCAGGCCGCCCATGGAGGTGCCGACCCAATCCACCTGTTCCACATCCAGCCGCGCCAGCAGCACGGCCATATCGGCCAGATATTGCGGATATCCGTAATTGTCGGGATTGGCCAGCCGGCCGGAACGGCCCCGCCCCACCACATCCGGACAGATGACCCGGGCCTTCAAACTGTCGGCCAGATCGGCGGCCAGCACATCGAAATCCCGGCCATTGCGGGTCAGCCCATGCGCACAGACGATGGTGCGCTCCCCCGTGCCCCATTCACGATAGGCCAGACGGTGGAACCCGGTCGCCGACAGGCCCTGGCAGGATTTATCGACAAAACTGGACATTGGGCATCGCACTCCGGCAGACGGGCGGTCCCGTCTAATTACTGAAACATGAATCAGGTTTCAACCCTGACCATTCGCCAAGGCGGCGTAACCACCCCGATAATACAGCAACGGGGCGCCGGGCTGGTGGGCATAGCCCAGAACCCGGCCAACCAGGATTGTATGGTCACCACCAGGGTAGGTGGCATGGTGGGCGCAATCCAGCACGGCCAGCGCCCCCGGGATCAGCGGCGCACCACCCTTTCCTGGAACCGCGCCCACACCATCCCAGCGGGTGGCCGCCGGATCGCGGGCGAAGCTGTTGGACAAGGCCATCTGATCAGCCGACAGGATAGACAGGGCAAAGCCGGGCGCATCCAGAAAGGACGATAGGCTTTCCGACCGGTTATCCAGGCAGAACAGCACCAGCGGCGGGTCCAGAGACACGGAGGTGAAGGAATTCACCGTCAGGCCCACGGGCCGGCCATCCTTGCCCATGGCGGACGCGATGCAGACCCCGGTGGCGAAGCAGCCCAGGGTATCGCGGAAGGCGCGCAGGTCGAAACTCATGCCGGGCAAACTCCTGTCCTCTTCTCTTCTAGGGGTTAACCCGAGGTAGGGCACACGCGCAAGACCGCAAGGGCCGTGACCCGGACCAGCGGGCTTGCTACACTGCCCGGATTGATCAGTTCACCGGGGTGGCATCGTGGCAGGCGGCGAAGAAAAAGCCCCCATCATCATCAAGAAGATCAACAAGGGCGGCGAAGGGCACCATGGTGGCGCCTGGAAGGTCGCCTATGCGGACTTCGTGACGGCCATGATGGCCTTCTTCCTGTTGCTCTGGCTGCTGAACGTCACCACGGCCGAACAGAAGATGGGCATCGCCGATTATTTCAGCCCGGCCAGTGCGTCGAAACAGACCAGCGGTTCCGGCGGCGTGCTGGGCGGACAGACCATCCGCGTCGAGGGCGCGATGGTCAATTCTTCCAGCCCCCCCGGCGTTACCGTCCCCACCCCCACCATGCCCGCCGCCGCCAATTCGGATGAGCAGACGGACGACATGCAGGAAAGCTCCAGCGGCCGTCCGACACGCCAGGACGTCACCGGCAAGGGCGACGGGGAGAAGGAGGGCGGATGGACACGCGGCGACGTGGTGAACGGCCTGACCGTGCTGGAACGCGCCGGGGAGAAGGAAGCCGCCGACAAGAACAAGGATGGCACCGTCGACGAGGGCGAATTGAAGGAAGCCCTGGCCAAGCATGAGGAAGCGCAGTTCGCCAAGGCCGAGGCGGAATTGCGTCAGGCCATCCAGCAGGTTCCCGAACTGCGCGATCTGGCCCAGAACCTGATCATCGACAAGACACCGGAAGGCCTGCGTATCCAGTTGGTGGATCAGGAAGGCTATTCCATGTTCCCGTCGGGCAGCGCCAAGATGCAGCCGCAGACGGCACAGCTCCTGTCACAGGTGGCGCGCGCCGTGTCCAGCCTGCCCAACAAACTGTCGATCAGCGGCCATACGGACAGCATCCCGTTCGGGTCGGGCGCGTCCTATACCAATTGGGAATTGTCGTCCGACCGCGCCAACGCCACCCGCCGCGCGCTGGAGGCGATGGGCGTCACCGACGGCCGCATCGAAACCGTGGTGGGCCGCGCCGACCGCGACCATCTGTTCAGGGATGACCCGAACTCCCCCCGCAATCGCCGCATCTCCATCGTGCTGCTGCGGGAGAATTCGTTGCAGGGTGGTCCTGGCGGCGCCGCGCCGGCGGGTGCGGGAGGCGGCAATCCGCCGGCTCCGACCACCCCGTCCCCGGCTCCGCGGGCCAATGTGCAGCCGGCCCCGGCCGTCATGGGGACGTCCCGGTAAACCCGGAACGGTCCCCAACATTACTCAGGCGTTGTAATCCAGACCCCAGGGCTCGTACTGGTCCCGCTCTTCGGCCCAGTTCTCCCGCAGCTTCACGAACAGCATCAGGTGGACGGGGCGGCCCAGGAATTCGGCCATCTCCACGCGGGCGGCGGTGCTGATCTGCTTGATGCGGGCACCGCCCTTGCCCAGGATGATGGCCTTCTGGGTATCGCGCTGGACATAGATGACCTGCCCGATGCGTACAGACCCGTTCTCGAACTCCTCCCAGGTCTCCGTCTCCACCGAGGTGGCATAGGGCACTTCCTGGTGGAGCTGCAGGAACAGCTTTTCCCGCGTGATCTCGGCCGCCAGCAGGCGCTCCGGCATGTCGGAAAGCTGGTCGGGCGGGTATAGCCACGGACCCGCCGGCACGGCACCTGCGAAGAATTTCAGCAGCCCTTCCAGCCCGTCACCCGTCAGGGCGGAGACCATGAAGGTTTCGGTGAAGACATCGAATTCAGCGAACTCCGCGGCCAGCGCCAGCAGGCGCTCCCGCTTGATCAGGTCGATCTTGTTCAGCACCAGCACGGCCTTGCGACCCGCTTCCTTCAGCCGTTCGACGATGCCGCGTGTGTCGTCATCAATGCGCTTCTGCGCCGCGTCGAACAGGACGGCCACCTGATCGGCATCGGTCGCCCCCTGCCAGGCGGCGGCCACCATGGCGCGTTCCAGCCGCTTCTTGGGGGTGAAGATGCCGGGCGTGTCGACATAGAGGATCTGGCTGTCACCCGCCATGCCGATGCCCAGGACGCGGGAGCGCGTGGTCTGGACCTTGGGGCTGACGATGGAGATCTTGGACCCGACAAGCGCGTTCAGCAGCGTGGACTTGCCCGCATTGGGCGCCCCCACCAGAGCCACGAAGCCGCAGCGCGGATGGGTGGGTGCCGGCCGGGCCGGCGCGTCACCGCTGGCATCCTGGCCTGAAAGAAAACGGGAAACGATATCGTCGCTGTCGGTCATTTACGTCCTGATCCGGGAAAGCAGTGCTTCGGCGGCGGTCTTCTCCGCCGCGCGCTTGGAAGGGCCGGTAGCCACCGCCGGCTCATACCCCTCCACGGTCACACTGACCTGGAAAACGGGGGCATGGTCCGGGCCGGTGCGGCCGATATCCGTATAAAGCGGCAGTTTCAGGCTGCGCGCCAGCGCCCATTCCTGAAGGCCGGTCTTCGGGTCCTGCGGGGGTGCCGCCTTGGCGCCTTCCAAAGCAGCATCCCAGTGGCGGCGGACAAAGCCGGCCGCCGCCGTCAACCCGCCATCCAGATACAGCGCACCGATCACCGCCTCACACGCATCGGCCAGGATGGCGGGCTTCACATCGCCTGCCTGTTCACCGGGTGCAAGGCGCAGATACTGTCCCAACCCGATACGCCCGGCCACAACCACCAGCGCCTCTGCCCGGACCAGGGCCGTCAGGCGGCGGGCCAGCGCCCCCTCCTGTTCCTTGGGGAATCGTTCCAGCAGCCATTCGGCCACGATCAGGCCCAGGACGCGGTCACCCAGGAATTCCAGCCGCTCATAGCCCTTGCCCACCTTGGCCCGGTTGATGCCGCCCACCGACGGGTGGGTCAGCGCCTCGGTCAGGCGGGAGATATCCTTGAAGCGATGGCCCAGGATTTCCTGCAACTGATCCAGTTCCATCATTCAACCCTTTCCCAGAACCGTTCGGTGCGGATGGCCTGACCCCAGCGCCAGAAGCGCCACAGGCTCTCCTCTTCCTTCACCGACAGGAAGATATAGGTGGCGCGGCCCACCAGATTCTCGACGGGGATGAAGCCCACCACGTCCGGCACGCGGCTGTCCTGCGAATTGTCGCGGCTGTCGCCCATGCCGAAGACATGGCCGGGCGGGACGGTGAAGACAGGCGTGTCGTCCAGCAGCCCCTGGTCGCCCGACATCTCGATCACCGGATGCTGGCGCCCGCCGGGCAGGGTTTCGATATATTGCGGGGCGGTGAAGGCGCCGCCAAACCCTTCATGCAGGACAAAATCCGGCACGCGGATGCGGGCCGCCATCTCCCCATTCACATAAAGCGCACCGCCGATCATCTGCAGCCGGTCGCAGGGCAGGCCCACGATGCGCTTGATATAATCGACGCCAGTATCCTTGGGCAGCTTGAACACGGCCACATCGCCGCGTTCCGGCAGGCTGCCGAACAGGCGGCCCGGTGCCGCCTTGCAATCCTTGGTCACGGGCGGCGCATTGTCGCCAAAGCGCAGGAAGGACGGCAGCGAATAGCGGCTGTAGCCGTAGGACGCCTTGTTGACGAACAGATAGTCCCCCACCAGCAGGGTGGGTACCATCGACCCGCTGGGAATGTTGAACGCCTCGAAGGTCAGGGTGCGGATACCGACAACAACGGCCACGGTCAGCAGAATGATCCGCAGCGTCTCGCCCCAGCCGCCACCGACAGGGTGCGGACGGGTTTCCACCAGCGGCGGCAGGGGATCCTGCCGGAATGTCGGGGGGGGGCGACGGTGCGGCCGTTCCATCGGATCACCCCGCCGCTTGCGCTGAAATGACGACAAAGGCCTGCGCGTAGGGCAACTCATCGGTCATCGACAGATCGATCCGCGCCTGCATGCCGGCGGGCAACATCGCCTGCAACCGTTCCAGCGCGCCGCCGGACAGGCGCAGCACCGGCCGGGCCTTGCCGTCGGACAGGACCTCGATATCCTTGAAATGCACCCCATCCGCATAGCCGGTGCCCAGCGCCTTGGTCGCCGCCTCCTTGGCCGCGAAACGCTTGGCATAGGTGGCGGCGCGCACGGTGGCACTGCCCGTCGCATCGGCTCGGGCCCGTTCTGCATCGGTAAAGACGCGGGCGGCGAAACGGTCGCCGAACCGATCCAGGCTGGCCTGGATACGGCGTATATCGACCAGATCGCTGCCGATGCCCAGGATCATGCGGCCCCCGCGCGACGGCCGGCATCCATGCGGGCGCGCATCTCCGCAATGGTGGCCGGCAGACCGATAAAGATCGCCTCCCCCATCATGAAATGCCCGATATTCAGTTCCACGATGGACTGGATGGCGGCCACGGGGCCGACATTGTCGAAGGTCAGGCCGTGGCCGGCATGGCATTCCAGACCGATGGCGGCCGCGTGCGCCGCCGCCTTCACCAGACGGGCCAGCTCGGCATCCCGCGCCGCGCCCTTGGCCGCATCGGCATAGGCGCCGGTATGAAGCTCCACCACGGGCGCGCCCAGGTCACGGGCGGCATCCAACTGGTCCGGCTCGGCGCCGATGAAGATGGAAACACGGATGCCGGCATCCGCCAGACGGGCGACATAGGGTCTCAGGTGGGCGTGGTTGCCGATCACGTCCAGCCCACCCTCCGTCGTCCGCTCCTCCCGCTTTTCCGGGACAAGGCAGACCGCGTGCGGACGGTGGCGCAGGGCGATGGCCAACATCTCCTCCGTCGCCGCCATTTCCAGGTTCAGCGGCTTGTGAAGTTCCGCCATCAGCCGGTCGATATCCTCGTCCCGGATGTGGCGGCGATCTTCGCGCAGATGGGCGGTGATGCCGTCGGCCCCGGCATGGACGGCCAGAAGGGCGGCGCGCACCGGACAGGGATTGTCCCCGCCGCGTGCGTTGCGCACGGTGGCCACATGGTCGATATTCACGCCCAGACGCAACGGCTTGGCACCCATCATATCCCCTTGCCCACAAGCAGGCGGCCGGCCCGACGCCGCTCACGCCGCTTTTCCTGATAGAACCGGATCAGGGGCTTGGCAATCACGTAAGCGATGATGCCCGCCGCCACACCCATCAACGCACCACCCGCCAGCATGGGCAGGAACACCTGCCAGGGATGATCGATCAGGAAGGCCAGCGTCAGCCGCGCCTGATCATCATGCCCCGGCGCCATGCCCAGCAGCCAACAGCCCAGCCGGTAGCTGGAATACCAGATTGCCGGAAAGGTCCACGGGTTGGCTGTGACGGTGCCCACCATGGCTCCCATGACAGAGGCCCGCGTCACCCAGGCCAGCAGAAAGGCGATGGGAAAATGCAGACCCAGCAACGGCGTCATGGCCAGCGCCACGCCCCAGGCGATGCCCAGCGCGATGGCATGCGGCGATCCCTGGATGCGCGCGATCCGATAAGCGACATAGCGCCCGGACCGCACCAGCCCCATGGAGGGCCAGAGCAGCCGGCGCAAGCGCCCCGCCGGGGTCAACGGTTCACGCCGCCTGAACATGATCTCTTCCGGTTCCTTCCCGATCCCCCAAGGGGATCGTCAGCGGCCACGTTCGACCGAATGGATCACCGGGGTTGCCCGCAGCGCCGCCATGATGTTGGTCAGATGCTTGACGTCCTTCACGTCCACATCGATCAGCATCTCGAAATAATCGTTGGTGCGGTTGGTGATCTTCAGGTTGGTGATGTTGCCGCCATTCTTGCCGATAACCGTGGATAGTGTCCCCAGCGCCCCCGTCTCGTTGGCCACCACCACCGACAGGCGGCCGACCAGATCGTTGGGCGTATCGGCATCCGGGTCCCAGGATACATCGATCCAGCGTTCCGGGCTGTCGTGGAAACTTTCCAGCGTCTCGCAGTCGATCGTGTGGATTGTCACACCCTTGCCCGTCGTCACGATGCCGACGATGCGGTCGCCAACGATCGGATGGCAGCAGCGGGCATAATGCACAGCCATGCCGGGGATCAGGCCCCGGATGGCCAGCGGAGTCGTGCCCCGGCCCTTCGTCGCGGGCTTCGGCTTGGCGGCAAGGGCTGCCACCTTCTCGTCCGCCACAACGGGATTGACGTTGCGGTGGCCGGGGAAGATGGAATTGAAGACGTCGCGCACGCCCTCTGTACCGGCACCGATGGCGGCCAGCAGATCGTCCACGCTGGGCTGCTGATAAATCTTCAGAACGCCTTCGAAGGCCTTTTCCGAGTATTCATAGCCTTCCTGCTTGAACAGCCGCTCCATCAGGCCACGGCCCAGCTTGATATGCTCGCCTCGCTGCTGGGTACGGATGAACCGGCGGATACGGGCGCGGGCCTTACCGGTGATGACGAAGTTTTCCCAGTCCGGCGAGGGCGAGGAATTCTTCGAAGTCAGCACCTCCACCTGGTCGCCATTCTGTAAATGGCTGCGCAGCGGCTGCATGCGGCCATTGATCTTGGCGCCGACACAGGTATCGCCCACCTGGCTGTGGACGGCATAGGCAAAATCGACGGGCGTGGCGCCGCGCGGCAGCGCGATCAGGTCGCCCTTGGGCGTGAAGCAGAAAACCTGATCCTGGAAGAGTTCCAGCTTGGTATGTTCCAGGAATTCTTCCGGCCGCGTCGCGTGCTCCAGAATGTCCAGCAGTTCACGCAGCCAGCGATACTGCCTGCCTTCCTTCTTCGGCTGTTCGGTCGGTGCGCCCTGCTTATAGGACCAATGGGCGGCCACGCCCATATCCGCCACATCATGCATATCACGGGTGCGGATCTGCACCTCGATGCGCTGCCGCTCCGGACCGATGACGGTGGTGTGGATCGATTGATAGCCGTTCGGCTTGGGTGTGGAAATGTAATCCTTGAACCGCCCCGGCACCACGGGGTAACGGGCATGGATGATGCCCAGCGCCTGATAGCATTCGCCCAGCGTATCGACGACGATGCGGAATGCCATCACGTCGGACAATTGTTCGAACGCCACATTCTTGGCGTGCATCTTGCGCCAGATCGAATAAGGCGACTTCAAACGCCCATAGATCTCGGCATTCTGGATGGCCGAATCATTGCTGAACCGGACGGTCTTGTCCAACTCCTCAATGATGCGATCCACGCGGGCCTTGCCCGTGGATTGCAGATCATCCAGGCGGATCCTGATGCTCTCATAGGCATCCGGGTTCAGTTCCTTGAACGCCAGATCCTCCAGTTCGTCCTTCCAGCGCTGGATACCGATGCGTTCGGCCAGCGGGACATAGATTTCCAGCGTCTCGCGCGCGATGCGGCGGCGTTTCTCCGGCTTCAGGAACTGGATCGTGCCCATATTGTGCAGGCGGTCGGCCAGCTTCACCAGAAGGACGCGGATATCCTCCGACATGGCCAGCACCAGCTTGCGGAAATTCTCCGCCTGCTTGGTGCTTTCGCTCTGCTCACCGATATTCTGCAATTCGATGCGCGACAGCTTGGTCACGCCATCGACCAGCCGCGCCACCTCGGGCCCGAACAGACGCTGGATTTCCTCCAGCGTCGTCAGCGTATCCTCGACCGTGTCGTGCAGCAGGGCCGTGATGATGCTGTTGGCGTCGAGCTTCAGTTCGGTCAACAGCCAGGCCACCCAGATCGGGTGGACATAATAGGGGTCGCCGCTGGCCCGCGTCTGCGAGCCATGCGCCTTCATCGTGAAGACATAGGCGCGGTTGAGCGCGTCCTCATCGGCGTTGGGGTCGTACCCCATCACGCGCTCAACCAGTTCGTACTGGCGGATGATTTTGGTCTGGCGGCTCATTTCAGGCCGCCTTTCCGGGCATTATCGCGCCAACACGGGCCTTCCATCTGCACGATCCCGTCGGCTCAGATATCCTCGTCGGCCAGATCGGCCGCGCCGACTTCACTTTCGGAGAAATCGATATCTCCGCCCAGCTCATCCTCGGCCTCGGCACGGGCGGCATCGGCGCCCCAGGCCGTTTCGCCGGCCATGAGCTCGACGATCTCTTCTTCCGGCTCGTCCTGCTCCGGCACGCGCTGGTGGCCCTTGATCAGGGCGTTTTTCAGGTGATCCAGCGCCACCGTCTCGTCCGCGATTTCGCGCAGCGCGACGACGGGATTCTTGTCATTGTCCCGGTCGATCGACAGGGGCGAACCGGAGGCAATGTCACGGGCGCGCTGGGCAGCCATCATCACCAGCTCGAAACGGTTCGGAATCTTAAGGACGCAATCTTCAACGGTAACGCGGGCCATATCCAGATACTCTCCAGCGACGGACAAGCTTTGATTTATAAGGGCCCGTTACCGGCATTGCAAGGATGCCCGCCCTTCGCCGAATTCATTCCAGCCCAGACAAGGGACGGATGGCCTGATCGGGCGGCAGAGCGGCGATCAGGTCGGCGATGCCCCGCCCGTCCACGGGGTGCCGCCAATCCGGCGCCACATCCCGCAAAGGTAGAAGAACAAAGGCCCTCTCCACCATACGCGGATGGGGAAGAATCGGCGGACCAAAGTCAGCCACACCATTGTAATCGATCAGATCCAGATCAAGCACCCTCGCCTCGTTCCTGTGCTGCCGCACGCGACCAAATTCATGCTCCACCTGATGCAGGGTCGCCAGCAGGGCGGGTGCATCCAGAAGCGTCGCAACCTGGGCGACGGCATTGACGAACCAGGGCTGGTCGGAGACGGGCACAGGCGCCGTTTCATAGAAACGTGAGGTGGCAATAACCCGGATTCCCATGGAGTCGAGCCGGGCCAGCGCCTTGGCGCAGATTTGCGCGGGCGATCCGAAGCCTGGAACAGAAAGATTGGAACCAACGGCAATCAAAATCACGGGGGTTTTCCTGGAAATCCTTGGCGCACGCGCCTATATGGAACGGGAACTCGTCACGGCACTTGCTGCCGGCCATGTGTTGGCATACCGTGCCGGAAATCATCCGTCACCTGCCGCTTGTTCGTGGCACCGATGTTTGGTGCAAGTGTTTCAGCACCCGCCTGTCGTCCCGGCGACTTGCAGGGCGATATACTCCGGGATCTACAAATATTCACAACTTCATTAGAGGAAAGCAATGGCACGCAAGATATTCTACCAGCAAGAACGGCTGGCAATGTTCATTGATGGCGCCAACCTGTATGCCGCCGCTCGCTCCCTTGGTTTCGATATCGACTACAAGCGTCTCCTTGAACTTTTTGCCGCCGAAGGCCGTTTAATCAGAGCATTTTATTATACAGCACTTGTTGAAGATCAAGAATACTCGCCAATTCGTCCGCTTGTCGACTGGCTGGACTATAATGGCTACACCATGGTCACGAAGCCGACCAAGGAATTCACCGACGCGTCGGGCCGGCGCAAGATCAAAGGCAACATGGACATCGAGCTCGCCATCGACGTGATGGAGATGGCGGAGAATGTCGATCATATCCTGTTGTTCTCCGGCGATGGCGATTTCCGCCGGCTGGTAGAGGCCGTGCAGCGCAAGGGTGTGCGCGTCACGGTGATCAGCACCGTTCGCTCCACCCCGCCCATGGTGGCCGACGAACTGCGGCGGCAGGCGGACAATTTCCTGGAACTCCAGGACCTTGCCGGCAGCATCCAGCGCAGCCATTCCAACCGTTATCAGTCGCCGCCCCTGGCCCATGAACATACCGGCAGCGACGACCATCCGGTACAGCCCGAACACCATACCGAACAGGCCGAATAACACCATCGGTCAAGAATTTTGACCGGTGCTATCCGCGCCCACGGGCGCGAATAGCACATGCCGGCCACCAATGACAAAAGCCGCACCGGAACATTCCGGTGCGGCTTTTTCTTTGATCACCATTCCGGCAGCCCCTTTGATGGGGACGCGACAGGCATTCAGGCGATGATATCGGGCACCATCTGGCTTTCCAGCCGGGCGATCATGTCCTTCAGCAGCAATTTGCGCTTCTTAAGACGCTGTATCTGAAGCTGGTCGACAGGGAACTGCTCCGTCAGCCGCTGGATGACGTCGTCCATGTCGCGATGCTCCGTTTTCAGAGCCGCAAGCTTCTCTTTCAACACTAGCTGGTCGGTCATCTGGTTCCGCGTCGCACACCTTGTCCCAGGCGCTCCAACGCCCGGGCGCATCCATACCACAAATCGCCCGCCCGGTGGGGCACGCAATTTTCGTAGGCGTGGGTTGGGATCAGCGGACAGTGCCTGGTTTGGCCAGAAGATTGGTCGTATCGGGCTTACGGATACCCAGCAGTTCAACGGTGAAAAGCAAGGTGGCATTGGGGGGAATGCCGCCATCGGGCTGCCCGCGCAGGCCATAGCCCAGATTGCCGGGGATGGCCAATTCCCACTGCTCGCCCACACGCATCATGGCCAACGCCTCCTGCCAGCCGCGAACGACCTTGGACAGGGGGAAGGTGGCGGGACGGCCGCGGGTATAGGAACTGTCGAATTCCGTGCCGTCGATCAGCACGCCCCGGTAATTCACCGTCACATCATCGGACAGAAGCGGACGCGGCGGGTTGCCGGCCACGCGCCGCACCACCCGATATTGCAGGCCGGACGGCGTCACCTGCCAACCCGGCTTTTTCTGATTCTCCACCAGATACTGCAATTGCGGGTCGACGCGCGGCATAGCCAGGACATCGTTCACATTGCCGGACGGCTGTGCCTGTGGCGCCTGCTGGGCGCCGGCCGGAATGCCCAGGGCCAGGGTCAGGGCGATCAGGGAGGCAGCGGTCTTCAGGCGGCCGGACATGTCAACGCTCCGCATTGGACGGTGGGAAGGATGACAGCGGGTTAGCATGGATCACGCCACGGGTCACGCGGCGCGTGACCGGCCGCGGCTTAAAAGCCGCTGCTCAGCTTCGGCTTCACGAAGGTTATCAGCTCGATGGTGAAGAACAGGTTGGCGTTTGGCGGCACCTTGCCGCTGGCCGACCCCGTGGGGCCATAGCCGGCGCTGGCCGGGATGGCCAGTTCCCAGACATCGCCAGGCCGCATCAGAGGCAGGACCTGTTTCCAGCCCGCGATGACCCTTGTCAGCATCAACTGCGCCGGCTTACCCGCTTCCCGCGTGTCCTCGAACGGCTTCCCGTTCTCAAGCCGCCCCTGATAATGCAGGGTCGCGGTCGAAACCAGTGGCACCAGGGGCCCGTTCGGCGGGCCGGACTTCACGATGCGGTAGCGGGTGGGACCATTGGGGCCAACCCGCCAGTCGGGTCCCAGCCGGTCCAGGAAGGCCTGTTCGGCAGCCGTCAAGGCTTGCGCGTTGGCGGACAGGGGAAGGAGCATGGCCGATGCGGCGGCCAGCAGCAGATGTCGGCGCTGCATCATGGGACCTTCTTCTCCTTCTCCGGCTGGAGAGCGGGCGGTACGCGACCGTCGAGCGGGTCCAGCGTCATGATCGACAGACCGGCCGGCACCTCGAACAGGGCCGGATTTTGCGGGCCTCGGCGGATATCGGACAGGGACATGGCGATGGCGGCCGCCCCCTCGCCCCCTGTGCGCCCCTCCAGCTTCACATAGATGCCGTCCTTCGTGGCCCAAACGCGACCGTCGAATCCGCTGCCGTCGGGCGTGATGTCTTGCACGCGATAACGGGTGACGGCCTCTCCGGCCAGTGTCTCCGTCCCCTCGGCGGTTCCGGACAGCATTGACAGGGTCGTGGCCACCACGCCGACCTCCGGGTCGGTCAAGGGCAGTTTCATCCCGACCTTGCTTTCCGGCTGCACCACCAGCGCCTCCTGCCGGTCGGGCCGGATGATCAGCAGGTTGTTCAGTCCGTCCACCCGGCTTTCCCGCCGCTCCAGGCCCTTGTCATGGAACAGGCGGGCCGACAGCGCCACCCCGTCGACGGTCAGGTTCTGCGACGCGGAAAAGGCGGCAACCGGCGGCGGCAGCCTGTCCGCCCAGGCCTGCTGCGAGACCAGCGACAGGCCAAGGCCCAGCAGCAGGGCGGATATGGTTCGGGCCATCACTAAGGCTCCCCGGTTCAGGTGCCGGCACGTTAAGGGGGCTTTGTCCGGCCGGCAAGCGGACAGAAGCAGAGCCGCCATGCCCCCGCCCCCGCCAGGGGCCGGCTTGACCCCTTATACTCATTAAGAGCATATGAAGGGGGTCCGGCACCGCCCCGGACAGCAAGGTTCCGGCAGGACAAGGCATCATGACCGATCAATTGACCATCGCATTGGCCCAGATCAACCCCACCGTGGGGGCGCTGGACCATAATGCCGCCCTGATCCGTGCCGCCCGCGCCGAAGCCGCCGGCGCCGATCTTGTGGTCTACCCGGAATTGTCGGTCTGTGGCTATCCGCCGGAGGATCTGGTGCTGAAGCCGTTCTTCCTGGACAAGGTGGAAGATACGGTCCGGGCGCTGGCCGCCGATACGGCCGATGGCGGCCCCGCCCTGCTGGTGGGGGCGCCCTGGCGGGTGGATGGAAAGCGGTACAATGCCGCCCTGCTGCTGGATGGCGGCACCATCGCCGCCGTGCGTCTGAAACATGACCTGCCCAATTACGGCCCGTTCGATGAAAAGCGGGTGTTCGTGCCCGGCCCCCTGCCCGGCCCCGTCAATTTCCGGGGCGTGCGCCTGGGGGTGCTGGTCTGCGAGGATATGTGGACGCCCGATGTGGCCGAGACGCTGGCAGAGACCGGGGCCGAAATCCTGGTCGTGCCCAACGGGTCGCCGTTCGAGATCGACAAGGCCGACCATCGGCTGGAACTGGCCGTCGCCCGCGTCGTGGAAACCGGGCTGCCGCTGATCTACCTCAACCAGGTGGGCGGGCAGGATGAGCTGGTGTTCGACGGTGCGTCCTTTGTGTTGAACAGCGACCGCTCGCTGGTGGCGCAGTTGCCAGCCTTCACCCCGCGCGTGGCCATGACGACATGGACGCGCGGCGCCGCCGGATGGTCCGGAACCTCGACCGAGAGGGTGGCCCCACCCGACGCGCTGGGCGCGATGTACGGCGCCATGGTGCTGGGCCTGCGCGATTATGTGGCCAAGAACCGGTTTCCCGGCGTCATCCTGGGCATGTCGGGCGGCATCGATTCGGCCATTTCCGCCGCCGTGGCGGTGGATGCGCTGGGGGCGGACAAGGTGCATTGCGTGATGATGCCCAGCCCCTATACCAGCCAGGACAGCCTGGACGATGCCGCCGAATGCGCCGGCCTGCTGGGCTGCCGCATCGACACCATCTCCATCCAGCCGGCCATGGACGCCTTTGCCGCCATGCTGGCCCCGTCCTTCGCCGGCACCCGACCCGACATCACCGAAGAGAACCTGCAAAGCCGGTCGCGCGGCCTGATCCTGATGGCCCTGTCGAACAAATTCGGCCACATGGTCCTGTCCACCGGCAACAAGTCCGAAATGTCGGTGGGCTATGCCACGCTCTATGGCGACATGTGCGGCGGATACAATGTCCTGAAGGATGTCTACAAGACGACGGTCTACAAGCTGTCCCACTGGCGCAACCGCAACCGGCCCGAAGGGGCGCTGGGGCCGGCGGGCCGGGTGATTCCCGAACGGATCATCACCAAGGCACCGACCGCCGAACTGAAGCCCGACCAGAAGGACCAGGACACGCTGCCCGAATATCCGGTGCTGGACGACATCCTGGAATGCCTTGTCGAACGCGACCTTTCGTTGCACGACATCGTGGCGCGCGGACATGACGCCCAGACGGTGAACAGGGTGTGGCGCATGCTGGACCGGGCTGAATACAAGCGCCGCCAGGCCCCGCCGGGCGTGAAGACAACCTCGCGCAGCTTCGGCCGCGACCGGCGCTATCCCATCACCAGCGGGCTTCTCTCGTTGATCCGTGGTTCATAAGCATAGATTGCCGGGGGTCATGGCTTGACAAGGCAAGGACTGCCTACCAAAGTGCGGCCCAGTGACCCGGAACGGGGTGAACCTGATTGGCTTGACGGGCCGGATCGGTTAACCTGAAAGGGTAATCGGCAACCGTTGACCGGTGCCGGATGGATATTAAGCAGATTTGCTTTGGTGCAACACGTTCAGGTGGGGGTTCCGCAGTGTCCTTGAACATTCAGGTGCTGGTTGTCGACGATTACGCGACGATGCGGCGTATCATCAGGAACCTGCTCACCCAGATCGGGTTCACGAAGATCGACGAAGCGGCCGATGGCGCTGAGGCGCTGTCCAAGCTGCGCTCTTCGGCCTTTGGTCTTGTGATTTCCGACTGGAACATGGAGCCGATGACCGGCCTGCAGCTTCTGAAGGAAGTGCGCGCCGACGTTCGTCTGAAGGCCACGCCCTTCATAATGGTGACCGCCGAATCGAAGACGGAAAACGTCATCGCGGCGAAGGAAGCCGGCGTGAACAACTACATCGTCAAGCCTTTCAACGCCGACACGTTGAAGAAAAAGATCGAAAGCGTCCTGGGCGCTTTGGGCTGATCCGCCGTGTCAGAACCGATCTTCGATCTCACCGACAATGATTATGACGAGATCGAGGACGCGTTGATGTCCAGTCCGCGCGGCCGCGCGTTTTTGCGCGCCCGCGACCGGCGAAACCGGGTGGTGGCGGTGGACGATGTCCGCCGCCTGATCCGCGATCATCGCGACCATCCGGAAGTTGATCCCAAGTCCCATATCAAGGTTCTGCGGCGCGAATTGCAGGACCTCTCCTCCCATATCGCGGAAACACGACGCGAAATTGCCGCGCTGAAGCCTGATGACCCGTCGGCGAACCGCATCATGCGCGCGACGGAGGAGCTGGACGCCATCCTGCAATCCACCGAGCATGCGACCACCGAAATCCTGAACGGTTCGGAACGTATTCAGTCGGTTGCCGACCGGTTGCGCAAGGACCGCCCCGACCTCGCCCAGATTCTGGACAACGAGGTGACGGAGATCATGACGGCCTGTTCCTTCCAGGACATCACGGGCCAGCGCATGACCAAGGTGGTGAACACGCTGCGCTATATCGAGCGGCGCGTGCATGCCATGATCCAGATCTGGGGTCTGGAGAATCTGGACGAGGCGGAGATGCAGGCCGCCCTCGCCAACGAACCCAAGGACACGCGCCCCGACGCGCACCTGATGAACGGCCCGCCATTGAAGGGGGCCATCAATCAGGACGCCGTCGACATGCTGTTGTCGGGTGCGGCGGCGGCCCGTGCGGCGGCCGACGATCCCTTGGCGCCGCAGCCCGTGGAAAGCCAGAGCCCCCCGCCATCTCCCCCACCGCCGCCGCCAGCGCCCGCAAAGCCGGCTGCACGGGTTGAGGAGGAAGATGGCCCCACCGGTGGCCCCGCCCTGTCACAATCGGCTGTGGACGATCTGTTCCCCTGAAGAAGGGGCGGTTCAGCAATCCACCTCGTGCCGCAGGCTTTTGCGCCAGCGTGCCCGCAATTGTGCCGGGCGTTCGGGATAACGCTCCCCCGTGAAATCGGCGCGCACCACCCGGTCCGTGCGGAAATGCCGGAAATCACCGCGCAGCTCGCACCAGGCGGCCAATGTGCGGGCATTGTCGAAATACGCGATCAGGACAGGCCAGACGCAGCGTTCCGTTTCCCGCCCCCTTTCGTCACTGTAGGTCAGACGCAGGCGGTGCCCGGCATGGATGGCCGTGCGCAGGGCCACCATGTCGATACTGTCGGCAACGGCGTGCAATCGCGGCGGGGCAACGCCGGCCGGCCGCTGCACCACGGGGCGCAGGTCCTCCGGCACCGCTGCCTCTATCTTGGCCATCAAATCGGCAGCAGCCCGGGCCAGCACGGGGTCGCCCTGACGCGACACCCATTGCGCGCCCAGCATCGCCACCTCGATCTCATCGGGTGTCAGCATGAGGGGTGGCATGTCGAAGCCGCCTTCCAGCATGTAGCCCACCCCCGCCTCCCCCCGGATCGGCACGCGCTGGCCCATCAGGGTGGCGATGTCGCGATAGATGGAGCGTTTGGAGGTTTCAAGTTCCGCCGCGATGGCGTCCGCCGTCACCGGCCGAGGTGCCCGCCGCAGGATCTGAATGATCTGGAACAACCGGTCCGCCCGCCGCATCACCCTTCCCCGCACCATTTTTCGTCATGCTGCTGACAGTAGGGTGGCAGCAGGGTTTGTGTAAACCCAAGCCCATCAACCCTCACCATGATGGAGCTTCCGATGATCAAGCTGCATGCTTTCGGCCCCGCCTTCGGCCTTCCCGATCCCAGCCCCTATATCACCAAGACGGAAGTGCAAATGCGCATGGCCGGGCTGGCTTATGAGAAGGTGAAGGGCGATCTGGAAAAGACGCCCAAGCACAAGCTGCCCATCATCGAGGATGACGGCCAGATCGTGGCCGACAGCACCTTTATCCGCGCCCATATCGAACGGACACGCGGTATCGACCTGGACAAGGGGCTTTCCTTGCGGGAGCGGGCAGAAGCCTGGGCCATCGAACGTATGCTGGAGGATCATCTCTGCTGGGCCGTGGTCCATGAACGCTGGATGGATGACGCCAACTTCCAGAAAGGCCCGTCCCTGTTCTTCCAGGCAGCGCCAGAGCATCTGCGTGACGCCATCATCAAGGACGTGCGCGCCCGCGTGGCCGTCAATATGCAGGCCCATGGCATCGGCCGGCATAACGGGGCCGAACGGCTGGATCTGGCCAGCCGGTCGCTGACGGCGCTGGCGGTTCTGCTGGGCGACAAGCCCTTCCTGATGGGCGACCGGCCAACCGGCGTGGACGCCTTCGCCTTTGCCATCCTGGCCGGCGCCCTGGTCCCGATCTTCGACACGCCGCTGCGTCAGGCGGTGGAGGCGCACGGCGCGTTCGTGCCTTATGTGCAGCGTATGGCGGCGCGGTTCTATCCCGAGCATGCTTGGTGGTGGAATCGGGCGGCCGTGGCCGCCTGATCACTCCCCGTCGCGCACCCGCCGCCATTTCACGACATTGCGGTTATGATCGTCCAGCGTCTCGGCAAACGCGTGACCACCGGTACCGTCCGCCACGAAGTAGAGATAGCGGTGGGTTTCGGGCTTCAGCACAGCCTGCAAAGACAGAAACCCGGGATTGGCGATGGGACCCGGCGGCAGGCCCGGCACCACATAGGTGTTATAGGGCGATTCAAGCTTCCAGTCGGCGCGGGTCAGGTCGCGGTCGATCTGTCCGCGCCCGTCCGACAGGGCATAGATGATGGTGGGATCGGATTGCAGCCGCATGCCGATGCGCAGGCGGTTCACGAACACACCCGCCACACGCGGCCGTTCCGCCGCCACGCCGGTCTCCTTCTCCACGATGGAGGCCAGGATGACGGCTTCCCGCTTCGATTTCAGCGGCAGGTCCGGCGCGCGCTCCGCCCATAGCCGATCCAGCGCATCGGCCATGTCCGCTGACATACGGGCCAGGACATCGGCCCGCGCATCGTCGCGCAGATATTGATAGGTCTCGGGCAGCAGGGTGCCGTCGGCCGGGATGGCGGTGACGTCGCCGGACAGGTTTGTCTCCGCCCGCAACCGCTCCACGATCTGCCAACTGGTCAGTCCCTCTGGCACCGTCACCCGGTGGACAATGACCTTGCCCGAGATGATCAGGTCCAGCGCTGCCTTCAGGCTGATGCCGCCGGTGAACAGATATTCCCCGGCCCGCAGCTTTGCGCCATCACCGCGCAGACGTGAGGCGATGACCAGTTCCAGCGGGTGGCCGATCACGCCCGCATCCGCCAGGCGCTGGGCAATCCCCTGCACGCCGGTGCCACGCGGGATGACGACGGCCGTGTCGGCCGTCAACGGCCCCTGCCCCATATAGCGCTGCCAGCCCAGCCAGACCCCGCCGGCCGTCCCCAGCATGCCGAAACAAAGCAACGCCGCCGTCAGCCGAAGCCAACGGCGGCGTGGTCTTGTCTGGTTTTCCGGCTGCGCGCTC
The DNA here is from genome assembly GCF_017996735.1 of Niveispirillum sp. GTDB lineage: Bacteria > Pseudomonadota > Alphaproteobacteria > Azospirillales > Azospirillaceae > Niveispirillum. The sequence continues at coordinate 40,054 of NZ_JAGOGJ010000029.1, forward strand.
ACGCTGGGGTTCAGGACAGGGCCTTGAACACCAGCGAGGCGTTGGTGCCGCCAAAGCCGAAGCTGTTGGACAGGGCGGCGCGGACCTTGCGTTCCCTCGCCACCTTCGGCACCAGATCGGCACCTTCCGTCCCATCATCCGGATTGTCCAGGTTCAGAGTCGGGGGAACGATCTGATCGCGGATGGACAGAACCGAGTAGATGGCCTCGACCGCGCCGGCGGCACCCAGCAGGTGCCCGATGGCCGACTTGGTCGACGACATGGAGGCGCCGGCCAGATCATTGCCGAACAGCCGCTTCACGGCTCCCAGTTCGATTAGGTCGCCCAGCGGCGTGGAAGTGCCGTGCGCGTTGATGTAATCCACATCTTCGGGGTTCAGCCCGGCACGCTTCATCGCCATGCGCATGGACCGGAAGCCGCCATTGCCGTCTTCCGACGGGGACGTGATGTGATAGGCATCGCCCGACAGGCCGTAACCGACCACTTCGGCGTAAATCTTGGCACCACGCTTCTTGGCGTGTTCCAGTTCCTCCAGAACCACGACGCCGGCCCCTTCACCCATGACGAAGCCGTCGCGGCCCTTGTCATAGGGGCGGCTGCCCTTTTCGGGCGTGTCGTTGTAGCCGGTGGACAGGGCGCGGGCGGCGGCGAAGCCGGCAATGCCCAGGCGCGAGCAGGCGCCTTCTGCCCCACCGGCAACCATCACGTCGGCATCGTCCAGCGCGATCATGCGCGCGGCGTCGCCGATGGAATGGGCGCCCGTGGAACAGGCGGTAACCACGGCGTGGTTCGGGCCCTTGTAGCCATGGTTGATAGAGATATGGCCCGATGCCAGATTGATCAGGCAGGACGGGATGAAGAAGGGCGAAACCCGGCGCGGACCCTTTTCGGCCAGCACCAGCGAGGTTTCATAAATGCCGGGCAGGCCACCGATGCCGGAGCCGACGGAAACGCCCGTGCGTTCGAATTCCTCGTCATTGGACGGCTTCCAGCCGCTGTCCTTGATGGCTTCATCCGCCGCCGCGATGGCGAACATGATGAAGTCGTCCATCTTCTTCTGTTCCTTGGGCGGAATGAAGAGATCGAGGTTCAGCGTGCCGTCGCTGCCGTCGCCGCGCGGCACCTGGCCCGCGATACGACAGGGAAGATCGGAGACATCGAAGCCCTGGATGGTGCGAATGCCGGACTGACTCTTGATCAGCCGATCCCAGTTGGTTTGCACCCCGACCCCGAGCGGAGTCACGAGACCCATACCGGTGATGACGACGCGGCGCATGTATCCGACCTGTAGATGTGAAGACGAAGACGGGTGACGGCCTGAACCGAAGCCCGGGAAAGACATAGGGACGCCACGGCGGGTTTGCCAGGAGCGGGACCGGCCCCAGGGCCGATCCCGTCCATCCCACCGTTGGGGATCAGCCCTGCTTGGAGCTGATGAAGTCGATGGCGTCCTTGACGGTCAGAATCTTCTCGGCGGCGTCGTCCGGAATCTCGATGCCGAACTCCTCCTCGAAGGCCATGACCAGCTCGACGGTGTCCAGGCTGTCGGCGCCCAGATCGTCGATGAAGCTGGCGGTGTCGGTGACCTTGGCCTCTTCCACGCCCAGGTGTTCGACAACGATCTTCTTCACGCGTTCAGCAACATCGCTCATTTATTTGACCTTTCAGGATTTTCCGGTGGGACCGGCCGGAGCCGGTTGTTAAGGGCCATCGCGGGACACTGGAACAAGCAGATTCCTTGCCCGGCCCGCGACGCCGGTCAGGAAAGAGCCGTCATCTATCATGAACAGCGGCCCCTGACCAGCATTCGCAGCAGGTGGCACCGGCGGAACCTTATGGCACCACCAATGCCCCGGCATTCAGATCATCGCCATACCGCCATTCACATGCAGCGTCTGGCCCGTGACATAGGATGCCTCGGTGGATGTCAGATACAGCACGGCGGCGGCGATGTCATCGGGTGTACCCAGGCGGCCGGCGGGAATGCGGCTGTTCATCGCCTCCTTCTGGGCGTCGTTCAGGACGTCGGTCATGGCCGTGGCAATCATGCCGGGCGCCACCGTATTCACGGTGATGCCGCGCGTCGCCACCTCCTGGGCCAGCGCCTTGGACATGCCGATCATGCCGGCCTTGCTGGCCGCATAGTTCACCTGACCGGGATTGCCGGTGACACCGACGACGGAGGTGATGCCGATGATGCGGCCCCAGCGGCGCTTCATCATGCCCTTCACGGCGGCGCGGGCCAGACGGAAGCCGGCCGTCAGGTTCACATTGATGACGCTGTCCCAGTCATCATCCTTCATGCGCAGGATCAGGCCGTCGCGCGTCAGGCCGGCATTGTTGACCAGGATATCAACCGTGCCACCCAGCGCGACCTCGGCCTTCTTGAACAGATCCTCCACCTGCGTGGGATCGGACAGGTTGGCGGGCACAACCACCGCGCCTTCCCCCAGTTCGGCGGCCAGCGCTTCCAGCGCCTCCACCTTGGTCCCGTGCAGGGCCACCTTGGCGCCCTTGGCATGCAGGGTACGGGCGATGGCGGCGCCGATGCCGCCTGATGCACCCGTGACCAGGGCTGTCTTGCCGCTCAGGTCGAACATGGAAAACCTCCAGATATGAAAAGGCGGATCAGCCCAGGGTAAAGGCGTCGATATCGGCCGGCAGGCCGACGGAACTGGCGACCAGTTCCTTGTCGATACGCTTCACCAGACCGGCCAGCACCTTGCCGGCACCCAGTTCGACCAGTTCCGTGACGCCCTGTTCCTTCATGAACAGCACGCTTTCACGCCAACGGACGGCCCCCGTGACCTGTTCCACCAGCAGGCGGCGGATGGTCTCCGGATCGGTCACGGCCGACGCGGTCACATTGGCGACAAGGGGGGCGACCGGGGAAACGATGGATGTCGCGGCCAGCGCCTCTGCCATGGCATCGGCGGCCGGCTGCATCAGCGGGCAATGGAAGGGGGCGGACACGGGCAGCAGCATGGCGCGCTTGAACCCGCGCTCCGCCGCGATCTTGATGGCCCGTTCCACGGCCTCCTTATGGCCGGACACCACCACCTGACCGGGGGCATTGTCGTTGGCGGCGGTGCAGACCTGGCCCTGGGCTGCCTCTGCCGCGATCTCGCGCGCAGCGTCCAGGTCGGCACCCAGGATGGCGGCCATGGCGCCGACACCGACCGGAACGGCCTTCTGCATCGAACGCCCGCGCAGCTTCAGCAGGCGGGCCGTGTCGGACAGGGTGATGGCACCGGCGGCACACAGGGCCGAATATTCACCCAGGCTGTGGCCGGCGACGAAGGCGGCCTTGGACAGGTCCAGGCCCTTTTCCGTGTGCAGGACACGGGCAACGGCCACCGATACGGCCATCAGGGCCGGCTGCGCATTCTCGGTAAGGGTCAGATCCTCGCCCGGGCCGTCAAACATCAGGGCGGAGAGCTTTTGCCCCAAGGCCTCGTCCACCTCGGCGAAAGTATCGCGGACGATAGCAAAACGCTCGGCCAGTTCGCGGCCCATGCCGACGGCCTGGCTGCCCTGGCCGGGAAAGACGAAAGCGCGGGTCATGGATAAGTCCTGCAATAAATCCGATGCGGCCTTGATACAGCGGCGAATGGCCCTGTCAAGCCATCCGGACCGTCGGGACAGGCGGCAAACGACATGACGATTACGGCAGGTTCCCCTAAGCCGATGGAAATATTGGAGATGACTGCCACATGCCGGCCCGGTGTCTCTGAACGGATCGAAGCGCGATACGGCGTGTCAAGGACGCCCACCCATCCGGAATCGAGTCCGTCGGCACTTCTTGCGATCACCGGCCACCCCTATAATGTCGGCGTTCCTGCCCGCGTGGCGGCGGGATATGGCACGGAACGGACCGCCAAACATCCGGAAGGGCATCCAGCAGGCTGCATGATGAAAAGGTTTGATCGGTGTCGTCTCGTGGCCCTGCTTGCAGGGGTCCTTCTGGCTGCACCGCTGCCCGTCGTCCGGGCCGGAGAAATGGTGATCTATGGTGTGGAAGAGGCCTCACCCGTCACCTTGATGATCTCCACCTCCCCCACCACGCTGGACACGCACGGCATCCCGCAACCGGCACTGGGGCGATGGCTGGCCCATATCGCGGATAAGGCCCAGGTCCGGCTGACGATCCGTCCCTTCACCGGCACCGTCCGGCTGGAGGATCGGATGCGCGAACCCGACACCTGTGCGCTGGGCTATGCGCGCCTGCCCTCCCGCGAGGATACGGTGCATTGGCTGTACGAGGTGAAGCGGGACCGCATGGTCTTCGTGACGCGTCAGGCCGATAATTTCAGCGGCACTCTGGCCGACCTGCTGAAACTGGCCGGGGGCAAGCTGGCCGCGCCCAGCGGCGTCTATCGCACCATCCTGGAAAACCGGGGCATCCGCCATACCGTCATCGATGACCAACGGCAGTTGGCGCGAATGGTCGATGCGGGCGATCCGCGGTTCGGGCTGCTGATCGGCGGCTCCCTGGCATCACCGGAGATCAAGGCGCTTAATCTCCGCGTCGTGGCGGAACTGCCGGAACAGGGGTTCTGGCTGGCCTGTTCGCGTGATATGCCGGACGCCGTCCTGGAACGGATCGGCACGACGCTGCACTCCCCCGCGTCCGAACAGTTGCATCGGGAAACCATGACCACCTTGCTGCCGGCCCTGGCCACCGATCCCTGATCACGGCCCATGCGGCACCGGCACCCCGCCCATGCCGGCCCGAACCCGCGCCTCCCCTTGCGTGTGCGGCCGCATTCTGTATAGTGCGCGCCTTCCGAAACCCCGCCGGTGCTTGGCCAAGGCGCCGGCTAGGACCGTGCGGCTGACCTGGAACCTGTTCCGGACACAGCGGCGGACCATCAATAGCCATGGGGAGTTTTATGGCACTTTACGAAACCATCCTGATTTTCCGTCAGGACATCTCCTCGACTCAGGTTGAAACCCTGACCGAGACCTTCAGCAACATCCTGAAGGAACAGGGCGGCTCCGTCGTCAAGACCGAGCAGTGGGGTCTGAAGACCCTGACCTACCGGATCAAGAAGAACCGCAAGGGTCATTATGTCTATCTCGGCCTGGACGCCTCCGCGGCGGCCGTTGCCGAAATGGAACGTAACCTGTCGATCAACGAAGACGTGCTGCGCGTCATGACCGTCAAGGTCGAAAAGATCGATGAAGGCCAGACCGCCATGCTCGCCAACAAGGGCGAGCGCGCAGAGCGTGGCCCCCGCGGTGGCTTCGGCGACCGTGGCCCCCGTCGTGAATTTGGCGACCGTGGTCCGCGCGAGGGCGGCTTCAGCCGTGGCCCGCGTCGTGACGCCGCCGTGGAAGGTGAAGGAGATCGCGCATGACCACCGAACGTCCCCAGGGCGCTTCCACGGGTGGCGCTCCCCGCTCCGGCGGTGGTCGTCGTCCGTTCTTCCGTCGCCGGAAGACCTGCCCGTTCTCCGGCCCGAACGCGCCGGCGATCGACTACAAGGACATCAAGCTGCTGTCCCGGTTCATCTCCGAGCGTGGCAAGATCGTCCCGTCCCGTATCACCGCCGTTTCGGCGAAGAAGCAGCGTGAGCTGGCCCGTGCTATCAAGCGCGCCCGCTTCCTGGCTCTTCTGCCCTACGTCGTCAAGTAAGCCAGGAGAAAAGACATGGACGTCATTCTGCTGGAACGCGTCGAAAAGCTGGGCCAGCTTGGTCAGGTGGTCAAGGTGAAGCCGGGTTATGCCCGTAATTACCTGCTGCCGAAGAAGAAGGCCCTTCGTGCAACCAAGGAAAACCTCGCCTATTTCGAAGGCCAGAAGGCGCAGATCGAAGCGCGCAATCTGGAACTGAAGAAGGAAGCCGAGGTTGTGGCCAAGAAGGTCGATGGCGTTTCCGTCGTCGTCGTTCGTCAGGCCGCCGAGTCCGGCGTGTTGTACGGTTCGGTCACCTCGCGCGACATCGCCGATGCCGTGACTGCTGCCGGCACCACGATCGCCCGCTCGCAGGTCGCCATCGCCGATCCGATCAAGACCCTGGGCCTGTTCAAGGTCAAGGTTGTCCTGCATCCGGAAGTCGCCGTGAGCGTCACTGTGAACGTGGCCCGTTCGGTCGAAGAAGCCGCTGTCCAGGCCGCCCGTGGCGGCATGGTCAACAGCCGCGACGAAGACGAGGACGAGGAAGAAGCGGTCGAAGAGACCGAAGCCACCGAGGAAACCGAGGCCTGATCAAGGCCCCGGATGCCGGATGGAAACAGCCGGCACCTCTGGTAGCGATAAAGGGCGGTCCCTTTCGGGGGGTCGCCCTTTTTCTTTTGGGCATCTTTTCGACGATACCGGGCATGACTACCTTCTCAAGACGTATCAGCGGCTTGGGGGGGATCCGACATGCTGTTGTTCCGTTTTCTGCGTTCCATCATCGGCCACGGCAATCTGACCGTCATTGATGCGCGTGGACAGAAGCATCGTTTTGGATCGGAAACAGCCGGCCATAAACCGGTTACCGTTCGCCTGACCGATCCAGCCCTGGAGTGGAAGCTGGGCCTGCATCCCGGCCTTTTTGCCGGGGAGGCCTATATGGACGGCACCCTTCAGATGGCGGAGGGCAGTCTCTATGATTTCATCGATCTGGTGACGCGCAATGCCGGCTTCAGCCATCTGGGCCCGACCGGCGCGGTCCTGCAGCGGTTCGGTGTGGGCCTGCAGCGGTTCATCCAGCAACGCAACCCACTGGACCGGTCACGCCGCAACGTGGCGCACCATTACGACCTGTCGCGGCAATTCTACGACCTGTTCCTGGATGCCGACCGCCAATATTCCTGCGCCTATTTCCCCCGGCCGGGGATGAGCCTGGAACAGGCGCAGGAAGCCAAGAAGCGGCATATCGCGGCAAAATTGCTGCTGAAACCCGGATGCCATGTCCTGGATATCGGCTGCGGCTGGGGCGGCATGGCGTTGACGCTGGCCAGGCAGGCGGATGTGCAGGTGACCGGCATCACCCTTTCGACAGAACAGCTTGCGGTCGCCCGTGAACGGGCCGCCGCCGCCGGCCTGTCGGACCGGGTGCGGTTCGAGCTGTGCGATTACCGTGAACTGCCGGGCCGGTTCGACCGGATCGTCAGTGTCGGCATGTTCGAACATGTCGGCGTCCCCCAATATCCCACCTTCTTTGCCCGTATCCGCGACCTGCTGGCCGATGACGGGGTAGCCCTGCTGCATTCGATCGGCCGGACAGAGGGACCGGGCACGACCAATCCCTGGATTCGCAAATACATCTTCCCCGGCGGCTATTCCCCCGCCCTGTCGGAGGTGACGCCGGCGGTGGAGGGGGCCGGTCTCTGGCTGACCGACATGGAAATCTGGCGTCTGCACTATGCCGAGACCCTGCGCCATTGGCGCGAACGCTTCCTGGCAAGGCGGGAAGAGGCGAAGGAGTTGTATGATGAGCGGTTCTGCCGCATGTGGGAATTCTATCTGGTGGGGGCCGAATGCGCCTTCCGCCACCAAGGACATATGGTCTTCCAGATGCAGTTGGCTCGCGACGTCGCCGCCGTACCGCTGGCCCGCGATTACATGCTGAGCGACGAACGGCGGATGGAGGGTCGGCAGACGAGGGCGGCGTAGATTTTTGCCGGTGATGCCCGCAGATCGGAACCCGTCGCGGGGATTAACCGGAATCGATCTTATCCACAGCTTATCCCCACATTTCATCCACCGGCTTTTCGTCAGCCCTGCCCGTGTGATGGCGTGACGTTGGCAGATGGCGCCGCTAGAATGCCGCCGCCATGGATACCAAGCTGATCGACCCCGCCGGCTTCGCCGGCAACGCCCCCGTCACCTACCGCACGCCACCCCATAACGAGGAGGCGGAGCAGACGGTGCTGGGCGCCATCCTTGTCAACAACAAGGCCTTTGAAAAGGTTGGCGAATTCCTGCGGCCGGAGCATTTCTTCGACCCGGCCAACCAGAAGATCTATCAGGCCGTCCTGAAGATGATCGACCGGGGTCAGGTGGCCAACCCGATTACCCTGAAGGCCTATTTCGAACAGGATCGCGACCTGTCGGAAATCGGCGGCCCGGAATATCTGGCCCGTCTGGCCGCCGCCATCGTCACCGTCCATAATCTGGAAGATTACGGGCGTATCATCCATGACGCCTATCTGCGCCGGCAGTTGATCGAAGTCGGCGAGGACATGGTCAACCAGGCTTACAAGCACGACATCGACGTCGCCGCCAACGACCAGATCGAGGATGCGGAAAAGAAGCTGTTCGAGCTGGCGGCCACCGGCGACATCAAGGGGGACTTCATCCCCTTCGACCGGGCGCTGACCGCCGCCATTGCCACCGCCGAAGCCGCCTTTCGCCGGTCGAGCCACGTGACCGGTGTCACGTCGGGTCTGCGCGATCTGGATACCAAGCTGGGTGGCCTGCATCCCAGCGATCTGCTGATTCTGGCCGGTCGCCCGTCCATGGGTAAAACGGCGCTGGCCACCAACATCGCCTTCAACGCTGCCAAGGCCCATATGCTGTCGGGCGGCAAGGAGGGGGCGCCGGTCGGCTTCTTCTCCCTGGAAATGTCGGCCGAACAGCTGGCCCTGCGTATCCTGGCAGACCAGGCTGAGGTGTCGGGCGACAAGATCCGCCGTGGCGAGATCACCGCCACCGATTTCCCGAAATTCGTGGAGGCTAGCCAATATCTGGCCCGCGTCCCCTTCTTTGTGGACGATACGCCGGCGCTGACCATTACGGCCGTCCGCACGCGTGCCCGCCGGTTGAAGCGCACCCATGGCCTGGGCCTGGTCGTGGTGGACTATTTGCAGCTTCTGCGCGGCGGCGGTTCGGGACGGGGCGAGCAGAATCGTGTGCAGGAAATTTCGGAAATCACGCGGGGCCTGAAGGCCATCGCCAAGGAACTGGACCTGCCCGTCATCGCCTTGTCGCAGTTGTCGCGTTCGGTGGAAAGCCGGGAAGACAAGCGGCCGCAGCTTTCCGACCTGCGTGAATCCGGCTCGATCGAGCAGGATGCCGACGTCGTGATGTTTGTGTTCCGCGAACAATATTATCTGGAACGCGCCGAGCCGGGCCGCCGGCCCGACGAGTCGGAAGACAAGTACAATGACCGCTATGCACAATGGCAGGACCGGCTGGCCCAGGTCCACAACACCGCCGACGTGATCATCGGCAAGCAGCGTCACGGCCCCGTCGGCACCGTGCGCCTGTATTTCGACGGCAACTATACCCGCTTCGGCGATCTGGACACGCAACATGGCGGCGGATCGTATGACGAGTGAGGTGGCGGGGCTGCTGGACAGCCCCGAGGCGGCCCGTGTCGGCGCCGTGCTGGTCATCGATCTGGCGGCTCTGACGGCCAACTGGCGCGACATGGCGGCCCGCGCACCGGGCGCCGAATGTGCCGCCGTGGTGAAGGCCAATGGCTATGGGCTGGGGGATGTCGCCGTGGCATCCGCCCTGTGGAAGGCTGGTGCCCGCAGCTTTTTCGTGGCCGATATCGAGGCCGGGGTGCGGGTAAAGACCGCCCTTCCCGCCTCCCGCACCATCGTACTGCATGGTGTTCCGGCCGGGACCGAAGCCGAACTGGCGGCGCGCGATCTGGTCCCGGTGCTGAGCAGCCTGGCGGAGACTGAGCGCTGGGGCGCACAGGCGCGGCTTCTGGGCCGAAAGCTTCCGGCCTTTATTCATATCGATACCGGAATGAATAGGCTGGGACTGCCCCCCATAGAATTGGACCGCTTGTGCAACGATCCAGTCAATCTGCTGGCTGGCATCGATCTGCAGGCCTGGATGAGCCATCTGGCCTGTGCCGACGATCCGGACAATCCGTTCACGGCCGAGCAGTTACGGCGGGTGCGGATGGCGCTGGCCCGTTTGCCGAAGGCGCCGGTCAGCCTGTCCAATTCGGGCGGTATCTTCCATGGGGCCGATTACCATTTTGATCTGGTGCGTCCAGGAATCGCGCTCTATGGCGCCAATCCGGCCCCGTGGCTGCCGAATCCCATGCGCCCGGTGATCCGGCTGCTGGCCCGGATTCTCCAGGTCCGCGATGTGGCGCCACCGGACACGGTGGGCTATGACGCCACCCACCGCATCACGGCGCCCGGAACGGTCGCCGCCTTGGGCATGGGCTATGCCGATGGCTATCCCTGGGCCCTGGCCGGCAAGGGAATGGCGATGGTGGGTGGGTATGCCGTCCCCCTGATCGGCCGCGTGTCCATGGATTTGCTGACGGCAGATGTGACGGGCGTGCCGGAGCATCTGCTGCAAGTCGGCGGCTGGGCCGACATTATCGGCCCGCACCGCGATGTGGATCAGGTGGCACGCGAGGCCGGCACCATTGGATATGAGATATTGACGCGCCTCGGCTCGCGCTATCACCGCGCCTATGTCGGCGGATGATCAGGCCGTGATCGACACGAAGGATTCCGTGGTCTGAATGGCGATGGTCATGGTTTCGGTATAGGTGCTGGTATAGGTCACCTCCGCGACCGACCCGGCATCCACGCCACCGGCCTCGGCTGCTCCGCCAGGGTCCAACGTTTCCAGCGTGCCGTTCAACCGCTCCAGCGTCTCCCCCGCTGCCGCCAGATCGTCGCGTGACGCCTTCAGCGTCTCTTCAAACTCCTGCTTCTCCTCCTCGCTCATCCACAGCGTATTGCCCTTGTTGGCTTCGGCCTGGGTCAGCAAGGTGCGGGCGCGACCCGCAAAATCGCGGACCTCCTGCACATAGGCACGGGCGTAGGAGACGGGGATTCCGCCGGCTGTCATGCCGGGCTGCGGTTCCACAGGCTTTGCAGGGTCAGGTTCACCCCGCGCGATGGCGGCGGCACGTTCGGCGGGGTCGACAGACCGGCCCTCGACCAGATTCTTCGCTTCATCCGCCAGATCGCGCGTCATACCCGTTGCTTCACGGGCGATGGTCGCCAGCTTGCGTGCATCGCCGCGCGCCGCAGCCTGACGCGCTTCCTGTTCCAACTCGCTCATGCGGCGCTTGGATTGGTTCAGCTTTTCGCCAGCAGCCTTGCGGTCGATCTCCGACCGGGCCTTATCCATGTATTTGCTGAGTTCTTCGACCCGCGCGGCGCTCTTGGCAGCCTCTTCGAATCCGCCGCCACCAATCCCGACATCCATCAGGCGTTTGAAGACATCCTGCTGGGTCTTGCCCTGGTATTCGGGCCTGTCGACCTTTTTGAACCGCTCTTCCACCGCCTTGTCGACATGGCGGTCAATAGCCGTCTTCATCGCCTGCGTATTCGTGGCGCCGAAGAGCGAGCCCGCGTTTAGCGAGATCATGGGCTCCCCCAATATATCGATCATTTTGATCCGAATAAAAGGTAAGCCACTCGCGTCCTACGGGCAAGAAGCTAAAAATGTATCTTTAGTGATAATCGCCTAAACAAAGCCGCCCGGCGGATCACTCCACCGGGCGGCATCACTCACAACCAAGCCATTGGAAAAGCTTAGTTCTTGGACTTGTCCACCAGCTTGTTGGCGGAGATCCAGGGCATCATGGCGCGCAGCTTGGCGCCCACTTCCTCAATCGGATGCTCAGCCTCGATGCGGCGGGTGGCCTTGAAGGACGGGGTGCCGGCCTTGTTTTCCAGCATCCAGTCACGCACGAAGCGGCCCGACTGAATGTCAGCCAGAACGCGCTTCATCTCGGCCTTGGTCTCATCCGTCACGATGCGCGGACCGGTGACATAGTCACCATATTCGGCCGTGTTGGAGATGGAGTAGCGCATGTTCGCGATGCCGCCTTCGTAGATCAGGTCCACGATCAGCTTCACTTCGTGCAGGCACTCGAAATAAGCCATTTCCGGGGCATAGCCGGCTTCGACCAGCGTCTCAAAGCCCGACTGGATCAGCTTGGTCAGGCCGCCGCACAGCACCACCTGCTCACCGAACAGGTCGGTCTCGCACTCTTCCTTGAAGGTGGTCTCGATGATGCCCGAACGGCCACCACCAACGGCGGAGGCATAGGACAGCGCAACGTCGAAGGCATTGCCGGAAGCATTCTGGTGAACGGCGACCAGGCAGGGAACGCCGCCGCCCTTCTTATATTCGCCGCGCACCGTGTGGCCCGGGCCCTTCGGCGCGATCATGAACACGTCCGTGTCCGGGCGCGGCTCGATCAGGCGGAAATGCACGTTCAGGCCGTGGGCGAAGGCAATGGCGGAACCCTGCTTCAGGTTCGGGCCGATCTCATAATTGTACAGGTCAGCCTGATGCTCGTCCGGCGTCAGGATCATGATCACGTCGGCGGTGGCGGCAGCCTCGGCCGGGGTGACGCAGGTGAAGCCGGCGGCTTCGGCCTTGGCGCGGGTCGGCGAATTGGCCTTCAGCGCGATGATCACGTCGGTTACGCCGCTGTCGCGCAGATTCTGGGCGTGGGCATGGCCCTGGCTGCCATAGCCGACGATGGCGACCTTCTTGCCCTTGATCAGGTTGACGTCGGCGTCGCGATCGTAATAGACGCGCATGGGAATGTTCCTTCGTTCTGCACTGCTGTGGTCAGGTCCGGACCCCGGCACGGGGTTCCGGCATTTCGGGTTATGGTGTTTACAGGGTCGAGGTGCCGCGCGACAGGGCGGCAGCGCCCGTGCGGCTGATATCGACCTCGCCCAGTTGCTGCATCAGGTCGATGAAGCGGTCCAGATCATCGGCGGTGCCGGTGAGTTCGAACACAAAGCTGTTGATGGTGGCGTCCACCACGCGGGCCTTGAACACATCGCCGATGCGCAGGGACTCCACACGCTTCTCGCCATTGGCCACGACCTTGACCAGGGCCATCTCCCGCTCGATGAACGGGCCTTCCAGGGTCAGGTCCTTGACCTTGTGCACAGGCACCAGACGGTCAAGCTGCACCTTGATCTGTTCGATGATCATGGGCGTGCCCGACGTGACGACGGTGATGCGGGACAGGTTGTCGCTGGCATCAATCTCCGCCACGGTCAGGCTTTCGATATTATAGCCACGGCCGGAAAACAGGCCGATGACACGCGCCAGCACGCCCGGCTCGTTATCGACGAGAACGGAGATGGTGTGGCGGCGGATGGTCGTATCTTGGGTCACGGGGCGAGGCTCCGGAAAATCAGGTCTTGGTCGGGCGAGGGGTACGGGGGGGCCGGTTTACACCAGCACCATCCCCTCCTCCGGCGTGGCCTCGGCCACCTTGTCTGCCGGGCCCAGCAGCATCTCGTTATGCGCCTTGCCGCCGGGGATCATGGGGAAGCAATTTTCCTTCTGATCCACGCACATATCGACGATCACGGCGCGCGGCGTGGCGATCATCTCCGCGATAACATCGTCCACTTCCGAAACCTTGGTGGCGCGCAGGCCCACGCCGCCGAAGGCATCGGCCAGCTTCACGAAGTCGGGCAGCGCCTCCGAATAGCTTTCGGAATAGCGCGAGCCGTGCAGCAGTTCCTGCCACTGCCGGACCATGCCCATCCACTGATTGTTCAGGATGAACACCTTGACCGGCAGGCGGTATTGCAGGGCCGTGGACATTTCCTGGATGTTCATCTGGATCGATGCCTCACCGGCGACATCGATGCAGAGCGCGCCGGGATTGGCGATCTGGGCACCGATGGCGGCGGGCAGGCCATAGCCCATGGTGCCCAACCCGCCCGAGGTCAGCCAGCGGTTCGGCTTGTTGAAGGGCAGGAACTGCGCCGCCCACATCTGATGCTGGCCCACCTCGGTGGAGATGAACACATCGTCGCGGCCGGCCACGGCGGCGCGCAGGCGTTCCAGCGCATATTGCGGCTTGATGACCTTGTCGGTCTTCTCGTACTTCAGGCAGTCCTTGGACCGCCAGACGGCGATCTGATCCCACCAGGACTTCAGCGCCGCCTGATCGGCCCGCTTGTTGCGCGCCTTCCAGATGCGGATCATGTCTTCAAGGACATAGGCCGCGTCGCCGACGATGGGCAGGTCCACTCGGACATTCTTGTTGATGTTCGACGGGTCGATATCGATGTGGATCTTCTTCGATCCGGGGCTGAATTCGCTGACCTTGCCGGTCACGCGGTCATCGAACCGGGCGCCAACGCAGATCATCAGATCGCAGCCATGCATGGCCAGATTGGCCTCGTAGGTGCCGTGCATGCCCAGCATGCCCAGCCACTGCTGATCATGCGCGGGATAGGCGCCCAGACCCATCAGGGTGGTGGTGCAGGGATAACCCGTCATGCGCACAAGTTGCGTCAGCAACTGGCTGGCGACCGGGCCCGCGTTGATGACGCCGCCACCGACATAGAAGATAGGGCGCTTGGCATTGGCCAGCATCTCCACCGCTTCCTCAACCTTGTTGAGGTCGGGCTTCACCTGCGGACGATAGGACTTGGGCTGGCTTTCGCCCGGCGTGCGATAGACACCGTCGGCAAACTGCACATCCTTGGGGATGTCGATGACGACGGGACCCGGACGGCCATTCTTGGCCACATAGAACGCCTCGTGCAGCGTGCGGGCCAGATTGTTGACGTCCTTGACCAGATAATTGTGCTTGGTCGCGGGCCGCGTGATGCCGGTCGTGTCGCATTCCTGGAACGCGTCATTACCGATCAGGTGCGTGGGCACCTGACCCGTCAGGCAGACGATGGGGATGCTGTCCATCAGCGCATCAACCAGGCCGGTAACGGCATTGGTGGCGCCGGGGCCGGACGTGACCAGCACGACACCGACCTTGCCGGAAGAGCGTGCATAGCCTTCCGCCGCATGGACGGCGGCCTGTTCATGGCGAACCAGGATATGCTTGATCTGGTTCTGCTTGAACAGCGCGTCATAGATGGGTAGTACCGCTCCGCCCGGATACCCGAAGATCGTATCTACACCTTGGTCCCGAAGGGCCTTGATGACGATTTCCGCACCGGAGAGGATGGTTCCCGAAGACATGGCAGACGCTTTCAAACAGTTCCAACGGGGTTGAAAAACGCCGCCTTTCGCAGGGGCGAAGGGCGACGTGGCGGCACCCTAGACGGAACCGGAAAGATGGTCAACCGGTTTTGGCAATGTTCTTAGTCATGCCTGTCATGATACGGTCATAAAATTTCGCGAACACCCCTTCGGATGCAAGTTCCGTCGAATCCAACCGCACTGCGGTAGGCATCTGGTTGCGGAACCATGTCAATTGGCGCTTGGCATAATTGCGCGTCAACTGCTGTGCCTTGGTAATCGCGGTTTCACGATCCAGGGCACCGGACAGGATGGCGGCAATCTCCGGCACGCCCAGCGCCTTGCATGCCGGCAGGACAGGATCAAGATTTTGCGCCATCAGGGCCGCCACCTCCTGCTCCGCCCCTTGCGCCAGCATGACCAGGAATCGGCGATCACATTGTGCGTAAAGGTGCGGGCGCGGCGGTTCGACCACCAGGGTGGTGAAGGACAGGTGTGTGGGCACGTCCGTGGGCGGGGCGGCCTGCCAATCGCTGATCGACCTTCCCGTGGCCTGGATCACTTCCCAGGCGCGGATCAGGCGCTGGCTGTCGGTAGGGTGCAGACGGGATGCGGTGGCGGGGTCGATTGCCGCCAGCCGCGCATGCAGGCCGGGACTGCCGATCTCCGCCTGCAAATCCATGGCGGCCTGACGCACGGATACCGGAATGTCGGGGATGTCGGACAGGCCCTGCATCAGGGAGCGCAGGTAAAGGCCGGTCCCGCCCACCACGATGGGCAAAAGCCCCGCCGCATGCGCCCTATCGATCTCCGCCAGCGCCAGTTCCCGCCAGCGCGCCGCACTCATCCGCACCGACGCGGGCACGACACCATATAGAGTGTGCGGCGCCTCGGCCTCGTCCGCCGCCGACGGGCGCGCGGTGACGATGCGCAGATCGGCATAGACCTGCATAGAGTCAGCATTGATCACCACGCCGTTGGCACGCTTGGCAAACGCAAGCGCCAGCCCGGACTTGCCGGAGGCCGTGGGGCCGCCCATGATGAGGACGGGGCGGGGGGCGGTAATGTCGGGTTGGGCGCGGTACTGGCTCATGGGCTGGTGTTACCCCCTGCCCCAAAGCTTGGCAAGCAGACCATGGACCGCCCGCGCCGATGGCAGCGACAGGGTTTACCATTGCCGAGCCAGGTTGACCTGGGCCATGCCCTTGGCTTCAAGTGTGACTACTGTCTCAAGATGCAGTTCTGCTGTTTTTCGTCGCTGGAGCCTGCCTTCTCAGTCCGCAATTCCGCCAAGGCGGACCTAGCAGCCACACGAACCATTGGCGCAGTGACCTTGCCATAGTTGGCAAGCTCCACCCGTGCGCTGGGCTCATCATAATTCAGCGAGAAGCCGTTGAATGTAGCAGCCGATAGCACCTTGGCATCCTTGTCCAGGGTCGCGTTCTGGAGATAGGTCTTTCTCTTGTTGTACAGAAGTGTAAAATCGCCCAGATAGTTGACCTTACCAGCTTCAATATTAAATACGATCGTGACCTCCGAACAAACAAATGTTGTCGACGTTTGACCGGGAATCCCAAAGACAAAGTATTGAATAAAATATTGTCCCGGATAAATTTCGGAACTTAGAAAAGTCCTTTTCTTTTCCCTGATATCCTTAAGGGAGGTATAGTTTCGCATTTGCAGATACTGGGCTTTTGAATTTTCATCGACAGGTGCGAAATTCAACGCGACAGCGGGCTCCCCCATATGATCGGCATCATTGCGGATACCCACCAGAACAAGGGCCTTTTCCTTGTCATCGGGTGCCAGGGTGAAGCCATAACCGGCACCAGTCGAGATACAGCCACCAGTTAACATCACACACAAAATCGCCAATGCCGGGGCGACGAAGGAACGAAACATCTTACCCGACATGCCTCACCTCATTTGAGAATCTAAACTATTAATATCAAAATTTAGAAACCATGCCACCGACAACTATCCCGATAACGCCTTAAAGATCGACGTCCCCGGGTATCGGCAGGGAAGCATCCCCGCCCCCCGCCGCGCCCCATTGCACTCCCGCCCGCCAGCGGCGATAAGGGCGGCAATCGACCACCTCCTATGGACGGGACCTACGATGCTGCGCCAAGTCTTGACCCTGATCGCCGATCCGGCCGCCTTCAAGATGGATGATGCCGTCGCCAAGACCGCGCGTGCGGCCCTGGCCAATCTGGGGGCGCAGACGGCGCCGGCAGACTGGCTGGTGCCGGGCATTGCCTGCGATATCGGCTTTGACGGGCTGAATGACGATCAGGCGCAGGCCGCCGTGGCCAAGGCGCTGGCGGGCAAGCCGGTGGATATCGTGGCCCAGCCTGTTGAGGGTCGGCGCAAGTCGGTGCTGGTCGCCGATATGGAATCGACCATCATCCAGCAGGAGATGCTGGACGAGCTGGGCGATCTGGTCGGTGCGCGCGAGCGCATCGCCGCCATCACCCATCGCGCCATGAATGGCGAGATCGACTTCAAGGGAGCATTGCGTGAACGCGTAGCGCTGCTGGCGGGACTGGATGCCGGTGTGCTGACCCAGATGATCGGCCGCATCACCTATATGCCGGGGGCAGCCACCCTGATCGCGACGCTGAAGAAGCATGGCGTCTACTGCGCCCTGGTGTCGGGCGGGTTCAAGACCTTCACGGCCCATGTGCGCGAAACGCTGGGCTTTGACGAGGATCAGGCCAATGACCTGGTTGTCGAGGATGGCAAGCTGGCCGGGACCGTGTTTGAACCGATCCTGGACAAGGATGCCAAGCATCAGGCCCTGATCCGCATCACCGCCGCCAAGCGTGTGCCGGTGGCAGCCAGCATCACCGTAGGTGATGGCGCCAACGACCTGCCCATGCTGATGGCGGCCGGCATCGGCGTTGCCTATCACGCCAAGCCCAGCGTCGCCGCCCAGGCCCGAGCCCGTATCGACCATGGCGACCTGACGGCCCTGCTCTATATTCAGGGATACAGGGCTGAAGAAATCGTGGTGGCGTAAGGCCGTCACCGGCGGCAGCATGGGTGCTTCCACGGTTATGGAGTGCCCTGCCCATGCCCGCCTTCCCCATTGAAACATTGCTGATGTTCATGGCCGCCGCCCTGGCGCTGAATCTCACGCCCGGCCCGGACATGCTGTTCTGCCTGGGCAGCGGGGCGCATCGCGGACCGAAGGCGGGTATCGCGGCCTCCCTGGGGGTGGCCTGCGGGGCCATGGTGCATACGGCGGCTGCGGCCTTCGGGCTGGCCGGGTTGCTGATGGCCTCTCCCCTGTTGTTTGAGATCGTGCGCTGGACGGGGGCGGCCTATCTGGTCTGGCTGGCCTGGAACACCTTCCGCGCCGCGCCCCCGGTCGCCGACGGCACGAAGGTGACGCAGAAGGACATCGGCCGCATCTTCCTGCGCGGCGCCGTCACCAACATGCTGAACCCCAAGGTGGCCATCTTCTTCCTGGCCTTCCTGCCACAATTCATCGATCCCGCGCGCGGCAGCGTCGTGGTGCAGGCACTGGTCCTGGGAACCATGATGAACATTTCCGGCACCATCGTGAATGCCGCCGTGGGCGCGGGTGCGGGCGGTCTGGGCCGGCATCTGGCCCGCAACCGGATGGCGGCCAAGGTGCTGAATTATCTCTCCGGTACCGTGTTCCTGGGTTTGGCGGTGCGTCTGGGCTTCATGAGCCGGGTTTAGGGGATGGTCAGGACGTCCGCCATTCCGGCGCGGATGGCGGCGCGGTCAACCTCATCCTTGTTCTGGGACAGCTTGGCCTTGCCCTCCAGCCTGTCCACATGCAGCACGACGCCGACAATGCCGCGCAACATGGCGGCGATATAGTCGGCGGGCGCATCGGCCACCTGCCACGCCCGT
Source organism: Niveispirillum sp. (assembly GCF_017996735.1). Classification (GTDB taxonomy): domain Bacteria; phylum Pseudomonadota; class Alphaproteobacteria; order Azospirillales; family Azospirillaceae; genus Niveispirillum. The sequence continues at coordinate 58,835 of NZ_JAGOGJ010000029.1, forward strand.
TCCCGCCCCGTCTCATGCCGGTCGGTCAGGCGGGTGACGATGTCCAACAGCCCGGCCGCGTCCTCCACCACCTCCAGCCGTCCATGGGCATGGATGGTGACATAATTCCAGGTGGGCACGACCTTGCCCGTCTTCTGCTTCTCCGCGTACCAGGCGGGCGTGACATAGCCATCAGCGCCCTGAAAGATGGCCAGCGACGGCACGGCGGGATCAAACCGCTTCCAATGCGGATTGGCGCGGGCCACATGGCCGATCAGACGTGTCCCCCCAGCCGACCGGTCCAGCAGCAGGGGCAGCGGCGTGGACAACAGTCCCCCCTCACCCAAACTGACCAGCGTGGCAAAGGACATGGTTTCCAGAAGGGTGAGCACTTCACCCTCCTCCATCTTGAAATGCGTCGGATTGTACATCGTCGTCGGGTCCTGGCAGCAACCCTTCCTTCCTGACGCAACGGCCGCGGCTGTGCATTCATTGTCTTGTCATAAGGACAAGGTTGCATCCGCCTTCCCTTCCCCGCAGCATCGACGCCGATGGCAGGGGGAGTGCGACATGCCCGGTTTCGGGGAAGCTTTGCGATTCTGGTTCTGGCTGGGCTGTGTCAGTTTTGGCGGCCCGGCGGGGCAGATCGCATTGATGCAGCAGGAACTGGTGGACAAGCGGCGCTGGATCGACAACACGCGATTCCTGCACGGACTGAACTTCGCCATGCTGCTGCCGGGGCCGGAGGCACAACAGCTCGCAACCTATGTCGGCTGGCGCCTGCATGGCACGCCGGGTGGGCTGGTGGCGGGCGGGCTGTTTGTGCTGCCGGGGGCGCTGGTACTGCTGGGCCTGTCCTGGCTGGCGGCGGAACATGGGGATCTGGCCTGGGTCGCGGCCCTGTTCGACGGGGTAAAGCCGGTCGTCATCGCCATCATCGCCGCGTCGGTCTGGCGCCTGGGAAGGCGTACCCTGAAAGGGCCGGCTCCGTTGATGTTGGCGCTGATCGCCTTTCTGGGCCTGTATCTGGGACACCTGCCCTTCCCCGTACTGATCGCCGGTGCCGCCCTGATCGGGTATCTGGCGGCAAAGGCCGGCAAACCGCTATTCGCCCCGGCAGGGCATGGTGTGACGGACGATTTTGTGCCCGATGATCGCCCCGCTGACCGCAGCGCCAAACGCCTGCTGCGGCTGTCATTGCTGTTTGCGGCCCTGCTGCTGGTACCGGTCGTCGCCATCGTGCTGTTGCTGGGCCGACAGCCCTGGGCCGATATCGCCGACCTGTTCACCACCTCGGCCTTCGTCACCTTCGGTGGCGCCTATGCCGTGTTGCCCTTCATCGCGGAACGGGCGGTGGAGACCTATCACTGGCTGACCCCGGCCGACATGGTGAACGGTCTGGCCCTGGCCGAAAGCACGCCGGGGCCGTTGATCCTGGTCACGCAATATGTCGGCTTCTTTGCCGGCTGGAACCATCCGGGCGGCCTGTCACCGCTGGCGGCGGGAATAACCGGGGCGGTCCTGACCACCTATGTCACCTTCCTGCCCTGCTTCTTTTTCATCTTCGCCGGTGCCCCCTATGTCGAGGCACTGATCCATAACCGCGCGGCGGCGGGGGCCCTGGCCGCCATCACGGCGGCGGTGGTCGGCGTCATCCTGAATTTGGGTGTGGTGCTGGGAGAAGCGGTGATCCTGCCCGGCGGGCGGGTGGATTGGGTTGCTCTGCTGGTCGCCGCCATCGCCCTTATTGCCATGTTGCGTTTCAAGCTGGCGGTGCACTGGCTGGTGCTGGCGGGAGCTGCGTTCGGGCTGCTGCGAATGGCCGTCGGCTAGGGTCTGTGGGGATTCAGCGCGAATTGATGACAGCAGCGGCGAGATAGATCATGGCTTCAAAGCTTTTGTCTGTTTTGCAAGCTCTCATGGCGATGCGCTTGAACTCCTTGAGTTTGCAGAAGA
>NZ_JAGOGJ010000030.1 GCF_017996735.1 Niveispirillum sp.
TTTCGGCACTGATCAGCCGGAACCAGCGCATCCAGCCTTCATAGGTCTCCTGGAAAATGATCGGGGAGTGGGACGACGCCATCCCCGTGACAAGCGGCATGATCAATTCTCCCAGGTGACGAAGGCGACGCCGGCCGCCGCATGGTGGATGGGCATGTAATCATGGACACGGGCAGGACAGCCGGCCTGATCCAGGGCAGCAGCGGCGGCCGTCCACAGCCGGACCTCGGTCGTGCCGGCCAGCAGATTGCGCGACGGCACATCCCACACCCGGACAAGATCCGCCGACCGGCCCCGTTGCAGGCGCGCCAGCACCCATTTGTCAAAGACATCATCAACCCAGCCGGCCATGTCGCCCTGCGGATCACCGGAAAGCCCGCCGCTGACCAGTAGGCCCAGACGCTTGTCGGTCAATGTCGCTGCCCGCGCCAGCGCCTGGCCCAGCCGGTGGATGCGGACCCCGGTCATGACGGGGGCGACATGGCAATTGATGCTGATCGGGACGATGGGCAGCTCGCCCGCCAGCCGCGTGGCCGCCTCGATCAGGGCCGGCGTCGCCCCCTGGCCGGGATGGCCCACGGGTTTGAAGGCGCGGCGCGCCTCCGCGATGTCGAAACCGTCCCGGACCAGTTCTTCCGCCAGGATATCGCCGACCGTCTCCTCGCACGCGAACACGTGCCGCTGCGGCGCCTCGCCCAGCGCTGCGATGGCCGGGTCGCCCCACACCTCTCCCCCCACCTGCACATGGATCTGGGGAACATGGGAACTGTCGAACTGGCTGCCGCGATCGGCGGTGATCAGGATCAACGCGTCCAGCCCGGCCCCGGCGATGGCCTGGCGTAAAGCCGAGAACCCTTGCGAAATCCGGGCCTCGTACCCGTCGAGCACCGAAGCATCCTCGGTCCCGGAACGTTTGGGCTGGATTGCATCCTTCCGCAGAAAGCGGAAGACCGCCTCCCACTGCGCGCGCGGGCGGTAAAGAAGCGGCGAATAGCCGACGCCAGCCCCCATGATGATTGGCATCTCGTCTCCCCTGCATCTTGCATGATTTTGAAGGGGTCCGGCTGCTGGCGGACCCGCGGTCCCTACCCGGTCAAAGGTTCGATCGACCGGGCTTGACAATAAATATTCTGCTAGCATAACTTATGTCAGCGGTGCAACACGGATTCCGACATCGCGTGCGGCACCGATTGCCCAGGAAAGGACAAATAATGAATCACGACACCTTAGGGAGCGGCCTGGTCGATACCAGGGCCGGGCTGGTGGATCGCGCCATCTTCTCCGATCAGCAGATCTACGAGAAGGAGATGGAAACGGTCTTCAGGAAGTCCTGGCTTTTCGTCGGTCATGAAAGCCAGATCCCCAATAATGGCGATTACTTCCTGTCGCAGGCCGGGCGGGAACCGGTTGTGGTCACACGCGACCAGTCGGGCGAGGTCAATGTCCTTCTGAACCTCTGCACCCATCGCGGCATGCCGGTCTGCCGGTATGACAAGGGCAACGCCAAGCGCTTCACCTGCCCCTATCATGGTTGGACCTTCTCCAATAATGGTGAGCTTTCGGGCGTCCCGCTGAACACGGAAGGCTATGGTGGCAAGCTGGAACGCTCGCGCTGGGGCCTGATCCGGGCACGGGTGGCGCGCTACTACGGCTCCATCTGGGCGACGTTCGACGAGGCAGCCCCCTCTTTCGAGGCCTTCCTGGGCGATATGGGTTGGTGGCTGCGCGAATTCATGATGGGCCCGGATGGCGAGGATGACGGGTTGGAGGTGATCGACGGCATCCTGAAATGCGAGATACCCAGCAACTGGAAATTCGGCGCCGAAAACGCGGCCGGTGATCTCTACCATGATGTCAGCCATAAATCCGTACAGCGGGTCGGTCTGGCGCTGACGGGCCTGCGCGGCCGCCACACCTGGGACGCCGACAAGAACAAGTTCCGCATGCTGAACATCACCTTCCCGGCCGGCGGCCACGCCGTGCGTGGAAACCTGTATGAACACGCGATGCGCGAATATTTCTCGCAATGGGGCGCCAATCCGGAGGTTGATGAATATTTCCGCGACGCCCATTACGCCCGCCAGAAGCGGGTTGGGGAGCGGGAGCGGCTGTTGAACCGGGGCGGCGTGGTCTTCCCGAACTTCGTCTATAACGCCGCCAACCGGACATCGGTCACCACCTGGATCCCGCGCGCACCGGGCCGGACGGAGGTCTGGAAATGGGTTTTCGTGCCGAAGAACGCGCCGCAGGTAGTCAAGGATGTAATGCGCAACTACCTGCTGCGCTATACCGGCCCGGCCGGCATGGTGGAACAGGATGATTTCGAGAATTGGGGATCGGCCCAGGTGGGTGCCGAAAGCGTCCTGGCCCGGCGCCTGCCCATGAATTACCAGCTCCGCCTGGGCGGCGAGGCGAAATGGGCCTGGCCCGAACCCTGGATCGGCGCCGGCGCCCTGGTCGATGAGGGTGTTTCCGAACATGCCCAGCGCATTTTTTATGACCGCTGGTCGGAGATGATGACGGGCCAGCCCCGGCCTTTCCGCCGGGAGGCAGCCGCAGAATGACGACCGAGACGCAAGAAGCCATCGCCCTGCCCTTCCACCCCGAACTGAAGGTCCGTGTGGAGGATTTCCTGGCCTATGAAGCCGAACTGCTGGACGAGCGCCAGTTCGACCGCTGGCTGGACCTGCTGGATGACGACATCCACTACTGGATGCCGCTGGTGCGGAATTTCGAATTCAACCGGCCGCAGGACGAATATAGCCGTGCGCATCTGGATGCGGCCTGGTTCGATGAGGGCAAGCAGACCTTGTTGCAGCGCATCCGCCAGATTCAGGGCGGCGACCATTGGGCGGAAGAGCCCCTCTCACGCTCCACCCACATGACCACCAATATCCGCGTCGCCGCCGTGACGGAAACGCAAATCACCGTCAAGTGCCGCTTCCTGCTCTATGTGAACCGGCGGGAGGAAGAGGTGCGGCTGTTCGTCGGCAAGCGCACCGACATCCTGCGGCCGGTTGGCGACGGTTTCCGCATCCTGAAACGATCCATCTTCCTGGATCAGAGCAAGATGCTGTTCAAGAACCTGACGACGTTCTTTTAAGGAAGCATAGGTCAGGTCGAGCCGCAGGCGAGCCCTGGCCTATGGTCAATTTCTTTCAAGTCTCGACAGGGGAACCCCCATGACATCCACCAGTGCCGACGGATTCCGGCGGCGCCTGCGGGATCGCGCGCGTCTTGCAGGCAGCTTTATCAAGACGCCAAGCGGTCACGCGACTGAAATCCTGGGCGATCTCGGCTTTGACTTCGTCCTCATCGATGAGGAACATGGTCCCTTCGACCGCGCCGCCATCGACCTGCTGATGCTGGCAGCCCGGGCCGGCGGGATCGCCGGGCTGGTGCGGGTTTCCAGTCCCGCTTCGATCCTCGCCGCCCTCGACATGGGGGCGGCGGGCGTGGTCGTGCCGCATGTGAATTCGAGCGAACAGGCCAAGGCTGCCGTCGCCGCCGCGCGCTACGCCGGCGGCAGCCGGGGGTTCTCACCCTCGCCAAGGGCCGGGCGGTACGGGGCGCTGGGTCTGGCCGACCATGTCGCCCGGGCCGACGCGACCGCATCCGTGACCATCATGATCGAACATCCCGACGCACTCCGGAACCTGGAGGCCATCGTCGCCGTCCAGGGCGTGGATGCGCTGTTCCTGGGGCTGGGCGACCTTGCCGTCGCCATGGGAGAGAGTTCTGCCGAAGCGCCTGCCCTGCGGCGCGCGGCGGCAGAGATTTGCCGGACCGCGCAACGCCACGGTCGGGCCCTGATGGCGACGGCCCCAAATGTCGAGGCGGGGGCCTGGCTTTTTGATCTTGGTGTCAGCGCCCTGGTCATCGGTTCCGATCAGGGGTTCCTGCGCAAAGCCGCCACCCAGCAGCTCCACGCTTTTCAATCCCTGCCCCGACAGGAGGTGGCACCATGAGTTCCACAGACGGAACCTTCGGCGACAACCGCCGGCTCACACTCGGCACCCATTGCCGCCCCGCCAGCTTCGTGCAGTTCTGCGCCGGCCCCCCGCAAATCCTGGAGGCGGACGGAACTCCGACCTGGATTGCGCGGGGCGCGAATTTTGTCGTCGCGGTCAGCCGCGTGGCGGAAGATGCACAGGTCGTCCAGCCGGATATTCCCGATGAATCGATGCTGCTGCTGTCACCGGCGGTCCCGGTAACGGTCGACACGGGCGCCGTGACCCGGGGGATCGGGGAAGAGGCGCTGGCCATTCTTCCCCCCGGTACCACCCGCATCACGGCGCATGGCCCCGGCCTGATCGTGCGCATCCTTTCCGGCAACGCCACCTTCCTGCGCGACCGTGCGGCAAACGCCGCTGCCTATGCCGGGGATGTTCCGGATGTCGCCCCGCTGGAAAGCTGGCCCGCACCGCCGGACGGGTTCGGCCTGCGCGTCTACCGCTTGCGTGATCACATGGAAGATGTCGGGTTCGGCCGCATCTTCCGGTCTACCAACCTGATGGTGAATATTTTCCAGCCATCGACAGCCGCGCGGGACCCGGCACGGCTGAGCCCGCATGATCACGCCGATTTCGAACAGGGGTCGTTGACCCTGGATGGCGATTTCACTCATCACCTGCGCACGCCCTGGGGGGCAGACCGGAGCCAGTGGCGTGCGGATGAACATCTGGATTGTGCGGGCTGCTCCCTGGTCGTCATCCCGCCCCGGATGATCCACACGACAGGCTGGCACGGCGCCGATGCCCGGCTGGTCGATATCTTCGCACCACCCCGCGATGATTTCGCGCTGAAGGCGCGATGGGTACGCAACGCCAACGATTATCCGCTGCCACCCCGCCTGCTGCCGGGTGGGGCACCGGACGGGCGGATGGCGTGAAGTCCGCACCCCGGAACCGCTGGAGGAAGCGCGCGGCGATATGCTACCTTGCCCCTTGCAACAGGGTGGTGGATAGCCTGGTCCGGGGCTTTGAAGTGTATTGAACTCCAATGAAATGAACAGGATGTTCGGGGGCAGGCCCCGACGCGACAGGTTATCCGTCAGACAAAGGACTCGGGGAAATTCATGGCCGCTCAAAAGAAAGCCGAGAAGGGCGGAAATTTCCGCGAACCTCATGATTACAAGGAACTGGAAACGATACTCGACCCTTTGTTCAAGGGCGAGATCGACTACCTTATCCGCATGATCCGGATGCGGGAGATTTATGCCATCGAACTGATGCTGGAGCCGGTGGGCCTCACCTTGAGCGCCTGGTATCCGCTGACCGTCCTGCGGGTGGAGGATGGCATGTCGCAGCGCGAACTGGGCACCCGCCTGAACCTCAAGGATGCCGCCATCGGCAAGGCCATCGACGCCCTGGAGCGGGCGGGCCTGGTGATCCGGGAGAAGGACCCCGACGACCGGCGCAAGGCGCTTGTCTGCCTGACTGACGAGGGCAAGAAGATCGCCCGGTCGGTGGAAAAGATGCGCAAGAAATTCCAGTCGGCTGTCATCGACGGCTTCTCCGAACAGGAAAAGAACCTGTTCCGGGATCTGCTGGAACGGTCCTATGAAAATATCGGCAAGCTCATCGCATCGCAGAGCTGAACCGGCGGAGCTGAACCGGCAGCGGTGAAACCGGCCTGAGAAACGGGCCGGTCACCGCCGTTTCGCCGGATCAATCCTCCGGCGCAATGGTGATGGTCAGCCCTTCCAGCGCCGGCGTATAGCGCAACTGGCAGGAAAGGCGTGAGGCATCGGTGCGGTACGCACTGCTGTCCAGCAGGTCGTTCTCGTCCGGCCCGACCGGCGGCAGGCCAACGGCGGCACTACCGTCAACATAGACATGGCAGGTGGCGCAGGAACAGCAGCCGCCGCACAGGGCCTGCAGGTCATCGAACCCCTGCTCCCGCAGGATTTCCATCACACTCATGCCGGGCTCGGCGGTGACGGTCCGTTCGGTTCCATTCCGGTCGATCACAGTCAGGGTCATCATTCCTCCTCTGGATTTGGTCTTGGATACAGGTGCTCAATCGGCAAACTCCGCCACCAGCAGCTTGAGCGGCCGGGTGTCGTCCACCAGCAATTCCTCCGGTATGGCCATGCCGGCGGCCACCAGGGCGCGGCCCTGGACATAATCGGCGACCTTGTTCACGCAATCGATAGCCACGACACGCCCACGCTTCAGATAGACGATGCTGAAGGCGCGCTTCGCGGGATCACCGCGCAGCAGGGCCGTGTCATGGCCGGCCGAAAGCCCGACGGTCTGCAGCTTCAGATCATACTGGTTCGACCAGAACCAGGGCACGGCGTGATAGGGGGCGGGCGCACCGATGATCGACCTGACCGCCACCAGGGCCTGGTCATTGGCGTTCTGCACGGATTCAAGCCGGATGGGCGCACCGTCCGCGAACGGGTTGCCATGCGCGGCGCAGTCACCCACGGCATAGATGTCGGGCAGGCTGGTCCGGCTATATTCATCGACATCGACGCCGTTGCTGCCCACGGCACCCGCCGCCAGCAGCGGTTCGACGGCGGGAATGATGCCGATGCCGACGATCACCATGCCGCAATCGATCACCTGGCCATCGGCCAGTTCCACGCCGCACACCCTGCCGTCACGCCCCTTGATGCCGGCGACCACGGCACCCAGCCGCATATCGACGCCATGGGCGCGATGCTCCGCCTCATAGAAGCGCGAAAGCGGTTCTCCCGCGACCCTGGCCAGCACCCGTGGCAGGGCTTCCAGCACCGTGACCTGCTTGCCCGCCTTGACCAGCGCCGCGGCCGCCTCCAGCCCGATATAACCGCCGCCGATCACCACGGCGCACGTCACGCCGTCCAGTTCCGCCATCAGCCCGTCGGCATCGGCCCGGTTACGCACCGTATGGATGCCCGCCAGATCGTACCCAGGACAGCTCAGCCGTCTGGGCCGTCCACCCGTGGCCCAAATCAGGGTGCCATAGCCGATTGCCGCCCCGGCGGCAGTGGTCACGCGATGCGCCGTGGGATCAACGGTCGTCACGCGGGCGCCCAGGATCATCTCGATCCCCCTGTCCGCCCAATAGGTCACGGGCTTGATCAGGATGCGCTCGAACGGCTTTTCCCGCGCCAGATATTCCTTGGAAAGCGGCGGCCGTTCATAGGGCGGGTCAGGCTCTTCCGATATCACCGCCACGGTGCCGGTGAAATTATTCTGGCGAAGGGATGCGGCCGCCTGCGCCCCGCCATGCCCGCCACCGACGATTACCACGTCGTAATGCTGGTCCATGGTATCACCTAGCTCCGCAGGAAGGCGGAGCCCCAACTGTTGAGGGTCCGTTCCTCATGCACCCAGGTCTTGACGGGGCGCGACCCTACCACCTGTTCCAGTTCCGTGGAGAATTCCAGCCAGTTGCCGTCGGGATCGTTGATGAACAGGAACAGGTTGTTGCCGGGGCCATGCCGGCCCGGCCCCCAGCGCAGCTTGATATGGCGCGCGGCGAAACGGTCGGCCCAGTCCCGGATATCTGTCCAGGTCGTGACGTCATAGCAAAGATGGTCCAGACGCTTGCGGGGCGCCCGGAACACCGCCAGACTGTGATGTTCCTCTCCGCAGCGCAGGAAGGCGGACGTCAGATCCTGCCCCTCATCCCTGACATAGTCGGAGGGGGTGAAACCGACAATGTCGCAATAGAAGCGGACCATCGCCGGCGCTTCGTCACTGGCGAAGACGATATGCTGCAACCGAGCAGCCCCGGCCATGTCGATTTCCTCAGCGGGATCGGCCACACCGAACAGCAGCACATTGCCGTCCGGATCGCTGAACCGGATGGCCGCACCAGACAATGCCTGTGACCGCGCCTCCACAACACTGATACCGGCTGATGCCAACCGCCCACGCAGATCCGAAAGGGCTTGCGCATACGGCACGGCAAAGATCGTATGGTCGACGTTATTGGCCGCACCGGGACCGATCATCAGCCGGCGCGCACCCAGCCGCCCCGTCCAGTGCCCATCCAGCCATTGCCCCTCATAGCCCAGCGCATCCTGATAGAAGCCGGCCAGTGCCTGCGGGTCGGGGGATGTCAGGGCGACCGCGGCCAAGTGAGCCCGCAGCAGCGGCGCGGCCGCCCCCGGCAATGCGACCGTAACCATCTCTCGATCATCGATTTGCATATCGCTCTCCCGTGGCGGCCACCCTTCCATCGGGCGGCGCGTTTTCCTTCATGGCGCCTTCGGCACCAGGTATGCTTGACACGATAATGCTTTGCTAGCATAACTTATTAGATCATTGCAATAGGGCGCGATATCGGCACCGCGCACCGCAGAAATCCGGGAGGTTCATGTGCGTTACGTTACATTCTCCGCCGGCGGGAAAGCTCGCTGGGGATGGGTCGATGGCGACCGGGTCCGGGCGCTGGACCATCTCCACCCCACGCTGAAGGCCGCGATCGAAGCGGGGGCGCTGACGGCGGACGGGCTGCGCACCACGGACGGCGCGGCGTTCGCGCTGGCCGACATCACCTTCCTGCCGCTGATCCCGAATCCGGGAAAGATCTTGTGCATCGGCCTCAATTATGAAGATCACCGCCGCGAAACGGGGCGCGCCGTGGTCGGGAACCCCACGATCTTCACCCGCTTCGCCGACAGTCAGACCGGCCATCTTTCCGCGATATTACGCCCACGCGAATCCGCGATGCTGGATTACGAGGGGGAACTGGCCATCGTGATCGGCAAGGGCGGCCGCCGCATTCCGGGGGCCACCGCCCTTGACCATGTCGCCGGGTATAGCTGCTACAATGACGGATCGGTCCGCGACTGGCAGGCCCACACCATCCAGTTCACGCCGGGCAAGAATTTTCCGGGCACCGGCGCCTTTGGTCCCTGGCTGGTGACGCCTGACATGTTCGGCCCGCCAGGGGAACAGACGATCCAGACGCGGCTCAACGGCACCGTCATGCAGCGCGCCACCCTGGCCGACATGATCTTCCCCATCGGAAGGCTGATCGAATATTGCTCGACCTTCACCCTGCTGGCTCCCGGCGACGTCATCGTGACCGGCACGCCGGGCGGCGTGGGCGTCAAGCGCAACCCGCAGGTCTTCATGCAGCCCGGCGACCGGGTCGAGGTGGAGATCGACGGCATCGGCATCCTGACCAACAACATCGCCCAGGAAGGCGCGGAATAAGCCGGTGACTGCCGGCCCGGCGCCTGAAGGCATCAAGAAATGAAAAGGGAAGAAGCATGTTCCTCAAGAATTGCTGGTACGTCGCGGCCTGGCCGCATGAGTTGCCAATCGGTCATTTCCTGGCGCGCCGTATCCTTGACCAACCAGTGCTGCTCTACCGCACCGGCACGGGCGATCCCGCGGCCCTGCTGGATCGCTGCCCGCACCGGCTGGTGCCGCTGTCGGCCGGGCGTCGCACAGGGGATATCATCCGCTGCGGCTATCACGGCATGGCCTTCAAGCCGGACGGAACCTGCGTCCACATTCCCGGCCAGGACAGTATCCCGCCCAATGCGAATGCCACCGCCTTTCCATTGGTGGAACGGTTCGGTCTGGTCTGGATCTGGATGGGTGACAAGGCTCTGGCCGATGCCGATCTGGTGCCCGACCTGCCCTGGCTAACCCTGCCGCACTGGACAAGTTCGACCGGCTATACGCATGTAATGGGTGATTACCGGCTCCTGTCCGACAATCTTCTCGACCTCAGCCACGAGACCTATATCCACCAGGCGACGATCGGCAATGGCGAGGAGGAAAGCATCGCCGACTATCCCGTGCGCGTGACCGTGGACGGCAAGGTGATCCGGGCGCACCGGGAGATGCCGGACATCACCCCCCCACCCTTCTTCAAGCTTCTTGCCGGCGGCGGCGACGACCGGATCGACCGATGGCAGACTGCCATCTGGACGGCGCCGGCGGTCAACATGACCGATGTCGGCGTGCGGCCCGTCGGCGCCGGCCTGGACAAGACGCTGGTGTCGCGTGTCCTGCATCTTCTGACGCCGGAGACGGAGCGCTCGACCCATTATTTCTGGGCCCACAACCGGAACTTCCGGCTGGACGACGCGGAACTGACGGACAGGATCATCGCCGCCCATCAGCGGACCTTCGATGAGGACAAGGATATCGTGGAACGCCAGCAGAAGGAACTGGACGATAGCGGCCTGTCGGTGCCGAAATTCGCCCTGCGCGTCGATGACGCTCCCTTGCGCGCACGCCGGCTTCTGGCCACCCTGATCCGTCAGGAAGGCGAAGCTGGCAGCGCCGCATCCACGCTGGCCAGGGGACAGCACCTGATCCCCGATCCCGAGGCGCTGACGCCCATGGCGTTTTGATCGGGTCCGCCCCTTGAGTTTCGAGGTCGCTTATGCATTTGCCAAAGAAACCGCCCATCGATCGTGGAACCGTCACATCCACCGACGGGACCGTGCTTTCCTATCAGCGCCTGGGCGATGGCGCGCCGCTGGTCGTCTGCCATGGTTCCTTCGCGACGGCGCGGGACTGGCTGCCATTTGCCGAACGAATGGCGCAAACGCGGACCGTCTTCCTCTATGACCGGCGGGGACGGGGCGGCAGCCCCGCCGCACCCGATTTCGCCGTCGACGCGGAACTGGCCGATCTGGCCGCCATGATTGGTCTGGCGGGGCCGGGAACGGCATTGCTGGGGCACAGCTTCGGCGGCGGCTGCGCATTGGCGCTGGCGGCCCGCATCGGCTTTTCCGGCCCCCTGATCGTCTATGAACCACGCCATTCCACGCGCGGACCGGTCAGCCGCGGGCATATTCCTGATATCCGCCGCCTGCTGTCCGTCGGGGACGTGGATGGTGCAACGGAGTACGCCCTGGCCCATGTCGTGGGCCTGTCGGCAGCGGCCGTCGCCGGACTGCTCGGCGGGCCGCTATGGGCACGCTTCCGTCAGACCATCGGCGCCTTTCCCAACGAATTGCGCCTGCTTGATGATCTTGCCTGGCAGCCCGGTGACCTGAACGCCATCGCCGGCCCCTGCACCCTGCTGACCGGCGGGAACAGCCTCGTGTTGCCCGATGCCTCATCGCCGGATATCGCACTCCGCACGCTGCTGCCCGCGATACGGGCACGCGCCATTCCCGGTCAGGGGCACTTCGCCTATTCCGCCGCACCGGCGCTGCTGGCCGATATTGTCGATGCCTGCCTGACCGGATGAACGGTTCCAGCATAATTTATGCTATAATCACATTAACGGCCCGAGAGGGGTCGATGACACAAAACGGGAGGAAATTTTGCCGATCAACAGGCGCAACCTGATGGCCGGAGCCGGTTCCCTGGCCGCCGCCGTCCTGACCGGACCGACGGCCGGGGCCGCGCCCACCCCGCCGGTGGAAAAGCTGCGCAGTCTGGTGAAGGGCCCCGTGTTCACGCGGTCGGATGCAGGATACCCGGCCGCACGGCGCGGCCAGGGCACCACCCCCGTGGAAGACCGCTTCCCCGCCCTTGTCGTGCAGCCCGATGATGCAGCCGACATTGCCCATGCCCTCGAATTCGCGCAGCGGCAGGACATGGACATCTCGATACGGTCGGGCGGCCACGATCTGTTGGGCGCTTCGACCACCCGCACGGGCCTGCTGATCGATCTGTCGCGCCTGACCGGCATCGATCTGGACCCGGCCAGCCGGATCGCCCGTGTCGGCGCCGGCACGCGGGCCGGGGCGTTAACGAATGCCGGCGCACCGCATGGCCTTGTCCCCTCGCTGGGCATGAATCCCAATGTCGGTGTCGGCGGCCTGACGCTGGGTGGGGGCATGGGATGGGTCAGCGGCGTCTACGGCGCCACCGTGGATAATCTTCTGTCCGTCGATCTGGTGACGGCCGATGGACAGGTGCTTCAGGCTGATGCCAGCCGCAACGCCGATCTTTTCTGGGCGTTGCGGGGCGGAGGCGGCAATTTCGGCGTCGCCACGGCCTTCACCTACAATCTGCACGCCCTTCCGCAGGTCCTGGCCGGCGATATCGGGTTCAAGGCCGATCCCGTCCGGTTTCTCCGCTTCCTGCGCGATTTCCTGGCGCAAAGCCCAGACGCGCTGGAGGTGGGGACCCTGTTCACCCTGGGGCCGGACCCGACCACCATCGTGCGGCTCTGCTGGTCTGGGGAACCCGCCGAAGGGGAACTGGTCCTGCGGACGTTACGGGCATTTGGCCCCGCAATCCTGGACACGATCAGGCCGCAAGCCTTTGCGGCCTTCGCCGGCAGTGCGACGCACTTCGACAACATGTTCCTGCGCGGCGGCGAATTCGACGGGATTACCGATCCGGTCATCGATGCCTTCGCGGCGATCATCGCCAAAGGCGGGCCGAAAGGCTGCCTGATCGGCCTTCTGCACTATCTGCATGGGGCCCTGTGCCGCGTCCCCGCTGACAGCACCCCGTTCATCCGGGAACCTGGGCACATCCTTTACAACATCGTCGCTCCATGGCAGGGCGCCGATCCTCAGCAGGACAGGATCGACTGGGCCGTGGCGACATCGCAGGCGCTGAAGACAGTAAACAGCCGAAAAACCTATATCAACTATCTCAGTTACGAAGGCGATCAGCCTGTGCGCGATGCGTTCGGCCCGCATTTCGAACGGTTGCAGGCCGTGAAGCGGCGCTACGACCCCCGCAACATCTTTCACAACAACCGGAACATCCGGGTCTGACCGACGGCGCGGCCCCCTGCCCCCCCGCACGATGACGATGATGATGACGCAAGGAGAGACCCGATGAAGGTCCTGGAAACACCGACACCCGAGAGCGGCCCCGCACGGACAATCCTGATCAATGGTGAATTCAAACCGTCGCGATCCCAGGCGACATTCCCCAGCATCAACCCCGCGACAGCGGCAACCATCGGCGATGTCAGCGCCGGGGATGCCGATGATGTGGATGATGCCGTGCGCGCCGCGCGCCAAGCCTTCGAGGACAGGCGCTGGCTGAAAATGCCCGCCCCGCAGCGCGCCCGTATCCTGCATGCCATCGCGGACCGGATCGAAGCGGAACTGGAACAACTGGCACGCAACGAGGTGTTGGAAAATGGCATGCCGCTGCCCGTCGCCCGCGCCACCATCGGCAATGGCGCGCAGGCGTTCCGCTATTTCGCGGGCTGGGTCGGCAAGATCCATGGCCAGACGGGCGAGATGGCCCAAGGCGACCCATTCTTCGGCTACACGCTGAAGGAGCCCATGGGCGTGGCGGCGCTGATCGTTCCCTGGAACGGCCCCTTCATGATGGCCTGCCACAAGGTGGCTCCCGCTCTGGCCGCCGGTTGCACCGCCATCCTGAAGCCGGCGGAGGATACGTCCCTGAACAGTCTGCGTCTGGCGGCCATCGCGCTGGAAGTGGGGGTTCCGCCGGGCGTGCTGAATGTCGTGACGGGCCTGGGCAGTGTGGTCGGCGCGGCGCTGGCCGCTCATGATGATGTCGACAAGGTCAGCTTCACCGGATCGACCGCCGTCGGCCGCCAGATCGTGCAGGCGGCGGCCGGCAACTTCAAGCGACTGTCCCTGGAATTGGGCGGCAAGTCGCCGGTCATCGTGCTGGAGGATGCAGACCTGGACAAGGCGGTTCCCGCCGTGCTGGCCGGAATCATGACCAATTCCGGCCAGGCCTGCGTCGCGGGCTCCCGGCTTTACGCCCACCGGCGGATCTATGACCGGCTCATTCACGCCGTCTCGGATGCCGCATCAAAGATGGTGGTCGGCAACGGGCTGGACGATGGCACACAGATGGGGCCGGTGATCTCCCGCAAGCAACTCGACCGGATCCTGGGCTATATCGAGAGCGGAATTGCTCAGGGTGCGGAACTCACCACGGGCGGCAGGCGCCGGGACGGCGATGGCTTTTTTGTCGAACCGACAATCCTTTCCCATGCCCCGGCGGACGCCAACGTGATGCGGGAGGAGATTTTCGGCCCGGTCCTTTCCGCCATGCCTTTCGATGACCTGGACTGGGTGATCAAACAGGCCAATGCGACACGCTATGGGCTGGCCGGTGCGGTCTATACGCGCTCCCTGGAGGCGGCCCACACGATTGCCCGATCTGTGCGGTCAGGCAACTTCTGGATCAACTGCCACAGCGTGCAGGATTTTTGGCTGCCCTTCGGCGGCTACAAGGAATCTGGCTGGGGCCGGGAACGCGGCGCCATGGGACTGGATGCCTTCATGGAAACGAAATCCGTCGTCGCGCGTCTCTATTAGAGCGGAGATTTTTTGACTTGAATCGAGTGGTTGAGGCGTGAGTCCGTCTTACCTATCGAAGGTTGCTTCGCGGGAGCGTGAGACGGGCGGGTGCTGTGCCCGCGCCCAGCGGAGCCATCTGGCATCGGTGCTTGCCCCGCACCGGGAAGCGCTGGCGGCGCTGCTGGGTTCGAGAATGACCTGACGCTGGCGCAAATCTGCGGCTGGTTGGCGTTGCATCACGAGGTGGTGGTCAGCCCGACCTTGATGGGCGTGGCCGAAGCCATCAGCGCCAAGGGGGCCGAGCTGCGATATCTGCCGCCCTACAGTCCAGATCTCAACCCGATCGAACAGTTCTTCTCAAAACTGAAGGCAATCCTTCGACGCGTCGGCGCCAGAACGCTACCAGCCCTCTGGCGATCCATCGGTGACGCCTTGAAACACGTCGCCGTTGCCGAGACCAAAGCTTTCATACAAAATGCCGGATACCGTTTCCAGTTAGGGTAAAACCGCTCTAACGCCGAAATAGCGTGTCGTGAAATATGAGGTGTGACTGGTCAAACCGCCGCATCCGATGCCGAACAGGAGAAAAATCGCAAGGGTAAGCAGTTCTCCATGCACAAGCTGGAGGGGGATCAGGCTTGCCACTGCGGCCAAGGCGAAGGGCAACATGGCGCGCGGCGTGTCGAAGCGGTCAAGCATTCTATTCGCTCCTGTCTTCGAGCTGAACCTGTCGGCCGCGCGGAATCACGGCAGCACGGACAATGGCAGCTTGATTTCCCACTGAAATAATACGAAAATCCCATTATCATGCCGAAAACTAACAGCTCTTCGCTACGGGCATATTGTCATCGACATAGCTGTCGGACACATTTATCTTACCCTGATGATTGCGAATATTATTATAGGCATCATCCTCCTTTCTTCGATTTCTTTGTCGATGGCCGCATTGTGTTCTGGCACAGTAGCGGCGTTTTGAAATGGCCCTGCGGGGTTTACCGTTGGCGAAGCCCTCCATATGCCGCCCATAACGCCCCGGTCATCCAACCACAATCCACAACCAGATCGGTGCCGGTGATGGCAGAGGCACGGGGGGAACAGAGGAACTCCACCGCCTCCGCCACCTCCGCCGGCTCCACGCAACGGCCGAGCGCCATCTGCGCGTCCAGGTCGGCAGGGTACCGGTCACCGCTGCGCTTGCGCTCCACCACGCGCGGCACCAGCGTGATGCCGGGCGACACGGTATTGACCCGGACTCCCCGACCGCCCCATTCGCCCGCAAAGCTCTTGGACATGGTAATGATGGCCGACTTGCCGGGACCATAGATGTTCAACGGCGTGGAGCCATGGGCGGTGACCGATGACAGGTTGACGATGGCACCACGGCCAAGTGCCGCCATCCGTTCCCCGAAGGCGCGGTTGGCGAGGTAGGTGCCGCGGACATTCACCGCCATGATCCGATCGAACAGGTCGGGTGGTGTCTGCTCCACCGGCATATTGGCCTGGAAGATGCCGGAGGAGACGACAAGCGCCGTGGGGGCGCCGACCTGCCGCTCAACCTCCATCGCCAGCCGCGCCACGGCGTCCCCATCGGTGACATCCACGCCAAAGGCCCGGCCGCCGGCCCTGTCCGCCACCGCCGCCGCCGCCGCCTCATCCTTGTCGGCGACCACGACGCTCCAGCCATGGGCATGCATCACCGTGCAGCAGGCAGCGCCGATACCGTTGCCTCCGCCGATCACCACCGCGATTTTCAAGTCCTGCATGCTTACATCCTCACGGGGAATGGCGGGTTTGGCGCAGCGCAAACACGGCCACGACTTCTACGGATATCCCCTGCGCCAGCGACCCTACCCCGATAGAGGCGCGGGGATGATGGCCGGCATGGCCCAACACCTCGACCAGCAGGTCCGAGCAGCCATTCATCACCTTGGTATGGTCGGTGAAGTCGGGCGTGGCATTGACGATGCCCTGAAGGTTGACCACGGCCTCCACCGCGTCAAGGCTGCCCAGCAGCTTGCGGGCCGCCGCCAGCACCGTGAGGCCCGCCAGCCGCGCATGGGCGTTGGCCTCGGTGACGCTCAGATCGGCGCCCACCTTGCCCTTGGCCAGGTGGCCCTGCTGATCGCGCGGCCCCTGGCCCGCCAGCCACAGCAGCCCGCCATGAATGCGGCCCGGCAGATAGGTGCCGCTGGGTTCCGGCAACGGCGGCAGCACCAGCCCCAGTTCCGCCAATCTACGTTCCGCACTCATCCGCCGACTCTCCCGGCCTTCCACGCCTTGTAGCGCTCGAACGCCCCGTCGAAATCCATGCGTTCCGCCACCGGATCACCCATGGGGCCTGCCGTCAGCCCGCCATCCACGACCAGCGCATGACCGGTGATGAAACTGGACCGGTCGCTCGCCAGGAACAAGGCCGCGTCGGCGATGTCCTGCGGGATGCCCGCGCGAGGAATGGGCTGATACTTCGCCCATTCCGGTTCCATGAAGGGGGGCAGGTCGTGCGCCTCCTCCGGCTTCAACCCGAAGCGCGCACCCTGCATGGGGGTGGCCGTGCCGCCGGGATTGATGGTGTTGGAGCGCACGAAATGCTTGCCCAGCTCCGGGGCGGCGGCACGGGCGAAATGGATGATTGCGGCCTTGAGCGCACTGTAGGTCCAGGGACCGAACCCCGCCTGCAACCCCGCCGTCGACGCGATGGAGATGATGCTGCCGGAACGCTGGTCCATCATGGGCGGCGCGCAGTATTTGTAGCCCAGCACCACGCCCCGGAACAGCACAGCCACCGTCCGGTCGAACGCTGCCATGTCCAGTTCACCGATGGGACCCTTGACGCCCAGGAAGCCCGCCACGTTGACCAGCGTGTCGATGCGGCCGAACCTGTCCAGCGCGGTATGCGCCAGGGCACGCATATCCTCCTCCCGCGCTACATCGGTGGGCACGAAGAGGCAGTCCGGCCCCAGGGAAGCCGCCAGTTCCGACCCAGCCTTGGTCTGCACGTCGCCAAACACGACCCTGGCCCCGTTGCGGACGAAGGTCTCCACGGTGGCGCGTCCGATGCCGGAGGCGCCACCCGTCACGACCGCGACCTTGCCCGCGATATCCTGTGCCATGGCGAGCCCCCTATACTAGTGCCGCCAGGGTCCGCGCCTTGTCCTGCGGCTCGGTCGACAGGTCAAGAGCGCCGAACCCGTCCAGCACCTCACCCACTGCCGCCACAAAGGCGTCGATATCGGCATCGGTCACCGGCAGGGACAGGGTGAGATAGCTGCGCCGGGCCGTGTTGAAGCCGCGGTTCAGCAGTTCCAGATGCATCAACTTACGCAAGGCACCCCGGAACTGCACCTGATCGGGATGCAGGATCTCGCCATACTGGAAATGCATGTTGACCAGGGAGCCGATGCCCGTGGCCTGGAACGGCACGGGGCTGCCGGCGGACAGGGTGTTCAGCTTGTCCCGCAGCCGGTCGCCACGATCATGCAGGTCCTGCGCCGCCGCCGGCGTGAACACCTTTTCCATGCCGGCGGCACCGGCGGCCATGGCCACGATGCTGTTGTTGAAAGTGCCAGCATGCTTGATGAAGGCGGGGTGGCGCGGGTCCAGCCGCTCCATGATCTCCCGCCGTCCGCCGAACACGCCGCTGGCCAGACCGCCGCCCAGATACTTGCCCATCGTGGTCATGTCGGGGCGGATGCCGTGGAAGCCCTGAAGCCCGCCGCCGGCCATGCGCGACGTCATGGCCTCATCAAAGATCAGCAGCACGCCAAGTTCGGTGGCCGCATCGCGGAGCGCCTGCAGGAATTCCCGCGTGGCCGGCAGGGCGCCGCCGCCGCCCATCATCGGCTCTACGATCACGGCGGCCAGCTTGTCGCTGTCCTTGCGCATGGCGGCCAGGGTGGCCTCGATGTCGTTGTAGCGGCCCATGCGGAACGGGAAGGGCAGCGTCAGGGGGCTGCCATCGGTCGGGAAGGCCAGGACACCACCATGGTAACCGCCTTCGAACACCATGATGTCCGACCGGTCCGTATAGAGGCGGGCCATGGCCAGGGCGAAGATGTTGGCTTCCGTTGCGGAATTGCAGAAGCGCACCATCTCGCAAGAGGGGAACCGGTCGGCGATCAGGCGGGCCAGGTGGCTTTCATGCACATTGAGGCCGCCGAGCGCGATGCCGCTATCAATGGCGTCATGCATGGCCTTGGCGATCACCGGATCGGAATGGCCGTAGATGCCGGCCGAGAACTCATTCAGCAGGTCGTGATAGGTGATGCCGTCGGCATCCGTCAGCCGCGCCCCCTGCCCCGACAGGAAGGTCAGCGGGAACGGGTCGTAGTAGAGCACCGTGCGCGTATTGCCGCCGGGCAGCACCTCACAGGAGCGCTGCCAGATCTCCCGGCTTTTCGGATGCAGCCGGTTGAAGGTGGCTTCCGCATCGGCGATGGCCCTCTGGAACGAAACCGAATTTGCCATGAGGCTTTCCTCCAAGAACGCATTATTGATGGCGCGGCGAGCCGCAATCTTTCAGGCCGGCACGAAAACGGGCAGCGCGTCGTCACCGGTTGTCGGGATGAAACGCACGCGCACCGCCTGGCCGATGGCGACAGCCTGGGGATCAGGGGCCAGGATGTTGGTCATCATGGTCGGCCCTTCCGCCAGGGTGACCAGCGCCACGATATAGGCGCCGTCGCGTGTCGGCACCGCCGTGTAGGAATAGATGGTCCCCTCCCCCGATGCCTCTAGCCAGGAGGTGGCGGACAGGCAGAAGGGGCACAGCGCGCGGGGATAGAAGAACGCCTCCCCGCACGCGTTGCAGCGTTTGATCAGCAGCCTGCCGTCGCGTGCCGCGTCCCAGAAGGGAGCCGTCTCGGGATTGCGGGCCGGGGCCGCCGGCTTGAAATCGACATCCATGTCAGACCGCCTCCAGAACCAGCGTGGCGGAGCTGTGCCTTGTGGTCAGCATAGCCCCCGTCGCCTGGACCAGCGCCAGGTCGCAGTTCGCCACCTGCACGGCCGGATGCGCTTCTCCGCGAAGCTGGCGCACCGCTTCGAATATCTTCGTGGCGCCGCCGCGATTGTTGGGGTGGTTGTTGCAGAGCCCACCGCCGTCGGTGTTGAAGGGCAGCTTGCCGATGCCGGAGATCAGGTTGCCGTCCGCCACGAAGGCCCCACCCCGGCCCTTGGCGCAAAAGCCCAGATCTTCAAGTTGCAACAGCACCGTGATGGTGAAGCTGTCATAGATGGAGGCGTATTTGATGTCCGCCGGCGTCACCCCGGCTTCCGCGAAGGCGATGGGTCCGGACCGGGCCGCAGCCGTGGTCGTCAGGTCCACGCGCCCGCCCTTCAGTGTCTTCACCGCCTCCCCCGCGCCACGCAGCCTTACGCCGGGCCGCTTCAGGGAACGGGCGATCTCTGGCCTGGCCACGATGATGGCCCCCGCCCCGTCGCTGACTACGCAGCAATCCAGCAAATGCAGCGGGTCGGCCACCATGCGGGAATTCACCACATCCGCCACCGTCACCACCTCGCGCAGCATGGCATGGGGGTTGTGCTGCGCATGATGGCTGGCGGCGACCTTGATCCAGGCCAGTTGCTCCGGCGTCGTGCCGAATTCATGCATGTGCCGGCGCGCGGCCAGCGCATATTGCGCCGGCACCGTGACCCGGTAGGGCAGTTCGAACGAGCTTTCCGGCGTCGAACTCATGGTCGGCAACGGCGTACCCTGACCCGACCGGGGCATGCCGGCAAAGGTGATCAGGGCCACATCGCACTTGCCGGCCCTGATGGCCTGCGCGGCGTGGGAGACATGCATCAGGTAGGATGCACCACCGGTATCGGTGGACTCCGCATGGCGGACATCCAGGCCCAGATAGTCGATCATCGACATCGGCCCCAGGCCCGGCGCCACGCTGTCGGTGAAATAGGCGTCCACATCGGCCTTGGTCAGGCCGGCATCATCCAGCGCCGCCCGCGCCACCTCCGCATGAAGCTGTGCCAGCGTTTTGCCTTCGATCTTGCGATCAGGATATTCGTGGATGCCCACGATGTGGGCGGCACCCCTCAGGCTCATGATGCCACCGGTCCCCGGCGCAAGGGCACGCCCGTCTGCGCCTGCAATTCGTCAAAAGTGACCCCCGGCGCCATTTCACGCACGGTCATGCCCGTCCGATCCACGTCAATGATGGCCAGGCTGGAATAGACCCGCGTCACCGCCCCCACGGCCGTCAGCGGATAGGTGCATTTCTCCACCAGTTTTGGCTCGCCGCTCTTCGTGGTGTGGTCGGTGATGACCCACACCCGCTTGGCGCCCGCCGCCAGATCCATGGCGCCGCCCACGCCGGGCGGCACGGACAGGTCGTTGGTTGCCCAGTTGGCGAGGTCACCCGTGCCTGAGACCTGATAGGCACCCAGCACGCACAGGTCCAGATGGCCACCCCGGATCAGGGCAAAACTGTCGGCATGGTGAATCAGCGACCCGCCCGGCCGGATGGTGACATTCTGCTTGCCGGCATTGACCAGCCAGGGATCGACCTTGTCCGGCTCCGGCCGTGGCCCCATGCCGATCAGGCCGTTCTCCGAATGGAACATGACCTGCCGACCTTCGGGAATGAAATCCGATACCAGCAGCGGGATGCCGATACCCAGATTGACGTACCAGCCGTCCCCGATATCGTGGGCCACGCGGCGGGCCAGATCGGTGCGGCTGAATGGTAGAAGCTCGGCCATGTCAGTTCCCCCCGGCGCTGAGGCGTGGTTCGGCCACATGCACGATACGATCGATATAGATGCCGGGCGTCACGATCATTTCCGGGTCAAGCTCCCCGATCCCGGCCAGATGGCAGGTCTCCACGATCGACAGGCGGGCCGCCGTCGCCATGATCGGGTTGAAATTGCGCCCCGTGCCCCGGTAGGTGAGGTTGCCCAGCGGATCGGCCCGCCAGGCCTGCAACAGCGCCACATCGGCATGGAGCGGCAATTCCAGGACCTGCGGCACACCGTTCAGCACCCGCACCTCCTTGCCTTCCGCCAGCATGGTGCCGGCAGCCGTGGGGGTGTAGAAGCCGCCGATACCCGCACCCGCCGCACGGATGCGCTCTGCCAACGTGCCCTGTGGCACCAGTTCCAGCTCGATACGGCCCCGGCTGTACAGTTCCCCGAACACCTTGTTCCCTTCCGCACGCGGGAAGGAGCAGATGATCTTGCGCACCCGGCCCAGTTCCAGCAGCAGGGAGGCGCCGACCCCGGCGACCATGCCGGCATTGTTCATGATCAGGGTAAGGTCGCCCACACCCCTTTCGATCAGGCCGTTGATCAGCGCGTCGGGTTGGCCGACCAGCCCGAAACCCGCGATCATGACACTGGCGCCGTCATCAATGCCCGAAAGGGCTTCCGCGACGCTGTTGACGATCTTGTTGGTCAAGGTCTCGCATTCCCGTCCATCGTTCACGGCCCCGGCACTATCGGCGCCGGGGCCATCCGTTTGCAATCACCGCTTCACGCTCCCTCAGGCGCCGGGCTGGCGGTCGCCGGCCTCCATCGGCACGAGTTGAAAACTCATGCCGATGGCCTCAGAACCGCGCGCGTACCCCCGCCTTGAAATTCCGCCCGATTGGATCAAACAGCAGCGGGTTGCCGAACAGGCGCAGGGTCGAAGGCGGGTCCTTGTCGAAGACATTGTTGACCACGCCGAACAGTTCCAGTTGTGTCTCCCCCGCGTTGAAGCGAACCCGGCCCGAAAGGTCCAGATAGAAGCGCCCGGCGACATGGTTGATGTTGGCACTGTTGGGCAGGTTGACGTCATACCCGTCCTGCTTCGGCCCGATCTTGGTCAAGTCCAGAATGCCGCGCGGGATATAGCGCCCCTGGGCGGTGATGCCATACCCGTCGTTCTCGTAGGTGACCACCGCGTTGGCCCGCCAGCGCGGTACACCCAGCAGGTTGGAAACGGCGCCGGGATTGCCGGTCCAGTTGGCATATTCCTGACGCGTGCCGGTGGCGCTGATCGTTGTAAGGTGATCAACATAGTTGGCGTTCACGCTGAAATTGACGCGGTCGCCGCCATCCAGGCGCCAGACATAATCCGCACTCGCCTCCCAACCGGCGGCGCTCAGCACGGAGAGGTTCTGATAGGCCGAATTTACCGTCGTGATGCGGCCCGTGACCGGGTCGCGCGCCACGAAGCCGCAGAGCGAGGTTGTGCCCGAAGAACAGAGATTGATGGTGCTCTGCGCACTGAGTACATCAATCGCATCGCGCACCCTGATCTTGTAATAGTCGACCGAGAGGGAGAAACCGTCCAGAAAAGCCGGCTGGATGACCCCGCCCGCTGTGAACGTCGATGCCTTTTCCAGTTCCAGGCTTGGATTGCCGCTCTGCACCAGAGTCATCGGGTAGGTGGAGCGCAGATCCGGATCGGTCAGGGGCGAGGACGTGGCCACGGAGACCGGGCTGAGTTCGGCCGGGGTAGGGGCACGGATGTCGCGCGACTTGGTGACACGGAACATGAACTGGTCGTCGGGCCGGTAGACCGCCCCCACCTTCCAGGTCGTGGCTGACCCTGTCTTGCTGTAATGCGTCTGGCGGACAGCGCCATCCACTTCCAGCGACTTGCCCAAGGGGCTGTCACTGAGCAGGGGCACGTTGGTTTCCAGATAGCCTTCGACCACATTCTGCCCGCCCTTGGGCAACAGAGTGGCGTAGTTCTGGAAAAAGGCGCCGGCCTGTGACAGCGCGTCGGCATTGCCCTTGTACCGGTTGACCCGGAAGTCGCCACCCAGCGCCACCGACACCGGCCCGGCGGGCAATTCAAACACCGTGCCACGGGCATTGGCAGCCACTTCGTGCTGCCAGTAGCGCCGCGTCTGCCAGGCATCGGGATAGGCCCAGGCCGATACGGCCGGATCGGTGGGGTTGATGCCGAAATAACTGACGGGCACACAGCCATTGCCGGGATTGGTCAAGGTGGAACGGCAGACGATCTGCCCGTTCGGCGCGACCACGGCATCCACCGACTGGTTCCAGCGGGTGACGACACGATTGTTCTTGATCTCCAGATCGCTCGTGGTCAGGCCATACTGATAGTCGGCGTCCCAGGTCCAGTCATCGAACAGATCGCCATCCAGGCCGAAGAGGAAACGATAGGTCTTGTTGTCGCTCTCCGCGATGTTCTGCGGGCCATATTCCTCGACATAGCGGTTGACGGGGATACTGGTGACGCCCGCCCGGATCATCGCGTCGCGGGTGGCGGTCGGCAGATAGGCATTGTCGATGCTGATGGTCTTGCCGAATTCCGCCGGGGCCGCCCCTTGGGCCGGACCGCCCCAGACCTCAGAATAGGAGAGCTCCAGCTTGGCATTGACGGTGTCGCTGACCTGATAGTCGGTATGGCTGAAGGCCGAGAGATGCTTGTTCGGCGTCATCAGCGGCACATTGTCGACGAAATAGGCCCGTTCCACCGCCGCGTCACCACCGGTCATCAGCGTGCCGCCGACGATGGCGCCGAACTGGAACGGCCGTGGATTGCCGGCGGCATCGAACTGCGTTCCGGCCAGCGGGCCCGACGCAATCATGCCCGCCGGCGTGATGACGAACTTGGCGTTGGGCGTGACGATGGTGGCCGGCTGCCCGTTCTTGCCGGGGCCAGTACCGAAATTGGGATTGCTGACGTAATTCTCGTACCGGCGCCCCCAGTCGCGGCTGTTGATATCGCCGATACCGCCTTCCCAGGCATGTTCAACGCCGAACACGGTATGACCGCGCCCCTCGGCGATATCGCCGCCCCAGGCGGCGGCGGCATAGGTGGACTTGGCGTCACCCTGCTCGCTGATCCCACCACTGAGTTCGGCCTTGGCCCCGGTGAATTTGCTGTCAAGAATGACATTGACCACGCCGGCCACGGCATCAGCGCCATAGGCCGCCGAGGCACCGCCCGTCACCACCTCGCTGCGCGCCACCAGCAGCGACGGGATAGCGTTCAGATCGACCGTACCCAGGTCGCTGCTGGGTACGAAGCGGCGCCCGTCGACCAGGGTCAGCGTGCGGGTCGGTCCCAGACCGCGCAGATCGGCCGTTCGCGCGCCGATACTGGCCTGGACCCGGAACAGGTTGGCGGCAGGCGTCGTTGCCGCCCGGAAGGACGGAAGCTGGTTCAACGCGTCACCGACATTGGCAATGCCCAGATCGGACATGCGCTCGCTGCCCACCGCGGTCACCGGGGTCGGCGCGTTGTAGCCACTGCGGGCCAGGCGCGAGCCGGTGACGATGATCTCCTCCAGCACCTCGCCCTGGTTTGTGGGCGGCGTGGTGGCCGGCGCGGCATCCTGTGCGACGGCTTGGGCCGTTGGAAGCAGACCTGCCAGTGCAAGCGCTACCGCCGAACAGCCCATCAACATTATCCGGCTGCATCTGGTCATTGTTTCCTCCCTTGAAACACACCTGGGTGTGATTCTCTGACACCCTGTTTTCGCGTCGCCGATGACTTATGTAACCGGCGTGTGAGTATCAACTCTAGTTTTTATTACCCACATCTTGATGCCGTTACCGTATAGTGGATGTGATAACGGCATGCTGCGCGGCGTTTTCCAGTCATGCCGCTGGCACGGTCAGCCGGGTCAGCCGGCCGATGGTTTCCAGCCTCTCCACGGCATCGACCGCCGCGATCATCTCTCCCACCCGTTCGGCGCCCAGTACCGGATCGGCCAGGAGATGAACCTTCGCGTTCATTTCCGCGTTGGTCATGGGGTTGGCGATGGACCCTTTGGGATGATCGACCTGACTTTCCAGGCGGGCACCGCCATCGGTTTCCACTGTCAGGTGGCACGAAACGCCGCGCGGCAGCGTCTCGTCCGGCACGATCTCCAGAAGGTCGGACAGGCGCCGGATATCCGGATCACCCAGCTTCTCGTTCTGGTATTGCGGGAACAGGGCCGCCCCTTCGATCAGGGCCACCGCCACCGAATAGGGCAGGCTGACCTGCGCCTCGTGGTAGGTTTGGGGCCGTGTGTTCAGGTGGTAATGCGCCCAGGCCGGATGGCGGCGCATCACCATGCGGCGCACGGAAGACACGGGTTCCGCCAGTTGCGCCCGTACGGCCAGCGCGCAATCGATCGCGTTATGGATGGGGCGGGCGCAGGAATAGGCCTTGTACTCGATATGGACGGGCCATTCGCTGCCCAGGCCACGGGTCAGGGCCGCGATGTCATGTTTGTCGCTGAAGGCCCGGCAGAAACCACGTTCCCCCTCGAAGATGGTGGCCGTTCCGGTAAAGCCCAGCTTCGCCATCTGCGCCGCCGTCACGCCGTTGCGGGCGGCGGGGCCGGGATTGAAGCGCTTCTGCATCGACGGCCCGTACATCTCCATCAGGCCCGACGCCTGCGCCCCTGCCAGGCCAAGCGCCGACACCATCTGGTCGCGGTCCAGGCCCATCAGCCGGCCGGCGGCAACGGTGGCGCCGAACACGCCGCAGGTGGGCGTCGTGTGATAGCCCCGATCACGCAGGGAAAAATTGGTGGCGTCGCTGGCACGGGCCATCATGTCACACCCGGCGGCCACAGCGGCGATGAAGGCTTCCCCGCTCGCCCCTTCCCGCTCGGCCGCGGCCAGTGCGGCGGAGACGACAGGCGGGCTGAAATGGAACAGGGCCAGGATATCAACATCGTCCAGTTCGATGGAATGCGAGGCGATGGCATTGGCCAGGGCCGCGTGTACCGCCGGCACCCGCCCGCCATGGCCGATGATGGTCGCTTCCTGCCTGCCACCGACCTCCAGGGCGAAACCGGCTGCCGCCTTGCCGCTGCCCGTGCGGCTGCCGCCCAGGGCCACACCCAGATAGTCACGGACCAGGGTTTTGCAGTCGGCGATCACGCCGGCCGGAATATCGGCCGGCTTCAGCGTGACGTAATGATGGGCCAGAATCTCGGCCGCTGTCTCTGTCATGGGAACCCCTGAACTCAATGGGAAGAATGGGGGAAGGTGCCGGGAGGGAACGGTTGCGGCGCCACGTCCAGGCGCACCGCGATCCCTTCCAGTTCGGGTGAGGGTGCCGGATACAGGCGCATCACCAGGGGATCATGGCCCGGAACGATGTGATCATTGCCGGGTGCCACGGCACACAACTTATCGAACCCTTCCAGCATCCGGCCGACATGGAAGGCCGTCGGAAAGGGATGCAGGCGGAGCAGGTTCTCGTAGAAATGCGAGACGTCGGAGGCCAGCACGACCCAGCCGCGCCGCGTGTGGACCCGCACGAATTGCAGGCCGGCGCTGTGGCCCCCCGCCTCGTGCAACTGGATGCCGGGTGCCACCTCGCCATCGCCCCTATGGAACTGCACCCGCTGAGCGAAGTTCAGCCGTACCACCGCGCAGACATCCTCCACCTCGAACGAATGCGACAGTCGCGAGTAACGCATATAGGGCCCGGTCGCGAACTGCATCTCCGCTTCCTGCAAATGGAAACGCGCGGCCGGCAGCAGCCCGAAATTGCCGGCATGGTCGTAATGGAGATGGGTGATCACCACGTCACCCACCCGCGCCGGATCGACACCCAGGTTCTTCAGCGTATCGATGGGACAGCGCAGCCACGTGCGGCTTCGCTGCGCGGCCACCTCGGCATTGAAGCCGATATCAATCACCACGACCCGGTCACCACACACGGCCACCCAGACGAAATAATCCATGGGCATGGCGCCCTCGTGCGGGTCGCCGCCCATGAAATGGTTCCGGCGCTGCGCATCACGGGTGGCGTAGCGGATGGCGTAGAGGTCCCAGACGGGCAGGTCTTCCATGGCTCAGCCCTCCCCGGCGGCGCTGACATAGCGCCGTTCGGCATCGTCCAGCATGTCCTTGCGCGTCACCCGGGCCCGTTCCCCCATGGTGATCATCTTGTCCAGGATGGCCTTGCTGTCGCCATGCTGCTTCAGATGCGCCAGACTGCCCTGGACGGCCTTGACGGAACTGTGCAGCACCAGATTGGCGTAGAGCACCAGCTTGAAGCCGATCTCCTTCAAATCCGCTGCCGGCAGCATGGGTGTCTTTCCGCCTTCCACAATATTGGCGATCTTCGGTCCCGGCAGGCGGCGGCACAGTTCCACCATCTGCGCGCGGTCACGCGGCGCCTCGACGAACAGCATATCGGCCCCAGCGGCGGCGAAGGCTTCTGCCCGGCGCATCGCCTCCTCGAACCCGCCGACGGCGATGGCGTCTGTACGGGCGATGATCAGCATGTCGTCGCTGCCCCTGGCCTCGACCGCGGCGCGGATTTTCAGCACTGCCTCCTCGAACCCGATCAGCGACTTGCCCTCGAAATGCCCGCATTTCTTGGGGATCACCTGATCCTCCACCTGGATGGCAGCGGCCCCGGCCTGAATGAATTCCCGCACCGTGCGCATCAGGTTCACGGCATTGCCGAAGCCGGTGTCGACATCGGCAATGACCGGCACCTCCACGGCGGACGTCATCTTGCGCACCTGGTCCAGGATCTCATTCATGGTGACCAGGCCATGATCGGCCAGCGCCAGTTGCGAGTTGGAAATGCCAGCCCCCGTGGCATAGACCACCGGAAAACCCGCCAGTTCGACCAGCCGGGCCGTCAGACCATCATAGGCGCCGGGCGCGATCAGCAGATCGTCGGCGGCCAGCAGGCGGCGCAATGCGGTTGCCGTCTTCATGTTTCCTACCTCATTACGTAGCCGGGACGAAGGCGCGACCTTCCAGGATGCGCCGGGCCGTGCGGCCCAAGGTGGCGCGGTGTACCTGCCAGCCATTCTCAAGGCGACCAACGATCGTTTCGGTTTCGATCATACCGGCCGGATGCCCGATCCGCACGGTCGGGCCATTGGCCCTGCGGGCGTATTGATGCACGATGGTGCCGTCCAGCCGCGCGGCCACACCGGTGCAGACCGTGCTGGTCCCGGCGTAGGTCTTGTGCATCTGCTGCATGAACATCAGACGGGAGACCAGATCGACCTCTCCCGCCCCGACCACACGTCCCGTCAGATCGTCGGTATAATCCGCCGGGGCGGAAATGATGCCCAGCAGCGGCGTGGCCGGGCTGAGTACCGCCGAACGCGATGGATCGGGGATCATGCCCATGCGGTGGGCGGCCACCCCCCGGATCCGTTCCAGCAGCGCGCGTAGTTGCGGCTGCCTGTCGATCTCCGCCGCTGATTCCGTGCCGGCCAGACCCAGGGAAGCGGCGCGCACGAAGACATGGGCGTTGCCGATATCCACCAGCGATGCCTCAATCTCCCCGAAGCCCGGTATATCCAGCCGGTCGACCGGATTGCCCGTGGGCAGCAGGGCGCCTGTGGCGGCCCCGGCCGTGTCGGCGAAATCGATCAGGATACGTGCACCCGTGCCCGGCACACCCGGCACGACATACCCCCCAACCTCCACCACCCGCCCGGCGGCCACCGGCACCTCGATGGTCAGCATGCGGCGCAGGTTGGTGTTGAAGGCCCGCACGATCGTGACCGGCTCCGTGGCCCGCACCATACCTTCCTGGATGGCGAAGGCCCCGACGGCGGCGGAGATATTGCCGCACAGGCTGTGCCAGTCGATCTCCGGCCGTTCGATCTCCACCTGCCCGAACGTGTAGGTCAGGTGGGCACCGGTGGCGCGGGGCTCATCCTCCGGCGGCGGGCCGATGATGGCCAGCTTGCTGGTCAGCGGATCGGCCCCGGCGATGCCGTCGATTTGCCGCCGGTCCGGCGACCCGAATATCTTCAGGATCACCCGCGTCCGTTCCGCCGCATCGACCGGCAGGTCGGCTTCGCGCAGGAAGACCGCCCGGCTGGTTCCACCGCGCATGACGACGCAGCGAATGCCCTCTGGTGACGTACAGGAAACCATCTTCTCCCCAGCCACGCTTGTTCTTGCCGTTTGTTGCCAAAGGGTATGAACAGCGGCAGAGGCCCCGTACAATCACATGTCGTTGTGGAGTATGAACCAAACAGCATAGTCGGATACGCATCCCGATGCTGATTTGTGCGCCAAATCCGCTATCGATAGCCCCACGACATTTATTGGGGAGGACGGGAATGACCCGCAGCATCATCGGCTTCATCGGGCTTGGCGTGATGGGGGAACCCATGTGCCGCCATCTGGCCGACAAGAGCGGCGCCGCCGTGCTGGGTTTCGATCTGTCGGATGAACCGCTGGCCCGGCTGGCGGCACATGGCGTGGAACGCGCAGCCTCGGTCGCCGACCTGTTCGCGCGCGCCGATATCATTTTGGTATCCCTGCCCAGCGGGCGGCATCTGGAAGGGCTGTGCGATGGCCCCGACGGTGCCCTGGCCCAGTCCCGCGCCGGCCAGATCTTCATCGACCTGGGGACCAGCCCACTGGACCTGACGCGAAGGCTGGCTGCGGATTTCGCCGCACGGGGCGTGCGCTATGCCGACGCGCCCGTCGCCCGCACTCGTGCGGCGGCGGAGGCCGGGACCCTGGCCCTGACCGTGGGCGGTCCGGCAGACCTGTTCGCCGCCATCGAACCGCTGTTGCGCTGCTTTGCGTCGGAAGTGACGCATTGCGGCCCGGTGGGGGCCGGCCAGATCGTGAAAATCCTGAACAATATGGTGGTGGTGGGCACCGTGGTCGCCCTATCTGAGGCGGCGTCCATCGCCAAGGCGGCGGGTATTGAAACCAAGGCCCTGTTCGAGACCTTCGCCAAGGCCTCGGCCGACAGTTTCGCGCTGCGCAATCACGGGCTGAAATCGGTCGCCGCAGGGGAATTCCCCGAACGGGTCTTCTCCACCGATTATATGCTGAAGGACATGGGCTATGCGCTGCGCATGGCCGCCGATGGCGGGATAGAGGCCCGTGGCGCTGACTACGGTCGCGAACTGCTGGAACGGGCGTCGGCGGCCGGCCATGGCGGCGCCTACTGGCCCGTGATCTCCACCCTTCTGCGCCCAGATGGCAGTGATCCGGCTTAATGGCGGGGGGGGCGCCCAGCGGCACCCCGTCCCTTCAGTTTGCCAGCAGCGCGTCCCGCGTCCGTACCACCAGATCGCGGGCAGCTTGGGCGAAGATCGTCGTATCGGCACTGACCATGACATAGGCATAGCCGCGCTCCCGCCGCTCCACGACCTGGGCCGGGGTCTGCACCGCCGTGCCCACGGGGATGCCGCGCGCGCGCGCCGCCGCCAGCACCTTCTCCTCGGCGGCCTTGAGCGTCGGGTGGGTGGCGGGCAGTCCGGAACTCATGCACAGGTCGCCAAAGCCGATGAAGGCGGCGTTGAGTGCGGGAGCCTTGTCCAGGATGGCTTCAATATTCTCCAGCGCCGTCAGATCCTCAAGCTGCACCCCGCGCAGAATGTGGTTGCGGCCATGGTCCAGATATTCATCGACACTATCCAGCCCCCAGCGTGCGGCGCGCGACGTATAGCCCATGCCGCGGGTGCCCAGCGGCGGAAAGGCCATGGCCGCCGTCACCTCCGCCGCGATTTCCGGCGTTTCGACGCGCGGCGTCAGGATGCCGTCAACGCCCGCATCCAGCAGGCGCTGCGTGGCGCTGCTGCTGCGGTCGGGCGCGCGGACCAGGGCGGCCATGCCGGTGGATTGCGCCTGGGCGATGGCGGCGCCGGCTGTCTGGAAGCTGTGCGGGGCGTGTTCCATGTCGATGACGACGAAGTCGAAACCGACATGGCCCAGCAGTTCCACGGTCTCCAGCGACGGTATCTTCGCCCAGGTGCCGATCAGGAACGCATCCTTCGCCCGCAGGCGTTCCATGATGCTGCTGCGCTTGGCCAATTGTCTCTCCCTTGGTTTCATGGACTGGTAGTGGCTTGAATGGGGATCGGCGGACCCGCCAATCACGATTGGGCATGGAGGATGCCGGAATGGAATGATCGCCGCTGTTATTGGAGTGCCATTGTTCAGCATGGCATGACAACCTGTCGATGCCGTACCGATTGCCCGACCACTCAAGCCGTTTTATGGGTGCAGGGCTTATCCGAAGCCGGGCAGGCCCGGCCTGTCCCCACAAAATCTCAACCGGGAGCATCCCCATGAACGCCCAGGAACGTATCGCCCTTTCGCAAATCCTGCATCAGAACGCCATCGATTACTGGTACGACGTCGATCACAATTGGGGCCGCAACGTCGCCCGTTTCTTCGTGGATGATGCCGTTTTCGACGGGATGCAGGGCATTGAGGCCATCAAGAAATTCTATGCCTGGCGTGAGGGACGCGGTGCGCGCGTGGCGCGGCACCTGATTGCGAATTTCCACGCGGAAATCCTGTCCCCGACCGAGGTCAAGACCACCTATATCCTGACCATCTATGCCCATGACGGCGTCGCCCCCATGCCGATGGTGGAACCGATGGTGATCTCCGATCAGGTCGATCATTGCGTTTTGTGCCCGGACGGGGTCTGGCGCTACAAGTCACGCGACCTGCGTGGCCTTTTCAAGTCAGAGTACCCGGCCACCAAGCCGCCGGCGGACCTGCTGGCCAAGGCGTGAAACGCAATGCGATGGGGCGGCTCCTGAGGTCCGCCCCATCGCCGCAACGGCCACCCTCACGCCACGGGCATCGGATAATCATCCGCGTTCAGCACCCAGCCCTTCTCCGAGAAATCGACACGCGGCGGGCTGAAAATATCGATCAACTGGCAGGGGGCCGGGGGTAGCGACTGTGACGTGTGGATGGCCGGCGGCGGGATCACCGTCATGGACGGCGCCCGGCAGAACAGTTCGGCATCCTTGCGCCAGATCGCCTTGTTCGCCGTCCAGGGCCAACGGATATAGTGGATATAATCGCCCAGCAGCGACAGCGAACATTGCTCGAAATCATCATGATGGTGGGGCGACATCTTGTTGGGGTCGCGCGGCTCCAGGGCTGGCGGCATGACGTTCACCATCATGTTGGTGGAGCGGTAGATGCGGCCGAACCGGCCCGGCACGTCGGGCGGGTCCATGGGATAGACCCGCAGTTTGAAGCCGCCCACCGGATCTGGCCAGGCCCGGAACGGCGGGATATTTGGATGCGCCGCCGCGTAGGATTCACGATTGTGGCATAGCGCCACAAGTTCGGGGGACTGGGTGCTGAACAGCCGGATGATCACCCCCCCCGCCTTCACGCGCACAGCGCTGCGGCCCGGCGGGATGATGGCGAGCTTGTGGGCCACGTCAATGGCGCTGCCGGCGTCCGTATCGATATCGATCCGCACATCCTCGCGCGGCAGGAACAACATATATTCGTCCGGCTGGCTACTGCGCTCCAGCATGGCGCCCGTGTCTGCCTCCGTATAGGCGACGATGAAGTTCTGGCCCCTGCCATACCATGTCCGGTAGCCCGCTCCGGTGTCCGATGGTGGCACCTCATGAAACTCAATCATATCGGCATCGGCGTAATCGGTCACGGGCACCTTGGCACGAGGCGCCGATGCCAGGGTCGAACGAAGATCGGAACTGTCATACATGGTCCGTTTCCTTGATCCGGGGCGGGCCGAGACCCGCGATTGACGATAGCGGGTTTCGCCTAACCATCCATCCTGCGTCCCGCCGTTTCCCGCGTGAAGAATACCCACAGGCAGGTGACGCCGATGGCCAGGACGCCCAACAGCAGGAAGATAAGGTTGGCCGAACCACCGGCCGACAGGATGAAACCGATCACGATGGGGTTGATCATCGATCCGGCACGGGCGAAGGAACTGGAGAAGCTCATGGCCACGGCACGCACGCGGGTCGGATAGATCTCCGCCGTATAGGGCCACAGCGTTGTGATGGCGGCACTGATCCCCATCTGCCCGGACACGATCAGTGCCACCAGCAGTGGGCGCGGCAGTTCGGGCGAAGCCGCGATTGCCAGGAAGACCAGCGTCGACAGGCTGGTGCCCGTGATGGCCACGCGCCGCCGCCCGAACCGGTCCAGCAACACGCCGACCAGCGGCAGCGTCACGACATAAAGCACGCTGGCGATGCCCGCCACCTGCAGGCTGAGTTGCAAGGGGAAATTGAAGCGTGAGACATAGAGCGTCGGCATCCAGGTCGACAGGCTCCAACTGACGAAAGAAGTCATCAGCCACAAGAACATGCCCAGAATGGTCCGCCGGCGCAGGTCGCCCCGGAACAGGTCCAGGATGCTGCCCTTCTGTTCAGCGCCATCGGGAACGGCATAGGCGCGATCCTCCACCGGCGGCACATCGATCCGGCCGAGGGCGGCGTTCACCGCCCCGATGCCCCTCCGTCGCGCCAGCCATAGCGGCGATTCCGGCAACAGCGCCACAACGACGGACACCAGCAGCAGCGGGAAGACACCGATGGCCACGACCACCCGCCAGCCCAAATGCGGCACGATCATCCAACTCAGCATCGATGCCCACATCCATCCCGACAGCATGAACATCTCGAAGATCGAGAAGAAACGGGCGCGGGAAGAGGTGGGGGCCAGTTCGTTGATATAGGCGATGGCCACGGGCGTCACCCCGCCCAGCAGCAGCCCCTGGCAGAAACGCAGCGCCATGAAGGCATGGTATCCCGGTGCCACGGCGCAGCCCGCCGCGAACAGGGCGATGAAGGACACGCACCAGACCACCACGCGCAGCCGGCCGAACCTCTCCGCCACCGGCCCCATGGCCAGGGCACCGATCAACTGCCCGGCATAACCGGCGGAAACCAGGGTGCCGATGGCGACAGGCGTCAACTGCCATTCGGCCGATAGAAGCGGCATGATGAAGGACAGGATCGCGATGTCCCAGAAATCGAACAGCAGCGTGACGCCCAGCAGCACCGGCGGCCTCCACCGCGACCGCCAGCCGCGCGCCCCGTCGATGGACCGGATGATGGCGCCTTCGAGCGTTTGCCCCGGCTGTTCCGTAGCAGCGTGTTGCACTTGGCGTTTCCTTTTCAGTCGGGAACGGCAGACATCTCCGCCGCCTTACCCCAGATAAAGCCGCAGGCCCGTGCGGGAGATCGCCAGCCGGTCTGCGGGATCAGGCACAGTCAGGCGAAAATCGGCCAGGACCGACGGATAATCGACGGCACCCTCATGCCCAACGAAGGGCGCATCGCTGCCCCAGAGCAGGCGGGACGTACCAACCTTCCGCAGCAGCAGGGCAGCGGCATCCACGCCAAGCTGCGGCGATGCCAGCCGGAAAACGGCGGAGACCTTGATCCAGATCCCGCCGGACTGCGCCGCGCGCAAGATGGCATGGAAGGCGGAACCGGGCTCCAGATCACCCGGCAGGATATCGGCGAAATGGTCGATCACCAGATCATTGCCCTGTGCCACCAGCGGCGGCAGCAAGGGCGCGATTCTGGCCGCCGGGGCCGCAACATGCACATGCATACCCAGGTCCCGCAGCCGCCGGAACAGGACCTGCCAATCATGCCGCATCAGGTCCGGCAAGGGCCGGTCACGCCCCAGCATCAGCCGGATGCCCACAACCCCGTCATCGCGCAGCGCCCGCAGCGTGTAGAAATCGATGGAGGGTGACACGATGGCCGTGCCCCGCAGCCGCCGGTGCGTCCGCAGGCAAGCGCACATATAATCGTTATACTCGCCATAAAGGCTGATCCCGGCGATCACCCCGAAAGGAATGTCGTGGGCATCGAGCAGGGCCAGATAGCGTTCCACAGGGAAATCATAGGCAGGTCGTGTCCAGGCCGTCTCGGTCAGCGGAAAATCGGCCTGGAAGATATGCGCATGACAGTCGATCAGCGGCGCATCGGCTGCCGCCCTGGTCGCTTCCATCCTGTCCTCCCAATCTTATTGGCGGCTATTCTATCCGCGCGGACCGCCGGGGATAACACCCGATCCCGGAAATAAGTTGTCAAGCCTGGCTGAACATTGTTGACTGACCGGATAAAAACATCATCGGCACCAGGGGAGGAAACGGTTCATGCGGGGACCGGATTTCATGGAACTACGCGCGTTCGAGCTGGTGGCCCGCTATCGCAGCTTCTCACGCGCCGCCGATCAGTTGGACATGTCACGGTCGGCCTTGAGCCTGCTCGTCAAGAATCTTGAACAACGGGTGGGCGTGCAATTGCTGAACCGCACGACCCGCAGCGTCGCCCCGACGGAAGCCGGACAGGTGCTGCTGCAACGGCTGGGCCCGGCCCTGCTGGAACTGGTCAGTGTCGTGGATGATATCGGGGAATTCCGTGACAAGCCGGCAGGCATCGTGCGAGTGCTGTGCTGTCCCTTGGGCGCGTCGCTGTGCCTGGAGCCACATCTTGCGAAACTGTCGACCGCATATCCTGATATCAAGCTGGAAATATGCATCGGCAACAATACAGCCGATCTGGTGGCCGAAGGGTTCGATGCGGCGGTGCGGATGGACGGCACCATCGAAAAGGACCTGACGGCCTTGAAGCTGAGCCATGGTCACAGCCTGATCGCCGTGGCCGCCCCCACCTACCTGAACGCGCGGGCCCGCCCGGCGGAAGCCCGGGACCTGGAACGGCACAAATGCATCTCCGTGCGGCGGGAGGGACAGAAATATCCCGGAATCTGGCGCCTGACGGATGCCGATGGCGGCGAACAGCCGGTATCGCCTGGCGGCGGACTGCTGGTCAATGACGACCGGCTGGCCATCTCCGCCGCCGTCAACGGGCTGGGGATTGCCCTGGTGGTAGACGAACTGGCGGCCCCGTCCATCCGGCGCGGCGAGTTGGAACCCGTGCTGCCGGCGCTGCGCACGTCCCTTGCCGGCTTCTATCTCTGTTACCCCAAGCCCCAGCATATCAGCCGGGCCTTCCGCGGCTTCCTCAGTTTCCTGAAACAGGCGCGGCATGCGCGGCTGAAGTCCGGCGGAGCGGCACTGTAGAGTCTGGCTCGACAAGCCATTCGTCCATCGCGGCTTAATGGCGTCCGACAATTGCGATAGGCCTATGGGGTCCCTCAAAGGGAAAAGAATGGTTTGAAGAAGGAAGTTCTCCCATGGCGAGGTCACGTCACCTCCTGCATCCGGAGCTTCTGGACCTGCTGAAGACCAAGCCGACCAACGATCTGTCCCAGGCCGGTCTGGAACAGATCCGCTCCGCCTCCCGGAAGCTGGTGGAAGCCGAAAAGGCCTTCCGGCAACTCTATCCGGTGGAAAGCGACGTCAGCGTCAGTGAACAATTCACGGCAGGTTCCGAGCCCGATGCGCATCCCGTGCGGATGCTGGTCTACACACCGCCACCGGCTGCCGGAGCCGGACGGCTTCCCTGCTACCTCTCGATCCATGGCGGCGGCTATGTCCTGGGCAACCCGGACCAGCATGACCACCAGCACCGGGCCTTGTCGCGCGAACAGAGCTGCGTCGTGGTGGCGCCCGCCTACCGGCTGGCGCCGGAACATCCCTATCCGGCGGGGCTGAATGATTGTCTGGCGGCACTGCGCTGGGTCCTGGACCATGCGGACGCATTGGGCATCGACCCGGCGCGGATCGTGGTCGGCGGTGAGAGTGCCGGCGGCGGACTAGCCGCCGCCATCGCCCTGGCCATCCGCGAGGCCGGAGATATCAGGCTGGCGGGACAGGTACTGGTCTATCCCATGCTGGATGACCGGACGGGCGCCACGGCTGATGGCGGCGCCTTTACCGGCGAGTATCTTTGGACCCGCAATTCCAACCGCTTCGCCTGGCGCTGCTATCTGGGCGCAGAGCCGGGGGGTGACCCGGTGGGCCATGCCGCCCCCGCGCGGGCGGGCGACCTGTCTGCGCTGCCGCCCTGCCATATCTTCGTGGGCTCGCTGGACCTGTTCCGGGACGAGAGCATCGCCTATGCCAACCGCCTGATGGAAGCCGGCGTGCCGGCCAGCCTGCATGTCTATGCCGGCGCCTGCCATGCCTTCGACCTCGCCCCCCTGGCCAGCCTGACACGGCGCTTCCAGGCGGAATTCAACGAGGCGCTTGCCGACCTGTTCGGCCGGCCCGACGAACGGAAGAACGCTCCATGACGACCGCTTCCAGCGATAGCGCAAAAGCCACCCGCAAGCCCCCGGACTTCATCCGCAAGGCGGTCGAGCTTGCCGACCTGAATGCCCTGCGCATCGCCCTGCTACAGGCCACGGGTGACGAGGCCTTCGCCCGCATGGGGGTGGAGCGCACGCCCCTGAATGGCGGCAGTTCCTGGGTGACCACGATCGCCCCCACCGACCGGCCGGCCATGATCGAGCGGGCGCTGCATCATCTGTCGCGCCCGCTGCCCAAGCCTCCGCCCCCCACGGAGGAAGAGGTGCGGCGGCTGCTGTCGCTGTATGCCGGGCGGCCCGTTACCGACGGGGAATTCCGCCTGGGCCTGGAACAACTCGACTTTACCGATGCGATCCACCAGCGGCGGGGCAGCGTTTCCGGCCTGCCCGAAGGATTCCATGTCCTGATCATCGGTGCCGGCTTCGGTGGCGTGGTGGCGGCCATCCACCTCGCTAATCTGGGCATTCCCTATACATTGGTGGATCGGCAGTCCGGGATCGGCGGCACCTGGGCGGCCAACCGATATCCCGACGTGCGCGTCGATATCCCCAGCCATTATTACCAGTATTCGTTCGAGAAACATTATCCCTGGCGCCACCGCTTCGCCCAGGGGGCCGAGGTCCGCGACTATATCGAGAATGTAGCCGCAAAATACGGCGTGACCGACCGGTTCCAGCCGGGCGTGGAGGTCACCGGGGCTCGCTGGAATGAAGGCGAAAAACGCTGGATCGTGGATTACGTGAAGGATGGCGCGGCACGCACCATCAGCGTGAACGCCGTCATCAGCGCCGCCGGCCTGTTCAACCGCCCGCATCTGCCTGCCATACCCGGACTGGAGGGGTTCAAGGGAGCGGCGTTCCACACCACGCAATGGCCCGAAGACCTGGACCTTTCCGGCAAGCGGGTGGCGGTCATCGGCACCGGCTCAACCGGCGCGCAGCTTGTGCCCAAGATTGCGCGTACAGCGGCCAAGGTCACCATCTTCCAGCGCTCCCCCAACTGGGTGGCGCCCGCCGCCGGCTATCATGACCTGATACCGGCGGAAACGCACTGGCTGCTGGAAACCGTGCCTTGTTATTGGAACTGGTTCTCCTTCGTCAGCCATTGGCATTCGACGCAGCATCTGCCGGGCCTGCAGGTGCACGACCCGGCCTGGCAAGCCTCCGGCGGCCAGATCAGCGAACGCAACGACCGGCTGCGCGCATTTCTTGTCGACTATATCCGCGAGAAGCTGATGGGCGATGAGGCGCTGATCGCCAAATGCATCCCGGACTATGCCCCCTGGACGCGCCGCATGGTGGTCGACAACGGATGGTACGATGCGCTGCGGCGCGACAATGTCGAACTTGTCACCGCCGGCATCGACCGCGTCGAACCGGATGGCGTGATCGACCGCGACGGCACCCGCCACACGGCCGATATCATCGTGCTGAGCACCGGTTTTGCGACCGAGAATTATCTCTGGCCCATCGATTATGTCGGCCGCAACGGCACCACCCTGGCGCAGGCCTGGGGCAAGGATGGCGCCCGCGCCTATCTGGGCATGACCATGCCCGACTTCCCGAACCTGTTCATCCTGTACGGCCCCAACGGCCAGCCACGCTCGGGCGCCATCACCAAATGGCTGGAGCTTTGGGCGCGCTACGCCGTGGACGGCATCGCCTCCATGATGGAAAGCGGGGCCGGCAGCATCGAGGTGTCGAAGGAGAAGTTCGACGCCTACAACGCGGCCATGGACGCAGAGACAAAATCCCTGATCTGGGAAAGTGCCGGCCAGAGTTCCTACTATGTCAACCGGTTCGGCCGATCGAGCGTCAACATGCCCTGGACGGCCGAATATTATTATCTCCTGTCGGGCCGTTTCGATCCGGCCGACTACCGGTTCGACTGAGGGAGCGGCGCATGGTGAC
Organism: Niveispirillum sp.; assembly: GCF_017996735.1. Taxonomy (GTDB): domain Bacteria; phylum Pseudomonadota; class Alphaproteobacteria; order Azospirillales; family Azospirillaceae; genus Niveispirillum. Next base: position 38,975 of record NZ_JAGOGJ010000030.1, read on the forward strand.
GCAACACGACATCCTGGGTTGCTGGCAGCTTCACGCCGCGATGGAGCAACGCGGCGGCTGCACCGGCCCCAACCCCAATTACGGAAGCAGACCCAACGGCTTCCTCTATTATCTGCCGGACGGGCGCGTGGCGGTGACCATCGCCAATGATGGCCGCAAGCCGCTGTCAGGGACCAACCGGCGGATGGCACCGGCAGAAGAACTGGCCGAGGCCGCCCGCACCTTCGATGCCTATGCCGGGCGTTTCACCCTGCTGGCCCCCGACCGGATCGTCCATCATGTCGAGGTCAGCTCCTGCCAGAACGAGGTGGGCACCGATCTGGTCCGGCAATTATCGTTGAACGGTGACCTGCTGCGGCTTGAACCGCCGCCCTTCCATGAGAATGACCAGACCATCATCCGCTGGCTGGTCTGGCGGCGGCTCTCATCCTATTGACAGTGGGTGCCCCGGTCCCGGCGAAACGGGATCGGGGCACCCTTTCTACAAGTCCTCCAGCCGCGTCCGCGCCGTTTCCCGCGACGCGACTAGCCACAGGAACAGGGCCCCCAGCGCGCAGACGCCGAATCCGGCGAAGACCACTTCCACCGATTTGGACGTCGCCAGCACCACACCCACAAACAACGGCGTACACATGGAGGCGACACGGGCGAAGGAACTGATGAAGCCGACCGCCATAGCCCGCATGGGCGTGGGGAAATTCTCCGCCGTATAGGGCCAGGTGGTCACCAGCGCCACGCCGATGCCGAATTGCCCGGCAATGACCAGCACGATCAGCAGCACGGTGCCCGTCTGTGGCAGGGAGGCCAGGGACAGCAGACCGGCGGCACTGACAGCGGCCCCCGCCATGGCCATCGGCCGCCGCCCGATCCGGTCGATCAGCAGGGCCGGCAACACCGGCACGAACAGCGACACGACGCTGGCGATGGCCACATAGCGCAGCGCTTCTTCCACCGGAAAGTCGAACACGGTGACATAAAGCGACGGCACCCAGGTGGTCAGCCCGAAACTGGTGAAGGAACTGAGGAACCAGATCGTCACCAGCACCAGCGTGCGCAGCCGGTATTTCGCACCGAACAAGGCGGAAACGGGGATGGCAGGCGCTTCCTCCCGCACGGACCGGGCGGAATCCACCCCGACCGGAAGACCATCGGCCCGTCCCCCCGCCCCCAGCCGGGCCAACGCCTTGCGCACATCGCTCTCCCGTCCGGCCCGCGCCAGCCAACGCGGGGATTCCGGCAATGTCGCCAGCATCACGGGCAACAGCAGCAGTGGCAATGCCCCCAGCCCGAACATCCAGCGCCAGCCCAGATGCGGAACGATGAACGTGCTGGCGATGGCCGCGGCGGTATAACCGCTGAGACACAGGAACTGGAAGGTCCCGAAATAGCGCCCGCGCGTGGCCGTGGGCGCCAGTTCGTTAATGTAGGTGACAGCCACCGGCAGGGCGCCGCCGATGGCCAGCCCCTGCAGGAAGCGCGCCGGCAGCAGCGTTTCGTAATTGGGACAGATGGCACAGATCACGCCCAGAAGGCACATGGCGGTCACCGCCCAGGCGATGACAGGCAGGCGCCCGAACCGTTCCGCCAGCCCGCCCATGGTCAACGCACCGATCAACTGCCCGGCATAGCCGGCGGAGATCAGCGTGCCCATGGCAACGGGATCCAGACGCCATTCCTTGACCAGCACCGGCAGCACATAGGCAATGGCGGCACTGTCCCAGGAATCAAACAGCATGACAAAGCCCAGCAGCAGCGGCGGCCACCAGCGCAGGCGGAAGGTACGAAGCTCGTCCAGCACCGTGCCCACGGCAGCTTCGAGCGCATTGGCCGGTGCGACCGGCGATGCGGAGCCACCCCCGCTCATGCGCCGAAAATCCGGGCCGTCGTGCCGGACAGAAAGGCCTGCCGTTCTTCGGCGCTCAACAAGGCGGCCGCCTCCTTGGCTTCCGCCACCTTATGATCATAGGGCCGCCGGCTCTGGCCGACATCGGACCCCCACATCATCCGGCCGGCCCCGAACCGGTCGGCCAGACGGCGAACATAGGTGGCGGCATCGCCCCCCTTCTCCGCCAACCGGTCCAGGTTGATCTCGGTGAATTTCAACAGCACGTTCTCCAGCGTCTCGAACCGGCCGATCGTGTCGGCGATGCCGAAATCAGGGCCGTCCGGCATCATCACCTCCACGCCTAGCGCCCGCTCGCGCCCCACCTCGAAATTGGAGGCGTTGTAGGGAGTCCCCGTATGGTCGATGATAATGGGAAGCGATGGATAGGTGCGTGCCAGGAATTCCAGGGCCGGCAGCGCCCAGGCCAGATGGCGGCGGAAGATGATGATGGTGACCGAAACGCCCAGATCCGCCGCCGTCTGCCAGGATTTCAGGGCGTTGCGCGAATTCATCCAGGCCGTGTCGTAATCCTCGATATAGGTCTGCGCGAAGCGCACGCCGCGCACACCCTGGTTGCGGACCATGTCGGTCATGATCTCGGGTGTGGCCGGGTCCTGCGCATCCAGCATCACCACCGACACGAACCGGTCGGGATGGCGTTTGGCGCTGTCGATGATATAGCGGTTATCATAGCCATAGACATGGCCGCGCTGCACCAGACAAGCCTTGCCCACGCCCAGCCGGTCCATCTCCCCCACCAGCCATTCAGCGGTGACGGCATAGTCGATGCGGCCGGGCATGGCGGCACCCCGCAGCGGCGACGGTGGATAGGTTCCCCAATCGTCGGAAATCAGGTGGGCGTGACTGTCGAACAGGATATCGGTCATCGTTTCCTCGAAGGGCAGGCGCTTCATTCTTCCACCGGAACCTTGCAAAGCCGGCGTTCCACGACAGTCTAGCCACTGCCGTAACCGACACCCATGCTATTAATTGGCCCACCATAACCAGATGGTATACTGGGCCGAATGCTCCACCCTCCCCGCACGGGGATTGCAGAGTATAATCAGGATGTATGCAATTCTGTTCACCTCTGCCGATCCGGCATCCTGAACCGGGAGATGCGCTTGAAGCTTCAGCAATTGCGATATGTCCTGGAGATCGTGCGGCAGGGTAACCACCTGTCGGCCGCTGCCGCTGCGCTCAACACCTCCCAACCGGGGGTCAGCCGGCAGATCCAGCTTCTGGAAATCGAGCTGGGGTTTGAGATCTTCGTGCGCACGCGCAACCGCATCGTCGGTCTGACGGAGCCGGGGGAGATCGTCGTTTCCATCGCCCAGCGCATCGCCACCGACATTGCCGCGCTGAAGACCCTGAAAAACGATATGCATTCGGGCAACCGCGGCGCCTTCACCATCTGCAGCACCCACAGCCAGGCCCGCTATATCCTGCCTCGGGTGGTGGAACAGTTTGCCAGCCGCTATCCCGAGGTACGGCTGCAATTGAAGCAGGGCGATCCGGAGGAGATTTGCGCCTTGGTTGAGGCGGGCGAGGCTGATCTGGCCGTCTGCACCGAAACCAAGCGTCCTTTCCCCAATCTAGTGAAGTTGGACTGTTTCGAACTGAAGCGCTGCATCGTGGCCAAGCGTGGGCATCCAATCCTGTCGGTACCCGAACTGACCTTGGCGGAAATCGCCAAGTATCCGCTCATCACCTATGATGAACGATATAGCGGGCGTTGGAAGATGATGAAGGCCTTCGCCGATGCCGGTTTGGAGCCTAAGATCGCCATGAGTGGCATCGACGCGGATGTGTGCAAAACCTATGTCGCCCTGGGCCTTGGCATCGCCATCCTAGGCACCATCGTCTTCGACCCCAACCGTGATGACGGCATCGAAGCCCGTGACGCGGATGACCTGCTGCCGTCCAGCACGATCCAGATCGCCCTTCGACCGAACACTTATCTGCGTCCCTACCTGCTGGATTTCATCCAGTCGGTCGCGCCCGAACTGACCCCGTCGGTCGTGCGGCGAACCATTCGGGAGTTCCAGGGGCCGGCCATTTGAAAATGTCGACATCGCCTCCGCGCGCCGAAACACTTAAACCGCAGCTCTCACCGGATGAGCATGCTCATTTCACTCTCAGCTGTTAACTGTATGTTACCTGCGAGGTCGGTGACAGGTTGGCCCTGAAATGACAAGATCCGCTGATTCTTGTTGAGAATCAGTGATTTAAGCGATGAATGCGGGGGCTCGCCTTGACCGACGGTATGACAACTTATTCGTGAATATCTGAAAAGGCAATTCCCCATTGGAAGGGGCGCTTTTGCCCACTCTACGACCGAGATGGGGGGCCGGAAGCGGACGGGCGGGCGTTCGCGTTTCAGCTCAAGCTGTGCGCGTACCACGGCAGCCCCTGCATGATGGACGCGGATCGACCGGTTCAGCCGACAGCTTCACCTGCTCACCCCGACCAGACAGTTCGAAGGCCGAAGGCTCCGGCGATTGAAGTCGTTCGCGATTGGCTCAAGAACGGTGGCCTCCGGCTGGTCCGTCAAACCATCGACCGGCAGCATAAGCGATCGTTACGGCTGCGCCACGTTCCACCTAGCATGGGGCATCACGAAACTGCGTCAGATATCGAACCTCACCCCCTGGGCCAGCGGCAGGGTGCGGCCGTAATTCACCGTATTGGTCGCGCGCCGCATATAGGCCTTCCAGGCGTCGGACCCGGACTCGCGCCCGCCACCCGTCTCCTTCTCGCCACCGAAGGCCCCGCCGATCTCCGCACCCGAAGGGCCGATATTGACATTGGCGATGCCGCAATCCGACCCGCGGACGGACAGGAAGGTTTCCGCCTCCCTTATATCGTTGGTGAAGATCGCGGAGGACAGGCCCTGGGGCACGGCATTGTGCTGTGCCAGAACCGCGTTGAAATCGCTGTAGCGCATCACATAGAGGATCGGCGCGAAGGTCTCCTTCTCCACCGGCCCGCACTGTCCGGCGATCTCGACCAGGGCCGGGCGGACATAATAGGTGTCTGGGCCGAAGCCCGCCTCCACACGATCACCACCGCACAGGATACCGCCAGCGGCCAAAGCCTCGGCCAGGGCCGCCTGCTGCGCCTGGAAAGCCTGCCGGTCGATCAGTGGGCCGACAAGATTGCCCTCCAGCAGCGGGCTGCCCACCGGCACGCTCGCATAGGCCTGCTTCAGGCGCGGTACGAAGCTGTCATAGAGGCTGTCATGGACGAACAGGCGGCGCAGGCTGGTGCAGCGCTGGCCGGCCGTGCCCATCGCCGCGAAGGCGATACCGCGCAGCGCCAGGTCCAGATCGGCCGTCGGCGCCACGATCGCGGCATTGTTGCCACCCAGTTCCAGGATGGCGCGGGCGAAGCGCGCAGCCAGTCGGGGACCGACGACACGCCCCATCGCCGTCGACCCGGTGGCCGACACCAGCGGCACATGGTGATGATCGACCAGCACCTCCCCCACTGCGCGCCCGCCGATCAGCAGACCGGACAGGCCTTCAGGAACCTCCCCGCCATCGGCGCGAAACCGGTCCACGGCGCGGGCGAACAAGGCATCGACAGCCAGTGCCGTCAGTGGCGTCTTCTCCGACGGCTTCCACACCACCGCATTGCCCGCCACCAGCGCCAGGGCGGCGTTCCAGGCCCAGACGGCCACGGGGAAATTGAAGGCGGAGATGATGCCGGTGACGCCCAGCGGATGCCAGGTCTCCATCATCCGGTGTTCCGCCCGTTCCGTGGCGATGGTCAACCCATGCAGCTGGCGCGACAGACCCACGGCGAAGTCGCAGATATCGATCATCTCCTGCACCTCGCCCAGCCCTTCGGAGATGATCTTACCGGCCTCGATGGAGACAAGGCGGCCCAGCGCCTGCTTGTGGGCGCGCAGTTCCTCTCCCAGCAGGCGCAGCAATTCCCCCCGCCGGGGGGCCGGCACCAGCCGCCATTGCAGGAAGGCCTGATGGGCAGCATCGATGACCGCAGCCGCTTCCGCCGCATCGGCGTCGCGCACCCGCGCCAGGATTTCCCCGCTGACCGGTGAGCGGGCGGCCAGGGTGCCGCCCTGATGGCGATGCTTGTCCACGCCGAACCGGTCCAGCATGGACAGGGTCTCGGCAACCAGGGAAGTCGAGGTGGGTGACATGATGCGGTTCCTCATGGATGAAGGGAGTTCGGCAGATGAGCCAGCAACGCCTCCGCCGGATGGCGGGGCCGGAAGTCCGCCATCCGGCGGGTCTGGCAACGACAGGAAAAGCCGGTGGCAAGCACGCGGTCGGCCGGGATGCCGGCCAGTTTCGGCCGCCAGCTCATCTCGAACAGCCGGGACGACAGTTCGGCATGTTCCCGCTCATGCCCGAACAGGCCGGCCATGCCGCAGCAGCCCGTCGCCTGGACCTCCAGAGTCAGGCCGAAGGCGGCGAAGATGCCCTGCCAGTGTCGGGGGGCGCGGGGTGTTGATGTCCGTTCCGTGCAATGCGTGAACAGGCGGAAGGGGGCGTCCGCCCACGCCCCTTTCGGCACCCGGATACGCCCGGCGGCGATCTCCCCCGCCAGGAAATCCTCCAGCGCCAGGATGCGCCTTCCGTCGGCGCGGGGTGGTGCGTCCTGGCGGTATTCATGATCCTGCATCAGCAGGGCTACCGGTTCGATCCCGATGACCGGCAGGCCGGTTTCCAGCAACCGGCCCTGGAAATCGCGCGCCGCCTGCGCCACACCCGCGAACCGGTCCAGAATGCCCAGCACATGCAGGGCCTTGCCGTTGGGTCGCGCGGCGATCTGATGGACCCTGAAACCGAGCGCTGACAGCAGGTCGCGCACCGCATGCACCGTGGCCCCATCGAAACTGCCGGTAAACGTATCCTCCAGCAGCAGCACGGTTCGCGCCTTTTCAGCCTGAGAGAACCCGGACCAAATGGCAAGGTCGGCGGAGGACGGGGAACGCCCGCCCTTTGCCGGATCGATCCGGGGCAGGTCGATCAGGCCGAACCGGCGACGCAACGGACCTGACGCCCATCGCAACAGCAGGTTGGCCACGCCGGGCAAGCGGCAGGCGACCGGCAGGAACATTTCCAGGCGCGCCACCAGATGGTCGCGCAATGGCCGGCGGCGGCGCTGGTGGAAGGCGTGCAGGAAGCGGGACCGCATGGATGGGATATCGACCTTGACCGGGCATTGCCCCGCGCAGGCCTTACAGGACAGGCAGGTCGCCAAGGCGGCATGCACCTCCCCTTCGAACGCTTCCAGGGTGTCGGGTGCGGTGGGTCGGCTTTTCAGCCGCGCCCATTCCCGCAACAGGGCGGCACGGCCCTTCGGCGATTGCCGCCGGTCGCGCGTCACCTTGTAGGACGGGCACATCGCATCGTCGGCATCCCAGTTGAAACAGGCGCCATTGCTGTTGCAGGCGATGGCCTTTTCAAAGGGCTGGGCCAGGGAAGGCCCGATCTGCCGGTCGAAACCGCCCCGGAACGGAACGCCGTCGATCCGGTCGACCGGCTTGGCCGCATCGGGCGAGGTCAGCTTGCCTGGGTTCAGCAGGTTCAGCGGATCGGCGGCCCGCTTGATGCGGCAAATCTCCGCATAGAGTACCGGCCCGAAGAACAAGGGCGAATATTCGCCCCGGAAGCCCCGCCCATGTTCGCCCCACAGCAGGCCGCCATGTTTGGCGGCCAGTGCCGCCACCGCGTCGGAGATGGGGCGGATCAGGGCGGCATCGGCGGGGTCGCGCATATCCAGCGCCGGGCGGACATGCAGGCACCCGACATCGGCGTGCCCGAACATGCCGTAACCCAGCCCATGGCCATCCAGGATGGCGCGGAAGCCGGTGATGAAATCGACCAGCCGTTCCGGCGGCACCGCCGCATCCTCGACAAACGGTGTACCCTGACGCAACCCATCCAGCCGGCCCAGCAGGCCGACCGCCTTTTCCCGCAAGGACCAGAGCTGGGCGATGGTGGCGGGATCGCGCACGATGGCCCAATCCAGCACCGTCCCCGCGCCCGCATCCAGCAGCGCCGACAGCCGGCCCAGCGCCCGGTCCAGCTGCGCCGGTCCATCGGCCACGAACTCCACGATATTCAGCCCGCCGACCGGCGATGTCGCAGGACCACCCAGAACACCGTCGATATCGGTCCAGACCGGATCCTGGCGCGCCAGGCGCAGGATCTTGTCGTCCAGGATCTCGATGGCCGCTGGCTCCGTCGCCAACAACCGTTCAATATCGGCCAGCGCACCATCGAAGGCCCCGTAACGGATGCCGACAAGCGCCCGGCAGGCGGGAATGGGCCGGACGCGCAGGATCAGGCGCGTGGTGACGGCCAGCGTCCCCTCCGACCCCGCCAGCAGATAATGCAGCCGGAACATCCCGTCCCCGCCCACGACATTCTGAAGATTGTAACCGGTCAGGCCCCGGTTCATGCGGGGAAACACCTCCGCGATCAGGTCGCGGTGGCGGCTGACGACGCGATGCACCTCGCGATAAAGCCTCCCCGCCAGATCATCCTGTCGCAGGACCAGCCGCAGTGCGGCGCGGTCAAGGGCCCGTACGCAATGGCTGGAGCCGTCGGCCAGCACGACCTCCATCTCCTCGATATAGTCCGAGGTCTTGCCATAGATCCGGGAGCCCTTTCCCGACGCATCGGTGGCCACCATGCCGCCCAGCGTGGCGCGCGACGCGGTGGACACGGTGGGCGGAAAGAACAGGCCGTGAGGCCGCAGGAAGGCGTTCAACTGGTTCAGCACCACGCCCGGCTGCACGGTGACGGTCAGCCGTTCCAGGTCCAATCCCTCGATCCGGTTCATGTGGTGCGAGGTGTCGATGACCACGCCTGCGGTCAGCGACTGCCCGTTCGTGCCGGTCCCGCCGCCCCGGGGCGCCAGGGGTATGGGGCCGTCGGGCGCGGACGCGGCCAGTCTGACGATCAGGGCGATATCCTCCCCGTCGCATGGGAACAGCACGGCGGCGGGCGGGCGCTGATAGATGCTGTTGTCGGTGGCGAACACCGTGCGGGTCGCATCATCATCGGCGATATCGCCACGATACCCGCCATCCCGCAGCGCCGCCAGGAACCGGGCGATCGATTCCACCCTCACGCCTCCGCCCTGAACGGCAGGTCCGGGTCCAGGCCCAGCCGTGCCAGCGCCTTGCGGATCGACAAAGCCTGCGCCTCGGCATAAAGCGCCATCTCATCCTGGATGGACGCCCCCAGCGCATGTTCCAGCGACGCGCGGTTGGACCGCTCGTCATAATGACGCTGCTCCCCTGCTCCCAGATTGGACTGGAAGATACCGGCGGCACTGACCGGCAGAAAATCCTCATAAGTGATGGGCTCATAGCCCAGATATCCTTGGGTCACGAGGTGATCCACCGATGGGGCCGACACTCTATCGGCAACCGCCTCCAGTCCGGCCGGAGTGGGGAAATAGCAGAAGAAGGCCAGTTCCCGATCGCGCAGCATCCGCCAATCGTCGGGGAAGGACCGGAACCGCACCTTCAGGGCGGCGTCATGATCGCCTGTCTGCGCATCCCGCCGCGCCGCCATCAGCAACTCGTCATAGAGCGCACGGCCCTTGGGCGTCAGGGCCGCCCCGCGCTGTTCGATCTCCCCGAACCGGGCCGTGTGGGTGCCCTGCACATCGCCCTTGCCGGTGCCGAAACTGACCGGTTCCGACAGGGCCTGGAAGCTGGTCTGGCGCAGCAGGATGGGACAGGCGCGGCGCGGCGGCCCCTCGATCAGCGCCTTCGCCGCCATGCCCCGAGCGGCCATGCCCGCCTGCACCGCGTCGATATCCAGGGTGCGCGGGGTCAGGTGGTTGATATGCGGACCCCGGAAGCTGACGACATCGGCGACCAGCCGGTGTGCGTCCAATAGCGCCTTGTAGGTAGACAGGCAGACATTGGCCTGACTGTGCCAGCGGAAGGTCTCCAGCGCCTCGCGCACGAACTCGACCGCCTGATCCCGGGTCAGGCCACCCAGCGCCTCCGACGTCGCCACCAACTCCAGGGCGCGCGGCGTGAATATCCGCCGTCCCGACAGGATGGAAGCCGCCTCCACCCGCAACCCCTCATCCTCGATCAGTTCCAGGCGCAGCAACGAGGTGAAGACACGGAAGGGATTGCGGCGCAGGGCGTCGGCATCCACCGGCCGGAAGGCGGTGGAATGCACCGGCACCCCCGCCATGGACAGATCATAATAGCCGACGGGAACCATGCCCATGACCGCGAACAACCGGCGCATGTCGAACAGTTCGGCGATGCTGCCCACGCGGATGGCGCCATGGCGCTCGACATCCAGCCGAGCCAGCTCGCCATCCCGCTCCAGCCGGGCCTTCAGGGCCGGTTCGGATGCCAGCGCGTCGCCATTCACCGCCGCCACAAGGTCCAGCAGGGTGCCATATTGCGGCACCTCAGCCCGGTACATGTCCGACAGGGCGCTGGAAAACAGGCTGCGGATTTCGTCGGGCGGAACAAACGCTGTCCTCGTCATCTACGGCTCCCAAGGCGGCGGAATGAACGGGTGGGAGCTTCGTCCGGCAAGGGCCGGCAATCAAATCAGGGATTATCAAGATCCCATTCCGCAACGGAATGATCTGCAGACATGGCGCTGGCCAGGAGCCAACCTCATTCCCCGCCGGAATAATGTTTGGAACAAGTGTCGCTATGCAGGATGATGCCCATCCGCCATCGCTGTACCCGGCACCACACAATTTCCGGACTTGGGTAACGACAGATGCTGGGCAATGACCGCTCCCACGGGCTTTGGGAAAAGACCGCCCCACCACCCGGCCCCTGCACGCCCCTGACCGGGGTTGAGCGGACGGATGTGGCGATCATCGGCGGCGGCTATACCGGCCTGTCGGCAGCCCTGCACCTGGCAGAGGCCGGGGTCGCAGTCACCGTGCTGGAGGCGGTGGAGCCCGGCTTCGGCGGGGCGGGCCGCAATGTCGGGCTGGTCAATGCCGGCATGTGGGTGATGCCCGACCATCTGTCCGAAGTGCTGGGACCGGAACGGGGGCAGCGGCTGCTGGACCTGCTGGGCGACGGGCCGCGGCAGGTCTTCGCCCTGGTGGAGCGGCTGGGCATCGATTGCGAGGTGGAGAAGAACGGCACGCTGCATTGCGCAGTCGGGCTCGACGGGTTGGCGGAGATCCGGCAGCGCCAAGCGCAATGGGCGCGGCACGGCGCCCCCGTCCGGCTGCTGGATGCGGCGGAAACCCGCGCCCGCACGGGATCGGCGGCCTATGTCGGCGCCCTGCTGGATGCCCGTGCCGGCACCATCCAGCCGCTGGCCTATGCCCGTGGCTTGGCCCGATCCGCCCTGACCGCCGGTGCCCGGATCTTCACGGGCAGTCCGGTCAGGGACGCCCAGGCCCAGGGCGGGCAATGGCTTCTGTCCACCGATCGCGGCACCCTGGTGGCCGACCGGGTGATCGTGGCCACGGATGCCTATGCCAACGGCCCGTGGTCGCAGGTGCGCACCGAACAGGTGCATCTGCCCTATTTCAATGTTGCCACCCCGCCCTTACCCCCCGGCATCCGCGAGACCATCCTGCCCGGCCGCGAAGGGGCCTGGGACACGCGCGAGGTACTGAGTTCGTTCCGCATGGACCGGGCGGGGCGGATGGTGTTCGGCAGTGTCGGCGCGCTCAGCGGCACAGGCGCCGCCATCCATCGGGCCTGGGCCTACCGTGCCCTGCGCCGGATGTTCCCCCGATCGGCCCCGGCACGTTCGGGGCGGAATGGTATGGGGGGATCGGCCTGACCGACGACCACCCGCCGCGCTTCCCCCGTTTCGCCGACAATGTGATCAGCTTCAGCGGCTATAATGGCCGGGGCATCGCGCCCGGCACCGTGTTTGGCAAGCTGGCGGCGGCACTGATTCTGGGTACCGTGCAGGAGGGGGAATTGCCGTTGCCCCTGTCGCGGGTCACAAGGCCGCGCCTGGGGTGGGCCCGTGAAGCCGTCTATGAGGCCGGCGCCCAACTCGTGCATGCCGCCTCCGCCCGCTGGTGACGGGGTTCAGGCCGGCTCCCGCCCCGCCGCACTCTCCTTGACGATCCAGTCCCGGAACGCCACCAGGGGCGGATGGGCCGCTCGATCCGTCCGCCAGGCAAGATAATAGCTGCCTTCACTGCGCATCGGCAGGTCCAGGGCCGGAACCAGCTGGCCGGATCGCAATTCCTCCCGGATCAGCAGTTCGGGCAGCAGGGCCACGCCCAGCCCCGCCACCGCGGCCTGGGCGGTGGTGGCGAACTGGTCGAACAGCATGCCATGCACACCATGGGCATCGCCCCCGTGGGCCAGCAGCCATTGTTCCCAGGCATCGGGCCGGCTGGTCAGGTGAAGCAGCGGTGCGGCGCGGATATCGCCCGCCACTTTGAAAGCGAACTGATCCCTCAGGGTGGGGGCGCAGGCGGGAATGACCATCTCCGGCAGCAGCAGGGCCAAGTCCGCTCCCGGCCATTCGGCAGCACCAAAATGGATGGCGGCATCGATGGCCTCCAGCCTGAACTCGAACCGGTCGGGCCGGGTCACCAGATTGATGGTGATGCCCGGATGTGCGGCCAGGAACAGGGGCAATCGCGGCGCCAGCCAGCGGGTGCCGAAGGTCGGCAAGATCGCCAGGTTCAGCGTCCCGCCCGACGGGTTGGCCCGCAGGTTCAGTGAGGCGGTGCTGATCTGGCGCAAGGCTTCCCGGATTTCCCGGGCATAGCCGTCGCCCGCCACGGTCAGGCGGATGGTCTGGCGCTCGCGATGGAACAGCTCAACCTCAAGCTGTTCCTCCAGCGCCTTGATCTGCCGGCTGACGGCACTCTGGGTCAGGCACAGCTCGCGGGCGGCTGCCGTGATGCTGCCCGTCCGCGCCGCCGCCTCGAACGCGGACAGAAGCGGCAGGGACGGTAGGAAACGGCGGGGCGTCTGCACCAGGGATCCTTCGGATGGCGGCGACGGCTGATAGATACGGATGTCAGGCGCCATTCTCAACCATCGGCCCTTCCGCCATCCAGCGCCGATGCACGACCCCGCCGTCCCCGGGTGATGGGCCCTGCCGCATCGGCCCCCGGCACCGGCTCAAAGCCCGGCAATGGCGGCATCGACCCATCGCAGGAAGCTGTCCGCATAGCTGCGATAGACCGCGATCTCATAGCAAAGCCCATCATCCGTCAGATTGCGGATAATCACATCGACATGCCCGATCACGGTAACGGCGACGGAACCGGCAGGAAACACCCCACCATCCATATCGATGGCGGCACCGCGCTGCAAAAGGGTGCGGGCGTCAGGACCCGCGATCCGGAACAGGCGATAGGCCCCGGTCTGGTCGGACAGGCTGGCCAGGCCGGCCAGCCGCCGTTCAAGATCTGCGCTCCAGCCATTCCCCACACCCTGACCGAACGCCAGCCAGGTCCCCGGCCCGGTGCCGACGATGGTGACGCCATCCCCCGTCCCCCAGGTCGGGCCGACCGGCATCCGGATCGCCAGTACCTCCCCGATGGCGACAGCACCGATGCCACGGCGCGCCAGGATCGCCGCGATGGCCAAACCCTGCTGTTCCGTCACCCCAACCTTATCAACCACGGACACGCACTCCCTCGGGATCAAGGAAAACCGGATCGCAGATCTCCGCCTCCACGATGATCGCGCGCACCAGGTCGTGGGCGACGATACGTTCGCCGTGACGGCCTCGCCCGCCCGACAGCAGGGCCAGCGCGATGGAATGGCCGAGCGTGGGAGAATGGGCGACGGAGGTGACATGCCCCTCATCATTTGCCGCCACCGGCGCCCGGCCGGGCCGGACCAGATGTGCCCCCGCCGTGAAAAGTTGGCGCCGGTCGAGAGGGATCAGCCCGACCAAGACGGGGCGGCCGGGATCGACCAGGGCGGGACGGCCGGCCAGGACCCGGCCGATGAAATCCTTCTTCGTCGACACCATCCGGCCCATGCCCAGATCCGCGGCGGTGGTCTGGCCGTTCAGTTCCGGCCCTGCAACATGCCCCTTCTCGATCCGCATCACGCCCAGCGCTTCGGTCCCATAGGGGGTGATGCCAAGATCGGCCCCCAACTGGAACAGCCGCCGGATCAGCCGGTCACCGGCCATGGCCGGCACGCACAGCTCATAGGCCAGCTCCCCGGAGAAGGACAAGCGGAACAGCCGCGCCGGCATCCCCTCCCAGCTCAGTTCCATGGCCGCCATGGGTGGGAACGCCGCGTTGGATAGATCAAGGTCCGGCAGCAGTGCAGCAACCAGGCTCCGCGAGGCGGGGCCGGCGATGGAGAAGCCGGCCCAACGCTCGGTCACCGACACCGCCTGCACATCCAGTTCGGGCCACAGGACCTGGCGGGCAAAATCGATATGCTGCATGACCCGGCCGGCATTCGCCGTGGTCGTGGTCAGATAGTAGCGGTCGGGCGCGAAACGGGTGGTCGTGCCATCATCGAAGATGAAGCCATCCTCGCGCAGCATGATGCCATAGCGGGCCCGTCCCACCCCCAGGGTGGAGAATGTCCCGGTATAGAGCCGGTCCAGCAGAGCCGCCGCATCCGGCCCATGAATGTCGATCTTGCCAAGGGTGGAAACGTCGCAGACGCCGACACCGGACCGGGTCAGCCTTACCTCCCGGTCGACAGCCTCGCGCCATGGCTCGTCCGGATAATGCGGGAACCATTGCGCACGCTTCCACAGGCCGGCATCGGTGAAGACCGCCCCCCGCTCCGCCGCCCAGCGATGACTGGGGGTCAGCCGTTCCGGCCGAAAGTCCCGGCCGCGATGATGGCCGGCCAGGGCGCCGATGGCGACCGGCTGCCAGGGGGGCCGCGACAGGATCGTGCCGGTTTGCGACAGCGACCTGCCCGTCGCACGGGCCAGAAGCGCATGGCCATTGACGCCGCTGGTCTTGCCCTGGTCCGTCGCCATTCCCAGCGTCGTATAGCGCTTCAGATGCTCGACGGAGGTAAAACCTTCCTGGACGGCCAGATCGATATCCTTGTCGGTGACGTCGTTCTGGTAATCGACAAAGGCCTTACCCCGCCGTTCTCCGACATGCCACAGCGCCCGGCCGGACGCGGGATCGTCGCTGGTCGGGAAGCTCTGTTCGGCAATGGCCGGACGGCCCAGCGCCCGGGCGATCTGCGTGCCGCAGGACCAGCCGTCGCGGATCGCATCGCCCAGCGCGAATTTGCCGTTGGCGGCCCCGGCGGCACGCAATCCCGGCGGAGTTCGGTCCAGCAGGAACGTCTCCTGCTCCGTTGACCAGATCGGGCGCGTGCCCAGGTTCGACCCCAGCCCGATGGCCGGGTTCCAGCCGCCGGCCATGGCCAGCAGGTCGGCCCCGATGCGATGGCGCTTGCCCCCGGCGATAAGATCGACCGACCGCAGCGGCGCCCCCTGCGCATCGGCGATCCGGGCCCCCAGGTGGACCGGCAACCCGCCGGGCAGCAGCGCCCGGATCGCCGCCGGCACCTCGTCGCGAGCATCGGCCAGGGCGACCAGCTCCGCCCCGGCGGCAATCAGGTCCGCCGCCGTGCGCCACCCGCTGTCGCCCGTGGTGAAGATCACCGCGCGTTTGCCGGGAACGGCCGCGAAACGGTTGATATAGCTCGACACGGCCGACGCCAGCATCACCCCCGGCCGGTCATTGCCGCCGAAGACCAGCGGCCGTTCGATGGCGCCCGACGCCAGCACGGTCTCCCGCGCCACGATCTTCCACAACCGCTGTCGCGGCCGGGCCGATGGCGCTGGAGCCAGCGGGTCGCCCACCCGCTCCACCGCCACGTATTCGCGACCATCATAGGCGCCGACAATGGTCGTGCGCCCGAGCATCCGCACGTTCGGCATGGAGGCAAGCTCTTCGACTACCTGCGCCGCCCAGGTATCGCCGGCCTGATCGGCAATGACATGCCGCTCCGACAGCAGGCGGCCACCCCAGCGGAAATCCTCGCAGGCCAGGATCACACGCAGGCCGGCTCGGCCTGCCGCAAGCGCACTGGCCAGGCCCGCCGGCCCACCACCGATGACCAGCAGGTCGCAGAAGCCATGCTCGCGGTCATAATGGTCGGGATCGGGGAGCGTCGACAGATGCCCGAGCCCGGCTGCCCGGCGGATCAGCGGCTCATAGACCCGCTCCCAGAAGGAGGCGGGCCACATGAAAGTCTTGTAGTAGAAGCCGGCGACCAGCAGCGGGGAGACCATCTGGTTCAGCGCCAGCAAATCGAACCGCAGGTTGGGCCAACGGTTCTGGCTGCCGGCCTGCAACCCGTCGAACAGTTCGACAAGCGTGGCGCGGGTATTGGGTTCCCGATGGGCACCAGCCCCCAGCGTCACCAGCGCATTGGGCTCCTCCGGCCCGGCGGACAACACCCCCCGGGGGCGGTGATATTTGAAGGACCGGCCCACAAGCCTGACGCCATTGGCGATCAGCGCAGAGGCCAGGGTATCGCCGGCAAACCCCTGATAGGCACGGCCGTCGAAGGTGAAGTTGTGGGGGCTCGACCGGTCGATCTGCCCGCCTGTCGCCAGCCGGCTCATCGCGCCTCCTCCGTCGCGAGGGTCGCCGCAAAGACCGCCGAAAAGATCTCGTGCGTGACGGTATCCCGCCGTACGGTGAGCCATTGGCGGCAGCCATGCAGGTGGTACCAATGTTCATCGATGGGCCCGGCGATATTGTCGCGCAGATAGGCATAATCGATGAAGGCGGCTTCATCGGGCACCGTGGGGCGGGTCGGTGCGGCATCACCGCGATAGGTGAATTCGCCGGTGTCGCGTGAGCCGCAAAAAGGGCAATGGATACGCATCGTTCAGCAGCGCCTCAATGGAGATTCGGTTGGGCGCCTTCGCCCTTTTCGTTGATCAGCGCCCCGGTGGCGAACCGGTCGAGGCGATAGGCACAAGCCACCTCATGTGACGCGCCGGTCGCCAGCAGATGGGCGAAGCACCAGCCGCTGGCCGGCGTCGCCTTGAACCCGCCATAGCACCAGCCGGCATTGAGGTAGAGGCCGGGCACGGGGGTCGCGTCGATGATCGGCGAGCCATCCATGGACATGTCCATGATCCCGCCCCAGCTGCGCAGGACGCGCGCCCGGCCCAGCGCCGGCATCATCGCCATGCCGCTCTCGCAGACATCCTCCACGGTCGGCATGTGCCCGCGCTGGGCGTAGCTGTTATAGCCGTCAAGATTGCCGCCGAAGACCAGACCGCCCTTGTCGGACTGGCTGATATAGAAATGGCCGGCGCCAAAGGTGATGACGCCGGGAATGACGGGCTTCAGCCCCTCGGAGACGAAGGCTTGCAGCACATGGCTTTCGATCGGCAGCCGCAGGCCGGCCATGGCCGCCACGCGCGAGCTGTTGCCCGCGACGGCCAGGCCGATCCGCCCGGCGCCAATCCGCCCCCGGGTGGTTTCCAGCGCGGTGGCGGCACCGGCCGCGTCACGCTCGATCCCGATCACTTCGCAGCCCTGGATGACGTCGACACCCAGGGCCGACGCCGCGCGGGCATAGCCCCAGGCGACGGCGTCATGCCGGACGGTGCCGCCGCGCGGTTGCAGCAGGCCGCCGGCAATGGGAAAGCGCGCATCGTCGAAATCCAGGAACGGCGCCATCCGCCGGACCTGATCACGGTCCAGCAGTTCGGCATCGACGCCATGGAAACGCATGGCATTGCCACGACGGGCGGCGGCATCCCGCTGGGCGTCATTGTGATAGAGGTTGAGCACGCCGCGCTGGCTGACCATCGCGTTGTAGTTCAGATCCTGCTCCAGCCCTTCCCAGAGCTTCAGCGACCATTCATAGAATGGGATATTGCCGTCCAGGAGATAGTTGGACCGGATGATCGTGGTGTTTCGGCCGACATTGCCGCCGCCGATCCAACCCTTTTCCAGCACCGCGACGCGGCTGATGCCATGGTTCCGGGCCAGATAATAGGCCGTGGCCAGCCCATGGCCACCACCCCCGACAACGATGACATCATAATGGGGCTTGACGGGTCGGGTGGCCCACGCCGGTTTCCAGCCGCGATGTTTGCGCAAGGACTGCGCAATCAAACTCGCCCAGGAATAGCGCATTTTTGTTCACCACCCGCTCCGTTGCTTTACCCCCATCTTGATGGTATTTCAGCGGCGATGATGCACAGCCGCGACAAAGTCGGGTCCACAAGCGACACGTCCCGTTCCGCACCGCGCCCGGTGCGTGTGGGCTTCCTCCTGATCGAGGGGTTCGCCCTGATGTCCTATGCATCGGTAATCGAACCTTTCCGCGCCGCCAATCGCCTGTCGGGGCGTGATCTTTATGAATGGCGACATTATTCGGTGGATGGGGAGCCGGTGCGGCCCTCCACCGGGGTGATGATGCAAGTCGACGGCATGATCGACGGCAATCTCGATACCGACATGCTGCTGGTGTTCGCGGGCGGCAATCCCGCCCTGTTCGATAATCGCGGGACCTTCGCCGCCCTTCGCCGTCTGGCCACGCGCGGCATCGTCATCGGCGGCGTGTCCGGCGGGGCATTCCTGCTTGCCCGTGCCGAACTGCTGGAAGGGCATCGCTGCACCATCCATTGGGAACATGAGCCGGCCTTCATCGAGACCTTTCCCGAGCTTGATTTCGTGCGCGGCCTGTTCGTCATCGACCGGCGGCGCATCACCTGTGCGGGCGGGACTGCCGGGCTGGATCTGGTGACGGAGCTGATCGCCCAGACGCATGGCCCGGACCTCTCCCAGCTAGTCAGCGACTGGTATCTGCGGACCCAGAAACGCCCGGCGGAGGGTGCGCAGCGGGCAGCCGTGACCCAGCGCTACCGCGTGTCGCATCCGGGCCTTGTCGCCGCACTGGAGGCGATGGAGGCGAACAAGGAGACCCCGCTGGAGCGCGAGGACCTGGCATCCGCCGCCGGCGTGTCGCTGCGCCAGCTGGAGCGTTTGTTTAAGACCCAGATGCGCACGACGATCCGCGAACAATATCTGAAGATCAGGCTCGACGAATCGATGCGGCTCCTGCGGGAGAGCGATCTGTCGACCATGATGGTCGCGGTGGCCTGCGGCTTCGCCAGCACCAGCCATTTCTCACGCAGCTTCCGCCGGCGTTTCGCCATGTCCCCTGGCGAAGCCCGTGCCGCCTCCTACGCGTCATAGCGACTGTCATCCAGTACGGTGACAGATCGGCGCGATCCGCAATGTCGCCTATGGGCCCATTTTTGTCGCGTGGGGACATTTGCCCGCCTCACTTGGCCCTATCCTCAAATCACCGGCCCTTGCTGATCACGAAGCGCGGCACTGAACCGCGGCGGCACGGGGGCCTGCAAATTCCAGGGATGCGATTGGGGGATTGGGTATGGCGAATGGACATTCACTTCGGGTGCGTGGTCAGTTCCTGACCGGTGTGGCGGCAATGGTGCTGGCACTGCCCCTTGGTGCGGCAGCTCAGACCGAACCGGCCGCTGGCGAAGAGCCGGTGCTGCTGGAAGAGATCATCGTGACAGCGCAAAAGCGCATGGAACGTCTGGTCGATGTGCCGATGGCGATCACCGCCGTCACCGGGGCGGAGATCGGACGGCGCGGGGCCTCCAGCCTGCAGGATCTGCAATATTCGGTGCCCGGCCTGTCGCTGGTGGAAACCGGCCCCGGCCAGGAGCGCCTGCAGATGCGCGGCGTGTCGGCCACCAACGGCCTGCCCACGGTCGGCCAGTATCTGGACGAGATGCCGATCAGTACTGACGACAATACCCAGAGCCTGGGCCTGCGTCTGATCGATATGGAACGGATCGAGGTGCTGCGCGGCCCCCAGGGCACGCTTTATGGCGAAGGCTCGATGGGCGGCACGATCCGCTATCTGACGGCCAATCCCAACCTGTCGGAATATGGCGGCAGCGTCGAGGCCCAGGCCGGGGCGGTGAAGGATGGCAACACGGCACGGCGGATCAACGGCACCGTCAATCTGCCATTGGTTGAGGATCGCATCGGCATTCGCGTGGCCGCGGGCTACGAGAATACCGGCGGCTGGATCGACAGTTCGGCCACGGGCGACAGCAATGTGAATGCCGCCCGGATCTTCACGATCCGGGGCAAGCTGCTGGCCGAGATCAACGACAGCCTGCAGGCATCCCTCATGGTCCTGCACCAGGACCAGAAGCAGGATTACCAGAATTACGGCCGTAACCGGCAAACCTCCTCGCCATTGGCGACGTTCAACAATCCCAATTACGATCTGGTCAATGCCGTGGTCCGCTGGGACCTGGGCTGGGCCTCGCTGCTGAACAGCTTTGGCTATCAGAACGCGCAAAACAGCACCATGACGGACCTTTCCTCCGTTTATGTGCCGCTGCTGCCGTTGCTGGGCTTCCCGCGCGGCTTCATCACCAGCGTGGGGCTGGGCTCGACCTCTGATATCGACATCTTTACCGACGAGCTGCGTCTGGCATCGGCGCCCGGTGGCGCCCTGGAATGGACGGTCGGGCTCTATGGGCGGCAGCTTGATCGAACCGGTGTCTCGCGGACGGTTACAGCCCCCGGCACGGCCCCCTTCGATCTGATCTCGGCCACGGCGAACAGTAAGTCCAAGGCGGGGGCCGTGTTCGGCGAACTGGCCTGGCACGCGAGCGAGGATGTGACCGTGACCGGCGGCCTGCGCTATTTCTATGAAGAGCGGGATCTCACCGCCATATCCGCCAGTTTCGGCAGCCCCGCGACCAACAACAACAATGGCGACTTCTCTTCCGTCAATCCGCGGGTGAATGTCAGCTACAAATATTCACAGGAAGGGCTGGTCTATGCCAGTGCCGCCAAGGGGTTCCGCAGCGGCGGCTTCAATTCCGCCGCCACCGGTGGTCCCCCCAATTATGATCCGGAGGATCTGTGGACCTATGAGCTGGGGGCACGCCACCAGCTGCTGGACCAGCGGCTCAGCTTTGATGCGGCGGTCTATTACAATGACTGGACCGGGGTGCAGAGCTCGTTCTTCCCGGTGGGTGCTGCCATCGGCTACATCACCAATGGCGGCAAGGTGCAGGGTTGGGGCGTCGATGCCTCCGTCACCGCGCGTCCAATCACGGGCCTCACCTTGAACGCGACCTATGGTTGGAACAATCTCTCCTACAAGACCGCCTCGGCCGAACATGCCGTGGGCGACGGTGTCGATTATGCGGTCCAGGAAAGTTGGTCGGGCTATATCGATTACCGGCGACCCGTCTTCCAGGGGACCAGCGGTTTCGCCCGCCTGGATTACCAGCATGCCGGCCGCTCCTCGATCATCAATCGCGGCTCCAACGTGAATGTCAGGATCGGTTCCCGCGATATGCTG
>NZ_JAGOGJ010000031.1 GCF_017996735.1 Niveispirillum sp.
GCTTCAGCCCCAACACCAACGGCACCAATGCCGTCTCCGCCACGGCAGCGGACGCGGTGGGCAATGTCTCCACGGCCGGCACGCAGACACTGACCATCGATACGATTGCGCCCGGCGCTCCCGTGATCACCAGCGCGGCGCTCTCCAATGATGGGACCCCGACCATCACGGGAACGGCCGAAGCCGGATCAACGGTGACGCTGACCATCGGCGGCGCCACCTATACCACCGTTGCCACGGGCGGAAACTGGAGCATCGATACCGGTTCTGCCACACCGACCAGCGGCAGCTTCAGCCCGAATACCAACGGTACCAATGCCGTTTCTGCCACGGCCAAGGACGCAGCGAACAATACCTCGACGGCCGGCACCCAGACGCTGACCATCGACACCACGGCGCCCGGCGCACCCAGCATCACCAGCACTGCGGCGACCACCGACACCACGCCGGTGATCAGCGGCACGGCGGAGGCCGGGGCCACGGTGACCGTGACCGTGGGTGGCGCCACCTATACGACGACGGCCACGGGCGGCAACTGGAGCATCGATACCGGTACGGACACACCGACCAGCGGCACGTTGAGCCTGAACACCAATGGCACCAACGCTGTTTCAGCGACGGCCACCGATGCGGCCGGCAATACATCCACGGCCGGCACGCAGACGCTGACCGTTGACAATACGCCTCCGAACGCGCCTGTCATCTCCACCACGGCGGCCAATACCACTTCCCCGGTCGTCAGCGGCACGGCGGAGGCCGGGGCCACGGTGATCCTGACCATCGGCGGTGCCACCTATACGACGACGGCCACGGGCGGCAACTGGAGCGTCGACCTCTCCAGCGCCACACCCACCAGCGGCTCGTTCACGCCCTTGACCAGCGGAACCGGCAATGCTGCCTCCGCCACGGCAACGGACACGTTGGGCAATATCTCCACGGCGGGTACGCAAAGCATCGTCATCGATACGACGGCGCCGAACGCCCCCATCATCACCAGCGCTGAACTGACCAATGACAGCACGCCCGTGATCAGCGGCACGGCGGAAGCCGGGGCCACGGTGACGCTGACCATCGGCGGCGCCACCTATACCACCGTCGCCACGGGCGGTAACTGGAGCATCGATACCGGTTCGGCCACGCCGACCAGCGGCAGCTTCAGCCCCAACGCCAACGGCACCAATGCCGTCTCCGCCACGGCCACCGATCCGGCCGGCAATACATCCACGGCCGGCACCCAGACGCTGACCATGGACACGACGGCGCCGACCGCCCCCAGCATCACCAGTGCCGCGGCGACCAACGACGGCTCGCCGGTGATCAGTGGCACGGCAGAAGCCGGGACCACGGTGACACTGACCATCGGTGGCGCCACCTATACGACGACGGCAACGGGCGGCAACTGGAGCATTGATACCGGCACCGCCACGCCGACCAGCGGCACCTACAGCCCCAATGCCAATGGCACCAATGCCGTCTCCGCCACGGCCACCGATGCAGCCGGCAATATATCCACCGCCGGTACGCAGAATCTGACCATCGACACGACGGCGCCGACCGCCCCCAGCATCACCAGTGCCGCGGCAACCAACGACACGACACCGGTGATCAGCGGCACGGCGGAAGCCGGGGCCACCGTGACCGTGACGGTGGGCGGCGCCACCTATACAACGACGGCCACGGGCGGCAACTGGAGCATCGATACCGGTTCGGCCACGCCGACCAGCGGCAGCTTCAGCCCCAACGCCAACGGCACCAATGCCGTCTCCGCCACGGCAACGGACGCGGTGGGCAACGTCTCCACGGCGGGCACGCAGACGCTGACCATTGACACAACGGCACCCAGCGCGCCCAGCGTCACCAGCGCGACGCTGACCAATGACACCACACCCGTGATCAGCGGCACGGCGGAGGCCGGTGCCACCGTGACCGTGACGGTGGGCGGCGCCACCTATACTACCGTGGCCACGGGCGGCAACTGGAGCATCGACACCGGTTCGGCCACGCCGACCAGCGGCAGCTTCAGCCCCAACACCAACGGCACCAATGCCGTCTCCGCCACGGCAACCGATCCGGCCGGCAATACATCCACGGCCGGCACCCAGACGCTGACCATCGACACGACCGCGCCGACCGCCCCCAGCATCACCAGTGCCGCGTCGACCAGCGACGGCACGCCCGTGATCAGCGGCACGGCGGAAGCCGGGGCCACGGTGACGCTGACCATCGGCGGCGCCACCTATACGACGACGGCCACGGGCGGCAACTGGAGCATCGATACCGGCACCGCCACGCCGACCAGCGGCACCTACAGCCCCAATGCCAATGGCACCAATGCCGTCTCCGCCACGGCCACCGATGCAGCCGGCAATATATCCACCGCCGGCACCCAGACGCTGACCATGGACACAACGGCGCCGGATGCGCCGATCATCGCCAGCACGGCTGCGACGAACGACACGACACCGGTGATCAGCGGCACAGCGGAAGCCGGCTCCACGGTGACACTGACCATCGGTGGCGCCACCTATACGACGACGGCAACGGGTGGCAACTGGAGCATCGATACCGGCACCGCCACACCGACCAGTGGCACGTTCAGCCCAAATGCCAACGGCACAAACGCGGTCTCCGCCACGGCAACGGATACATTGGGCAATGTTTCCACGGCCGGCACCCAGACGCTGACCATCGATACGACCGCGCCGAACGCCCCCAGCATCACCAGCGCGACGCTGACCAATGACAGCACACCCGTGATCAGCGGTACGGCGGAAGCCGGGGCCACGGTGACGCTGACCATCGGCGGTGCCACCTATACGACGACGGCAACGGGCGGCACCTGGTCCATCGATACCGGCACGGCCACGCCGACCAGCGGCAGCTTAAGCCTGAATGCCAATGGCACCAATGCCGTCTCCGCCACGGCCACCGATCCGGCCGGCAATACATCCACAGCCGGCACCCAGACGCTGACCCTTGACACGACAACGCCCAATGCCCCCAGCATCACCAGTGCGGCGTCAACCAACGACGGTACGCCGGTGATCGGCGGCACGGCGGAAGCCGGTTCCACGGTGACACTGACCATCGGCGGCGCCACCTATACAACGACGGCCACGGGTGGCAACTGGAGCATTGATACCGGCACCGCCACGCCGACCAGCGGCACGTTCAACCCAAATACAAATGATGACAATGCCGTCTCTGTAACGGCGACGGATGCGGCGGGCAATACGTCTGCCCCCGGCACCCAGACGCTGACCATCGACACGACCGCGCCAAATGCACCGGTCATCACCAGCAGTCTTTTGACCGCCAGCATCGCGCCAGTCGTGGGTGGCACGGCGGAAGCCGGCAGCACGGTCAGGCTGACGATCGGTGGGGCGACCTATACGACGACGGCAACGGGCGGCAACTGGAGCATCGACCTCTCCACCGCCACACCGACCAGCGGCACGCTGAGCCTGGATAAGAACGGAAACAATGCGCTATCGGCCACGGCGACCGATGCCTACGGCAACGTATCCCAGGCCAAGACGGATGGTTTGCTCATCGACAGCGTCGCCCCCGCCGTTCCGACAATCGTTGCCGGTCTGAGCCAGAGCGCAACGCCCGTCATCACCGGAACGGCAGAGGCAGGGGCCAGGGTTACCGTCAATGTCGGTGGCGCGACCTACACCACCGTCGCCACCGGGGGTAACTGGACCCTTGACCTGGGCACCGCCACACCGACCAGCGGGTCACTGACCCTTGACCTCAATGGCACCAACACGATCACGGCTACCGCGTCCGATGCCCTGACCAATATATCGCAGGCCGCGACGGCATCGTTGGTCATTGACACAACCGCGCCGAGTGCACCTGCCATCACGACGCCCGCATCGACCGGCGACGCGACGCCCGTCATCGGGGGGACGGCAGAGGCTGGTGCTCTGGTCACTGTCACGGTGGGTGGGGCGACCTACACGACGACCGCCACCGGGGGCAGCTGGACGATCGATACCGGCACCGCCACGCCGACCAGTGGCAGTTTCACTCCGAACACCAACGGAACCAATGCCGTGTCCGTCACGGCAAAGGATCTCGCCGGGAATGTGTCGGCGCCGGGTACGCAGTCATTGGTCATCGACGCCACCGCGCCAGACGCGCCGTCGATCGCCGCAATTGCAAACAACAGCACGACACCAACCATCTCCGGCACGGCGGAGGCCGGTGCCACGGTGACCGTGTCGGTGGGTGGCGCCACCTATACAACCGTAGCGACGGGTGGCAGTTGGAGCATCGATCTTGCCAGTGCCACGCCGGCTTCCGGCACGCTCAACCTCAATGCCAACGGCAGCAACACGATAACTGCAACGGCGACGGATGCCACCGGCAATGTCTCGGCACCGGGCAGCCAGGTCTTGCTGCTGGACAATGTCGCGCCAACCGGTGCCACGGTACAGTTTAACGATACGACCATCGATTCCGGCGAACAGTCCAACGTCGCCTTCACCATCAGCGATGGAGAGATCGGCGCGCAATATAGCTGGACCGTCACTTCATCCGGGGGTGGTTCCCTGTCCGGTACGGGCGTCATGTCGGCGACGACCGCCAATGTCACCGGGCTTGACCTGTCCAGCCTGGGGAACGGTACGCTCAGCCTGTCCGTGACGCTGGCCGACCCGGCCGGCAATGTCTCACAGCCCTTCACGGCCAGTGCCAGCAAAGTCACCGCCACGGTGGAAAAGCCGGTCCCGGTCACCCCGCCGCCCGTGGTCAATGTCGACGGGGCCACAGTCACGGGCACTACCACCACTCAGCCCGACGGCAGCCGCACCAGCACCGTGGTCATCGTCGCGCCCACGGAAAGCCGTGAGGAGGATCCCTCCACGGCCAATGCCAATCTGGCCGACGTACCCGTTGTACGCGAACAGGTGGTTGATGCGACGACGGGACAGGTCAGCACCGTCACCACCCTGACGGTCAGTGTGCCTGTCGGCGTATCGGTGACCGCATCCGGCACTTCCACCCGCACGGATCCGACCCAATCGCTGGACGACCTGATCCGTGAGATTCAGGCGCGGACGCAGAGCGGATCTCAGTCCCAAGGGGATTTGACCAACGGCGGAACGGGCTTCCTTGGGCAGTTGTCGTCGCAATCGGAACTGCTGGTCCGCAGCATCGACTTCACGGGCAGCAGCAATGAGGGCAACACGACCCGCGTCACCGGCAGCACGCTGAATTCAACCACGCTGCCAACGGCCCTGGTCTTGAATACGACCGGTGTCCAGGGGCAGGTGAATATTGCGCTGGATAATGTCGAATTCGCCGCTGTCATCGGCAGCGCCACAGTCACCGGCGGCGATGGCAACCAGACGGTGTTTGGCGACACCAACAGCCAGACCATGATTCTGGGTCCGGGAGATGACATCCTGTCCGGCGGTGGTGGTAACGATACGGTTGCCTCGACCTTCGGCAATGACACCTTGTCCGGAGACGATGGCAATGACGTCGTTCATGGCGGCGTCGGCGATGACTGGGTCATCGGTGGGGCGGACGATGATCTTGTCGGCGGCGGTGAAGGCGACGATCGGGGCTTCGGCGGCTCCGGAAACGACATTCTGTTCGGCGAAGCCGGCACAGACACGCTGACCGGCAATGATGGCGACGACACGATCGACGGCGGCAGCGGCGATGATCTTTTGTTTGGCGAGGATGGTAATGACCAGCTTTCCGGAGACATCGGCAACGATACGCTGGTCGGCGGAGCGGGCAACGACACCGGCCTTGGTGGTGACGGCAACGACCTGATCGGGCTTGGTATCGGCAATGATGTGGGCGACGGTGGTCTCGGTAACGACACGCTGTTCGGTGAGGATGGCGACGATACCCTGGCTGGCGGCGACGGCTCCGACGTCATTAATGGCGGCGCCGGTAACGATCTCCTGTTTGCCGATGGTGGGGCGGACACCCTGTGGGGTGGCGACGGACACGACACCTTCGCGTTTGGTGCCAAGTCCGGTGGCGCGATCATCGCCGATTTTGAAATCGGAGTGGACCGTCTGGCGATCTATGATGGCCAACTGTCTCTGGCGGCGGTAATTGCCTCGGCTCGTTTCGTCGACGGCAGCACCATTCTTGATCTGGGCGGCGGCAACAGCCTGACGATTATTGGCAAATTTGGTGACGTTGCTACTTGGTTTATGGATCCGTCGGGGCAATGACGGTGACCGAACAGCGGCGACCGTAACTCCGGTTGTCCAGCCTGATGAACTGCTGCTGTTGCGGCGGCGTCTACGGTGTTGTAGACGCCGCCGTAACTGCTTACGCGCAGAGCGGGTGGTGATGCCCTGGATATTGGCCCGCCGTCAGCGCCTTCTTCGCCATGCGGGCGGCTACAGGAATGTTGGGAAGTAGCTGCTGCCGGTACGCAGCTTGGGGATTCGCAGTTCCACCATCCGGACCCACAGGCAGTGAAGGAACGCTCAACCTCCACCCGTGCTCCAGGGGTGGGCACCGGAGGTTAGTCACACCAATCCCGATCTGTGCGCCATCACTCTCCCAACCATCGTCGTTGACACTTGCATGTAATTGCAGAACCATGGCTGCATGCAATCCTCGATCACCCCCCTTTCCCATGCAGAGCGTATCGACCGCGTCCGTCTGATCCGGGCGGAGAATGTCGGGCCGGTGACATTCATGCGATTGATGGAGCGGTTCGGGACGGCGACGGCGGCACTGGCGGCACTGCCGGAACTGGCCAAGCGCGGGGGGCGGACCGCACCCTTGCGGGTTCCGGGCAAGGCGGAGGTGGAGCGGGAGGCAGCGGCGCTGGATCGGATGGGCGGGCGCTGGCTGTTCCGCGGCGAGGCGGAGTATCCGGGACCGCTGGCCGTTCTGGATGATGCGCCACCGGTGTTGAGCCTGCTGGGCTTCCCGGCGCTGCTGTTGCGGCCCTGTGTGGGCATCGTCGGTGCGCGCAATGCCAGCATTGTGGGTCGCAAGATGGCGGAGAAGCTGGGGCGCGATCTGGCTGAGGCGGGGTTTACGGTTGTGTCCGGCCTGGCGCGCGGCATCGATACGGCGGCGCATCAGGGGGCGCTGGCCGGGGGCATGAATGGCGGCGGGACGGTGGCCGTGGTCGCGGGCGGTGTCGACATCATCTATCCACCGGAAAATGCCGATCTGTACCGCGATATCGCGCAGCGGGGAGCCGTTCTGGCCGAATCACCCCTGGGCACGGAACCACAGGCACGCCATTTCCCCCGGCGCAACCGCCTGATTTCCGGCCTGTCACTGGGCGTGGTGGTGGTGGAGGCGGCGGTGAAGTCGGGGTCGCTGATCACGGCCCGCTTTGCCGCCGAACAGGGGCGTGAGGTGTTTGCCGTGCCCGGGTCACCGCTGGACCCGCGCGCCCAGGGCTGCAACCGCCTGATCAAGGAGGGCGCGGGGCTGGTGGAAAATGCCGATGATGTCATCACCCACCTGCAAGGCAGCCTGCGCGGACCGATGGCCGAGCCGGCGGGAGGGCAATATCGCTCCACCCATCCCCTTACGGAAGATGAGGTCGAACTGGCAAAAGCACGCCGTTTGGTGGGAGAGTGCCTGTCCCCCTCCCCGGTTCTCATTGACGAAGTGGTCCGCGGCTGCCAATTGTCTGCCGGGGTGGTGATGACCGTTCTGCTGGAAATGGAACTGGCGGGCCGGCTGCAGCGTCATCCCGGTGGGCAGGTCAGCCTGATCTGATCCTGTCCCGCCATCCGGTGTCCCTATTGATTAAAAAGGCGGGTCCTTCAGTGGCTGGCAGTGTCGTCATCGTCGAATCCCCGGCCAAGGCCAAGACCATCAACAAATATCTGGGGCAGGATTTCACCGTCCTGGCCAGCTTCGGGCATGTGCGCGATCTTCCGCCCAAGGATGGGTCGGTGCGCCCCGAAGAAGATTTCGAGATGGATTGGGAGCTGGGTGACCGGTCCAAGCGCCATGTCGATGAAATCGCCCGCGCCGTAAAGGGTGCGAGCCGCGTCTTCCTGGCAACCGACCCGGATCGCGAAGGGGAAGCCATCGCCTGGCACGTGCATGAGCTGCTGAAGGAAAAGCGGCTGGCCGGCAAGGCGGAGATCCGCCGCATCACCTTCAACGAAATCACCAAGAGCGCGGTGCTTGAAGCCATCGGCAAGCCGCGCGATGTGGATCAGGAACTGGTGCAGGCCTATCTGGCCCGCCGCGCCCTGGATTATCTGGTGGGCTTCAACCTGTCGCCGGTCCTGTGGCGCAAGCTGCCGGGGTCGAAGTCGGCGGGGCGTGTGCAGTCGGTGGCCCTGCGTCTGATCTGTGAGCGCGAGGGCGAGATCGAGGCGTTCAAGCCGCAGGAATATTGGACCATCGAGGCGGAGTTCAAAACCCACGACGGCGCCACCTTCACCGCCCGCCTGACGCAGTTGGACGGCAAGCGCCTGGAGAAATTCAGTCTGGGCGACAAGGGGGCAGCGGAAGCCGCCCTGGCCCGTATCCGCCCCATGCTGTTCAAGGTCGGCCGGGTGGAGCGCAAGGAGGTGAAGCGCAACCCCTATGCGCCCTTCACCACCTCCACCTTGCAGCAGGAAGCCAGCCGCAAGCTGGGCTTTGGCGCCGTCAAGACCATGCGCACCGCCCAGAAGCTGTATGAAGGTGTCGATATCGGCGGGGAGACGGTCGGTCTCATCACCTATATGCGTACCGATGGCGTGTCGTTGAGCCAGGAGGCCATCGAGGGGTCGCGTCGCCTGATCGATCAGACCTGGGGCGATGCCTATGTCCCGGAAAAGCCCCGCATCTACAAGACCGCCGCCAAGAACGCCCAGGAAGCGCACGAGGCCATCCGCCCGACCGACCTGTTCAAGCGGCCGGACCAGTTGTCGCGCTATCTGGATAAGGACGAGCTGCGGCTGTACGAGCTGATCTGGAAGCGCACGGTGGCCAGCCAGATGGCCAGCGCCATTATGGATCAGGTCACCGTCGACATCATGTCAAAGGGGGCCGAGGCCGTGTTCCGCGCCACCGGCTCCATCGTCCGCTTCGACGGCTTCCTGAAGGTCTATCAGGAAGATAAGGATGATGATGGCGAGGATGAGGAGAACCGCCGTCTGCCGCCCATGAAGGATGGCGACGACCTGACGCGCGGGGCGCTCAAATCCGACCAGCATTTCACCCAGCCGCCGCCGCGCTATACCGAGGCCAGCCTGGTGAAGAAAATGGAGGAGCTTGGCATTGGCCGTCCCTCCACCTATGCCTCCACCCTGCAGGTGCTGCAGGAGCGCAATTATGTGCGGCTGGAGAAGCGGCGGTTCGAGCCGGAGGATCGCGGGCGGCTGGTCACCAGCTTCCTGGAGAATTTCTTCAACCGCTACGTCCAGTATGATTTCACGGCGGCGCTGGAAGAGAAGCTGGACGATATTTCCGGCGGACGCATCTTCTGGAAGGATGTGCTGCGCGAGTTCTGGAAACATTTCCACGCGGCCATCGACGAGACCAAGGACCTGACCATCACCCAGGTGCTGAATGCCCTGGATGATGCGCTGGGACCGCACTTCTTCCCCGATCGGTTCGATGCCGAGGGGCACAAGATCGACGTACGCGTCTGCCCCACCTGCGGGGCCGGGCGGCTGTCGCTGAAGCTGGGCAAGACGGGCGCCTTCATCGGCTGTTCCAACTATCCGGAATGCCGTTACACCCGCCCGCTGGCCGTGGCGGGGGAAGAAGCGGAGGCGGATGCCGACCGCGATCTGGGCGTCGATCCCGAGACAAACCAGAATGTGGTCATGAAGCGCGGGCCCTATGGCGTCTATGTCCAGTTAGGCGAAGCGGCGGCCAAGGGGGAGAAGCCCAAACGTGTGTCCCTGCCGCGTGGCATGAACCCGCAGGATGTGGACCTGACCATTGCGCTGGCACTGCTCTCCCTGCCGCGCTCTCTGGGTACGCATCCGTCATCGGGCCAGGAGATTCAGGCCGGCATTGGCCGGTTCGGTCCCTATCTGAAGCATGGCGACGCGTACAAGAACATCCCGCCGGATGACGACGTGCTGACCATCGGGTTGAACCGGGCCGTCGTCCTGCTGGGTGATGGGCCGGTGAAGAAGGCGGTGGCGGGCCGGGAACTGGGCAACCATCCCAAGGATGGCAAGCCCATCTCCATCGGGTCCGGCCGCTTCGGGCCTTATGTGAAGCATAACAAGATGTTCGCCAGCATCACCAAGGCCTACAATGCCGACACGCTGACGCTCGATCAGGCCGTTGAAATCCTGGCCGCCAAGGCCGCGAAGGACACCGCCAAGAAGGGTGCGGCACCGGAGACGGCGGAAGCCGAGGAGAAGCCGAAGAAGGCGCCGGCCAAGAAGGCCGCCGCACCGAAGACGGCCGCGAAGACCACCGCAACCAAGACAGGGACCGTCGCCAAAAAGCCGGCGGTGAAAAAAGCCAAGGCCTGAGCTTGCAAACAGGAACAGGGTGAACCATGTTCATGCGTATAAAGGGTAATCGTACCCTGGAGGCCCCGATGCGCGCCCTGTTCCTGACCGGTCTGGTCCTGTCGATCATCGCCCTGTCTGCCACGGCGGAGGAGCAGGCGGCGTCGGCACCCGCCAATACCTTCACCCTGCTGGAAAAGAAGCCGGAACCCCAGCCCGTGGGCGGTGGCCCCACCACGCGCGGCGTGCCCGATTACAGCCAGGGCGTGCCGGTTGCGGAAGCGCAGCAGGCCGAGAAGGAGGCCAAGTGCCGGGTCCGCAAGACGGTGGAAGCCGGCGTGGCCATGGGCGGGGTCAGCGGCACCTATGGTGGCGCGCGGCTGGATTACGGCAAGGATGACAAGGCGCTGGCCCGTGGCTATGCCCCCAGCCCCTGCCCCGATACGGGCTTTGCCATGTCGCTGGCCGTGTCCGGCAGCGACATGGAGGTCAAGCGCCGGGGCGAGCGCCGGCCCATGCAGATGGATGATGACCAGCGGCCCGACCTGATGGAGCGCTGAGCCGATCAGAAGCCGTTCAGGGTCTTTTCGATATTCAGCCCCACAGTCAAACCGCCCAGGGCGGCCCCGTCCTCTCCCCCACCGATCGTAAAGCTCACCTGCACGCTGAACTGGCTGGTCGACTGATCGAATGTGATCGTATCGATAAAGACCGTGTCCGGCCCATTGGGCACGGTCATGGAGAATTTCCGCTCGTCGGCCTGCCACAGGTCGCTGGACAGCGGGTCAGAGGCCGTCGCCACACCCGCGGCATCAAACAGCAGGATTTCGGAAACCATGTCGCCGCCGGCTTGGCGCAGCTTCGAGAGCGCGGCCGACAGGGGATGGTCACGCACCGCCGCCACCAGCGGTTCATCACGCCGCTTGCGGTTTTCATGGAAGCGCCGATCCTCGGCCATGATCTGCTGCACGGGCTTGGCCCCGTTGACCCGCCACGACGCGCGCAGGGCGGGCAGCAGGTCAGGATCGGCCAGAAGCTGGTCGCGCACATGGCGGGCCACGGACAGGGCCGTGCGCCGTTCAGCCGGGGACAGGGACATATTGGCGGCAGCACAGTTCGGCACCTGTGCATTGAACCGTTCGAGAAAACCGGGATGCGCGGCCAGGAAGGCATTGGAGAAATAGACCCCCAGCGGCATGTAGCGCTGAAAGGTGATGTTCAGGGAGGCCGGGTCGATCCCCGCCTCCTGCCAAGCGAAACGCAGTTCTGCCTCATCCATCAACACCGCCGCCACCCTGCCACCGACCAGCATGCGCAGCAACTGGGTGGCGGAGCGGGCGACACCGTCGGCATTGGCGCTTTGCGCCAGCAGCCATTTAAGCTGATTGGACCCCAGGACAGCCGCAACAGGCAGGTTCGGACGTACCGTCGCCGCCATGGTGCCACCACCCGCCGAGGTCACCCAGACCCAGCGCTCCAGGGCCAGGGGCAGCGAGAACATGCCGTCCTGAACCTTGCCATCAATGTCCGGGGCGATGGAGAAGACACCATCCGCCAGCCCCAGCCGTACCTGCTCACGCGCCCGCAGCCAGGGGGCCAGCCCCACCTCATACCGGTGGTTCATCCGGCCCATGACACAGTGAAGGGCCCGCGTGGAGGTGCCGTCAAGAGTGCCGCCCACCATCTCCTGATAAGGCGGGGCGATATTGGTCAAAAACCGCATGACATCGGCGGCGCGCGTCTGCGCGGCGGGGCCGATCAGGAACACAGCCACCGTCAGCAGGCGCCCCGTCATCGCGACAAGGCGCATGTTCACTCCCTATCCACCGGTCTATAGGCCGGCCTTCAAGGAAAGTGTAGGGCCCCACCGGGACGATGGATATCTATCCGGAAGATTTGCCCATGGATCAATGCACGGACAACCGCCGCAGCCGCGCGATCAGGCCCACAAAGACGGGGAGACTAGAGCCCAGACACCCCTGGTCCCGTAATTGCGCCTCCATATCCTTCCGCAACCCGCCCCACCGGCAGGGCGGAGAGGATCAGCAGGCACAGCAGCGACAGGAGACGCATGCAGCGTCAATCCGTGAACTTGTTATTCCGGGGGAAGCCGGTGGGCGGCATCTTGCCCTGGGTGCCACGGAAGGCGATCCAGCCGGCCAGTTCCGGCATGGCGACGGTGCGGATGCGGCCTTCCGCCCCGCCCAGCTTCCATGACAGGCCATCGGCCAGATTGAAGCTTTTCACGTCGGACAGGCTGGCATCCTTGTATTTCTGCAGCGCCACGCCCTTGCCGCGCGCCATCAGTGGCAGTTCTTCCAGCTTGAAGACCAGCAGCTTGCGGTTATTGCCGATCACGGCGATCGCGTCACCCTCCACCGGAATGACCAGCGACGCGACCCCGCCGTCGGACGGGTTCAGCACCTGGCGGCCGGCACGTGTCTGGGCCACGACCTCGTCCGCCTCCACCTGGAAGCCCCTGCCATCGCTGCTGGCCACGATCAGCTTCTGCCCCGGTACATGCGCGAACAGGGCCACGATCTCCGCGTCGCCGAAATCGGCCATCAGGCGCACCGGCTCGCCGAAGCCGCGACCGCGCGGCAGCTTGTCGGCGCCCAGCGTATAGAACTTGCCATTCGACGCGAAGACCAGCAGCTTGTCCGTGGTCTGCACGCGCAGCACGAAGCGTTCCTGGTCGCCATCCTTGTACTTGGCGTCCGCCACCTCTGCCGGGGTCAGATGGCGCGATACGGCGCGGATCCAGCCCTTTTCCGACAGGAAGACGGTCAGCGGCTCGCGCTCGATCATCGCCTCAACCGGAACCACGATGTCGACCGGCGCGTCGCCCACTTCCGTCCGGCGCTCCCCCAGGGCGGTGGAACGGCCGAACTTCTTGTCCATCTGCTGCACTTCACTGCGGATGGATTTCCAGCGCTTGCCCTCATCCAGCAGCAAGTCGGTCAGCTTGGCCTTCTCGGCCGACAGCGCATCATGTTCCTTCTTGATCTCGAACTCTTCCAGGCGGCGCAAGCTGCGCAACCGCATGTTCAAGATCGCCTCGGCCTGCACATCCGACAGCGAGAAGGTGCGCATCAAGTCCTTCTTCGGCTCATCCTCTTCACGGATGATGCGGATCACCTCGTCCAGGTTCAGATACGCGATCAGGTAGCCGCCTAACACCTCCAGCCGATGCTCGATCTCGGCCAGCCGGAAGCGGGAACGGCGGATCAGCACATCCTGACGGTGGGCCAGGAAGGCGTTCAGCACCTCATGCAGGTTCATGACGCGCGGGATGGTGCCGCCATCCAGCACGTTCATGTTCAGGCTGAAGCGGATTTCCAGGTCAGTGTTGCGGAACAACTGTTCCATCAGCACGGCCGGATCGACATTCCGGCTCTTGGGGATCAGGATCAGACGGATATCTTCCGCCGACTCGTCCCGCACATCATCCAGCAGCGGCAGTTTGCGTTCGGCCAGCAGTTCCGCGATCTTTTCCACCAGACGCGATTTCTGCACCTGATAGGGGATTTCGGTGACCACCACCTGCCAGGTGCCCTGGCCCAGGGCCTCCTTCGTCCAGCGGGCGCGCAGGCGGAAGGCGCCACGGCCGGTACGATAGGCTTCGATGATGTTGGCGCGCGGCTCCACCAGCAGACCGCCGGTGGGGAAATCGGGGCCGCGCACCCAACTGACCAACTCATCCACCGTCACCGGCCGACGCTTGTCCGGGGCGGGCAGCAGCTCGCGTTCGATGATCAGGTTCAGGGCGCCGCAGATTTCGCCGACATTATGCGGCGGGATGCTGGTCGCCATGCCGACCGCGATGCCGGCCGACCCGTTGGCCAGCAGGTTGGGAAAGGCCGCCGGCAGCACCACCGGCTCACTCCCGTCACCATCATAGGTGGGGCGGAAATCGGTGGCATCCTCATCCAGACCCTGCATCAGGGCCTTGGCGACCTCCGTCAGCTTGGCCTCGGTATATCGCATGGCGGCGGCGTTATCGCCGTCGATATTGCCGAAATTGCCCTGCCCTTCGACCAGCGGATAGCGGCTGGCGAAATCCTGCGCCAGACGCACCAGCGCGTCATAGACCGACTGGTCGCCATGGGGGTGGAACTTACCGATCACGTCGCCGACCACACGGGCCGACTTCTTCGGCATGGTGTTGGGGTCCAGCTTCAACTGGCTCATGGCGAACAGGATGCGCCGATGCACCGGCTTCAACCCGTCGCGCACATCGGGCAGCGAACGGGAGACGATGGTGGAGAGCGCATAGGACAGATAACGTTCGCCGAGAGCTTCGGCGAGGCGCTTGTCCAGGATTTCATAAGCGGCGTCGGTCATGCCCTATCCATACCAGATGCGGTAGGGAGATGGGTACTGGCTTCTATACTGGCCATTGGGGATACGTTGCGTCTGAGTAGCTCCCGCTCATACCGCTCACCAACCCGGCCCCGTCACTCCACCCCGGCAACGGCCAGACCATGGGTGCGGGCATAACGCTCCACGAACCGGGCGCGGGCCGCCGGCACCTCGGCATGGCGCTGGGCGAAGGCGCTGCGTTCCAGGAAATGGCCGGTCAGCGTCAATCCCTGCATCACCTCCACCGGTCCGCCATCGGACAGGCCCAGCAGGAAAGGCGGCAGGGACAGCAGCTTATCCCTGTACGGCTCGGCGGCCGATGCCGAGACGGCGCGGCCGGTACGCGGGCTGACATGCGACAGGCCGTCATTGCCGGCGAACAGGTCGGCCGCCAGGCGACCGCTGACGGCACAGCGCGCAAGGTCCAGGCCGAAGCCCACCTCCTCCAGCAGCCCAACCTCCCAGCGTACATAAATCTCTGCCCAGACCTCTGTCGGCAGGGCATCGAACAGGGCCAGGGTGGCGTCGAATAACCCGGGATGCGGTTCCCGATCGGCCAGCAGCCCGTCCAGCAGCGCACAGGCCGAAGCCAGGCACGCGAGTCGCAATGGATCATCCAGAAATGGCGCCGCATAGGCCCTTTCCATCTCCAGCGACCATGTGCCCAACTGATCCGCCAGCCGGGCCCGCCAACCGGCGGCCAGCAGGTTTCCCGGTTCCAGCAGCGCCCTGTGCCGTGCCGACTGTCCACCATGCAGCAAACCCGCATGCCGCCCGTGTTCCCGGGTCAGCACAAGGGCCAAAGCCGCCGTTTCCCCATACGGGCGTGCGGATAACAGGATCGCTTGGTCATTCCAGTCCATGGGTCCAAGTCTAGTATAAATAACGGCGGATCGCTAAGGGGCATGGCCCCCCTGGATGAAAGTGGTATAGAGTTTCCCCCTCACACCTTTCCATTGCCGACCGGCCGACCTTGCCCCAGACCACGCCCGACGACCAACTGGCCCAGCGCTACATGCTGGCGGGACTTTCCAGCGGTGAAGCCGTCTGGGACTGGGACCTGGGCGCGGACACGTTGTTCCTGTCGCCGGGTTTCCGCGAGCATCTGGGGCTGCCTGCCTCCGGCGGCGCTGTTTGCCCGCGCGACTGGTTCGGCCGCGTCCACCCCGATGACCTGCAATGGCTGGAAGCCACGTTGCGTCCCCGGCATGATGAGGGCGGGCGGCGTTTCATCATCGAACACCGGGTAAGGAACGGGCGCGGCGACTGGACCTGGCTGCTGGTGCGCGGATCGGCCATCGCGGGACCGGACGGCAAGGTCACCCGCGTCATCGGCACCGCCGCCGATATCACCGAACGCAAGGAAGCCGAAGAAAAGCTGCGCGTCAGCGAGGAACGACTGGCGCTGGCGGCAGCGGCCACCAATGATGGGCTTTACGACTGGGACCTGCGCACCGACCGCATCTATTACGCACCACGCTGGTGGGCCCTGATCGGCCTGTTGCCGGAGGAAGAGGCGGATGGACCGGAGGAGTGGCTGAACCGTGTGCATCCGGAGGATTTGATCTGGCTGCAGGCCACGCTGGACGCGCAGATGTCGGCCGGCGGCAAGCCGTTCCAGATCGAATACCGCATCCAGCATGGGCGCG
The DNA here is from genome assembly GCF_017996735.1 of Niveispirillum sp. GTDB lineage: Bacteria > Pseudomonadota > Alphaproteobacteria > Azospirillales > Azospirillaceae > Niveispirillum. Next base: position 16,439 of record NZ_JAGOGJ010000031.1, read on the forward strand.
GCGGCTGGCGCTGGATGCTGTGCCGGGGCATCGCGGTCATGGATGCCAGCGGGGAACCGGTGCGCCTTGTCGGGTCACAATCCGACATCACCGACCGCAAGGTGGCCGAGGAACAGTTGCGCATGAGCGAGGAACGCTATGCGCTGGCGTCGCAGGGGGCCAATGACGGGCTGTGGGACTGGCGCGTGCAGGAGGGGGAGGTCTATTACTCCCCGCGCTGGTCCGACATGCTGGGCCTGCCCGGTGGCGAATGGGTCGGCACGATGGAGGATTGGTTCGCCCTGGTCCATGCCAGCGACCTGCCCGGCCTGCGCGCCGCGTTCGAACTGCATTTGTCGGGCGGACTGGATCATCTGGAGCATGAGGTTCGCATCCGCCATGACAGTGGTGCTGAACTGTGGGTGCTGATCCGCGGCGTGGCCATCCGTGACGCGCTGGGCGACGCCATCCGCATGGCCGGGTCCATGACGGACATCACGGCCCGCAAGCGCGCCGAACAGCAGATCCTGTTCGATGCTTTCCATGACGGTCTGACGGGCCTGCCCAACCGGTCGCTGCTGATGGACCGTATCGGCCAGACCATTGATCGCCGCCGCCGGCCCGACGATCCGCCCTGCGCCGTCATCCTGTTCGACCTGGACCATTTCAAGACGGTCAATGACAGCCTGGGCCCCAATGTCGGGGATGAGGTGCTGCGTATCCTGGCCAAGCGCCTGGAAGACCAGCGGCGGGCCGGCGACACCATCGCGCGGGTATCGGCGGACGAATTCGGCGTGCTGATGGATGGCGTGGTGGATGTGAAGGCCGCGATGACGGCGGCCCTGCGCCTTTCCAGCGCCATCGCGGAGCCAATCCGCCTGCCCGGCATGCGCGAGGAACTGGTGCTGACGGCATCGGGCGGCATCGCCATGTCGCACACCGGCTATGGTCAGGCCCCCGACATGCTGCGCGATGCCAGCCTGGCCATGTTCCGGGCCAAGGGGGCGGGCCGCAACCGGGTGGAAGTGTTCGACGACGCCCTGCGCGCCCGCGCCATGTCGCGCCTGCGTACCGAAGCCGATCTGCGGCTGGCCGCCGACCGTCACCAACTGACCCTGTTCTATCAACCCATCGTGCGCCTGTCGGACCAGTCCATCGCCGGGTTCGAGGCGCTGATCCGCTGGATGCATCCCGAACGCGGCATGATCTCGCCGGCCGATTTTGTGCCGCTGGCCGAGGATACAGGCCTGATCCTGCAGATCGGCCGCTGGGCCATGCAGGAGGCGGCCGAACAGCTTGCCCGCTGGCAGAAGAACCATGACAGCGGCCTGTTCATGAGCGTCAATGTGTCGGGCCGGCAGATGCTGGACGATGACATGGTGGATTGCGTGCGCCATGTCCTGGCCGATACGGGCGTCGCACCGGACACGCTGAAGCTGGAGATCACGGAAAGCCTGCTGATGGATGATCCCGGCCGGGCCGTCGCCATGATGCAGCAGATCCGCAGCCTGGGCGTCCACCTGTCGCTGGACGATTTCGGCACCGGCTATTCATCACTGTCCTATCTTCACCGCTACCCGGTCAATTCACTGAAGATCGACCGCGCCTTCATCAGCGGCGCCGGCAATGGCGACCGGCGGGAGGAAATCCCCCGCATCATCCTGCTTCTGGCCAAAAGCCTGGACCTGGATGTGGTGGCGGAAGGGATCGAAAGCCCGTCGGAAGTGGCCTTCCTGCGCGGCCTGGAATGCCGGTACGGGCAAGGTTATTACTTCTCCCGCCCCATACCGGCAGACGCGGCGGAGAAGCTGCTGGCCCTGCCATCGCTGCCGGGCATAAACCCGGTCACTTGATCGGGTTGGGTCCGGGAAAGGCCGCGCGCAGGGCCGGCAGGGCGGCGGGATGGTAGATCGAATGATGCCGCTCCCCCGCCATATCCTGGAAATCCCAGGTCAGGCCCGCCGGTGGATTGGCCTTCAGCGCCGCCATCACCCGATCCAATCCGCCACGCATGCCGCCGCCTTCATTGCCGATGGCCAGATGCAGGCTGCGCGTACCCGGCTTCTGCGCCTTCAGCAGGTCCGCCGCCTGATAGGACAGGGCCTCCTTGTTCCACCAGAGGGACGGGCTGATCGCGATATAATGGGTGAACAGGTCCGGCTGTCGCAGGAAAGTTTCCAGAATGAACAGGCCGGCCAGGCTTTCACCGATCACGCCGGTCTCGGGCGCGGTGCGGAAATTCTTGTCGATATAGGGCTTCAGTTCATCGGCCAGGAAATGGCGGAATTTGTCGGCACCGCCATGGGTCGGCAATTCCTTGACGTCCAGCGGGTCCTGCGAGGGAGAGGTGAGGTCGCGCTTGCGATCCGTGCCCTCGATACCGACCAGGATCACTTCCTGGGTCACGCCGTTCAGTTCGCCCAGTTGCACCAGACCGGCAATGTGGAACCAGTCCTCCTTTACGCCGCCATCGATCAGATAGAGCACCGGATAGCGGCGATCCCCCTCGGCATAGGAGGCGGGAAGCAACACGTTGAGACGGCGGCGCTCATCCAGAACCTTCGATTCCAGCATGTAACTGGTGCCGAACTGGATCGGCTCGCTGGCGCCCAGCCCCGGTATATCGCCCGCAACAACCGGAGACGGGGCCAGCAGGCAGGCCGCCAGCAGCAGGGTCTTCAGCAGCTTGTTCATCGTATTTCCTGGATCGCGGTTATTTCTTCGCGCAGTGCCGTGCGGATACGGTCCGCCAGCACCACCAGTTCATCCCCGCCATAAGGCGTGGACAGACCGCGCCCCCAGACGGGACCGGGCCAGGCCGGATCGTCCCGCCGCCGCGCGACCACATGCATGTGAAGCTGCGACACGACATTGCCCAACGCGCCGGTATTGATCTTGTCCGGCTGGAACAGCCTTTCCAGCACACGGGCCGCGGCCGACGTCTCCCGTGTCAGCAGAACCTGATCGGCGGGGGTCAGGCGGTGGATTTCCACTGCCCCCGCGCGGCGCGGCACCAGAATCAGCCAGGGGAACAAACGGTTGCGCATCAGCAGCACACGCGACAGGGGCCAGTCGCCCAGGGCCAGCGTGTCCGCCGCCAGACGCGCATCAAGATCGAAGCCGTTTTCCATCCGCTCCCCCTGCCCTGCCTTCCTGCCCGATCTATACCAAGAGGGGCGGCCTGCGCTATGCTCCTGTCCGGTACGATGGATCGTCATTGCGCTTTTCACAAAAATAACAGAAACGGCTGCCAGAAGTAGACCCGCCGCCATTCCTGGCGGCCGGTGTTCCAGGGGCAAGACAGGAACGATGGGCAAGATTTTGAAAATGCGGGCATCGGCCTGGGCTGTGCTGGTGCTGCTGGTGTTGGGCAATATCGGGGCCTGGGCCCTGTCCAACCGGCCGACCACGCCGGAGAAGCTGTGGTCGGGCACCATATCCGGCGTCGCCTTCAGCCCCTATCAGGAACACCAGAATCCGCAGGATGGCCGTCACCCGAGCCGCGCCGATATCGAGCGTGACGTGGCCGTCGTCGCTCCCTTTGTCCGCTCCATCCGCACCTATACGGCCACCGACGGGCTGGAGGTGACGCCGGAAATCGCGGCCAAATACGATCTGGACGTGACGGCCGGCGCCTGGATTTCCGGTGACCTGGGCAAGAATGAGCAGGAGATCAACAGCCTTGTCCGCCTGACCCGCGCCAACAAGAACGTGACGCGCGTCATGGTCGGCAACGAGGTGATGTATCGCGGCGACCTGGAGGTCGAGGCGCTGATCGACTATATCCAGCGCGTGAAGCGGCAGATGGATGTCCCCGTCTCCACCGCCGAACCGCCCTATGTCTGGATCAAATATCCCGAACTGGCGCAGGCCGTCGATTACATCACCATCCACCTGCTGCCCTATTGGGAAAAGGTGCCGATCGAACAGGCCATGGAGCAGGTGCGCCGTGGTTATGACGAAGTGCGCGCCAAATATCCGGACAAGCATATCCTGATCGGTGAGGCCGGCTGGCCGTCCGACGGCCCCTATCGCGGCGGCGCGCAGGCCAGCTTGGTCAACCAGGCGCAGTTCATCCGCAACTTCCTGAACCTGGCCGGTGAAAACCGCTGGGACTATTACATCATGGAAGGCTTCGACCAGCCCTGGAAGCGGGAGATCGGCGGCGAGGCGGAGGCCAACTGGGGCATCTGGGACACCCATCGCCAGATGAAGTTCCCCATGGAAGGCGGCGTGTTCGAGGTGCCGGGATGGCCCGTGCTCTGCGCCATCGCCACGCTTCTGGCCTTCATCCCCATGTTCTGGTTCGTGCTGGCGCGCGACGATCTGAAGCCGGCGGGACAGCTCTTCTATGGCGCCCTGATCCAGGGCATCGCGTCCGGTCTGGTCTGGACCGCGACGGAGGCGATGACGACGGGCATGAACACCATGTCCTTTGTGGCCTTCCTGATCCTGATCTGTGCGCAGATCCTGCTGCTGATTGTCGTGCTAATCGACGGGCTGGAATTGACGGAGGTGGTGTGGACCGACCGCTGGAAGCGGAAATTCACGCCCGTGAAGGTCAATACGACCGGCTATTACCCCAAGGTTTCCATCCATGTGCCCTGCTATAACGAGCCGGCGCATATGGTGATCGAGACGCTGAACGCGCTGGCGAAGATGGATTATCCCAACTTCGAAGTGCTGGTGATCGACAACAACACCAAGGATGAGGAAGTCTGGAAGCCGCTGGAGGCGCATTGCGCCAAGCTGGGCCCGCATTTCCGCTTCTTCCATCTGGCCAAATGGCCGGGATACAAGGCCGGCGCCTTGAATTTCGGGCTGGCCGTGACGGCGCCGGATGCCGAGGTCGTGGGCGTCATCGACAGCGACTATCAGGTCACGCCCGACTGGCTGTCCTCCACCATCCCCTATTTCGAAAGCCCGAAGGTCGCCTTTGTCCAGAGCCCCCAGGATTACCGGGACTGGCACATCCACCCGTTCCACCGGATGATCAACTGGGAATATCAGGGCTTTTTCCATATCGGCATGGTGCAGCGGAATGAGCGGAACGCCATCATCCAGCATGGCACCATGACCCTGATCCGCACCTCCATCCTGAAACGGGTGGGCTGGTGGGCCGAATGGTGCATCTGCGAGGATGCGGAACTGGGCCTGCGCCTGTTCGAGGAAGGTCTGGAAAGCGTCTATATGCCCGACAGCTTCGGCAAGGGTCTCGTGCCCGACAGCTTCGCCGGGTACAAGACGCAGCGTTTCCGCTGGGCCTATGGCGCGGTGCAGATCATCAAGCGGCATTGGCGGGAATTCCTGCCCAGCGGCAAGACCCTGACCTTCGGCCAGAAATATCATTTCGTCACCGGCTGGCTGCCCTGGTTCGCCGATGCGGCCCATATGCTGTTCGTGGTCGGCGGTATCTTCTGGTCGCTGGGCCTGCTGTTCGCCCCGCGCTATTTCGAGTTCCCGCCCACCGTCTTCATCATGCCCACGCTGGGTGTGTTCTTCTTCAAGGTGGCGTGCGGCCTGTGGCTCTATGCGGCGCGGGTGAAGTGCGGCTTCCTGGACAAGGTGAATGCCGCCGTGGCCGGCATGGCGCTGACCCATACGGTGGGCCGCGCTGTCTGGACAGGCCTGTTCACCGAAGGCCGCCCCTTCGTGCGCACGCCCAAGTGCGAGGACCAGCCGGCGTTGATCCAGGGCTTCCTGCATGCCAAGGAAGAGGTCATGCTGATGCTGGCACTGTGGGTCACCGCCTTTGCCGTCGGCTGGAAAGAAGGCGGCGACAATCGCGACGCCTATATCTGGTCGGCCATGCTGGTGGTCCAGTCCCTGCCCTATATCGCGGCCCTGGCCGTGGCGACCATCAACGGCCTGCCCATGCCCAAGCAGGAAGAGGCACCGGCGGCGGCAGAATAAACGCCGCGTGATCGGCATAAAAAGGGGCGGTCCCGATGGGGCCGCCCCTTTTTATGTCCCCGCCACCGAGCGGAAGAACCGATCCCACCAACCGCCGCCGGGACAGGTCAAGCCTTCTTCGGCCGAGCAGCCGTTTCGGGTGAAGGCCACCGTGCCGACGCGTCCCAACACGCGTTCCAGCGGGACATAGCCGACATCGTTCAGGAAACGGCTGTCACCGGAATTATCGCGGTTGTCGCCGGCCATGAACAGGTGACCGTCCGGCACGACATATTCCGGGGTATTGTCGGCCATGCCGCTGTCGGTCTGCTCCAGGATCAGATGCGTGCGACCGCCGGGCAGGGTTTCCAGATATTCGGTGGCGTGGGTCACGGCACCGGAATGGGCGCGGTAGGTGATGTCGCGGGTCTTCTCCCGCGCCACCAGCACGCCATTGATGTAAAGCCGCCCATCAACCCATTGCAGCCGGTCGCCGGGCAGGCCGACCACCCGCTTGACCAGATCGGTTTCGTCGCGCGCCTTGCGGAAGACCACGATATCGCCACGCGCCGGCAGATTGCCCGCCACCCGGCCGGACCCGACGGGCAAGGGGACAAAAGGCGTGGAAAAGCGGCTGTAACCATAGGCGTATTTGGCCGCATAGAACTGGTCACCCACGGTCAGGGTGGGCAGCATGCTTTCTGACGGGACGTAGAAACCCTGATAGAGGAAGGTATTCACCAGCAGGTAGGCGCCGCCGAAAAAGGCGATGCTGCCGGCCCATTCGCGAACCTTCGACCGCGCCGCCGCCATCGGGGATCAGTCCGCCGCGACCCAGCGAAACAGACGGTCGGACCAGCCGCCGCCGGGGCAGACGAGCCCGTCTTCTTCCGTGCAGGATTTGCGCGCGAAGGCGACCATGGAGACGCGACCCAGCACACGTTCAACGGGGATATAGCCGACCTGACGCAGATAGCGGCTGTCCTGCGAATTGTCGCGGTTGTCGCCCATCATGAACAGGTGGCCTTCCGGCACCTTATATTCGGGCGTGTTGTCGGCAAAGCCGTCATCGCGCTGTTCGATGATCAGGTGCTTGCGGCCATTGGGCAGGGTTTCGGTATATTCCGTCACCTGCACCACCATGCCGCCATTGTCGCGATAGGCGTATTCGCGGTTCTTTTCGCGCGGCACTTCGGTACCGTTGATATAGAGGCGGCCGCCCGTCACCTGGATCGTGTCGCCCGGCAGGCCGATGACCCGCTTCACATAATCCTCTTCCGTCGTCGGCAGGCGGAAAACCACGATGTCGCCGCGTTCGGGCGTAATGTCGGGGAAGCGGCCGGACCCGAAGGGCAGCGGCACGAAGCTGGTCGAGAATCGGCTGTAGCCATAGGCGTATTTGGCCGCATAGAACTGGTCCCCCACCTTCAGGGTGGGCAGCATGCTTTCCGATGGGACATGGAAACCCGCAAACAGCAGCGTGTTGATGACGAGGTAGAAGCCGGCGACAAAACCGATCAGGCCCGCCCATTCCTTAACAACTGCGCGCAAGACCCATACTCCCTGAGAACCAAAGGCCGCCGACACCATGCCCGCCGGCCCCGTTGCGGTCAATCACCACCCGACAACCAGGGGGTGGGGCCAATTCACGCGGAAGCCGGCTCTTCCACTGCCGCCTCTTCGGTCACGGCTTCCTCCGCCGCTTCCTCCACCACATCGGCACGGCGTTCCAGCACGGCGGCGAAGAAACCGTCCGTGTCGTGGCGCAAGGGCGTCAGGCGCAGCATCTCGGTGCCGACCGGCGGCTTACCCCAGGCGGCGGGCCAGGCGGCGGGAACCGGCACCAGGGTGAAGTCGGGATGGCTGGCCAGGAACGCCTCCACCTGGCCCTCATTCTCCTCCCGCAGGACGGAGCAGGTGGCATAGACGACGCGGCCGCCGGGACGGACCAGCCGGGCCGCACTGTCCAGGATGCTGGCCTGCAACGGCACCAGTTCGGTCAGGCCAGGGCCAAGCGGACGCCAGCGGCTGTCGGGATTGCGGCGCCAGGTGCCGGTGCCCGAACAGGGCGCGTCCACCACGACGCGGTCGAACTTGCCCTTATGGCGCTTCACCCAGGGGTCGCGTTCGGTCTTGATGGCGCGGGTTTCGATATTGTGCAGGCCGGCGCGGCGGAACCGCTCCTTGGCGCGGGTCAGACGGCCTTCCAGCACGTCGGTCGCCACCACGCGGCCCTTGTTTTCCATCATGGCGGCGATGGCCAGCGTCTTGCCGCCGGCGCCGGCGCAGAAATCCACCACCTGCATGCCCGGCCGCGCATCGGCCATGAAGGCGACAAGCTGCGAGCCTTCGTCCTGAATCTCGATCATGCCGGACTTGTACGCGTCCAGCGCCATGACGGGCGCGCGGCCGGCCAGACGCAGCCCCACGGGCGACAGGTCGGTGGGCGTCGCCTTGATCCCGGCATCGGCCAGGGCCTTCACCGCCTCCTCCCGCGTGCCCTTCACCGGGTTCACGCGCAGGTCCAGCGGCGCCTCGCCCAGCATGCCTGACGCCTCGGCCAGGAACCGGTCGCCGAAGGTGGCGCGCATCGATGCCTCGGCCCATTCCGGCACCTCGGCCTGTACGGCTTCCGGCTGGTCGGGATGGTTCAGGGTGCGGGTGTCCAGCGCGCGGATCAGCTTGCGTTCCCGATCCGACAGGGGGGCGGGCGCGAACTTGGCGCCATTGAACAGGCCGGCCACGGCATCGGCGGTGCGGCCCCCGGCCAGGATGCAGTCGGCGATGACCAGGGCGCGCGGATCGGGCATGTGGTTCAGCCGTTCCAGCCACCAGTGCAGCCGCGCCCAGTGCCGCATGACGCCATAGACCAGTGCCGCGATCTCCCCCCGGTCCTTGGCGCCGATATAGCGGCGGGCACGGAAAAAGGCGCTGGTGACCGCATCGGCCGGACGCGGGGTGTCCATCACCTCGGCAAGCAGGTCGGTGGCGGTGGCCAAACGGGCGGCGGGGGTCATGGCTTTGTCTTCTCGAACGGTCAGCGCTGGTAAAGCGCGGGACTATAGGGCCGGCGGCCTTCCGGTGGAAGTGCCGGGGTGCCATGGCTGCCCCTTGCCGGCACGGGGGGGCATGTGGCCATGGCGGCAGGGGGTCAAGGACGCGGCACTGTCAGGATGGTGACTGCATTGTCCGCCAGCCCGTCGGCAAAGGCGGCGTTCAAGGGCTGGTGCCCCGCCAGGATGCGGTAGAAAACGGGGCCGTACACCATGTCCAGCAGGGTTTCGATCTCCACCGGCGGCGGGATTTCCCCCCGTCGCACGGCCTCGGTTATCAATTGCCGGCCCGCCTCCCGGCTGGACAGGATCACGCGGTTCCGGAAGGCGCGCGTCATCTCGCTTTCCGGGTCGGCGGCGGCCAGCGTCATGGCGATCTGCCGCCCGCGCGTGGTGGCGAACGCCTTCACCAGGGCGCGCATCTGCGCCGTCAAGGCCACCTTCAGGCCGTTTTCCGTCGGCCCGGCTTCCGTCGGCGCACCATCGATCAGGGCCGCCATGGCCAGTTCGCAGGCATTGGTCCAGTTGCGATAGAGCGTGGCCTTGCCCACACCAGACCGGGCCGCCACCGCCTCCACCGTCAGCCGGCCAAATCCTTCCTCCATCAGGATGGCATGCGCCGCCGCCAGGGCCTTTTCCCGGGCGGCGGGGCTGGGGGGACGGCCGCGCGGCTTCACATCATTCATCATTGACTCATTTCGAAACGAAACGTATCGTAATTAAAATTAAACGACAGCAGGTGGAAAATGTCCAGCATCACGGGGGTCGTGCCCTATTTCACGGTGAAGAATGCCGATGCCGCCATCGATTTCTATCGCCGCGCGTTCGGCGCGGTGGAGATTTTCCGGATGACGGACCCGATGGATGGCCGGATCGGTCACGCGGAGCTGCGCCTGGGGGACAGCATGGTGATGCTGTCGGACGAATATCCGGATTTCGGCGCGCTGAGCCCCGATACGATCGGCGGCACGCCGGTGACGCTGTTCCTGGCGACCAAGGCGGTGGATGAGGATCTGGCGCGGGCGGCGGAAGCGGGGGCGATGATCATCCGCGCGGCCGCCAACCAGAGCTTCGGGGAACGCAGCGCCATGATCATGGACCCGTTCGGCCATCGCTGGATGCTGTCCCAGACCATCGAACAGGTCAGCCCGGAAGAGATGCAGCGCCGCTGGAACGAAGAGACGGGGGCATGAATAAGGGTGGGGGGGCGATCAAGCCCCCGCAATCACCTTGTTGAAGGCCTTAACGGCTGCCGCCGGCCCATCGGGGTGGTTCCAGACACCACCGCTGACGGCCAGGAAATCGGCCCCGGCCTCCACCAGAACGGCGCAATTCTCCACGGTAATGCCGCCGATGGCCACGCAGGGCACTTCCATCATCTCCTGCCACCAGGACAGGATTTCCGGCTCGGCCCGTGCCTTGGGGTCCTTGGTCTGGGTGTCGAAGAAGGCGCCGAAGGCGACATAGTCGGCCCCGTCCTCCCCCGCGACCATGGCCAGATGCCGGCTGTCATGACAGGTGACGCCGACGATGGCGTCGCGGCCCATGATTTTGCGGGCCTGGGCATAGGGCGTGTCTTCCTGCCCGACATGTACCCCGTCACAGCCACCCGCCGCCGCCAGATCGGGGCGGTCGTTCAGGATAAAGGCGACATCCCGGCTCTGCACCACGGGACGCAGCGTCTCAATGGCCCGGCGGATGACATCATCGCCCACATCCTTCAACCGCAACTGCACACAGGCCACATCACCGGCATCCAGCGCCGCAGCCAGCAGCGTCGGGAAGGTGGCCAGATCGATCTTGGGCGGCGTGATCAGGTAAAGGCGGCAGTCGGACATGATGGTTCCGGGAAGAGTCGGGAATGAAAAAGGCCCGGCGCGGAGGAACCGCGCCGGGCCCTTTTAAGGGCACCATCCGGGCCAAGGGTCAAGCGGTAACCGCTTATTCCTTGTTCTGGTAGATGCGCACCAGCTTGTCCAGCAGGGCCAGCGCGTCCTCGCGGCTGCGCTGGAAGGCGTTGCGGCCGATGATGGAGCCGTTGCCGCCGCCGTCACGGATGGCACGGGCATCCTCGTACACCGCATCCTCGCCCTTGGTCGCGCCGCCGGAGAAGACGACGATGCGGCGGCCGTTGAAGCAGGCCTGCGTGATATGCTTCACGCGGTCGGCCATCGTCTCGCGCGGGATGTTGTTCTTTTCATAGACCTTGCGCGCCTCATCCTGCTCCAGGTCGGCCGTGGGCAGCTTGACCTTGATGATGTGGGCGCCCAGCAGGGCCGCCATGTGGGCCGCATACGCGTCCACGTCCAGGGCCAACTCACCCTTCTTGGAAATGTCCCCGCCGCGCGGATAGGACCAGATGACGGTGGCGATGCCCTTGGACTTGGCTTCACGCGACAGCTCGCGGATTTCTTCCATCTGGCCGAACTGTGCGTCGGAACCGGGATAGATGGTGAAGCCGATGGCGGAAGCGCCGATGCGCAGGGCGTCATCGACGCTGGCGGTCACGGCCTGATCGGCCCCTTCCTTGAAGCGCGACAGGCTGTTGGCGCTGTTCATCTTCAAGATCAGCGGAATGGAACCGGCAAAGGTGCTGGCACCGGCTTCCAGCGGGCCCAGCGGCGCGGCATAGGCCGACAGCCCGGCATCGATGGCAAGCTGGTAATGGTAGTGCGGGTCATAGGCGGCCGGGTTCATCGCAAAGCTGCGGGCCGGGCCATGTTCGAAACCCTGGTCGACGGGCAGGATCACCAGCTTGCCGGTGCCGCCCAGGCGGCCTTCCATCAGGATGCGGGCGAGATTGGCCTTGGTGCCGGGATTGTCGCTCTCATACCAGGAAAGGATTTCCTTAACGCGGCGGGTCAGCTTCATCTTCGTTTTCCTGCCAGTTCGGCGGGCCGTTCGGGCCCTCATGTGGGTGCGGGTTTGATATCCCAGGCCGGCATGTAAAGCAACGTGACCACAATGCGATGTAATGCCTGAAATTCCGTTACATTTGTTTGAAATCAATATGTTGATGCAGGTATTGCCGTAGGGTGGCACCACGGTTGCGCCGCCAGCACACCTCTGTCACGCCGGTGGGTGCGGGGTGCAGGCGGCTCCCGTGTGCCTCTGCCAACGATGTCAGACGCGTGCAGACGCCTTCCGGAGTCGCCGGCCCGGCCGTAAACGCGATGTCGCGACACCCCGCGCGCAGCGCCGACAGAACCAGACCCGGCAGATCGGCGCAGTCCAGCAGCGCCATGACAGGCCCCGTCGCCTCGGCCTCCCATGCCGCCTGCAGGTCGGCCCACCAACCGGCCCCGGCCAGCCCGCTGATCCCCCGGTCGGAGACCAGCCGCACGGGCCGGCCCGCCGCAATCTCCAGCACGATGCGCCCGGCCTCCAAGCCATCGACACGCACGGCGGGCATGATCGACCAGTCGGGTTGTTGCATGCTCATTTGGATCCTGTCGCAGGCGGGCGCCGACATTTCGTTCACGCGAACTGAAGTGCCGCCAACCGGGCATAAAGCCCCTCGCGGCGCAGCAATTCCTCATGCGTTCCTTCTTCCACCACATGGCCCCCTTCCAGCACCACGATGCGGTCGGCATTGACGATGGTGGCCAGACGGTGGGCGATGATCAGAGTGGTGCGGTCCTTCATCAGGGTTTCCAGGGCCGCCTGTACAAGCCGCTCGCTTTCGGCATCCAGGGCCGATGTCGCCTCATCCAGCAGCAGGACAGGGGCGTCGCGCAGGATGGCGCGGGCAATCGCGATGCGCTGGCGCTGCCCACCCGACAGACGCACACCTTTTTCGCCCAGGAACGTGTCGAATCCTTCGGGCATGGCCTCGATGAAATCCAGCGCGTGGGCGGCCGCGGCGGCGGCCCGCACCTCCGCGTCTGACGCGTCCGGGCGGCCATAGCGGATATTCTCCATGGCACTGGCCGAGAAGATCACACTGTCCTGCTGCACGATGCCGATGCGGGACCGCAGGTCCGCCGGGTCGGCCTGGGCGATGTCCACCCCGTCCAGACGCACGGACCCAAGCTGCGGATCATAAAAACGCAGCAACAGTTGGAAGATGGTGGTCTTGCCGGCCCCGGACGGGCCGACCAGGGCCACACGCTCGCCGGGATTGATGGTCAGGGTCAGGCCGTCCAGTGCGCTGTCCTTGGGCCGGGAGGGGTAGTTGAAACGCACGCTGTCGAACCGCACCTCCCCCCGCGTCGGCGAAGGCAGGGGCAGCGGGTGGGCCGGCGCCCGGATGTCCGGCACCTTGGACAGCAGGTCGAACAGGCGCTCCGTGGCACCAGCGGCATTGGCCAGGTCGCTGGCCACCTCCGACAGCGCCCCCACGGCACCCGCCACCATGACGGCGTAGAAGATGAAGGCCGACAACTGTCCGCCGCTGATCCGGCCCGCGATGACATCATGCCCGCCGATCCACAGCACGGTGCCGATGGCGCCGAACACCAGCATGATGACCAGCATGGTCAGCCAGGACCGCGCCCGGATGCGGCGCAGGGAGACCTTGACCGTATCCTCCACACTGTCGGCAAAGCGCGTGATCTCCAGCGGTTCCCGCCCGAACGCCTGGACGGTGCGGATACCGCCAAGCACCTCATCCACCCGCGTCCCGATATTGGCCACCGCGTCCTGGCTGGCGCGCGACAGGCTGCGCACCTTGCGCCCGAACACCACGATGGGGGCCACCACCAGCGGCACAACCAACAGCACCAGACCCGTCAGTTTCGGGCTGGTCAGCATCAGCAGCACCAGACCGCCCACCAGCATCAGCGCATTGCGCAGCGCGATCGATACGCTGGTGCCGATCACCTGTTGCAGCAGGGTGGTGTCGGTGGTCAGGCGCGACAGGATCTCGCCCGTCTTGGTCGTTTCGAAAAAGGCGGGGGACATGGTGACCAGATGGTCGAAGACCTTGCGCCTGATATCGGCCACCACCCGCTCCCCGATCCAGGAGACGAAGTAGAATCGGGCGAAGGTGGAAACACCCAGAAGCACGATGACGACCAGCAGTACCAGCAGCGCCTGGTTCAGCAGATCGGCATTGCCGGCCGCGAATCCATGATCCACCAGCGCCTTCAACCCCTGCCCCAGGCCCAAAACCGTGCCCGCCGCCACAACAAGGGCCGCCGTGGCCCCCGCCATGCGCAGCCGATATGGCTTCAGAAACGGCCAAAGCATGCGTAAAGGCTTCAAATCGCGGCGCTGGCGGCCCTCGGGGGTGGTACGTTCGGCACTGCTGTCACGAAAGACCAAGGAAGTTGCTCCGCGAATGAGAAAGCGGGTGGAAATCGACGCCATCCCGTGGTAACCGCATGGCCGCGTCAGGGCAATAACAACGCCCCGTTGACATAGCTGCCGCGCCGAATGTGATCAGCCCAGCCTTGCATCCATGCAGGGTTGGATGGGGTTGCCTTAACCCCAGGCTTTGTATATAAGCGCGGCTTCGATTTAGGGACTGCCGACCATGAAGCCTGATATCCACCCCGACTACCACGAGATCACCGTTGTCATGACCGACGGTACCTCTTTCAAGACCCGCACCACCATGGGCAAGGCCGGCGATACGCTGCGTCTGGACATTGATCCGAAGTCGCATCCGGCGTGGACGGGCGTGCAGAAGCTGCTGGATACCGGCGGCCAGATCGCCAAGTTCAACAAGCGCTTCCAGAGCTTCGGCCTGAAGTAAGCTGCTTGGCCGTAAGGCAAACGAAAAGCGCCGCCGGGGCATCCTGGCGGCGCTTTTTGCGCTTGGGGGTTACCCTTCGCCGTCTTTCGGCGACAAGCCGGGACCTGGTCTCAGGCCAGGACACAGACGACCGCCCTCACCCGGACCAATGGCTGTTCACTGAAGGCACATCCTCATACCCCGCAGTCGGCACGGTTATGAGGGAAATTCGGACGATGATGTGTCTTGCGGCCCGCCGCCGACCCGCGTATTTTGCAGACGTCGCGAAAAGCGACCGCTTTCCTTGATCCGCCGTCAGGCGGCGCAAACAGGACGAATTGACGTCCAGGCGGTCAAGCATACGCCACCCATGACGATCAACGCCTGGGTGGGCCAGCGCTCCCCAGAACCAAACCTGACTGACGTCAGGTTCAATCGCCAGCCATCGGCCCCGGCGGGGTCGTTGCGCGTGCATTGACCGGAGCACCGCAGCATGAACAGGTCTTTGATTGTCATCTACACCGCCATCATCCTGGATGCCGCCGGCATCGGGTTGATTTTCCCGATCCTGCCCAATCTCTTGCAGGATGTGATTCATGTTCCCGATGTCAGCCCCTATATCGGCGTGATGATCGCCCTGTATGCGATCATGCAATTCATCTTCTCTCCGGTCCTGGGCGCCGTCAGCGACCGGATTGGACGGCGGCCGGTGCTATTGATCTCACTGGCGGGGGCCACGGCCAATTATCTGCTTCTGGCCTCCGCAACCAATCTCTGGATGCTGCTTGCCGGCCGCGCCATTGCCGGCACGACCAGTGCCAATGTGTCGGTGGCGACCGCCTGCATCACGGATATCACGCCCGAGGAAGACCGGGCGCGCCGCTTCGGCCTGCTGAACGCTATGTTCGGCATGGGGTTCATCATCGGCCCCGTCCTCGGCGGCGCGTTGAGTGAATATGGGCTGCGGCTGCCCTTCATCGCGGCCGCACTGCTGACCGGTTTCAACCTGTTGCTGGCCTTGCTGGCCTTGCCGGAATCCCGTGTGCCGACGGGGGCCGCGATTCATCTGACGGATATGAATCCGCTGCGGCCGTTGTACCGCGTCCTTTCCATGAAACACCTGCTACCGATCATCTCGGTGTTTTTCATTTTCAGCGCCACTGGCGAGTCCTATGGCGTCTGCTGGGCCCTTTGGGGTGAAGATGCCTTTCACTGGAATGGTCTGTGGATCGGGCTTTCACTGGGTGCCTTTGGCGTTTGTCAAACCCTCGCCCAGGCGCTTCTGCCTGGCCCGGCTGTAAGAGTGCTGGGCGAACGCGCCGCCATCCTGACGGGTGTGGCCAGCGTGTGCGCAGCGCTGACGATCATGGCCTTCGTCACAACTGGCTGGATGGTCTTTGCCATCATGCCGGTATTCGCCCTCGGCGGGATTGGCATGCCGGCCCTGCAATCCCTGGCCACCCGGCTTGTCGATGAAACCGAACAGGGGCAGTTGCAAGGCGTGCTGGCGTCGGTGGTCAGCCTGGCCTCCATCGTGGCCCCCCTCGGCTTTTCCAGCCTTTATCTCATGACGCGACCCCAATGGCCCGGCGCCGTCTGGCTGTCCGTAGTCGCACTTTATGTCATCGGCGCGCTCATGGTCCTGACCCTGCGGTTCAAGGGACAACAGGCACCGCCCCACCGCATCTGAACCATGAACGCGCCAAAGCCACGCTCAGACCGGGTCGGGGGATTTTGTGCGCATCGTCACAAACTCCTCCGCCGCCGTGGGGTGAAGGCCGATGGTATTGTCGAACACCTGCTTGGTGGCGCCGGCATTCATGGCCACGGCGATACCCTGGATCATTTCCGGCGTGTCGGTGCCCACCATGTGGCAGCCCACCACCTTCTGCGTCACGCGGTCCACCACCAGCTTCATGAAGGTGCGCTGATCACGTCCCGAAAGCTGGTGGCGCATGGGCTTGAAATTGGTCCGGTAGGTGTCCACGCCGCCGGGCAGCGCGGCGCGGGCCTGCTCCTCGCTCATGCCCACCGTGGCGACGGGCGGGATGGAGAAGACGGCGGTGGGGATATTGTCGTAATTCACGTCGCGCGGCCGGTTTCCATAGAGCCGGTCGGCCAGCACATGCCCCTCGGCCAACGCCACCGGCGTCAGGTTCACCCGGTTGGTGACGTCACCCAGGGCATAGATGGAGGGGACCGACGTCTGGTACTGGTCATTGACCTTGATGGCGCCGGCCTTGTCCGTCTCCACCCCCACCTTTTCCAGACCCATGCCATAGGACATGGGCTTACGGCCGATGGCATAGACCACGGCGTCGCATTCCAGCACGCTGCCGTCCGACAGATGCCCCAGCAGACCACCCTCGACCTTTTCGATGCGGCTGATGATGGTGTTCAACTTCAGGTCGATGCCGGCCTTGCGCACCTCATCCGCCACGAAGTCGCGCACATCCTTGTCGAACCCGCGCAGGATCTGGGCACCCCGGTAAAGCTGGGTCACCTGTGCACCCAGACCGTTGAACAGGCTGGCAAATTCCAGGGCGATATAGCCGCCGCCCGCCACCACGACACGGCGCGGAAATTCCTTCAGGTAGAAGACTTCGTTCGAGGTGATGCCATATTCCTTGGCACCCGGTTCGGACGGCAGTTCCGGCCAGCCGCCGGTGGCGATCAGGATGCGCTCCGCCGTCACACGCTTGCCATCCACCTCCACCGTATGGGCGTCGACGATGGTGGCGCGGGCTTCGAAGATGGTGACGCCCGCTCCTTCCAGCAGGCGGCGATAGATGCCGTTCAGCCGGTTGATCTCCGTATCCTTGGCGGCGATCAGGGCGCTCCAGTCATGGCGGACATTGTCGGCGGTCCAGCCGAAACCGGCGGCATCGGCGAAGGCCTGGCCATATTCTGCGCCATAGACCAGCAGCTTTTTCGGCACGCAGCCGACATTGACGCAGGTCCCGCCGAAATAGCGTTCTTCCGCCACGGCCACCCGCGCCCCATGCCCCGCCGCGATGCGCGATGCCCGCACCCCGCCGGAACCGGCGCCGATGGTGAACAGGTCGAAATCATACTGGGACATGGGTCGTTTCCTGCGTGAGAAGGGGTTGGATCATATGTAGGCGCGTTGTGACATCAGGGATGTGACGGCTGTCGCAGCCCTGTCACGCGCCGCCCCAGGCCACAAAATGCGGGTTCAGGAAGGTCGGGGCCTTGCCATAGGGGAAGGGCTCACCGTCCAGCAGGCTCAGGCAACCGCCTGCACCGATCAGGACGGCATGGCCCGCCGCAATATCCCATTCACAGGTCGGCCCCAGGCGGGGATAGACATCCCCCACCCCTTCCGCCACACGGCAGAATTTCAGCGAACTGCCGGCCGCCACGCGGGCCGCCACGCGCCGGCCGGTCAGGAACTCGTCCACCGCCGCATTGTCGGCATGGCTGCGTGAGGTCAGGACCGTCAGGCCGGCCGCCGGGACGGCGCGGACCTGGATCGGTTCATCGGCGGCACCGGGCCGCCCGCGCACGGCGGTACCGGGGCCGGCCGCCGCGTAGATCGTGCCGCCAACCGGCAGCATGACAACCCCCAGGGCCGGCTCTCCCCCCTGGATCAGGGCGATGTTCACCGTGAATTCGCCATTGCGCTTGATGAATTCCTTGGTCCCGTCCAGCGGATCGACCAGCCAGAAGGTGCCGGCGGAGATGTCGGGGATGCGGCCGGCGGCCACCTCCTCCTCCGTCACCACGGGGATGGTGGGCGTGAGGTCGCGCAGGGCCGCCAGGATGATGGCGTCGGCATCTTCATCGGCGGCGGTGACGGGGCTGCCATCGGCCTTTTCCGTCACCTGCGTTCCAGCCTCGTAATGGCGCAGGATGGCAGCGGACGCCTGTTCGGCAGCGGCACGGATGGCGGGCAGCAGGCCGGCCAGTTCTTCGAGTGACAACATTCGCAAAACTCTCATCACGCCGCGGTCGCGGCCTTCACGGAATGGATCAGACGCCACAGGACAGGTGCCGTGGCAGGCATCTCGACATGGGTGACGCCATGGCCCGCCAGCGCGTCGACCAGGGCATTGATGATGGCGGGACAGGCACCGATGGCACCCGCCTCCCCCGCACCCTTCAGGCCCAGCGGGTTGGTGGTGCAGGGAACCGGGCGCAGGGAGAAATCGATCATGGGCAGATGGTCGGCGCGCGGCATGGCGTAATCCATGAAGGAACCGGTCAGCAACTGGCCCGAATCCCTGTCAAAGCGGATCAGTTCCAGGAGCGCCTGGCCCATACCCTGCGCGATACCGCCATGCACCTGGCCTTCCAGCAGCAGCGGGTTCAGGACGGTGCCGAAATCATCAACCACGGTATAGCGTTCGATGCGCGGCACACCCGTATCGATCTCCACAGAGATTTCAACCACATGCGTGCCGTTGGGGAAGGTGTTGGACGGCGGGCTGTACGTGCCCTTGCCCCGGAAGACATGGCCATCCGCGTCCGGTGTGGCCGCAGCGGCGACATCGGCGAAGGGCACGAAGCGGTTGGAACCGGCAACGGCAAAGCCCCCGCCCTCCCCCGTCACCTCAAACCGCACGCTATCCTCATCCGCCTCCAGCAGCCTGGCGGCGACGGGCCGGGCCTGGGTGATCACATCCGCCGCCCCCGCCCGCACGGCGACCCCACCCGTGGGGATGGAGCGGGAACCGCCGGTGCCGCCGCCGCTCTTCACACGCTGGCTGTCGCCCTGCACCATGACGATGGCGTCGGGCGCAATGCCCAGAACCTCTGCGATCACCTGCTTGTAGGCGGTTTCATGGCCCTGGCCGTTGGATTGTGTGCCGATCAGCAGCAGCACGGACCCGTCCGGCTTCACCAGCAGTTCAGCCGCCTCCGGCGCACCACCGGAACAGGCCTCGATATAGGTGGCGATGCCCAGGCCCAGCAGGCGGCCCTGCGCCAGCGCCCTGGCACGCCGTGCCGGGAACCCGTCCCGGTCGGCGCGGTCCAGCGCGGCATCCAGGGTGCCGGCAAAATCGCCGCTGTCATAGATGTGGCCCATGGGGGTGCGATAGGGCATGGCTGAGGGCGGGATCATGTTCAGGCGGCGGAAATCGGCGGGGTCCTGCCCGATCTCCCGCGCCGCCTTGTCGATCAGCCGTTCCACCAGATAGGCCGCTTCCGGCCGTCCCGCCCCGCGATAGGCGTCCACCGGTTGTGTATGGGTGTAGACGCCCCGCACACGGGCGTAGATGGCCGGGATCGCATAGACGCCCGACAGCATCTTGGTCTGGCCGTCAGTCTGGATATAGGTGGCGTAGTTCGACAGATACGCGCCCATATTGGCAATGATGTCGGCACGCAGGGCCAGGATACGGCCATCGGGGTCCAGCGCCAGTTCGGCCACGCTGACATTGTCGCGGCCATGATCATCGGACAGGAACGCCTCCGCCCGGCTGCTGGTCCAGGCCACAGCCGCGCCGACACGGCGGGCCGCGAAGCAGGCCAGCACATATTCGGGATAACAGAACAGCTTCATCCCGAATCCGCCGCCCACCTCATGCGTCAGGACGTGGAACCGGGCCGCATCCTCCCCGAAGATGCCGGCCAGCATGTCGCGCATGTCATGCACGCCCTGGCTACCCACCGTCAGGCGGGTGACATCGGCCGCCGCATCATATTCAGCCACGCATGCGCGGCCCTCCAGCGGATTGGCGGACAGGCGGTTATTGATCAGGTCCAGGCGGACGATGCGGGCCGCCTTGGCAAAGGCTGCATCAGTGGCGGCCTGGTTTCCCTTTTCCCAGTCATAGACAAGGTTGCCCGGCACATCATCATGCACCGTGACCGCGTGCGACAGGGCGGCAGCCGTATCGACAACAGCATCCAGCGCATCATAATCGACCATCACCGCATCGGCGGCGTCCATCGCCTCATACAGGCTGTCGGCCACGATGAAGGCGACAGGCTCCCCTCCATAGCTCACGAATCCGTCGGCAAGGACGGGACGGTGTTTCATATGCAGGGTGGTGCCCGCCCGCACGCGCAGGGGGATGACGCAGGGAATGTCTTTGATGCCCGCCTGTTTCAGGTCCTGCGCGGTAAAGATAGCGTGGATACCCGGCATGGTGGCGGCATCGGCGGTATCGATGCCCCGGATGGCAGCATAGGCATGCGGGCTGCGCAGGACATAGCCGACCTTCTGGCCGGGGACGCGAACATCGTCCGTGTAGCGCCCGGCGCCGCGAAGCAGGCGGGTATCTTCACTGCGTGGGACGGGTTGTCCGATACCGAACTTGGTCATGGGCGAACGCTCCTGGCCGAAGGATCGCCCGATCATAGGGGATGGCGCGGCGGGAGCAACCTTCCCGGTCACTCCCCATCGTCATGGTCGGCCATATAGGCGCGCAGGGCGGCGTTGATGCGGGCCTGCATGGCGCGGTCCCCACCCCCATGACGGCGGAACCACTCGATCAGATCGCCATCCAGCCGCAATGTCACCTCCCGCCGTTCCACGCCGCGCGGGCGCCGCACCTGCCAGACAGTGGAGGTGGTCACGGGTTCGGGCCGATCCAGGCCCAGCAAGGCCGCCCGTTCGGCCGGCGTGATCAGCATTCCGCTTGGAAATGACATGTGCGTCCTCCCGCCGGCCCTATGGCCAGCCTGTTCATGCCCCTGTCGCCCCAACGGAAAAGGTAATGGAAGGTTCCGCGTCCCCCCTGTGACTTCACGGTGACCTTTCCTTTACGGTTCATATTGGAAACTCCTGTCGCGCGGACAAGGGGCCATTCGTGTTAACCCCGCTTCCGGGCGGGTCCAACCGGCTGTAAGCTGCCCCGGCAACGGAATGGGTGAGTGCCGGCATGTGCGGGCGGTTTGTGCAGAAGGATCTGAAGGATATGGCCGACGCGTTCGACGCGCGTTTGCGGTCGGACCTGCCGCCGCGCATGCTGGACCCGCGCTTCAATATCGCGCCCACGGCGGAAATCGGCGTCATCGGGCTTGACCGTGCCGGACTGCGGTCGGTGACGGCCATGCGCTGGGGCCTTGTCCCGTCCTGGGCCGAGGATGCCGGCGGGGCCGCCCGCATGATCAATGCCCGCAGCGAGAGCGCCGCCGACAAGCCCAGCTTCCGCGACGCCTGGCAAAAGCGCCGGGCCGTGATCCCCGCCGACGGCTTCTATGAATGGCCGCAGAAGGGCGACCGCAAGCAGCCCTGGTTCGTGGCCCGCGCCGATGGCCGGCCCATGGGTTTCGCCGCCCTGTGGGAAGTGTGGCGCGGGGGGGAGGACGGGCCCCTGTTCACCTGCTGCATCCTGACGGCGCCCGCCAATGACGAGATGGCCCGCATCCATGAGCGCACACCCGTGATGCTGATGGATGCAGACGCGGTCAACCGCTGGCTGTCACCCGACACGCCGGAGATTGCGCGCCATGGCATGATGCGGGCACCGGTGCCGGGAACGCTGCGGCTGCGGCCCGTCACCCCGCTGGTCAATGCCGTGCGGAATGACGGGCCAGAACTGCTGGCCCCCTATGATCCCGCAGCGGCCGCCCCGGCCCCTGCGGGGGGGAGCCTGCTGTGAGGCGCGCTGGCCTGTTGTTGGTGGGGCTGCTCGCCTTCTGTTCGCCGGCCCCGGCCCAGAACGCCGCCGACAAGGCCCCCGTCAAGGGCATCGGGGCCGCCAAGGAGGGAGACCTCGTCACCGTCAAGGGGCAGGAATTCCGCCTGTTCGGCATCGACGCGCCGGACAAGGGCCAGACCTGCGTCAATGTCCGCGGGCAGGAATATGATTGTTTCGCCCTGGCCACGCGCATCCTTGAGCTGTTGATCAACAACATGAATATCGAATGCACGCCGCGCGGCGAGTCTCCTGCGGCGGGGCCGACACTGGCCATCTGCCGGGCGGAAAATGGCGACGACCTGGCCTATGCCATGGTGGAACGCGGCATGGCCCTGGCCTATCGGCCCTTGAGCTTCGACTATGTCTCCATCGAGGCACGGGCCATTTCCTTCCGCCGCGGCCTGTGGGGCGGGCGGGTCGAGCCACCCTGGCTGTGGCGGTCGCGACAGACGGAACAGAAACTGGACGAAATGCGCAAACCCAAGAAAGCGGGGGCGCCGTAGGCCCTTGGCACAGGCCCAAGTCCGGAAAGCAAAAAAACCGCCGGCTTACGCCAGCGGCTTTTTGGGACCGGAGGATGGTGGGCGCGGCAGGGATTGAACCTGCGACCCCCGCCGTGTGAAGGCGATGCTCTCCCGCTGAGCTACGCGCCCATCCGTCGTCGGTGGAGCGGGCTTTTAAGGGGTTGGCGGCAACCTGTCAAAGGGAAAAAACAACAGGTGGCTGAATTTTTCCCACCGGAATTGGCAAAGCCTTGCCGCCTGCGGCTTTCCCACCCACATTGCTGATATGCATGCCGCCATCATTGTTGGGAGGCCGAACCCTATGCGCGCCCTGTTCTGCCTGCCACTTACCTTTCTCGCCGCCGCGTCCCCGGCAATCGCGCAAAAGGCCGACAGCCTGTCCCTGACCTATGCGGTGCATGTGGGCGGAATGCATGTGCTGGATGCCGATGCCGACATGGCGCTGGGGCCCGATGGCTACCGCGCCGGCCTGAAGATGGAGACGGACGGCTTCCTGGGTAGGGTGGCGCAATGGAAGACAGATGTCCGGGCGCAGGGGCACCTGTCCGGCCCCCTGCCCCGCCCGCGCCAGTTCACCGCCCATGGAAGCTGGCGCGACCAGCCACGCCTGACCACGGTGGATTATACACCGGACGGGGTGCCCACCTTGACCCTGGCCGATCCGGAACCAGAACAGGACCGCGAGCCGGTGCCCGCCGATCTGCGCCTGGGCACCGTGGACCCGGTATCGGCCATTGTGGCCGTGCTGGATCAGGTGGCCAAGAAGGGCGATTGCAATATCACCGTCCCCGTCTATGACGGACGGCAGCGTTACGATCTGGTCTTCGCCACCCAGGGGGAAACGGTGCTGGAGGCATCATCCCTGTCGGTTTATGCCGGCCCGGCCACGGCATGCAGCGTACAGTACAAGCCGCTGGCCGGCCGCTGGAAGGAGAACCGTTCCCGCGATCGTGACCGGGAGGGGGCAAAGCGCAAGGATGTGCCGGTGACGCTGTTCATCGCGCCCGCTGTGGCCGGTGGCCCACCCGTGCCGGTACGGCTGGAAATGGACAGCATGCTGGGCGCGGTGAAGGTGCATCTGGCCGCCGTGAAGGCGGGTTGATCTCACCCCAGCCGTAACAACGCCGCCGGCAGGTCCGCGAAGCTTTCGATAATGATATCCGCGCCCAACGCTTCCAGCGGCATACGCGGATAACCATAGGCGACGGCGACCACGGGCACACCGGCCCCACGCGCGGCGGCCACGTCATTGGCATTGTCCCCCACCATCACCGCCCCCGCCGCATCCACGCCCAGACGGTCCATCACCCACAGAAGGGGGGCGGGGTGCGGCTTTTTCTGCGCCACCGTGTCCCCGCCCGCGACCGCGTCGAAGAAGGGGGCAAGGCCCAGATCGCGCAGCAGGTCGTGGCTGATGCCCGCCGGCTTGTTGGTGCACAGGCCCAGGCGATGGCCCGACGCCTTCAACGCCGCCAGGGTATCCACAACACCGGGATAAAGACAGACGGGGTCGGCCGGCAGGGCGCCATAGATATCCAGGTAACGTGCCGTCATCGGCCCCACCCTGTCGGGGGTCAGCGCATCGCCGGTGGCGGCGAAAGCCTGCTCCACCAGCCGGGCCGCCCCATCGCCGATCATGCCATGCACCTCGGCCAGCGGCAGTTCGCGACGCCCTTCCTGTGCCAACAGCCGGTTCAGGCCCAGGGCAATATCCGGCGCGCTGTCGATCAGGGTGCCATCGAAATCGAAGATCAGGGCGGGAAACCGTTCAAGGATGCTCATGTCGTCTGCCGCTTCCGCTTGGCTTTCACAGGGGTCTGTATGATACAGGGGGCCAGATCGACAAACAGCCGACCGGCCCGCCACCATGCCCCAACGTCCGCTCGCCTGCATCATCCTTGCCGCCGGCAAGGGCACGCGCATGAAATCCGCCTTGCCCAAGGTGCTGCACCCGCTGGGCGGGCAGCCCATGGTCAACCATGTGATCCGGGCCGCACAAAGCCTGTCGCCGGAACGGATCGTGGTGGTGGTCGGCCCCGGCA
The DNA here is from genome assembly GCF_017996735.1 of Niveispirillum sp. GTDB lineage: Bacteria > Pseudomonadota > Alphaproteobacteria > Azospirillales > Azospirillaceae > Niveispirillum. Next base: position 41,219 of record NZ_JAGOGJ010000031.1, read on the forward strand.
TGGACAATGTCGCTGCCGCCGTGGCGCCCCACCCGACGGTGGTGCAGGAACAGCAATTGGGCACTGGCGACGCGGTGAAGGCGGCCCTGGGCGAACTGGCCGGTTTCACGGGCGATGTGCTGGTGCTGTACGGTGATTCGCCGTTGATCACGCCGGCGACCCTGTCGGCCATGGTGGCGGCGCGCGACGATGGACAGAACCCGGCCGTGGTGGTGCTGGGCATGCGGCCCGCCGATCCCGGCGCCTATGGCCGCCTGATCCGGGGTGCCGGGGGTGGTCTGGAAAGGATCGTGGAATTTCTGGACGCCACCCCGGAAGAACGCGCCGTCACCCTGTGCAATGCCGGTTTCATGGCCTTTGACGGGGCGCGCATGGGCGACCTGCTGGCCGGGATCGGCAATGCCAATGCCAAGGGTGAATATTATCTGACCGATGCCGTGGCAGTGGCGCGGTCCAGGGGCTGGACCTGCGCCGTGGTGGAGGGACCGACCGACGATACGGCCGGGATCAACAGCCGGGCCGAACTGGCCGGCATCGAAAAGATCTTCCAGAACCGCCTGCGTCAGGCCGCGATGGCCAATGGCGCCACCCTGCTGGACCCCGATACCGTCTATTTCGCGGCCGATACGGTACTGGGCCGCGATGTCACCGTGGGCCAGAATGTGGTGTTCGGGCCGGGCGTGACGGTGGAGGATGGGGTCGAGATCAAGCCCTTCAGCCATCTGGAAGGCGTGATCGTGCGCAAGGCTGCCATCATCGGCCCCTATGCCCGCCTGCGCCCCGGCACGGATGTGGGCGAAGGGGCGCATATCGGCAATTTTGTGGAGCTGAAAAACACGCAGTTCGGCAAGGGCGCGAAGGCCAACCACCTGACTTATCTGGGTGATGCCGATGTCGGCGGCGGGTCCAATATCGGGGCTGGCACCATCACATGCAATTATGATGGCGTGTTGAAGCACCGCACCCGCATTGGGGAGAATGTGTTCATCGGCACCCATTCCACCCTGGTGGCGCCCGTAAGTGTGGGCGACGGCGCCTATACGGCGGCGGGCACGGTGGTGACCCGCGACGTGTCGCCCGACGCGCTGGCCATCAGCCGCGCCCCGCAGGAGGAAAAGGCCGGCTGGGCGTCGCGCTACCGTGCCGCAAAACTGGCGCTGAAGGCCAAGCTGGGAAAGAAATAGGCTGGTGCCTAAACCCACCCCCCAGCCATCGGCAGCAGCCGATGGCTGGGGGGGATGGTTGCCCAGATCAGTCGCGGAAATTCACATATTGCAGGGGCTGTTCAATCTTCAGCCCCTTCACCATGGCAATGGCGGCCTGCAGGTCATCGATCTTCTTGCCGGTGATGCGCAACTCATCACCCTGGATGGAGGCCTGGACCTTCATCTTGCTGTCCTTGATGGCCTTGGTGATCTGCTTGGCCAGGGTCTGATCAAGCCCCTGCTTCACCTTGATGGTCTGGCGCAGGGTGCCGCCGGCGGCGTTTTCTTCCTTGCCCCAGTCCAGGCAACCGGGGTCCAGCTTGCGGCGCACGAAATAGCCTTTCAGCATTTCCTGCAACTGCGCCAGCTTGGTTGCATCCTCGGTATGGATGTGGATTTCGTTCTCCTTCTCCTTCACCTCCAGGGTGGACTTGGAGCCTTTGAAATCGAAACGCGTCAGCACTTCGCGCACCACACCCTGCACGGCGTTGTTCACTTCGGCGATTTCGGTCTTGGAGACGATGTCGAAAGAAGGCATCGGGGAAAGGTTCCTGGCAACGGATTGAACTGGACGCCAGATTAGCATCCCGCATCCCCACCCGTCACCCTTCCCCGCCGGGGGTCAGCCCTTCGGGGCTGCCACGGTCACCTGGTCATGGGCCAGGGCCGCGTCGCCGGCATGGGCCGTCTGTTCACCGGCGGACAGTGCCGCCACCACGAACAGACCGCACAGGACCAGGGCTTGCAGGACCATGGCGGCACGCTGCTTCAGATTTGTCGCTTCACGCATAACGGCCTCCTTCTGTTTCAGTAAGCCTCAATCGCCGGCGGCGCAGTCGCTGCCGAAGCGGTTCCGGTCAGCCCGGACCCGCGCTTGAGGCTTGGTGTTGATCCCGGGCATCGCCCCGATACCCATGAACGCACTATATAAGCGACTCTTTAACATGCAAACGTTTATATTGTCTCTGGAGGGTTTCGGCACGGTAACGCCCTCCCCCTGTTGCACGCACAGCACAGGGGCCGACCGTCGCGGCGGGTGCATTGGCCCTTTGCGGGCCGGAAGGCGGGTGCTAGATGTCTGATGACCGCCCTTGCCAGGGCCGTGGATACGGGAAATGTGATGAGCAAGCCCAGTTTCGACCAGGACGCCGCCAATCTGCTGGACGATCTGATCCAGCGCGCCCGCCGCGCCGGTGCCGATACGGCCGATGCGCTGCTGGTCGATGCGGCGTCCCTGTCGCTGTCCACGCGTCTGGGTCAGCCGGAAGGGCTGGAACGCTCGGAAGCGGGTGACCTGGGCCTGCGCGTCTTTGTCGGCAAGCGCATGGCCGTGGTGTCCAGCACCGATCGCAGCCCGCGCATGCTGACCGAACTGGCGGAACGGGCCGTGGCCATGGCGCGCGCCGTGCCGGAGGACCCGTTCTGTGGCATCGCCGATCCGGACCAGATCGCCCGCGACTGGATCGACCTGGACCTGCTGGATGTCACCGAGCCGACGGCGGATGAACTGATCGCCGCCGCCAAGGCGACTGAGGATGCGGCCCGCGCCGTGGCCGGCGTCACCAATTCGGACGGGGCGGATGCAAGCTGGAGCCGCAGCGCCGTGACGCTGGTGGCCAGCAACGGTTTTGCCGGCGGCTATGGCGTGTCGCGCCGGTCGCTTTCCGTCTCCGTCCTGGCTGGTGAAGGCACCGGGATGGAGCGGGACTATGACTACCATTCCGCCATCTATGCCAGCGACCTGGAAAGCCCCGCAGAAATCGGCGCGCGGGCGGGCCGCAAGACGGTGGCCAAGCTGAACCCCCGCAAGGTGAAAAGCCAGGCCGTTCCCATCATCTTCGACCCGCGCCTGTCGGGTGGATTCGTCGGCACCCTGTGCGGCGCCATTTCCGGTGCCGCCATCGCGCGGGGCACCAGTTTCCTGAAGGACCGGCTGGGCCAGCAGGTGTTCGGCACCGGCATCCGCATTGTGGAGGATCCGCATGTCCGCCGGGGCATGCGGTCGAAGCCGTTCGATGCCGAGGGGCTGGCCAACCACCGGCGCAACCTGATCGAGGATGGGGTGCTGACCACCTGGATTCTGGATCTGCGATCCTCGCGCCAGTTGGGCCTGTCGCCCACCGGCCATGCCACGCGCGGCACCAGCGGCCCGCCGGCCCCCAGCCCCACCAATGTCTATATGGAGGCCGGGACCCTGTCGCCGAAGGAACTGATGGCCGACATCCAGCAGGGCCTGTATGTGACGGAGATGATGGGCCAGGGCGTCAACGGCGTGACGGGTGATTATTCACGCGGGGCGGCCGGCTTCTGGATCGAGAATGGCGAGATCGCCTATCCGGTCAGCGAGATCACCATCGCCGGTAACCTGAAGGACATGTACCGCCGGCTGACCCCCGCCAGCGACCTGCGCCTGCGCTACGGCATCGACGCGCCGACCCTGCGCATCGACGGGATGACGGTCGCCGGGATGTAATCAAGGCCCCGGATACCGGGGCGGCCGGCCATCACGGTATAATTGCGCGAGCATGCGGTGAGCGTTCCCGACCTCTGGTCTTTCTCCCTTGCCCTCTATGCGGCACCCGGCGTGGCGGAAGCCTGCCTGACGGCACAGGACCGGCAGGGTGCCGATGTCAATCTGCTGCTCTGGGCCGCCTGGCTGGCGGTTCAGGGCCATGATCTGAGGCCCGACGAACTGGCCGCGGCGCGGGCGGCCACCGCACCCTGGCGGGACGAGATCGTGCGGCCGCTGCGGGCGGTACGGCGGCGGCTGAAAACCGGTCCCTTCCCCGCCCCGGACGCCATGACGGAGTCGCTGCGCAATCAGGTCAAGATGGCGGAACTGGCGGCAGAGCAGGTGCAGCAATCGCTGCTGCAAACGCTGCCGGCGGCACGCCGGACGGGGGGTGCTGTGGCCGATCTGCTGCAGGCCAACCTGTCGCTGTTGCCGGGCGGCGACGTTCTGGCGGCTGTAACAATCCCGTTACATGCCGACCTTCGCGATGGCCCGGACGCGGTGCTAGGGTCCCCGACATAAACAGACCGCCTGGCAAGGCGGCGGCTCAACACATATCGTCGATCAGACGGGGGACCCCACATGGCAAGCAAAGGCTTGTTGTTGACCGTATCGCTGGTGGCCGTGGCGGCCATCGGTGCCGGCAGCTATTTTACGCTGAAGACCAAGCAGCAGGAAAAGGACGCGGCGGAAGCCGCGAAGATGAAACTGGTCCTTGATGCAGAGGTCAGCCCCTGCGATGACTTCTTCCTCCACGCCTGCGGGCCGTGGATCAAGGCCAACCCCATCCCGGCCGACCGGTCACGCTGGGGCACCTTTGATGAATTGCAGCAGCGCAATCAGAACCTGCTGCACGACATTCTGGAAAAGGCCGCCAAGGGCAACGAGGCGGGCACCGCCAAGATCGGCGCCTTCTATGCCGCCTGCATGGACGAGGCCGCCGCCGATGCCGCCGGGGTGGCCCCGGTCAAGCCGCTGCTGGACCAGATTGCCGCCGTCACGGACAAGGCCGCCCTGGGCGCCCTGATCGCGACGCTGCACAATGCCGGCATCAATGCCCTGTTCGGCTTCGGCCCGCAGCAAAGCTTCGCCAAGGCCGAAGACACCATCGCCGCCTTCGACCAGGGCGGCCTGGGCCTGCCCGACCGCGACTATTACTTCAAGGATGACGAGCGCTCCACCAAGCTGCGCGACGCCTATGTGAAGCATGTGGCGGCCATCTTCGTGCTGGCCGGCGACAGCGCCGACGTGGCGGACAAGAAGGCAGCGTCCGTCATGGCGTTCGAGACCCGGCTGGCCACCGGCACCATGAGCAAGGTGGACCGCCGCGACACGGCCAAGCTGAACAATCCCACCAGCTTCACCGACTTCACGGGCAGCACCAAGGGTGTGGATTTCGCGGGCTACGTGAAGGAGGTGGGGGCGCCCGCCTTCACCGACATGAACGTCAATGATCCCGGCTTCTTCACCAACCTGGACAAGGCACTGGCCGAGACCGGCCTGGACGATATCAAGACCTACCTGTCCTGGCAGGCCTTGCACGCCACGGCCCCCTGGCTGTCCAAGGGCTTCGTGGACGAGAATTTCAGCTTCTATGGCAAGACCCTGTCGGGCACCGCCGAGAACCGCCCGCGCTGGAAGCGCTGCACCACGGCGGCCGACGGCGTCCTGGGCGAGGATCTGGGCAAGCATTTTGTGGAAACCGCCTTCGGGCCGGAACACAAGGCCCGCATGCTGGTCATGCTGGACGATCTGCGCACGGCCTATGCCGAGGATATCAAGCAACTGGACTGGATGAGCGCGGAAACCAAGGTCAAGGCCCTGGAGAAGCTGTCCGCCATGGCGCAGAAGATCGGCTATCCGGAAAAGTGGCGCGATTATACGGCGCTGGAGGTCAAGAAGGACGACCTGATCGGCAACCAGTTCCGCTCCGCCAGGTTCGAGAACGCCTATCAGTTCGCCAAGATCGGCAAGAAGGTGGACAAGAACGAATGGTTCATGACCCCGCCGACCGTGAACGCCTATTACGATCCCAGCCAGAACAACATCAACTTCCCCGCCGGCATCCTTCAGCCGCCGTTTTTTGACTTCAAGGCGGATGACGGCTTGAACTATGGCGCCATCGGGGCCGTAATCGGCCATGAGATGACCCACGGGTTCGATGATGAAGGCCGCGCCTTCGACGCCATCGGCAATCTGAAGGATTGGTGGACGGAAGAGGACGGCCACAAGTTCGAGGCCAAGGCCCAGTGCCTGGTAGACCAGTATGGTTCCTATCAGGTGGCCGGCGACACCAACCAGAATGGCAAGCTGACGCTGGGCGAGAATACCGCCGACAATGGCGGCCTGCGTCTGGCGCTGATGGCGCTGAAGAACCGCAAGGGTGGCGAGGCGGCCCTGGCCCAGAAGGATGCCAACGGTCTGACGGCCGAACAGAAGCTGTTCTATGGCTGGGCCAGCGTCTGGTGTTCGTCGTCCAAGCCGGAGAATGAGCGGCTGCGCGCCCAGACCGATCCGCATTCGGCCCCGCGCCACCGTGTGAACGGCACGGTCGCCAACATGCCGGAATTCGCCAAGGCCTTTAACTGCCAGCCGACGGACAAGATGGTTCGCGGGGAAAAGGCCTGCAAGGTCTGGTAACCGCCCCCTCTCCTCTGTCACCATGGGGCCGGTCCTTGTCCAGGGGCCGGCCCTTTTCTTTGCGCACGGACCCGCCGCCATGCCCCCTGCCGATATCCGCCTGTCCAGATCCGATGAGGTTCCGGCCATCCACCGCGTCTGGCGCGCGTCGGTGGATGCCACGCATGGATTTGTGGCACCGGCGGATGTGGCGCTTTATGAGCATCTGCTGATCACGCTGTATCTGCCCAGCAAGCCGCAATGGCTGGCCCTGTCGCCCGACGGCACGATCCAGGGTTTCATCGGGCTGGCGGGCCCGAAGATCGAGGCGCTGTTCGTACATCCCGACTGGCACCGCCATGGTGTGGGAAAACGCCTGATCCATCATGCGCTGGGCCTGAGCCGACATCTGATGGTCGATGTGAACATCCAGAATCCGGGGGCGATAGCCTTCTACGCGGCCCTGGGTTTCCTGGAGATTGGCCGATCGCCCGTCGATCATGCTGGAAAACCCTATCCGCTGATCCATATGGCAATGGTGTGAAACGGAGATTGCGATGACAGAGACATTCCCCATCACCCGCAGCGACGAGGAATGGCGCCGTATCCTGACGCCCGATCAGTACCGGGTGATGCGCGCCCATGGCACCGAGCGGCCGGGTTCCTGCGGATTGCTGCGGGAGAAGCGGCCGGGCAGCTTCTGCTGTGCCGGCTGTGGTCAGGCGCTGTTCAAGGCTGGTGAGAAGTTCGAGAGCGGCACCGGCTGGCCCAGCTTCAACGACCCCGTGCCGGGATCGGTCGGCACACATGTCGACCGGTCGCACGGCATGGTCCGCACGGAGGTGCATTGCAGCCAGTGCGGCTCCCATCTCGGCCATGTTTTCGAGGATGGGCCGCCGCCGACCTTCCTGCGCTATTGCATCAACGGCGTGGCGCTGGATTTCGTGCCGGATTGATCGTTTCCGCCGCTTCCCGGATCAGGTCGGCGGCGTCGATCAGACCCCGGCCCCGGGCGGCCTGTTCGGCGCTGACACCATTCTGATCAACGGCGCCGGGATCGGCACCCCAGGACAGAAGCAATTCGGCCATCGCGGCGGCTTCCTCCTCCCCTTCCGGCAGGGCAAACAGGGGCAGCACACCAAACTTGGGGTGCGGAGCGTTGACCAGTTCTGGTTCTCGGGTGAACAGGTCCGCCAGCCTGTCCGTCATGCCCAGATAGACAAGCTCGGATACTTCACGGCTGAGCGGGGCCAGGAAGGCGGCAATGTCGCGTCGGGCGAAATGGGCAGCGAACCCCATGGCGCCACCGCCATATTCCGTGGCCGTCGGCCGGTCGATATCCGCCCCCCGCGCCACCAGCAGCTTCACCACCTCCAACCGGCCGCCCATGACGGCGTACTGGATCGCCCGCTGCTCGCCCGTGTCGCCCAGATCGACAGGCATGCCCAGGTCCAGCAGCAGTTCAACCACATCCACCCGCCCCTGTTGCGCCGCGTTGTGCAACGGCGCCGGGTCCTGAAGGACCTGGGGATGCGCCAGGGCCAGGGTGTGGGCCTGATCCCGGTCCAGCGCCATCGCCGCCACCTGAAACGCCATCAGGGGCGAAAGATCGGGTTCGGGCGCGCCATGGCGGCGCAGCAGATCGGCCATGGCGCGATGGCCATAGACCAACGCCTCCACACTCAGCGGGCGACCCGAATAGGCATGCACACCGCCGGCATCCGCCCCATGGAGAAGCAGCCATTCGGCCCGGCGCAGGTGGTTATAGGCCACGGCATTGCCCAGCAGGTAATCGATCACCGGCAAGGGAAAACGGCCTCCGATCCGGGGCTTTTCCAGCCGTTCCGTCCAGGCCGGCGTCAATCCCCGCGCGGCACAAGCCCACCAGATGAAATCCAGCCAATCCGTCTCGTCCCGGCAGATGGAAATGTTGTAGAGCGCCTGTGCGTCGAACGGGTCCGCACCGCGTTCGACCAGCAGGGTGGCCAGGGCATGGGCATCGGGATGCGGGGGACGGTCCCCCTCCCCCTGCCCGATTACACCGGTCAGCACGGTAAAGGCATTGCCCCAGCCATCGTCGAACCGCGCATCCGGGTCGGCCCCGTGGTCCAGCAGCAGCCGCGCCATTTCCACGCCCGCCCCGCCCGGCAATCTTGCATAGGCAAGGTAGAGCAACGGCTCCCAATTCAGCGGTCCGGCCTTGCGCTTCACCCTGTCCGGGTCGGCGGTCAGCCGCCGCGCCACGGCCCCCGTTCGCCCGCGCAGCAGGTCCAGCAGGAAATCCCCCGCCCCGGCATCGGGCCACCGCGCCAGGATACGGGCCGCCGCGGCCCGGTCGCCACCATCCCACGCGGCACGCAGGATGGTATCCACCAGCGAAGCCTGAGATTGACGGGCAAGTTCCAGATCGGCCACCGCCTGTTTCAGGTCGGCCCAGCCCGGCAGCCCATATTCGCGGGCCAGAGCCAATTGCACATGGCGCAGGCCAACATCGGACGGGGCCTGGGGCGTGATGGTGATCAGGCGGGTGCGGGCGGTGGCGTCGCCGGCGCGAATGGCCTTCAGCCAGCGTTTGGCCTCCCGCCGCAGATGATCAAGATTGGTGGCCGGGCTCAGTGTGCGGGACATGGTTCTTCCTTCCCATCGCGCCCTGGTCCGCTGAAAAGGGCGGGAGGAAGCGGATCGACTTTCCGAACCACTCTCACATGGGTGGAAGCTTGCTTCCTTGCCGCGGACAGGAGGCGCCCCAGCGCGCACTGACCGCAGGATCGGCCAAACAGGGGGACGCCGTCAACCGCGACGGCGTCCCCCTGCTGGGAACTATTTCGTGCGCAGGGAACCGCTGATCGGTTCGGGCAACACATCGACCCATTGGCCATAGGTCGGGTTGGGGATGACGATCCAGCGGGTGTTCCACAAATCCTCATGCGCCGCCGCGATGCGGGCGCGGGAGGCGCTGTCATCCTTGCGCGTCACGCTCATCATATCGCTGAACTGGTCACCAAAGGACATGACGATGCGGTGGGTCTTGATGACCTCCAGCCGGCGCGGGGCCTTGTCGCTGGGCCAGCCATTCTGGCCCTTCAGCATCAGATCGGCAGGATCGACGGGACCCAGACCGACGGCATCCAGGTTGGCCAGCGTGTCAGCATGCTGGGGACAGGGATCGCCGGGATTCGCGGCGCGCGGGCGGCATTCACGGTTGGTGATATAGACCACGCGCACCTTGTTACGGCGCAATTCCTTCACGAAATCGACGGCACCCGGCATGGGTGTGGCCGCCCGCTCACCGACCCATTCATCCCATTGCCCAAGGTCGAAATGGCGCGTGCCCGACAGGATGGCGCGGGCCTGATGCGGGCTGTTGTCCAGAACCGTTTCATCCACGTCGAAAATGGCGGCGGGCGGCTTGCCCTTGCCGCCATCGGTCTGTTCCAGGGCGGACGATCCCGGCTGCTTCAACGCCGCCGGCAGGCGGATGGCGGCAAGGGAATAGGCCTGCTTCGACAGCCGGCGCAGTTCTTCGGCCTGCTGCATGTAGAGCGTGGCCAGCAGGCGGGGGTCATCCTCCGGCCCCGGCTTCGCCGCAACCGGCGCCGGGGGCGGCGGCACGGCAATGGCGGGTGGCGGGGCCTTGTCATCACGGGCGGCGATATTGACGGAACAGGCGGACAGGGCGACGGATGATACCGCCAGCAGCAGGACGCGTATGGATCGCATGTTCATTGCACTTTTATGACGGTCGATTGATGCCCGACAATGCCGTGCCACCGAACCGCTGTCCAGCATGCCAACATCAAATCGCCTTGCTATGCCGCCCGCCCTCGGGGTCCAGATGGCGGTCGAACAGGGCGGCGACGGACCGCACAAGAGGTCGTGCCGCATCCGGAACGATCAGCCGTGTGCCAGACAAATGCGCCACCCCGTCGCCGGCCAGATCGGCGATGGCGCGGGCATCGGGCATGATCGCCTCATGCGGGGTGTCAAAGGCAGCCGCCACCTTGGCCAGATCGACATCGAAACGACACATCAGCGCTTCGATCACCGTGGCACGCAGCTTGTCATCCAGGCTCATGCGATAGCCGCGTGCCGTTGCCAGCCCATCCGCCTCGATGGCCTTCAGATAGGCCGGCAACGCCAGGATGTTGGCGACATAGCCCTGCGGCAGCTTGCCAATGGCCGAGGCGCCAAAGGCCAGCAACATGTCGGCGGCATCCGTGGTGTAACCCTGGAAATTCCGCCGCAGCGTGCCCTTTTCCGCCGCGATGGCGATGTCGTCATCGGGCCGGGCGAAATGGTCCATGCCGATGCGGACATAGCCGGACGCCAGCACCGCCATCTCCATCGCCCGCAATTGGGCCACCCGTTCATCGGCATCAGGCAATGTTTCGGTATCGATACGGGCCTGGTGGTTCTTGAAATTCGGCATATGCGCGTAGCCGAAGATGGAAAGGCGGTCGGGTTTCAGGCTGACCGCCTGCCGCACCGTCTCCACACAGGAAGCCACCGTCTGACGCGGCAGACCATAGATCAGGTCGAGATTGATGCCCTGGATGCCGGCGGCACGAAGCTGGGTGACGGCATTCTGCGTCATCTCGAACGGCTGGATCCGGTTGATGGCGGCCTGCACCTCGGCATCGAAGCTCTGCACTCCCAGGGAAGCACGGGTGATGCCGACATCCCCCAGCGCCTCAACCATCTCCGGGGTCAGGGTGCGGGGGTCGATCTCGATCGCGATCTCCGCGTCGGACGCGATGCAAAAACGGGTGCGCAACTCGGCCATCATGGCCCGGAACCCTTCCACGGGCAGCAGGGTCGGGGTACCGCCGCCGAAATGTACATGCCGCACGACCGGCCCTTCCGGCAGCAGGCCGGCAACGGTGCGCAGTTCGGTGGACAGGGCCGCCAGATAGGCCCAGATCGGATCCTCATGCCGCACCACGGTGGTGTGGCATCCACAGTACCAGCACATGGATTTGCAGAAGGGCAAATGCAGGTAGAGCGACAAGGCGGAACGCGGGTCGGCCGCCGCCAGCCAGTCGCGATACGTATCCGCCGTGACGGCGTCGGTGAAATGTGGCGAGGCGGGATAGGAGGTGTAGCGGGGCACGCGCTGGTGACGGTACTTGGCGACAAGTTCGGGACGCATGACGGGCCTCGCAAAGGGCTTGGTCGGATCGCAGATGTGGCGAACATTGCGCCCGCCGCACCGATGAGGCTTTGATCCATCGCAAATGCGGTGACACCTGCCCGCATGCCGGCCTTGCATGAAAGGCCGGCTTTTGCCAAACACGCATCCATGCCCGATCTTTCGCATGAACTTCGCCTGGGCCATGGGCCCGATTTCCACGTGTGCGGCGTGGACGAGGCCGGCCGCGGTCCCCTGGCGGGGCCGGTGGTGGCTGGCGCCGTTCTGCTGCCCCATGACGTCATCCCCGGCTGGTGTGACGGCATCAATGACAGCAAGCAGGTGAAACAGGCCCAGCGCGAGGCCATGTTCGCCCGCATCATCGCCAACGCCCCCTATGGGGTGGGGATCGCGTCGGTGGAGGAAATCGACACGGTGAACATCCTCCAGGCGACGTTCCTCGCCATGGCCCGCGCCGTCGATGAACTGGCCCGAAAGGTCGGCCGGATGCCCTCGCTGGCGCTGATCGACGGGAACCGCCCGCCAAAGCTGAGTTGCCGAACGGAAACACTGGTGGAGGGGGATGCGCTGTCGCTGTCCATCGCCGCCGCCTCCATCGTCGCGAAGGTCACGCGGGACAAGATCATGGGGCAATTGGCGGTCCAGTACCCCGGATATGGTTGGGAACGCAATCAGGGCTATGGCACCGCCACCCACCGGGCGGCCATCAAAAGCCTGGGTCCCACACCGCATCACCGGCGCTCTTTTGCACCAGTTTCCGAACAACTTTCCCTAACTCTCTGACTCTTTTGACTCTTCCAAAATTTTTCTATTGACGGCGACTCGGGGCCGAATCATTGTCGGCGAAATTCCTTTCCCGAGTCGGCGGCAAAAAATCATGAGCGACAAGCTTGCAACAAACCGGATTCTCGTCGGTGATTGTGTCCAACTGATGCGTGACATGCCGGCCCGGTCGGTCGATGTGGTCTTCGCCGACCCGCCCTATAACCTGCAATTGAACGGCGACCTGATGCGCCCCAACCATACCCGTGTCGACGGGGTGGACGAGGACTGGGACCGTTTCCAGGATTTCCAAAGCTATGACCGCTTCACCCGCGACTGGCTGGATGCGGCGCGCCATACGTTGAAGGATGACGGCACCTTGTGGGTGATCGGCTCCTATCACAATATCTTCCGCGTCGGCGCCATTCTGCAGGACCTGGGCTATTGGGTGCTGAACGACATCATCTGGCGCAAGTCGAACCCGATGCCCAATTTTAAGGGCCGCCGTTTCGCCAATGCCCATGAAACCCTGATCTGGGCATCCAAGTCCAAGGACAGCAAATATTACTTTGCCTATGAGGCGATGAAGTCGCTGAACGAGGATCTTCAGATGCGGTCCGATTGGACCCTGCCGCTCTGCACCGGCGGTGAACGGCTGCGCGATGAAACAGGCCAGAAGGCGCACCCGACGCAAAAGCCGGAAAGCCTGTTGTTCCGGGTGCTGATGTCCTCCACCAAGGTGGGCGATACCGTGCTGGACCCGTTCTTCGGCACGGGCACCACCGGGGCCGTGGCCAAGCGCCTGCGCCGCCGCTGGATCGGGATCGAGCGCGAGCATGAATATGCCCGTCTGGCCAATGAACGCATTGCGCAGGTGGAAGAGGTGGCGGAGCCGGAGCTGCTGGAGGTCACCTCCAAGCGCACCCAGCCGCGCGTGCCGTTCGGCAATCTGATCGAACGCGGATTCCTGAAGCCCGGCACCATGCTGTTCGACAATCGCCGCCGCCATATCGCCAAGGTCCGCGCCGATGGCACCCTGGTCGCACAGAACCATCTGGGCGAACACAAGGGCTCCATCCATCAGGTGGGGGCCGCCATGCAGGGCCTGCCGGCCTGCAATGGCTGGACCTTCTGGCACTTCCAGCAAGGCGGCGCGCTCGCCCCCATTGATGTGCTGCGCCAGCAGGTGATCAGCGAAAAGCATTGATTGGAAGGGGCACCACCCTTCCCGGTTTTCATCAAGCCATTTTTATCGTCCCGCCCCCCGCCGGCCTGTCCGGCGGGGGTTTTTGCTGTCCACGCATAGCTGTTACGCCATGTGATGCAAATCACGCATGCCGACATTCAGGAAGCGTACATCGTTCACCAGCGAACATCCGGCCCCGATACCTGTCCGATTTCGGACAATCGCCGCCCCATGTTGATCGCCAATCAAACCACTTATCGCCTGAATTACCACTTTGTCGTCACAATCCACCAAATAAGACATCTGTATTTTCCAGAATGCGCCAGGAACCCACTTGGCACAGCGCTTGCTGATACAGGGTCATCAAGACGACACCCCCTGATGGAGATGAAAATGACCGATCTGACGAACCACAACGAAGCCAACGAAGGCCTGCTGAGCAGCTTCCTCGCTTCCCTGCCCACGGCTGCTGACGTGATCGAAGCCACCACGGCCCTGGCTGTCGGCGCTCTGCTGACGCTCAGCCTGCACATGATGCTCTGAACAGAGCCCGACCCGACCAACCCACTGGAATGATGGAGAAAACAATGTCCGCCTATTTCAATGCCGCCGCCAATGACGCCCATGACATCCTGTCCGGTTTCCGCACCTCGCTGCCCGCCGTCACCGATGTCGTTGAAGCGTCCATTCTGGCCATTGTCGCCGGCTTCGTGATCGTCAGCCTGAACATGCTGTTCTGATCCCCCTCAGACCGCCCCAAAAGGAGAAAACCATGTCCGCCCTGATCCATGCCGCCCATGACGCCGATGAAGTCCTGGCCGGGTTCCGCAGCACCATCAAGGACAGTGTCAGCGCCGTTGAGGCCGCTACCGTCCTGGCGGTTGCCGCCTTCCTGGCCACCACGCTGAACGCCCTGATCTGATCCCCCTTCTCCCCCACGCCGCCCGGTGACGGGGGATTGGGGGTGGCGACCGCAGCGATGCCGATCGCCCCGCGCACCGCCAGACAGCGGCAGCGGACCAAGGTCCGCCCAGGCGGCAGCGCCATGACGACGCACAATTCCCAAACAGATCCGACCATGATGCGCCACCGGCTTTGCGCGCCCCTTCCCGTGGGCCGACGCGCCGATATCGCGAATACATCAAGCAACCGCGCCCGCCGGCCCCTTCCGGCGGGTTTTTGCTTTTGGCGCATGGCTGGGCCGCGATGACGCGCAGACCAAGGGTGACGGGCGTTAGCGGAGGTCCGCCGGCGACGGGATTGTCCACGGACGAACAGCACGGCCAGCCATACTGTCCGATTATGAACGGCGCCCCTTCACACGTCGCCGCACCAACATCAGAGTTTCGCCATTTTTATCATTTTATGGACAAAAATGGCATAGAAGAGCCTGAATATTTTCCAGAATCACTGGAAATGGCACTTGGCACGCCCTTTGCTGATATCCAGGCATCAAAACACAACGACCTGACGGAGATAAAGATGACTGACCTGACGAACAAGATCGAAGCCGAAGGCTCCCTGATCGACATGCTGCTGGCCTCCGTTCCGACGGCCGCCGACCTGATCGAAGCCACGGCGGTGCTGAGCATCGCGGCCGTGATGACTGCCTGCCTGAACCTGATGCTCTGATCCCCGCCCCCCCTGAATTCCTGAGAAATAGAGAGAATAGAATGTCCGCTTTCATCCACACCGCCGCCCATGACGCCGATGAAATCCTGTCCGGCTTTCGCAGCACCGTCAGCGACAGTATCGGCGTCATCGAAACCGTGACGGTCCTGTCCGTCGCCGCGTTCCTGACGGCCCTGTTGAACGCCCTGATCTGACAGCCGGTACTGCCCGGATCAGACGGAGATAGGAAGATAGGCGGTCGAAAGGTGCCCCGGCACCTCGCGCGGGATGCGCAAAGCGGCCACCGTACCCTGGCCCGGCACACTGTCGATGGTGATGGAACCGTTGAGACGCTGGGTCACCTGATTGAACACCACATGCAGGCCCAGACCCATGCTGCCGGCGGCACGCCGGGTGGTGAAGAAGGGGTCGAAGACCCTGGGCAGGATGTCGGACGGGATTCCGTTCCCCTGGTCGACCACCGCGATTTCCACCGTATAGGCATCCAGCAGCCGCCCGCGCAGGATGATACGGCCCGGCCGATCCGGGGCATAGGCGTGATCCGCGATGTTGGAGACCAGATTGGTGATGACCTGGGCCAGGGCACCCGGATAGGTGTCCATCTGGATCGGCACCACATCGATCTCGATCCTGTTGCCATTGCCGGCCACCCGGGCCCGGATCAGCGACATGATCTCCGCCAGATATTCGCCCAGTTCAAAGACGCGCCGTTCGTCGCTGCCATGGTCGACGGCCACACCCTTGAAGGTGCGGATCATGTCTGCGGCCCGGGTCACGTTGCGCTGGGCCAGCGCCGCCAGTTCCCGCCCGTTTTCCAGTGCGTCGGTCAGGACAGACCGGGTCAGAACCCCCTTCTCCACCTGCCCGTGCAATTGCCGGATGCTGTCGTTGAGTTGGGAAACGGCCGACAGGGTGACACCCAGCGGCGTATTGACCTCATGCGCGACGCCGGCCACCAATTGCCCGAGCGCGGCCATCTTTTCCTGTTGCACCAGGCGCTGCAGGGCCTCCCGCGTTTCGCCAACGGCGCGGTCGAGTTGTTGATAGGCTTCGGCATTGGCCATGGCGATGGCACCATAAGCGCAGATGGTGCGGAATATCAGCAGTTCGCGCGGCCCATAGGCCTGCGGCCGGTCGCTCTGCACCGAGACGACGCCCAGCACGCGGTCGCCCAGCGCCAGCGGCCTGAACAGCACGGTGCGCATGCGGCGCGTTCCCGGCACGCTGTCGGAATGGGCATTGTCGCCCCAGGCGACCAGAATCTCCTCATTATCGCGAACGCAGCGGGCCGACAGATTGTCCGATGCCAGCGGAACATGGCGCGACGGCAGGCGTTTCCCATCCTCCATCCGGTAACGGATATCGATGATCTGTCCCGCCTCGTCCTTCAGCCCCACGAACAGCGTGTTCGCGTGCATCAGGTCATGCAGATGGCGCGACAGGGTGGTGAAGACGGATTCGCTGTCCAGACGGGCAGTGATCTCCTGCCCGATGGCCCCCAACCGTTCCAGTGTCTGGTTTGCGCGGTCCAGTTCGGCCGCACGCGCCGCCTCCGCCTCCGCCAGCTTGCGGTGATGCTCCGCCTCGGCCTTGGCCCGCGCCGTGTCAAAGCGCGCCTGCATGGCCAGGATGCGGGCGCCATTCTGCTTGTCGAAATTGCGCTGCCAACTGTCGCGCGCGCGGCGTTCGTAATTCAGGGCCTTCTCATGATCGCCCATGCTTTCATAATCGCGCGACAGGGCGTTGTAGATTTCCGGCTGCAAGGTGAAACGGTCCAGCGTCTCCCCCAGGGCCACCGCTTCTTCCAGGGCGGCGATGGCGCCGGCGGGATTGCCGGGTTCACTGGCCCGGCGCACATCCGCCAGGGCCTGCAGGGCACGGATACGATGATAGGCGTGCTGTATCTCCCGCCCGATATCCACCCCGCGCCGGGCCACGACGGCGGCATCCTCCACACGCCCCAGTTTCAGCAGGCAGGCCGCCATGCCGACCACGCTGGACAGGTTGACGTCCTTCTGCTGGATCGCCTGCGAAATCTCCTCCGCCTTCACGAACCAGGGCAGCGCCTTTTCCGCCGAATCAATCTCCATCAGGAGATTGGCATAGGCGTTATAGATGATCACATGCTTGCGGCGCTTGCCCAGATTCACGACAAAGGGCAAGGCCTCGTCGAAATATTCACGCGCCCGGGCATATTGTTTCAGGCTGGTCGTGGTTTCCGCCATGGAGGCCAGCGCGCTGCCGATGGCCATGGGCCATTCGGTGGGCTTCGCGATCTCATAGGATCGCTCCTTCCATTCCATGGCCGTCGCCAGATCGAACAGATTGGCATAGGAGGCGCCCACGCTGTTGGCCAGACCGGTTGCCAGCCAATAGGCCCCGATGGCCAGCGCCGTGTCGAAGCCCGCCGTCAGGCTGGTGATCGCCGCCGGGAAATTCCCCAGTTGGAACTGGACGCCGCCCAGATAGGCCAGACGAAAAGCCGACGCGGCCGGGTTGCCCGCGACCGACACCACTTCCATGCGTTCGTTCCAGCGCCGCTGCGCTGCGCCGACATTCTGATACTGGTGGTTATAGGCCAACCGGCATTCAGCCAGCAGGGCACGATCCCCGTCCCCGCAGGCGCCATAGGCGGCAAGTGCCGCTTCCAGCTCGGCATTCGCCTGCTCGACATTCCCCAATGAGATGTGCATTTCCGACAGGGCCTGTCGCACATCGCCGATCCCCCGGCCATCACCCAGGGCCGTGAAGCCAGCCAATGCCTGCTCCAGCATCGTCTGCGCCTCGGCATCACGGGAGAACAGAATATCGATTTCCCCCCGGATCAGCAGCAGCCGGGCCTGCCAGAGACGCCGGTCGGCATCATCCGCAATCTGCACCAGCGCCCGCTCGGCCTGCTGGGTCAAGGCCAGGGCGCGGCGGCTGTCGCTCTGCCGGCACAACCACGCGGACCGGACATAAGAGGGCAAGTCGAAGGGCTGGCCGGCGTCAGCGGAGGCCCCCTCCGTGTCCGGCAGGTCGCTGATCAGGCTGAAATACTCAAAATCCCGGTAGGCGATCCGATCCTTCATGCTTGGTCAGTATTGCCCTTTCAAAGAGAAAATCAGCCGGCTCTGCACAGTCTGAAACAGACGAACCAAAGCCCGAAGAGCCACAGGGGATGGCATATCCCCTGTGGCCCGTCGGCAATTTAACTGTTTTTCAACGCTTTAGCGAGTGGGATTGCCATCCGTTTCAATGACATGGTCTTCCGTCGCGTCGTGATCCTCGGCGGCGTCGGCCGTGTGGTCTTCCGTGGCGTCATGATCCTCGGCGGCGTCGGCCGTGTGATCTTCCGTGGCGTCATGATCCTCGGCGGCGTCGGCCGTGTGATCTTCCGTCGCGTCATGATCCTCGGCGGCGTCGGCCGTGTGATCTTCCGTGGCGTCATGATCCT
>NZ_JAGOGJ010000256.1 GCF_017996735.1 Niveispirillum sp.
ATCCTGCCCTCTTCCAGATGCACGCGGCGATCCGCAAGGCCGAAATACCGGTCATCATGGGTCACACAGATGACGGTGGTACCGGCTTCCTTCATCTTGGGCAGGACTTCCTCATAAAATTTCCGCCTGAAATACGGGTCCTGGTCCGCCGCCCATTCATCCAGCACACAGATGGGGCGGTGTTCCATCATTGCGACGATCAGGGCCAGCCGCTTGCGCTGGCCGGCCGACAGATCGACCGTGGACAGTTCCTTGCCGGCCAGGGACACCTTGTCGTCCAGGCCGAATTCTTCGATCAGCGCCTGCGCGCTTGAAAGCGCGGCCTCATCAAGCCCGTATAACCGCTTGAACAGGTGATAATCACTGAACACAGAAGAGAACAGCGAGCGATAGCCCGCCATGCCTTCGGCATCCAGCGGTCGTCCATCCAGCAGGATCATCCCCGCCTGGGACTGGTACAGCGAGGTCAGCATCCGCATGAAAGTCGATTTGCCCGACCCGTTGCCGCCGGAAATGAACAAGGTCTCCCCAGCCTTCAGCGTCAGGTCGATCGGCCCCACTTGGAACGGACGCTCCCGCTGCGCCCCATCGAAATGGAAAGTCAGCCCGCGCAACTCGATCTCGCGGAAACTGGTGGTGGTCGCCACGCCCGAACCTGTGCGGGGACCGCTCTCGCCAGTCTTGCGCAAAAGCCGTTCCAGTTCGCCGATGGACCTGGCCGCTGTATTGGCGCCGGCCAGCATGGGGACCGTGGAGATGACGGCACCCAGGGGCCCGAACAGGAACAACACGGCAGCGGACGCCTTCACCACGTCACTGCTGGGCGTATCGCTTAATGTCGGCACCAGAAACACGACCGTGCCCAGCAGCAGGAACAGCACATTCTGTGTGAAGACGAAGCTGCGGCCGAATTCCGATTGCGCGATGGTCCGCTGATCGGCGGCGTATTGCGACGCCTGAACCACATCATCCGCCGCCTCGGCGGCACGACCGGCATTGAGCTTGATCTCCTTGAACCCGTCGACCACCCCGCCCAGCAGATCATGCAGCCGGTATTCGGCCACGGTCGCGGTCTGGATCGCCTTGCCAATGCGCGCCATGCGCGCCAGATAAAGACTGGCCGCACAGACGGTAACCGCCACCGTCAGGACGAAGGCCGGCAAGGAGACGACGATGAGATAAAGCGTCGCGAATACCAGCAACACGCCGCTCTGCGCGAGCATGCCCAGCGCATTCCCGAACTGGGCAATCGTCTGGATTTCCTTGCTGAGACCATTGAAGATGACGGTCCGGCCGATCCTTTCCACCCCCTCCAGCTCGCAGTTACGCAACTCGTCGATCAGCCGGCAGCGGATACGGTGGATGACCCGCTCAACCTCCTTCGCGGTGGTGCTCATTACAAAGCGCTGAGACACCGTGTAAGCAGCAACCACCAGGACGAACTGCAAACCCAGGCTGAGGGTATTATCCCTGTTCTCCTGGTTCGCAGCGGTGTTGATCAGCGCCAGCACCAGGGCATTGGTGAGGCCCGCGACCGTCACGATCCCAAGGAAGCGACGCAGATCGGGTATATGCTCGCTGAAAAGAAGTTTGAAAAACTCCATCAGGCGGCACCCATCAATTTTCCCGAACGCATCACGTCGAACGCCCGCAACTGGGGCAATATTGGATCTTCGTCAGCGCCTGCGCCTCGTTCTCGCAATGCTTGCACACAGCGGAATAGGTCCGGGAACGTGCGCCGCTGCTGAAGTCCAGGCGGCTGAGAAGGATGAAGAGCAGCGTGATGATGGGCGTGAGCACGATGGACAGCAGGAAATATCCGCCAAAACCGATCTGCCGCTTGCGCCCGATAAGGCCGACCACCAAGCAGAGCGCAATATAAGCCACAACAACCAGCATGGCGGCATCCTTATGTGTACTGATGCTCTGACAAGGGGGCAAGACACGAACAATGTCCAGCTTTGGACAAAGCCAACATATCATCCGCTCTGCCAAGCACCACCTTCCGGTTCAATCTGTCCCGAACGGATAATTCCTTAAGCACATTAACCTAATCACATAAGGCAAGTCACTGTAAAGCCTCCCCCCCTCCCGGAGTAGGGCGGAGCGAACGACATACCCGCAGGCATGCTCTGATGGAACGGATGGTCGACGCACTGGCGAGAGAAATTAGCGATTATGCATATTTGCATCCGAGCCACGCCAAGTCACGCCCGGCTTGACGCGCCTGCCCGTATTAATTCTTATGGGAAAGCGCTGACAAGCCGGTGAAGAAGGGACGAGATGATGAACCGGGATCGCCCCTACTCGCCATGCATAGAATTTGCATGCCTTACAGTAATATGCGCTGAATTCATGCCCTGCCCCGACGCAGCTTCAAGGTAAGACGGTGAGCCACGCAGCAGATACGGCCTCCACCGGCGCCGCCGGCGCCCCCTTGACTCACACCGGACTGGAGAATCTTGGACAGGTTCTTCTGCGTGCATCCGGGGGAGAGGGCGGCCTTGTCTGGCTGGATGATGATGGCAGCGCCCATAGCGAATCCTACCTTGTCTTGCTGGACCGGTCACGGCGGCTGCTGGGCGGGCTGAATGCGGCGGGCGTGGCCCAGGGCGACCGGCTGATCATGACGGTCGGGAATGTCGGCGACACGCTTGCGCTGCTCTGGGCCTGCTTCCTGGGCGGCATCATTGCCGTGCCGATGGCGACCCCGTCAGTGATTGAGCAAGGAGCGCCGCCCCTGCGCAAGCTGCAGGGGGTCTGGTCGCTCCTGGACCGCCCGACCGTGGTCGCCGGGACCGACATCGCCGCCGCCCTTGCCGCCCATGGAGCCGCAGCCGGGTGGGACGGCTTCCGCGTCATCGCGATGGATACGCTTGGGCAGGCGGAGCCGGCGCCCGACCTGCCGCCGGTCAAGCCCGGCGATCTGGCCATGATGCCCCTGACATCGGGCAGCACCGGCATGCCGAAGGCAGCGATGCTGACCCATGCCAACATCCTGGCGATGGTGGCCGGCACCATCCAGGCCAACGGCTTCACTGCCGATGATGTGACGCTGAACTGGATGCCGCTGGATCATCCCGGCGCCAATGTATTCCTGGGGGTCATGACGGCCGTGCTGGGCGGCTGGCAGGTGCATGTCCCCACTCCCCATATCCTGACCGACCCGCTGCGCTGGCTGGCGCTGATCGATCGCTACCGGGCCAGCATCTCGTGGGCGCCGAACTTCGCCTTTTCCCTGATCGGGCGCAGCGCCGACCGGCTGGCGGAAATGGATCTCGACCTGTCCTGCATGCGGTTCCTGGTCAGCGCCGGGGAACAGGTTGCGGCGGCGACATCGGCCACCTTCCTGGAACTGCTGGAACGCCACGGCCTGCCGGAAACGGCACTGCGCCCGGCCTTCGGCATGGCGGAAAGCTGCTCCGGCATCACCTGGTCGCC
Source organism: Niveispirillum sp. (assembly GCF_017996735.1). Taxonomy (GTDB): domain Bacteria; phylum Pseudomonadota; class Alphaproteobacteria; order Azospirillales; family Azospirillaceae; genus Niveispirillum. Next base: position 3,442 of record NZ_JAGOGJ010000256.1, read on the forward strand.
AGGGCTGACGCGGGCGGAACTGGCCGGCAATCCCGTCCATATCTCACTGGGCCCGCCCATTCCTGGTGCCGAAATCCGCGTCACCGACGATGATGGTGGTGTGCTGGCCGACGGGCAGATCGGGCACCTGGAACTGCGC
>NZ_JAGOGJ010000032.1 GCF_017996735.1 Niveispirillum sp.
GCCCAACGCCGATGGATTTCGGATCGATCTTCACCAGCTCGGCCAGCGGGTCCTGCAGGCGCCGCGCGATGGAGACGGCGCCCCGCAGGGACACGTCCAGCTTGGGGAATTCCAGGGCCGCCACTTCCGACGCGGAGTAAACCGAGGCGCCTGCCTCCGACACCATCACCTTGGTGATGCGGTGGTCGGGCAGCAGGCCGATCAGGTCGGCGGCCAGCTTGTCCGTTTCCCGGCTGGCGGTGCCATTGCCGATAGCGATCAGGTCGACATCATGGCGCTTGACCAGGGCAGCCAGACTGGCCAGCGACCCCTGCCAGTCCTTGCGCGGTTCGTGCGGGTAGACGACGCCGGTATCCAGCAGCTTGCCGGTCGCATCGACCACGGCCACCTTCACGCCGGTGCGGATGCCGGGGTCCAGGCCCAGGGTGGAACGCTGGCCGGCGGGCGGGGCCAGCAGCAGATCCTTCAGATTGCGGCCGAAAACATGGATGGCCTCATCCTCCGCCTTCTCGCGCAGGACATTCATCAGGTCCAGTTCGATATGCAGCGAAATCTTGGTCTTCCAGGCCCAGCGGCAGCATTCGGCCAGCCAGCGGTCGGCCGGCCGGCCCCGGTCCTGAATCTGGAAGGCGGCGGCGATCAACCCCTCGGCCGGATGCGGGCTGCCCGGCGGCGGCTCATCCCCCACGGCCAGCTTCAGATCCAGCACGCCGGCGGCGCGGCCCCGGAACAGGGCCAGCGCACGATGCGAGGGCATCTTGGTCAGCGGCTCGCTGAAATCGAAATAGTCGCTGAACTTGGCCCCTTCCTCGGCCTTGCCATCGACCAGCGCCGACACGACGCGGCCCTGATTCTGGGCGAAATCGCGCAGGCGGCCGACCAGCGTCGCATCCTCGCCCATGCGTTCCACCAGGATGGCGCGCGCCCCTTCCAGGGCGGCCTTCACGTCGGCCACACCCTTGTCGGCATTTACAAAGCCGGCGGCTTCCGTCTCCGGCGAGCAGGTGGGGGTGGACAACAGACGGTCGGCCAAGGGCTCCAGCCCCGCCTCGCGCGCAATCATGGCCTTGGTGCGGCGCTTGGGGCGGTAGGGAAGGTAGAGATCCTCCAGCCGCGTCTTGGTGTCGGCCTCATTGATCTGCTTGGCCAACTCGGGCGTCATCTTGCCCTGTTCATTGATGCTGGCCACGATGGTGGCGCGACGCTCCTCCAACTCCCGCAGGTAACGCAGCCGTTCTTCCAGGTTGCGCAGTTGCGTATCGTCCAGGCCGCCCGTCACCTCCTTACGGTAACGCGCGATGAAGGGGACCGTGGAGCCCTCATCCAGCAGGCCGACGGCTGCCTCCACCTGGGCGGGGCGGACGGACAGTTCGGCTGCGATCTTGTGGGCGATGGACAGCATGGGGCAGGGCCTTGGATCAATTCACCGGGGGCGTGCGTGATAGCGCATCGGGAAGGGTGGGGGAAGCGATCAAGGGGGGAAGGTCCGCCCCCGCGTTGCCGCAGTGCAGAGATGCGTTAGCGCTAAACGCCTTTAACTATTCCATAACCCCTCCGGGCCTATAACCGCTTTCAGCAACATCTTCTGTTGTTTCCCTCCCAGAAGTTCCCACCTGAACAACCCCGGCGCCCCATGGCGACGGGGTTTTTTTTACGCCATGCTCGAGGCGAGCCAGGCGGGGAGGGGATGATGAATATCGGTGAGGCGGCGGCAGCCACGGGCGTGTCGGCCAAGATGATCCGGCATTATGAAAGCATCGGCCTGATCAAGCCGGCCCTGCGCACCGAATCGGGTTATCGCGTCTATGGCGACGGGGACATCCATGCCCTGCGCTTCATCCGCCATGCCCGCGACCTGGGCTTTGCGCTGGAGGATATCGACGCGCTGCTGCGTCTCTGGGCTGACCGGGGCCGCTCTTCCTGTGAGGTGAAGAAGCTGGCGCTGGACCATATCGCCACGCTGGACCGCAAGATCGCCGAGCTGCAGGTCATGCGCGCCAGCCTGACCGACCTTGCCGACCGCTGCCAGGGCGATGATCGTCCGCAATGTCCGATTCTGGAGGGGTTGGCCGGCTGATATCGGTAACAGGCCGATCTATCGGCCAACGATATCGGTCCGATTGCCTGCGCTTAAGACTTTTTTAAGCCTTGGGAAGAAAATGGCTTGACCCGGCCGGCGATTTGAAAGAAATAGTCGTCACCCGGGCCGGTACGTTCCACTTGTTTCAAGCGGTACGTTCCCAGCGTGTCGTGCGGCCAAAAAGAAAGGCCGCTACGATGAGCGGCCTGAGTTTAGGGAGGAAACGCCCGATAAGGGCAAGCAGCACAACGTGCTGCGATGCAAAATATGGCTCCAATGAGAGCTGATGGCAAGCGCAAAGACAGCCCCTCCGCGGGGCTGTTGCCGTTTATATTGCCACCGGTAGACAGTGAGGATGGCTCTTCGCCACTTCCAAGGCGCCCGGCCAGCTTCCCCCGCTTTGCCATAAACCCTTCCAAATGAATATGAATTGCCATTCATCCACAGAATGGGGCGGCTTTGGCGCATGCTGCGTTGCAGCATGACCATGCGAAATCATTTGGCGACACTTGCGCTTGTTGCATAGCTGTGGCCGCTGTGCGCAATTCCGGGTGCTCTTTCGGCCGGAATGCATTATCCAAAATTAAATGCATATTCGAGCTAATCTCGACCGGAACATCCTGACCAAATGCCAATTGGCCAGCGCGCCGGTTTGCGGTCAATGTGGCTATTGCTTAAAGCGTATGTGGCGATGTCACAGCCGAATTCTGACGATTTTGAGGCCAAATCATTGGCCTATACCGAAAGTATTCAAAAAATACGGCGTTAGAGGGGTGTTGGACGCCAATGGAGAGGGCTATTCTCTATATGGATTGAAAAGCCGGGGCTTACCGATCCCCAGCCATCGACCCCAAAGCGGGATCGGTTCTCCGATTGGCCAGGTATGGAGTGAACGCCATGAGCACGCAGACAGTGATTCTGATCGACGCGAACAAGCTGTTCCGGGAAGGGTTGAGCCGCCTTCTGCTGGACGTGCCGTTCCGGGTGGCGGCGGAATATGCCAGCGTGGAAGAGGCCATGACCAACCCCTCGGTGGAGGCTGATCTGGTTCTTGTCGATCCCGGCGAGGAGGCAGGCGCCCTGTCGAAGATCGCGGCGTTGCGCCAGCAACGGCCGACGGCCCCGCTGGTGATCCTGACGGGGGGGCTGGATGCGCGGCGGCTGACCCAGGCGCTTGAGGCGGGTGTCGCGGGCTATCTGATGAAGGACATGTCCGCCGACGCGCTGGCACAGTCGCTGCGTCTTGTGATGATGGGAGAGAAGGTGTTCCCCACCCATCTGGCGGAACTTCTGGTGTCCGGCCAGGTCCAGCCGCATGCGGCGACGGAGATCACGGCCCTGCGCAAGGGGCTTTCGCAGCGCGAGACACAGATCCTGCGCTGCCTGATCGATGGCGACAGCAACAAGATCATCGCCAGCGGGCTGGGCATCACCGAAGCGACGGTGAAGGTCCATCTGAAAAGCCTGTTGCGCAAGATCAACGCCGTCAACCGTACCCAGGCCGCCATTTGGGCCATGAATAACGGAATCGGTCAGGCCGATGGGGCGCAGGCCGCCAATAGCGATGGGCCGGAGACGGCTGGCGTCGCTTCTGCCTGATCGGCGCCTTTGGGACAGGCCGGTGCGGCTCCGGATGCCGGAGCGGCACCGGCCTCTTTGCATATGATGCTTACAATCTCGCGGTGACTGCATATAAAAGTATGTTGTTTTCTGCGGGCCGCCGTTTCTCGATCTTGCAGGGCTGCTACCGCGCTATCCACAGGGATAGTGCGATACATGGGTATTACATTTTTAGAATTTTGATATAGATTGAATATCGTACATGGCTGAACGGGTGCTTCGTTAATAGTTTCCTAAGAGCGGATAGGAAAATATTAATGCACGCGGTGCGGGCGTAAGGCTCGACTTGAGTGCTTGAACGGCAGCCTTGTGGGTCCTCCCTGTGGCCTTGATCCAACACACCATATAAGTGGTGGAGTGGATTGGTTCAGGTGGATTTCGCGCGGTTGCCCGGTCAACGGACATTTCCGGACGTCCTGCAATTTTCACAGCGGTTGCTGCATAAAATTGTAGGAGGTCGAAAGCTCATGTATAGTAGGGAAATTCCGTCGCCCAGCATCCATGGCAGGTTGCGGTTAGAGCGTAGAGGCCGTGAAAAATGCGTCTGATACTGATCGATCATGAATCCGCTTTCGTCACCCGCGTCCGGCAGGTCATGCGCCGTGCCAGCCTGAGCGAGCCGGTGGACGAGGTTGCCGATCTGGCGGATTTGGCGCGCATGGCAGCGCGCCACCCCAGCGAGGAACTGGTCGGCATGGTCTCCACCACCATGGCGGTTCGCGGGGCCATCAAGGAATTCGTTCAGCAGTGTCCCCATATCCCGCTGATCGCGGTGGGGGGCAACGACCCGGACCGGATGCGTGCCGCTCTGGGCGAGGGCGCCAGGGCCTATATCCGGCGTGGCGACGTGGGAGAGGAATTGCCCACGGCGTTGGAGGTTGTCCGCGATGGGGGTGTGTTTGTTCCGCCCGTGGTCGCCATGCGGCCGGGCGGGGAACCGCTGATGACCGTGGCCGGGCCTGTGCCCGCCGGGTTCTTCCGGGAAGATGCCGGCAAGCAGTTGACCCCGCGCCAGCGTGAAATCCTGTCCATGATCCGGGCCGGCCGCAACAACCAGGAAATCGCCGAAACGCTGGATCTGACGGTGGGGACCGTGAAGATCCATATCACGGCCATTTTCAAGGCGCTGGGTGTGCGCAACCGCACGCAGGCCATGGTGGCGGCCGACTGGCTGGATCTGCCGGCCCAGGCGCAGCCGGTGCCGACAGGGGTCTGATCGCCCGATTTAAGATGGTTTTCCGATGATCGGGGGGCGGCGTTGCGCCGCCCCTTTGCTTTTTGCCCCGCAATTGCCAGAAAGCAGCGTATTGTATCCGGCGCGACCACCGCTTGTTCTGCCCATTCCGGGCGTGCAAAGGGAGGTCGCGGGGGGCACTGCCTTGACCCGGACCGGGGGGTCTGCTATCGCCGCCCTTTATTTATTCGGTTCGGCAATCGGCCGAGGGTGATGCATGTCCGATATCTTTCGCGAAGTTGACGAGGATCTGCGCCGCGACCAGATCATGAGGTTCTGGAAGCGGCATGGCGGTCTGGTCATCGGGGCCGCTATCCTGGTGGTGGCGGCCACCGCCGGCAATGTCGGCTGGAAACATTGGCGCACCACCCGCATGGAGGAACGGACGGCCGTTCTTTCCCAGGCGCTGTCCACGCTGCGTCCCGCCGATGAGAATGCCCGGCCCGATACGAAGGCCGCCGCCGACGCGCTGGCCGCCGCCAGTGCCAAGCTGGGCGGCGGGCATGCCGATATCGCGCGGCTGTATGAAGCCGGTCTGCGCGCCCGCGATGGCCAGCGCGATCAGGCCGTCGCCCTGTATGATCAGGTGGCGGGCGCGGCGGAAGCCGATCCGATGATGCGCGATCTGGCCACGCTGATGTCCGTGCAACTGCAACTCGACACGGGTGATGCGGCCGCGCTGCGTACCCGCTTGTCGCCGCTGCTGAAGGCCGGCAACGCCTGGAAGGCATCCGCGACGGAGGCATCGGCACTGCTGGCCGTGCGTGCGGGCGATACCGCCGGTGCCGCCGCCCTGTTCAAGGAACTGTCGGAAGACAGCACCGCCCCGCAGGCGCTGCGCGCCCGCGCCACCGAGCTTGCCGCGCTTTATGCGGCGACGAAATAAGTCCGGGATCAAGGATAAGATGGCCGATACCACCCGTTCCGCCGCTGCGCTCACCCGCCCCGGCATCGCGCCGACCCGGACCCGCTACCGCATGGCTGCCCGCGTCGCGGCGCCGTTGCTGGCCTGTCTTCTGCTGTCGGGCTGCGGCATCACCGACTGGTTCTCCAGCGACGATGACGAACCCAAGCTGGGTGGCAACCGCATCTCGGTGCTTCAGTTGCAGCAGCAGCTTGAGGTCGATCCGCAGGTGACAGCGGCCGAGGTGACGCTGCCGGCTGCTGTGGCCAATGCCGATTGGGCGCAAGCCGGCGGCAACCCGGCCCATAATCCGGGGCATGTTGCCCTGGGCAACTCTCTGTCCAAGGCTTGGAGCGCCTCCATCTCCGGCTCCAGCAGCAGCGCGCGGCTGCTGGCCGGCCCCGTGGTGGCCGGCGGTCGCCTGTTCGTCCTGGACACAGATTATGACCTGCACGCCTTCGATGCCCGGAATGGCAAGCGCATCTGGAAGCGCAACGTCCTGCGCGAAAAGCAGGATGGCGAGGCGTTCGGCGGCGGCGTGGCCGTACACGACAACCGCGTCTACACCACGAATGGTTTCGGCGAGGCCGTGGCCCTGGATTATGACAGCGGCGATGTCATCTGGCGCCGCCGCATCGCCGGCCCGATTCGCTCCGCGCCCACCGTTCTGGACGGCCGCGTCTTCGTTTCCACCGTCGATAACCAGATGATCACCCTGTCGGCGGAAAATGGCGCCCTGCAATGGTATCATACCGGCTTCCTGGAGCCGGCGGCCCTACTGGGCGGTTCCGCGCCCGCCGTGGAAGGCGATACGGCCATCGTGCCCTATTCGTCGGGTGAACTGTTCGCGCTGCGCGTCGAGAATGGGCGTCAGTCCTGGCAGGACAGCCTGGCGGCGGTGCGCCGGGGCGAGAACCTGACCGGTCTTGCCGATATTCGCGGCCTGCCGGTCATCGCCGACGGCATCGCCTATGCGATCAGCCATTCCGGCCGCATGGCCGCCGTGGATATCCGCTCGGGCCAGCGTGTCTGGGAACAGGATATCGGCGGCATCACCACGCCGGCCGTGATCGGTGACTGGGTGTTCGTCACGACCAACGACAGTCAGGTCGTGGCGCTGACCCGCAAGGATGGCCGTGTCCGCTGGATCAGCCAGTTGCAGCAGTGGGAAGACCCGGAGGACAAGGAAGATCCTGTCCTGTGGACCGGTCCCATCGTGGCCGGCGGTCGCCTGCTGTTGACCAACAACCAGGGCGAACTTTTGGAACTGTCCATCACGGACGGCAAGGTCATCAAGAAGACCGAACTGCCGGCCGCCACCCTGCAGGCCCCTGTTGTGGCCGGCGAAACCCTGTATCTTTTGACGGAAGATGGCGACCTTGTCGCCTATCGGTAAACGGAGTTTTCAGTGATAAAGGCCACGCACCGGCTGACGGTCGCCATCATCGGGCGGCCGAATGTCGGCAAGTCCACCCTGTTCAACCGGCTGGTCGGCAAGAAGATCGCCCTGGTTGACGACCAGCCCGGCGTGACGCGCGACTGGCGCGCCGCCGATGGGCGCGTCGGTGGCTTGGAATTCACCGTGGTCGACACGGCCGGTCTGGAAGACGTGTTCGATGACAGCCTGGAGGCGCGCATGCGCCGCCAGACGGAGCGCGCCGTGGAACGGGCCGATGTGGCCCTGTTCCTGATCGATGCGCGCGCCGGCGTCACGGCCATGGACAAGCATTTTGGTGCCTGGCTGCGCAAGGCCGGCAAGCCCACCATCCTGATCGCCAACAAGTGCGAGGGGGCCGCCAGCCGTCCCGGCCTGATCGAGGCGTTCGAACTGGGGCTGGGTGAGCCGGTCCCCCTGTCGGCTGAGCATGGCGAGGGCATGGCCGATCTGGTTCATGCTCTGGAACCCTTCATGCCGAAGGACGAGCCGGAAGAGGACGAAGAGGCCTTTGATGCCGATGCCGCCGAGGCGCAGGTCCGCGAGGGTGAACCCGCCGAGGAGGACGAGCCCAAGGCCCTGCAACTGGCCATCGTGGGCCGCCCGAATGTCGGTAAATCCACCCTGTTGAATGCCCTGGTGCAGGAGGAGCGTGTGCTGACCGGCCCGGAGGCCGGCATGACCCGCGACGCCATCGCCGTGGAGTGGGAATGGAAGGGCCGTCCCATCCGTCTGGTTGATACCGCCGGCCTGCGCAAGCGGGCACGGGTGGAGGCCAAGCTGGAAAAGATGGCCAACCAGGACACGCTGCGCGTCATCCGCATGGCGCATGTCGTGGTGCTGTTGCTGGACGCCGACGGCATCCTGGACAAGCAGGACCTGACCATCGCGCGCCTGGTGATCGAGGAAGGCCGCGCCCTGGTCATTGCGTTGAACAAGTGGGATGCAGTGGAGGACAAGAACGCCGCCCTGCGCCGCATGGCGGACCGGTTGCAGACCTCTCTGCCGCAGGTGAAGGGTATCCCGACCGTGGCCATTTCGGCCCTGAAGGGGCAGAAGCTGACCGACCTGCTGGATGCCGTGGTCACCACCTATGGTGTTTGGAACCGCCGCATTCCGACGTCGCAGTTGAACCGCTGGCTGGCGGATATGACGGACAGCCATCCGCCGCCGCTGGTGGATGGCCGCCGCCTGAAGATCCGGTACATGACCCAGGTGAAAAGCCGGCCGCCGACCTTCGCCCTGTTCGTCAGCAAGCCGGTGGACCTGCCCGAACATTATTCCCGCTATCTGGTCAATGGCATGCGGGAGCATCTGGACCTGCCGGGCGTGCCCATCCGTCTGCTGTTGCGCAAGGGCAGCACGAATCCGTTCGATTGATCGGTGCCGCAACTGCGTTGTTGCCAAACGGCCCCTGTCCATTAGACTAAGACTAATTGGATAGGGGGCGCAGCGCATGATCTTCGGGGTCAGCTTCTGGAACAAGAAGAAGACCTTCGAGGTCTTCATCAAGAAGGACGACCGTTGGCAGCTTCATTCCCTCTGCGACCATGAGGATGAGGCCATCAACGAGGCGCAGCTTCAGTTGCGCATGGCCAAGACCTGTCAGGTCAAGGTGGTAAGGCACCGGTTCCTGTCGAACACCGCCGCATCGGAAATGGTGGTCTACGAGGCGACGGCCACCCCGCCCAAGGAAAAGCCCATCGTGGTCGCCACCCCCGTGGGGGAACTGGCGGTGTGCAAGGTCGTGGACGATCTGTTCACGGCCGATGGCCGCCGCACCATCGGGCAGGTGATGCGCGACTATATGCAGCGCAGCAACATCTGCACGACCGAATTGCTGCACAGTTTCAGTCATATCCGCAAATTGCAGGACGCGCAGGGGCTGGTGAATGCGGCGCTGCACCGGGTAGGGTCGGCGCAGGCGGCGGCCCTGGGCGTGCCGGTGAAGGAACGTATGCAACTGCTGGATACCCTGGTCACCCAGGCGCAGCAGAAGGCGCGGGCCTTCGCGGCGGAACGGGGCAATTACCCGGAGTTCAAGGGCCAGGATCTGAGTGCGCTATCCAGCCGCATCATGGAAAAGGTCGGGTTCGAGCACCATGATTATGTGCTGTGCGCCCTGATCAGCGTCTGGCTGTTTGAATGCCGGTCGTTGCTGGCCAAGGTCGATGCATTGGCACGCCTGGCCCAGGACAATGTGGAGAACGGGTTGATCCGGCAGGTGGATGGCATCCTGGCCGACACGATGATCTTTGCCGAAGTGGTGCAGGAACTGTTCGCCCCGCAGCCGAACCTGGGCGCTGCCTTAAGGCAGATGGGAGAGGTGGTTCTGTGCCGCAAGGCCGCGACGGAAAAGCTGGTCAACCCGACCATGAAAATCATCGCGACCCTGATCCAGCAGGGTCAGCTACCCCAAGCGCAAGCAGCGCTGGCAGAGCGGCTGCTTCGTGAAATCAACACCGACCGGCCGTTGGACCACCGGTCCCCGGAACGCGAGGGTGCTCTGCTGGACGAGCTTGTCGCCTCCCTGACGGGGGAGGATGGCACCATTCTGGGTGGGGAGCGCACGCACCAGTCGGTGGAGCGCCGCCGTCTGCGTCAACGACAGGAAATGCTGCGCGCCCAGGGGTTGCACAGCGTCGCCGACAATCTGCGTTAGACCTCTGGCCGCCGCTCAATCCTCGCGGCGGCGGTAATCCTGCAGCCGGGTGACACGAAGGGCCTGCACCCCGTGGCGGTCGATCATATCCTGCCAGGAACGGAATTCCTCTGCGGAAAGATCGTAGCGCCGGCAGGCCTCATCCTCGGTCAGCAGACCGGCACGGACCCCGGCCACGACTTCCGCCTTGCGCCGCATCACCCAGCGGCGGGTGTCGGGGGACGGAAGATCGTCAAGTGTCAAACGCCCGTCGTCCGTCGCGACGCCGAGTGTATCAGCTTCCAGTTCCGCCCGCAGGCGGGAAGTCGCGGCGGTATTGAGTGGCTTCATGGTGAGGAATGCCTCCAGTCCGGTACACCTATGTACCGATAACGCCCGCCCCTTAAGAAAACGTGAAAGTCAGGACTATTCCTTGGGTCAGGGTGCTGCAACCAGAGGGGTCAATCCTTGATGGACAGGACGTTGGTCATGGTGATCGGCAAGCTTCCCAGCATGAGGTAAGGTTCGCCGGCGGTCAGATCGACGCCGGTGACGCGGCCGAAACTCATCACCTGCGCACTGACTTCCTTGCCGTCTGTGCCGGTTATTTTAGCCACACCCTTGTAGGTACCATCCGCCAACTGATTGCCGCTATTGTCCAGCCCGTCCCAGTTCACATCCTGGGTGCCCGCAAACTTGCTGAGTGCCATGGTGCGCACCACCTTGCCGGTTTTGGCGTCGGTGATCTCGAATGATGCTTCAGCCGCGGGCTTGTCGGTAGATACGGTCAGATGGGCCTTTCCATCTTGCAGTGCAATACCGTTCGACTGGATCTCCACCGTCTTGCTGAGATAGCTGAGCGCCTGGTTAGGCTGCCCCTTGTTGATGGCGCTGACAACATCGTCCAGCTTCTGGTTCGTCTTGATGGACTGTTCCACCTGCGAATATTGCACCAACTGCTTGGTGAATTCCGCCGTGTCGGTGGGCTGCAACGGATCCTGGTTCTGAAGCTGCGAGGTCAGCAGCGTCAGGAAGGTTTCGTAATTGTCCGACAGATCACCCAAGGCGGATTTCTGGCTGCCGGAACTGCCGCTGGTACCGCTGGTGCCCGTCGAACCGGTAAGGCCGGAGATAGACATGGCTCAATCCTTCCCAATCTGGGTCGTTCATCAGACCCGGACATCCACCCGCCCCAGTTCCAGTATCTGGGTCTGGGCGAGAATTGCCGGGTCCTCATACTCATCGTCATTAGAAGCAAGGGGCGTGCCATGGTTCGGCTGGCCACGCTGATCCTGGCGTTCCCGCGCTTGGTCGCCGCTATCCTGCAGGGAGAAGGACAGGCTGTGCTGGTCCGTTTGCAGGCCGGCATCCTGCAAAGCCTTCTCCAGCGTCTTGGAATCCTTCTGCAGCATTTCCAGGGTCTGCGGATTTTCCGCCATTACCTTTGCGCGCAGCTTTCCTTCCGATCCGATCTCCAACTGAACATCGATGCGGCCCAGCTCCTGGGGGTTGAGGCGGATGGAAAGCCGCTCATTGCCTTCCTGGACCGCGCGCTGCACATGCATCGCCATCTGGTGCGTGGGGGGCATATAGGCACCGGGCCGATGCGGGGCCGTGGTCTGGCGCAGCGATTGGGCGAAATCGCTGCCCTGGGCCTTTACCGTATCCGTGACGGTGCCTGCTCCCGTCATGCTGTCCGATATATCCGTGGTGGGGGCGGTGCCGGCATCCTCGCCGGTAGAACCGTCGGAGGCCGGGTTCCCCGCACTCTTTCCGGCGGCGGTGACGGCGCGGGACAGCAGATTATCCTCCCGCTCGCCATTGACGGCGGGCGGGGTGGCATCGGGGCGGTTGCCGGTCGGATTCTGCCCGGCATTTTGTGCCGGCCCCGCGATGTCGCTCTGTGGTTCGGTCCTGGCGTCGTTTCCGACATGCGAGGGGGCCAGCATCCGCTGGTTGGTCTTTTCCGCGTCTTCGGCGGGTGACGGTTCCGCTTCCTGCGTTACCTGTCCATCCGCTGATGGGGTGGGAAGCGGGTTGCGGCCGGCGGCGTGGGACACGGCCGGTTTTGCCGGGGACGGGCGGGTTGCAGAGCCGGTCAGATGCGGTGCGGGCGTCTGCGATCCGCTTTGGCTGATGGTGTCCGGGGATGGCGTGTCGTCGCCGCTCTCCACGCTCACCGTTTCGGTGGTCTGGGCGGGCGGGTGTGCGGGTGCGGCTGTTTTGGCGGGCGCGGCCTTCACCACCAGGGGGGCGGGCGTAGCATCCGTCACCGTCGGTGCGGTTTCGGTTCGGGGCTGCGTCACCATGGGTTTGGGGCCGGCAACCGGGCCGGGTTCCGCAGCGCTTCCGACGGCGGGGGCCGGTGCGGAGGTCGCTGTCGGCGTCGGTGACACTGCCGGGCTCGGGGTTTGCGCGGCGATCGGGCTCGGGGACGGGGTGGTCTTATTTCCCGCGATCACCGCGGGCATTCCCTGCCCATCGTCGGTACCGGCAGCATCGACCAGATCTGCGGGCAGGGCGATGGCGCCCTTCTGGTCAGGTGCGGTGGCGGCAGCGGCGGCTGTACGTGCTCCCGTCCCGGTGACGCTGTCAGCGGGCATATCGACCGGCGCTGTGCCAGCGGGCCCGGCGGGAGCGGCATGCGCCGTGCCATCGCCGTCAGTGGTTTCGCTGGCGATCGCTGCGGCCGGCGCCGCAGGGGCGGCAACCGACGGCATGGATGGGGGAGCCGACATCGCTTCCGGCGCGGATGCCTTGATTGTGTCCAGACCCTCGGATGTCGTTGCGGTCTGCGGCATGCGAGGTGCGGGCATGGCGCTGCCGGAAAGGGGCGTTGCCGATGTGGTCAGCCGGGGGATGACAGGGGGCGGCGCCGGTGTCGCGACATCGCCCTGTGTCTGCCCCGTCGGCAGGGAGGTCAGACCCGTGCCCGCTGTGGTCAGGGTCATGCCCAACAGGCCGGACGGCGGACCCGACTGGGTCAACGGGATCACCGGTGCCGCCGCCGGGGTGGGGATATCCCCTTCCGTGGTCGCGACAACCAGGGTTCCGGTCACGTCGATTTCTTCGACACCACTTCCATCCACGGACCTCTCATCCCCGTCGGCGGGGCTGGCCAGCCCGCCATCAGCGGAGATGACGCGTGACAGGTCGTTCAGGAAGGCGATCACTTCCTGATCCATTTCCTGACCCGCCAGGGCGCCACCCGCCAGAAGGTTCAATCCCGACTGCGCCCATCGCCCTTCCATCGGCCTGGCGGTCAGGCCATTGCCGTTGCCCATGGCGCTGTTGAGGGCGCCCGCCATTTTCAGCAAACCGGAACCAGCGAGCGCCGCCGTGCCTTGCGGTACGGTCAGCCCCATCACGGTGCCGTCCGTTGCGACAGGCGCTTCCCCCTCGCCCATGGCGCCGGGCGCCAATCCCCCCGCCGTCAGGGAGAGGAAATTGTCCAGCAGCCGGTTGAAGCTGTCCACCGCCTCCAGCCCATCGCCGGGGGCGACGGCGTTGCCGCCATTCCCGGCCAGCGCGCCGAAGGAGAGGGCCGCCGTGGAAGCGGCGGTATTGGGCGCGGCGAAGAGGGTCGAGACGTCCATGGTTGGGTTCCTGCGCTTAGTCGGTTGGGACCATGCACCTATCGTGCCAGCACAAAAGCGGCGGATTTGCCGGGATTATGGACTGTCCCCGCCTGCCGACCGGCAGAAGCTGCCGGTTCCTGGGCAAGGGCTGCCGGGTGGCAGCATCACCTGTCCGGCAGGCAAGGGGGTTGCGTCACGGCGGACCCGGTGGCCGTCGTCATCATGGGAAAATAATCATCGGAAATGGTGTCAGAACGACTTGTTATAGGCCATCGAGGGTGTGGCCTTGCGCGCATAGGCCGCCGGCATCACCGTGCCGCCGCGCCGCGTATACATGCCGTCATCGGCCCGGGCCTTGTTGATCGCGGCGACCAGGGTGTTGACGGTCGACTGTGTCACCTGGGTCGCGGCACGCACCAGGCGGGCATGTTCCAGGGTGGCGTTGATGAAATCGTCCGACGCCTGTTTCAGCCGCGCCTTCGCCTCGTCATCCATCAACTGGAGCGTCTCGGTATCCGCCTTCACGGACCGCACGCAATCCTCATAGGTGCGAACCAGCAGGGGCTTCTTGTCGGCGATGGCCGTCAGGGCCGGGATGTTGCGTTTGCGGATGGCATCGTTTTCCAGTTGGAAGAGATCCGTCAGCCGCCGCATCGCGTCAATCAGCGCGTCCGCGCGGGTGTTTACCGTCATTTCGGTCCTTTCTTTGTTCCTTGTTCTTGTTCCTGCATACGGATCATCTCCGCCTTGACCTGATCGGCCAGACCCAGGCCGCCGGCCTTGGAGATCTGCTTGCCATATTCCTCGACCATCATGCCGCGCCAGGTGTTCTCCGCCTCGCCGCCGCCGAAGGTCTCGTCGGATTCCACGCCCTGCCACATCTGGGAGAGCATCTGCGACAGGAAGACGGCTTCGAATTCCTGGGCCGCCTTGCCTACATCCTTGGCCGTGGGTTTGGGTCCCTGGCTGGTGGCGCGGTTGACACCGCCGCTCTGGGCCAGGGCCTGGGGATCGAAGCCGGGGGTGGAAATCTTCATGCTGTCGGACATCACATCACCTCAATCTCGGCCTGAAGGGCGCCAGCCGCCTTGATGGACTGGAGGATCGAGATCATATCACGTGGCCCCACGCCCAGCGCATTCAGGTTATTCACCAGTTCCTGAAGCGAGACACCGGCCGGCATGACCGCCAGCTTCTTGTCGGCCCCTTCATCGACCTGGATATCGGTGCGCGGCACGACCGTCGTCTGGCCACCCTGGCTGAAGGGTGCGGGCTGCGACACCTGCGGCGTTTCGGTGATCTTGATGGTCAGGTTGCCCTGGGCGATGGCGACCGTGGAGATGCGCACATTCTCGCCCATCACGATCACGCCGGACGCCTCGTCGATGACGACACGGGCCACCTGATCGGGCTGCACGCGCAACTGCTCCACCTCGCCCAGAAAGGCGACAAGGTCGGTCTTGCGCTGCGGCGGCACATTGATCATCACGCTGGTCGGATCGATGGCCTTGGCCGTCTGCGGGCCGACAAGCTGGTTGATGGCGGTGGCGACGCGCACGGCCGTCGTGAAATCCGGGTTGCGCAGTGACAGGCGCAGATAGGGCAGGTCGGACAGGGCGAAGTCGATCTCGCGCTCCACGATGGCGCCGCCGGCAATACGGCCGCTGGTCGGCACGCCGCGGGTGATGGAGGCGCCGGCGCCCTGGGCGCTGAAGCCGGAAATGGCGACGGCCCCCTGGGCCACGGCATAGACCTCGCCATCGGCACCCAGCAGCGGCGTCACCAGCAGGGTCCCGCCCTGAAGGTTCTTGGCGTCGGCCATGGCGGCGACGCTGATATCGATGCGCGACCCCTGGGAGGTGAAGGGCGGCAGGGTGGCCGTGACCATGACGGCGGCCACGTTCTTGGTGCGGATCGTATCGCCCCGGACATTAACGCCCAGCCGTTCCAGCATGCCGATCAGGCTCTGTTCGGTGAAGGGCGAGTTGTTGATCGTATCGCCCGTGCCGTTCAGGCCGACCACCAGGCCATAGCCGATCAGCATATTGTCGCGCACCCCCTCGACATCGGCGATATCCTTGATTCGGCTCTGCGCATGCGCCATGTCGGGCGCCATCAGCGTCAGGGCCGTCAGGATGGCCGCGACCAGTTGGCCGATCCGGGTCTTGGTGGAGGTCGTGCGCGTCGCCATGGCGGGGCTTCCGATTCTGTCACTTGCCTTCGGTTCGGGACCGTTCTGTCCCTTATCGTCGGCAGGTCATCTGCCAGAACCATGCCAACCAAGGGATTGCGCGCCTTTCCAGCCCGATGGTCAAGGTTTGCCGGGTGGTTCAAAGGGTCAGGGTGACGCCGGGGGCAAAAAATGCCCTAGGACGGGAGCGGCCACGGGTGATACCTGTAGTTAAATCGGCGCACCCGTCCTATATATGTGGTGTCGGAACCGCCGTCTGATCGCCCCAGCGAAAGCAACCGTCAGCGCCATGAAGATCGAGGGTCCTTCCTCCGCCCGTCCCGGCCAGGTGAAGAAAGCCACGCGCAGCGGTGGCGGTGAATTCGCACGCCATATCCAGGGCGGGGACGAGGATGACGGCGTCTCCCGCTCGTCGGGGACGCAGAACCTGTCGGGCATCAATCCGCTGTTCGCCTTGCAGGAGGTGGACGACGCCTTGTCCGGCAAGAAGCGCAAGGCGCAGGCCCGGGGCGAGGATATTCTGGACCGGCTGGACGAGATCCGTCTCGGCCTGCTGATGGGCACCATTCCGCTGGAAAAGCTGCATGAGCTGAGTCGTGTTCTGCAGAACCGCATCGGCGATCTGGATGATCCGGAGTTGCAGCAGGTTCTGGACGAGATCGACCTCCGCGCGCAGGTGGAGATCGCCAAGCTGACGCCGCAGGCTTGATCCCTATACAAACAACCGCATACGGTTGGATGGCAGGGCTGGCGGCTTTCCCGGGAAATTGTTTCGTTTCAGCGCATTAGAGATTTTCGGAACATGCTGCTCGGCTGTTGCGGGCGCGGCCTTGTCTCCCTATACTCCGCGCCGTTTCGAGGCCCATGATCGGACCAGCCAGATGTCGTCTAATACGTTGCCTCTGCTTCCCGCCGATTACCGCCCGTCGGAAGACGAGGAATATATGAACCCGCTGATGCGGGCCTTCTTCCGGCAAAAGCTGCTGCAATGGCGGGCCGAGCTGTTGCGCGAAAGCAGCGAAACACTGAACAGCCTGCATGAGGATGGCGGGCTGCAGGAACCCGACATTGCCGACCGCGCCACACTGGAGACGGACCGCGCCCTTGAACTGCGCACCCGTGACCGGGAACGCAAGCTGATCTCCAAGATCGACGCCGCACTTCAGCGAATCCATGACGGCGAATATGGCTATTGCGAGGAGACGGGGGAACCGATCGGTGTTCGCCGCCTGGAAGCCCGCCCCATTGCTACGATGAGCCTGGAAGCCCAGGAGCGGCATGAGCGCATGGAACGCACCCATCGCGACGATTGATGTCGGGATGGGGTTTGATATGAAGGGAAAGGCCGGTGGGGCGATCCGCCGGCCTTTTTTGCATTCGGGGTGGTTATCGGTGGGGGGCCCTCACCCTCCCATTGGCTGGCGCCAATGGGCCCCTCCCTCTCCCACGTTCGTGGGCGAGGGGCTGAATTTGGCGTTTTGCTTGATTCTGCCCCTCGCCCGCTTGCGGGTGGGAGGGTGAGGGCGGCGACATTTCCGCCCGCGTCAGATCCCCCGCAGCGCCGCCTGGACCCCGCCGCCCAACAGGGCATAGGCCCGTTCCAGCGCAGCGCGGAAGGCCGCATTGCCCGTCAGTGTCGCGGGGAACACCTGTTCCAGGGCGAAGAAGCAGGACACGTCGCGATGGGCATCATCGGTGCAGGCGCGACCGATGGTCAGCAGGGACTCGGCCAACGGGTCGGTCAGCTTGGTCCCGTCGGCGGCCTTGGCCCGTACAAATCGCATCCAGGCGGCCACGGGCAGGGCCAGGCGGTCCACGGACGCGCCGGCCGCCAGCCTTTCGGCAATGGTGCCGAACAGGCGGAAGGGCAGCTTGGCCGATCCGTCCCAGGCGATCTGTGACAACAGATGCCGGATGCCGGGGTTGGAGAAGCGGGCCAGGATGGCGTCGATATAGGCCGGATAATCGATACCGGCATCCAGGCTGAGTGTAGGGCTTATATCGTCCAGCATCAGGCGGCGGGCAAAGCCGGCCAGATCGGCATCGCCCATCGCCTCGGCCACCGTTTCATACCCGGCCAGAGAGCCCAGATAGGCCAGCGTGGAATGCGGGCCGTTCAGCAGGCGCAGCTTGGCCCGGTCATAGGCGCTGACATCCGTGGTCAAGGTCACACCGATGGCGGCGAAATCCGGGCGGATATTGCAGAACTTGTCCTCGATCACCCATTGGGTGAAGCGTTCGCGCTGGATCGGCCAATTGTCGGACAGGCCGGTTTCGGCTGTCACGCGGGCGCGCAGGGCATCGTCGGTGGCCGGCGTGATACTGTCCACCATAGTGCGCGGGAAGGCGACCTTCTCCCGGATCCAGGCGGCCAGGTCGGCGTCATGCCTGTCGGCCAGCGCCGCCACGGCGCGGCCCAGTTTGTGGCCGTTATCCACCAGATTATCGCAGGAGATCACCGTGAAGGGGGCCGTGCCCGCCTTGAACCGGCGGCGCAGCCCTTCCACCAGATGGCCGATCAGGCTGACGGGGTTCAGCGGCTCGGCCACGTCATGGGCGATGTCGGGGTGATCGAAATCCAGCGACCCGTCGCCCTTCAGGCAATAGCCCTTCTCCGTGACGGTCATGGTGACGATGACCGTGTCCGGGTTGGCCAGACGGTCCAGCAGGGCCGCCCGGTCGCCGGAGCCGGCCAGCGTCTCCTTGATCGACCCGATCACGCGGTAGCGGGTTTCCCGCTCCAGCTCCGCCAGGATGTAGAGATTATCCTGCGGCCGCAGGGCGTCGCGCACATCCGTGCTGCGCAAGGCGGCCGCACAGATGGCCCAGTTGCCACCCCGGGCCAGCGCCTCGTCGAAGAAAAACGCCTGATGTGCCCGAAAGAAGGCGCCGGGGCCGAAATGGACCACGCCGATGCCGGCAGCCGCGCGGTCATAGGCGGGGCGGGCGACATCACCGTGGAGCAGGTCCAGATTGGCATTCGACAGGGTCGGCATTACAGGGTCACTCCGTTCTTCCAGATGGCGATTTCGCGCTGGCCGTTCTTTTCCGCGCGGGTTTCCTTGCCCGATGCCGTGTCCAGGATCAGGAACCACAGGACATCGGCGGCCCCGTCCAGGCCGGTATCGGTCAGGGCAAGCCCCGCGTCAAAATCGATCCAGTTCGGCTTCTGCCGGGCCAGCACGCTGTTGGACGCGATCTTCAGGGTCGGCGCCGGGAACCCCAGCGGCGTGCCGCGCCCCGTGGTGAACAGGATCACCGTCGCCCCGGCCGCCGTCAGCGCCGTGGAGGATACACCATCATTGCCGGGCGCCTCCAGCAGGGTCAGGCCCTTCACGCGCCGCATCGCGCCATAGGCGATGACGTCGCACAGAGGGGCACGGCCTCCCTTCTGCACGGCGCCCAGCGACTTTTCCTCCAGCGTCGTGATACCGCCCGCGATATTGCCGGGGGACGGGTTCTCATAGACAGGCTGGTTGTGATCCAGGAAATACTGCTTGAAGCCGTTGACCAACTTGACGACGCCGTCGAATACCGTCTCGTCAACAGCCCGACGCATCAGAAGTTCCTCCGCCCCGAAAATCTCCGGGATTTCGGTCAGGATGGCGCTGCCGCCGGCCGCCGTCACCCGGTCCGCCATGCGGCCCACCAGCGGGTTGGCCGTCAGGCCGCTGAACCCGTCCGATCCACCGCATTTCAGGCCGATTACCAGATCGGACGTGGGGCAGGGCTCCCGTTTGTCGCCCGCCGCGATCGCCACCAGTTCGGCGACGGCGTTGATGCCGTCTTCGATTTCGTCGCTGCTGGTCTGTGCCGTAAAGGCCCGCAGGCGGCTGCGGTCGATACCGGGCGCATCGCGCAGCAGCTTGTCCAACTGGTTCGACTCGCAACCCAGGCCCAGCAGCAGCACGCCGCCGGCATTGGGATGCTGTGCCAGGGCGGCGATGACGGCCTTGGTATGGGCCAGATCGTCCCCCAATTGTGAACAGCCGAACGGGTGGGGGAAGGCCACCACCCCGTCCACCTGGCCCGCGAAACGCTGGCTGGCCAGGGTGGCGATACGTTCCGCCGTACGGCTGACGCAGCCGACGGTGCACAAAATCCAGATCTCGTTGCGGGTGCCGACGCGCCCATCGGCCCGGCGATAGCCCAGGAAGCTCTGCTCGGCCCTGGGCAACGCCGTCCAGGCGGTGTCCGTACCCGCCGGCTCGTACCGGTAGCTGAGCGTGCCGGACAGGCCGGTGGCCAGATTATGGCTGTGAACATGGACGCCAGCGTCGATGCCAGCGGTGGCAACGCCGATCGGCCAGCCATATTTGCGCACGGCATCACCGGCCTTCATGGCATGCAGGGCGAATTTGTGCCCGCGCGGAATGTCGGACAGCAGGGTGACGCTGTGGCCGCCCAGATCGATCCGCGTGCCGGCCTCCAGCGCCTTTACCGCGATGGCCACGTCGTCGGCGGGATCGACGATATGGGCGGGCGGAAGCTCGTCTTGCAGCGGTGCGGGTGGTTGCACGCAACTCATCTTGGCGTCATCCTTGGCATGCGGTCACCGGGATGCGGTCAGCCGGAAAGTTCCCGGCGCGCACCGCGTCTGGCTGATTGAAACTGACACCGGTTACCGGATAGATCAAGAGGACAGGTGCCGTCCAGGACCATCATCCGCCGAAGGGGCGACCAACGATAAAAGCAGGGGAGGGGGCGTGGCCAAGGGTCGGGTGTTGCTGCGCGGTGTGGTGAAAAGTTTCGGCGCCACCGATGTGATCAAGGGTGTGGACCTGGAGATCGCGCCGGGGGAACTGACGGTCTTTGTCGGCCCGTCGGGTTGCGGCAAGTCCACCTTGCTGCGGCTGGTATCGGGTCTGGAACTGCCGACCGGCGGATCGATCATGATCGGCGACCGTGACGTGACCCTGGTACATCCCTCCGAACGCGGCATCGCCATGGTGTTCCAGTCCTACGCGCTGTACCCGCATATGAGCGTGGCGGAAAATATGGGCTTCGGCCTGAAGATCGCCGGTCTGCCCAAGGCCCTGATCAAGGAGAAGGTGGCCAAGGCGGCGGAGACGCTGCAACTGACCCCGCTTCTGGACCGCAAGCCGCGCGCCCTGTCGGGTGGGCAGCGGCAGCGGGTGGCCATCGGCCGCTGCATCGTGCGCGAACCGGACGTGTTCCTGTTCGATGAGCCGCTGTCCAACCTGGACGCCGCCCTTCGCGGCCAGATGCGGGTGGAGATCGCGCGCCTGCATGCCAAGCTGGGCGCCACCATGATCTATGTGACCCATGATCAGGTGGAGGCGATGACGCTGGCCACTCGTATCGTAGTGCTGAATGCCGGCCGGATCGAGCAGATCGGCGCCCCCATCGAACTGTACTGCCACCCCGCCAACCTGTTCGTGGCCGGCTTCATCGGATCGCCGCGCATGAACTTCATGGATGGGATCGTTGAGGGGGCGGAGGCTGACAGCGTCAACGTCCGCCTGAACGGCGCCACTCTGCGCCTGCCGCGCTATGACGCCGATGTGAAGCGGGGGAACAAGGTGACGGTCGGCATCCGGCCCGAACATTTTCGCGTCGGCCCAACGGCGGAGGCGGCCGAAGAGCCGGCGGTGGAATTCGATGCCGTCATCGATCTGGTCGAACGGCTGGGTGGGGAGACCCTGGCCCATCTGCGCATGCCATCCCTGTCGGATGGGGTGCTGGTGGTGAAGATATCGGGGGACGTGGCGCTGCGCATCGGCACCGGCCTGCGTGTCGGCGTCCGGTTGGCGCAATGTCATCTGTTCGACGCGGATGGACGGGCCGTGGGCGCGCCGGCATCCCGCGTCGCGCCCGTGGCCGCGTAAGGGGGGCGCCCATGTACGATAACCGCCTATCCGGATATCTTTATATCGCGCCCTTCCTGGTCGGTCTGGCGACCTTCACCCTGTTCCCCTTCCTCTCCTCCTTCCTGCTGTCCTTTTCGGATTATCAGCTACAGGACCCGGTAGAGCAGGCGCGGTTCCTGGGGCTGGGCAATTATATCCAGATGGCCGGTGACGACACGTTCCATGGTTCGCTGGGTGTCACCTTCCTTTATGTGTTCCTTACGGTGCCGCTGAAGCTGGCCTTCGCCCTGTTCATCGCCTTCGTGCTGAATTTCAAGCTGCGGGGTATCGGGTTTTTTCGCACCGCCTATTATGTGCCTTCCATCCTGGGTGGGTCGGTGGCCATCGCGGTGCTGTGGCGTTACGTCTTTGCCGGTGACGGGCTGATCAATCAGGTGCTGGTCTGGGCAGGGGGCGAGCCGCTGAACTGGCTGGGCGAGCCCGCCTATGCGCTGTTCACCATCGTGCTGCTGCGCCTGTGGCAGTTCGGATCGGCCATGGTGGTGTTCCTGGCTGGGCTGCAGAACATCCCCACCGACCTGTACGAGGCGGCGACCATCGACGGGGCCGGCAAGGCCCGCATCTTCTTCACCATCACCCTGCCGCTGCTGACGCCGGTGATCTTTTTCAATTTCATCATGCAGATCGTGCAGGCGTTCCAGGAATTCAACGGCCCCTACATCATCACGGGCGGCGGGCCGTTGAAGTCCACCTATCTGCTGCCCCTGATGATTTATGAGGAGGCGTTTAAGTATTTCAATGTCGGCTATGCCGCAGCATTGTCCTGGGTATTGTTCATCATCATCGCCCTGTTCACCATCATCGCCTTTGCGTCGGCCAAATACTGGGTCTTCTACGGGAATGAGCGGGAGGAGGGGGAATGAGCCTGATCACCCGCCCCCGCCCCGATATCGCCTGGATCGGCCGCGTCAACGCCCTGCTGCGCTATGGCGTGCTGATCGGGGTGGGGCTGGTCATGCTCTATCCGCTGTTCTGGATGGTGGCTGCCAGTTTCAAACCCAATCATGAGATTTTCGGGTCCGTGGGATTGTGGCCGCAGGAACCGACCATGGACGGGGTGGTCAAGGGCTGGCGCACAGGCACGGAATACAGTTTCGCGACCTACCTGCTGAACAGCTTTGCCTTCATCATTCCCAAGGTGGTGCTGACGGTTGTGTCCTCGGTTCTGGTGGCCTATGGCTTTGCGCGGTTCCGCATGCCGGGCAAGCAACTGTGGTTCGCGCTGATGGTGGCCACCATCCTGTTGCCGAAAAGCGTGCTGCTGATCCCGCAATATCTGATGTTCCGGGAATTCGGCTGGCTGGACACCTATCTGCCGCTCTATGTGCCCTGCGCCTTCGCCACCGACGGCTTCTTCGTCTTCATGGTGGTGCAGTTCCTGCGCGGCATTCCGCCCGACATGGAAGAGGCGGCGGTGATCGATGGCTGCAACTCGTTGCAGGTGCTGTGGCATGTGGTGGTCCCGGTGATCATGCCCGCCATCATCTCCGTGGCCTTGTTCCAGTTCATGTGGAGCCTGAACGATTTCCTTTATCCGCTGATCTACCTGTCATCGGTGGGCAAATATCCGGTGGCCCTGGCGCTGAAAATGGCCATCGACGTGACGGAGGCGACGGCCTGGAACCAGGTCCTGGCCATGTCCACCATCGCGCTGCTGCCCTCGCTGATCGTATTCTTCCTGGCACAGAAATACTTTGTCGAGGGCATCACGTCAGGGTCGGTGAAGGGATAGTCCTTCTATGTTTCCTCAGGCGCCGGCGGGCGCATCCGCGCCCTTGGCTCACCCCACCGGCTGCTGCTGCGTGATGCAATGGATACCGCCGCCGCCGCGCACGATGTCCAAGGCCGGAACGGGGATGATGCGGCGGTCGGGGAACAGCTTACCGAACAGGCTGATGGCTTCCCCATCCATCGGGTCTTCGAACAGCGGCATGACGATGCCGCCATTGGCCATGTAGAAATTGGTGTAGGACAGGGTCAGGCGCACCCCGTTCTGTTCCTGACGCGCCGGTGTGCGCAGGGTCACCACCTCCAACGCACGGCCCGCCGCGTCGCGGGCGGCTTTCAGCCGGGCGACATTGTCCTGGAACACGGGGTAATTGGGATCGGACGTATCATCCGTGACCATGGTCAGCACTACACCCGGCTTCACGAAGGTCGCGATCTCATCGACATGGCCGTCGGTCTCGTCCTGCTCATAGCCCTTATTCAGCCAGATGAATTCCCGCACGCCCAGATGGGTGGCCAGATGCGCCTCGATCTCTGCCCGCGACAGATGCGGGTTGCGGTTGGGGTTCAGCAGGCATTCCTCCGTCGTCAGCAAGGTGCCCTCGCCATCGACATGGAAAGCCCCGCCCTCCATCACCAGCGGGGCCGCGAAACGGCGTAGTCCCTGGTTTTCCAGGATCAGGCGCCCCACATCGGTGTCCAACTGGAATTCATCATAATTGCGGCCCCAGGCGTTGAAGCCCCAATGCACGCCGGCCACATCGCCCTTGCCGTTCACGACGAAGCTGGGGGCGTTGTCGCGCAGCCAACTGTCCGAACAGGGCACGGGCAGGACCGACACGCCCGGCCCGCAGGCCAGGGAGACATCGGCCAGCGCCCCGTCGGGGCACAGCATGGTCACCGGTTCGAACTGCGCGATGGCCTTCGCCACCTCGGCATAGGCGGCACGTGCGGCGGCCAGACCGTTGGGGAATGTCTCCGCCCGCACGGGCCATGCCATCCAGCAGCGCGCGTGCGGCGCCCATTCGGCCGGCATGTAAAAGCCTTCGGCGGCGGGGTTGGTCATGATGATGATCCCTCCTCGGGTCCTGGTGGTTCGGCCTGAAAATGAAAACGCCCCGGCGAGGGTACCCGCCGGGGCGCTGTCATGACAACCATGCCGGTCCAAATAGGGTGACCGGCTGATGATTTTTGGTCAGACTGAAAAATGGGAACTGCTAAAAGAAGCAGGCCCTTCCGCCTCAATCACGGCGGTTGGCCGGGTAGTGCTCAACCGAAGCGGCATAACGGGAAAAAGCGCCGAGCCGCAGCATGGGAAGCAGGAAAAAGTACCGCATGATGTCTCTCCATCGTTGTTTTCGATGGGCGTAATATAGTTGCGTGAGGCCCTTTGCGCCAGCCGGGGGCAACGCCGGGGCAAGACTGCGCGCGGCGCATGGCTCGGACGGCGTTCCCTCACCCTCCCGAACGCGCCAGCGTTTGGGAGGGTGAGGGAGCACCGGCGAAATCACCGTTTCACATCCAGCCCTTCCTCATTCACCAGACTCATCACATCGGCGACCGACACCAGATTGGCATCGCCCGGAACCGAATGTTTCAGTGCGGCTGCGGCCGTGGCGAAATTGATGGCCTGATCCGCCGCCCAGCCCTTGTCCAGCCCATGGATCAGGCCGGCGGCAAAGGCGTCGCCGCCGCCGATACGGTCCACGATGCCGTTCAGCTTGTAGGTGCGGGAATAATGCACCCGGTGATCACGGGCGGCGACCCGGCCCGTCAGTTCCTGATGGTCCACATCGTGATGGCTGCGGATGGTGGAGGCCAGCCATTTCAGCCCCGGCCAGGTCTTGAAGGCCAGCTCCGCCGCCGCCAGGAACCGTTCCGACAGGGGCGTGCTGTGGAAGTCGGCGCCCAGGATCAGGGCGATATCGCGTTCATTCCCGAACATCAGATCGGCGCAGGCGGCCAGCTTGGCGAACACGGCCGGCGCATCGCCGACCCGGTCGGCCCACAGCTTGGCGCGGTAGTTACAGTCGAAGGAGACCTTGACGCCGGCCGCCTTGGCCGCCGCGGCCGCGGCCAGCACCGCCTGTTCGGCCTGCTCGCTGACGGCGGGGGTGATGCCGCCGACATGCAGCCATCCGGCGCCTTCCAGCAATTTCGGCCAGTCATAGGTTGCGGCATCGGTCACGGCGAAGGCCGATCCGGCGCGGTCATAGATGATTTCCGACGGGCGCTGCATGGCGCCAACGGTCAGGAAATACAGACCCATGCGGCCATGGTGCATCTGGATGCCGCGCGTGTCGATACCGTGACGGCGCAGTTCGCCCCGGCAGGCCTCTCCGATACCCTGGTCGGGCAGGGTGGAGACAACGGCGGCATCCCAGCCGAAGCGGGCCAGAGACACGGCCACATTGGCCTCCGCCCCGCCGAACGTGACGTCCAGATGCGGGCTTTGCAACAGCAGCTCCCGCCCCGGCGCCGTCAAGCGCATCAGCAATTCACCAAAACATACGATACGCCCGGTCATCGACCCTACTCCCCTTCAACCTCGAACCCACCTGGTGCGGGATTTGTGCCACATCCTGTGACGAACTTGGACAATTCAATGCAAAAACGTATTGCCACCGGTGTCAGATACGATCATTAATGGACCTGTCACCGGTGTCAATGCAACCCGGCGCCAACCGCCGGCATAAAGACCTAAATCGTTCGTCCTGCCCTTCCCCCTGCCTGCCGGTTCCGGCTGCGGGACGGATGCGTGCGGCCAGAACGATAAAACCGAAGGGGATGGAAACAATGAAGAAGTTTGCGGGTACGCCTTGCATTCGCCGCCGGCTGGCCGGCGCCTCGGCCATGGTTCTGCTGGCCGGCCTTATCCCTGCCGGCGCGCAGGCCCAGGATGCCGCGCTCGAAGAGATCGTGGTCACGGGCTTCCGTGGCTCGCTGGCTAGCGCCATCAACAAGAAGCGCAACGAGAACGACATCGTCGATGTCATCAATGCCGAAGATATCGGCAAGTTCCCGGACACGAACCTGGCCGAATCGCTGCAGCGTATCCCCGGCGTCTCCATCGACCGCGATGGCGGCGAGGGCCGTTCCATCACTGTGCGCGGCCTGTCCTCCACCTTTACCCGCGTGCGGCTGAACGGGCTGGAAGCGCTGGCTACCACCGGCGGCAAGGACGGGTCGGGCGGCGCCAATCGTGGCCGCGGCTTCGACTTCCAGATCTTCGCGTCCGAACTGTTCAACAGCCTGACGGTGCGCAAGTCGACCTCGGCCCAGACGGAAGAAGGTTCGCTGGGCGCCACCGTCGACCTGCAGACGGCGCGGCCCTTCGACTATAACAAGTTCGTTTTCTCGGCTTCCGGCAAGATCGGTTACAATGACCTGTCCAAGTCGAAGGACCCGCGCGGCACCCTGCTGATCTCCGACACGTTTGCGGATGGCAAGATCGGCGCTTTGTTCTCCGTCGCCTATTCTGAGACCAACCGTCTGGAAGAAGGCTCCTCGACGGGTCGCTGGGAACGCGGCATCGACACGATCGGCAACGTCCCCACGACCGGCGCGAATGCCGGCAATGGCAGCGCCACGTCGAACTTCCTGTTCGGCGGCGGCGGCGTCAGCAACACGCCGGGCAACCGCGCCCTGCCGGAGCAGTCGGCCTGGCACCCGCGCATTCCGCGCTATGGCCGCCTGGATTACGACCAGGAGCGCCTGGGCTCCACCGCGGCCTTGCAGTTCCAGCCGTTCGAGACGACGCGCATCACGCTGGACGGCCTCTATGCCAACCTGAAGGGCACGCGCCAGGAACAGTATCTGGAAGCCATCTCCTTCAGCCGCAACACCGGTGCCGGCGGCATGGGGGGCACCACCGTGACCCAGGCCACCTATGATGATCTGGGCAATCTGATCAAAGGTACCTTCAACGGCGTCGATATCCGCACCGAACAACGCCGCGACCGTCTGGAGACGGAGTTCTTGCAATATTCTGTGGGCTTGGACCAGGAATTCACCGATACGATCCGTTTCAAGGGTCTGGCCGGCTGGTCTTCCTCCAAGCAGGACAACCCGGAGCAGACGACCCTGTCGCTGGAAGCCTACAATGTCCAGGGCTACAGCTATGATTATTCCGGCGACAAAAACCTGCCCGCCTTTAATTACGGGTTCGACGTCACCAACCCAGCCAACTATATTTTCAGCCCGTCGACCCGTCTGGTCCGCAACGGCACCATTCTCGGCGACCAATCGCTGATCCGTATCCGTCCCAACAAGACCGACAATGATTTCCAGACCCTGCGCGGCGAGTTCGAGTGGGATGCCCAGGATTGGGTGACCCTGAAGGCGGGGCTGGCCCATAAGGATTATAAGTTCGAGACGCAGGAATGGCGCCGCTACGGCACGCTGGATGCGATTCAAGGGTCTGGCAACCTGACCGAGGCGGCGGTGGCCCTGCCGGCCGGCACGAATCTCGCCAGCCTGACGGAACTGGTTTCCGGCTTTGGCCGTAATCTGGATGTCCCGACCGGTACGCCGACTTCCTGGATCGTACCTTCGATCGACAAATTCGAGGAATTGCTGGGCTTTTACTGCAACTGCGTCAACCAATATGGTGACTTCCGGGTGGCCAAGGACGGCCAGGGCGCCATCGGCAATAACCGCAATGCCCGTGAACGCAGCCTGAGCGCCTTTATCCAGGCTGATTTCAATACCGAGTTGGGCGACATGCCGTTCCGCGGCAATGTCGGCCTGCGCCAGGTGAAGACCAAGCTGACCTCCACCGGTTATGTCGGGACGACGCTGGTCACCAAGAAGCGCGACTATACTGACACGCTGCCGGCCATCAACCTGTCGCTGGAGCCGATTGACGATTTCCTGGTCCGCTTTGGGGCAGCCAAGGTGATGTCGCGTCCCGACCTGCCCAACCTGACCCCCGGCGGTTCAATCACCAATGCCAGCCAGACCATCAGCGTCGGCAATCCGGATTTGAACCCGATCCGCGCCAATACGGTCGATCTCTCCTTTGAATGGTATCCGGAGAAGGAGACGCTGGTAACGGTCGGCTTCTTCTACAAGGACATCAAGAGCTATATCCAGAACATCTCCGAGCAGATGACCTTCGCCGAAACGGGCTTGCCGGAGAGCCTGCTGGCCAACAACAACCGACCTGACACGACCTTTACCGTCACCCGTGCCGCCAATACCAATGGCGGCCCGCTGAAGGGTTTCGAAATCAGCCTGCAGAAGCCGTTCACCTTCCTGCCGGCGCCGTTCGATGATTTCGGCGGTATCGTCAACTTCACCTATGTGACGTCCGACATCGACTATCGCGTCGGCACCCGCACCGTGCGGGAGCCGTTGGTCGGTCTGTCGCCCAAGTCGTTCAATGCCACCCTCTATTATGAGAACGACGATTTCAGCGCCCGTGTCTCCGGCTCCTTCCGTGATGAGTATCTGACACAGATCTCACCCGGCAATGCCAACGACATCCGTGGCAAGGCCTCAACCTTTAACCTGGACTTCTCAGCCAGCTATAATTTCTCCGAGCAGATCTCGGTGACGTTCGAGGCCATCAACTTGACTGACGAGTTCGACGAGCGCTGGGTCGGTACCAGCGAGCGCCAGAATTCGGAAGAGTATGTGCATTACGGCCGCCAGTTCTTCCTGGGTGCCAAGTACAAGTACTGATGAGGCGTGGCCGCCCCGGTGCGCGCACCGGGGCGGCAGCTCCAACCCTGCCGCATTGCCGGCGGGAGTGGAAACCGGTGGCAATGTGCTGGCGCCTCCGGTATTGCGTTGACCTCCTGTTCCGAACTCACAACGGCCCCTCCGGACATGGAGGGGCCGTTTTCCTGTTGATTGGAGCCCGATCTTGAATATCCAGGCCTTCACCCTTCTGCTGAAAAGCTCGCCCGTCATTCCCGTTCTGACCATCGACAAGGTGGAGGATGCCGCCCCGCTGGCCGTGGCGTTGAAGGCGGGCGGGTTGTCCGTGGTGGAGGTGACGCTGCGC
The DNA here is from genome assembly GCF_017996735.1 of Niveispirillum sp. GTDB lineage: Bacteria > Pseudomonadota > Alphaproteobacteria > Azospirillales > Azospirillaceae > Niveispirillum. Next base: position 29,313 of record NZ_JAGOGJ010000032.1, read on the forward strand.
ACGCCGGCTGCGCTGGACGCCATCACCGCCATGAAACGCGCCGTGCCGGGCCTGATCGTCGGCGCTGGCACCATCCTGAAGCCGGCGGACCTGGATGCGGCCATGTCGGCGGGGTCGGACTTCATCGTGACGCCGGCCACCACCCGGGCGCTGGTGGCGCCGCTGAAAGCCTGTGGTGTACCCGTGATCCCCGGCGTGGCCACGCCCAGCGAGGTGCTGGAGCGGCTGGATGACGGTTTCGACGTGCTGAAGCTGTTCCCGGCGGAGCAGTATGGCGGGGCCGCTACCATCGCGGCCCTGGCCGGCCCCCTGCCGCAGGCCCGTTTCTGCCCCACGGGCGGCATCGGCCGCGACAAGGTCGCCTCTTATCTGTCGTTGAAAAATGTCGTGGGGGTCGGCGGCTCCTGGATCGCCACCAACAAGCAGATCGCCGAGGGCGACTGGGCCGGCATCACCGAGAATGCCCGCGCGGCAGTCTCTTTCGGGGTAGTCTGAACGGGAGAAGCGGCCCGGAAGGGGTAAGCCTGGAACCAACGGCGGGTTGTGATCGTTCTGCGTACATCCAACAACAAGGAGGATGCTACCATGAAAACGCTTCTCGGCACCGCCGCCCTGGCACTGGTTCTGGCCCATGCCGGTCCGTCCCTGGCCGCCCCTTCCGATGGTGAGGTCGCTGCCTTCCGTCAAGCCAAGGTTTCGCTGACCCAGGCCATCGCCCAGGCGGAAAAGCAGGGCAAGGCGGTTGGTGTCGATTTCGATACCAAGGAAAGTGTCGGCCTGTACCAGATCGACATCGTGTCGGGTGAGACCGTGACCCGCTGGGACGTGGACGCGTCCAATGGCAAGATCGCGTCGGCTGACAAGCAGACGCTCGCCACCTGGGTCCAGAAGATGGGCGCGGGGATCGAGCCGGGTGAATTGACCGCGTCGGCCACCAGCTTGGCCCAGGCCATCGGCATCGCCGAGAACAAGGCCGGTGGCAAGGCGATCGAGGCCGATGTCGAACATTCGGACAACCGCCTGACCTATGAGATCGAGGTACTGAACGGCACCACCACGCGGACGGTCCGGGTGGATGGCGCCAGCGGCCAGGTTCTGGCCGACAAGAGCTGATCCGGGCAATACCAAGGTCAACAGGCTTGACCTTGGTATCCGCGCCGACACGAGTATAAGCGGGGGAGGGGCCAAGGGCGATCCGTTGCCCCGACGCCCACCCCCGCTTATAACCCGTTCAGATACTCCTCCAGATTGGTGTAACCGTCCCCGTCTCGATCGGCCGTCCCATCCATCGGGTCGGCGGGGTTCAGGCCCCGGGTTCGTTCCCAGGTATCGGGCATGCCGTCGCGGTCTGTATCGGTGGGCGCCTCGCCGCCCGTCAGAACGGGCCAGCCACCCACATCATCCTGGCTGTCGATGATGCGGCCCTGGCCCATGGACACACCGGCCATGATACGGTCATCGACACTGTCCCGCACCGGCCCCGCACCCGCCCTGGCCAGCACGGCACGGAAGGCGGCGTCCGCCGGTTCCGTCGTGGTCGGGGCCATGGGGATGGGCGCGGATTGGCGATAGCCATCGGCCTGCACACCCGTTACCAGCGACCAGGGATCGGCCGGTTCGGCATGGTTCATCCAGTTGCCGGCGAACCACGCCCGCGCCACGGGGCTTTTTTCGTCAAAGGCGTGGGCACCGGCGGAGTTCGGGCCGGGCACGTAATAATTATTCACGAAATTATAGGCGGTGACGGCGTCGGTATCAGCATTGTAGCCGGATGCCCCGCCCTTGCCCGTGCCCTTCCAGTTGAAGAAGACATTGTTGCGGAAATCCATGAAGGCGCCTACCGGGTCGACCGTCTGGTTTTCGAAATTGCCGGGGCGCGGCATGCGGGCCGTATGGCTGGCCCAGAGATTATGATGGAAGGAATAGCGTGAACCGAAGGAGCCGCGCGCCAGCGTGCCATAGCCATGGTCGCCCTTGGCATGCACTGATTTGTTCAGGCTTTCGGCGATCACCGACCATTGCACCGTGACATTGTCCAGCCCCGTCATGCCCTCCTTCCACTTGAAGGAGACCGACAGGCTTTCATCGGTCGACCAACTGGCCGAGACATGGTCCAGGATGATGTGCTTGCCATCAAAGATGGTGATGGCGTCGGCCTCCTGCGCCGATACGCTGCCCAGGCGGGAGCGGACATGGCGGATCACGACATGGCTGGCGGCCACCACCAGTGGATAGTCGCGCAGGCTGATGCCGCCACCCGGTGCCGTCTGTCCCGCGATGGTGATGAAGTCGTTGCGGATGGTCAGGTTGGATTTCAGCCGGATCGTGCCCGATACGGCAAAAACCACGGTGCGCGGACCCTTGGCCTTTACCGCCTCACGCAGGGTGCCCGGCCCGTCATCCTCAAGGCTGGTGACGATGAATACCCGGCCGCCGCGTCCCCCCATGGCAAAGGCGCCGGCCCCTTCCGCCCCCGGAAAGGCCGGAATGGCGGCCGGTGCCACGTCGCGGCCAATGGCGCCGGCAGGGGCGGCGGACAGCAGAGCCAGGGCGGGCAGCAAGATTGACAGAATGGGGCGGCATATCGACATGGGCGCGCTCTCCCTTTCTCATGGTGCGGCATCGTTTCACGTGCCGTCTTTACTCTTGCCCTGACACCGGTTACCATCAATGTGGCGGCTCAGCAAATGAAAAGGCGACGCCGACGCCGGTCACCCTTATTCCTGGCCGTCACCGTTTAGGGGTTGCGCCTTTGTGGCGCACAGTGCAGTACAGTCGTTATTGTCCCCCTGGTGGACAATCAATGCCGATAACGCATAAATGATGGGACCGCGCCGTCCATGCCCCGTACCCGCACCGCAGACACCGACACAGACGCCGCCAACAAGGTGGAGGCCCCCCGGACCTATGTCTGGGACCTGAAGCGCCGGCCAACCATCAATGATGTGGCCCGTCTCGCGGAAGTGTCGAAAAAGACGGTGTCGCGCGTCATCAACCAGTCGCCCCTGGTGAATGAGGAAACGCGGCAGAAGATTGCCAAGGTGATCGACGATATCGGGTATGAACCCGATCCGCAGGCGCGGGGTCTGGCGTCTCAGCGTTCCTTCCTGCTGGGCATCATCTATGACAATCCCAACAGCCAATATGTGGTGAATGTCCAGGCGGGCATCCTGGAGGCCTGTCGCAAGAGCGGGTTCGAGCTGGTGGTGCATCCCTGCATCCGCACCAGCCCCACCTATATGAAGGAGATGCGGCAATTCGTGGAGCGGCAGAAGCTGGATGGTGTCATCCTGCTGCCGCCCTTGTCGGAAGATGACGCCCTGGCCACGATGCTGACGGAGATCGGCTGCCGCTTCATCCGCGTGGCCTGCGTGCCGCTGGATGTCGCCGCCCATCTGGTCGTGTACGAGGATTACAAGGGGGCCGCAGAGGTGGCGGACCATCTGGTGGAACTGGGCCATCGTCGCATCGGCTTCATCGCCGGTACGCCGCAATATAAATCAGCCCAGGAACGGCGCCGTGGTTTCGCCGACGGTCTGGCCCGCCATGGGTTGAGCCTGGACCCCGAACTGTATGTGCAGGGCGCCTACACCTTTGAAAGCGGCCAGGAATGTGCCGAAAAGCTGCTATCCATGAAGAACCCGCCGACGGCCATCTTCGCCTGTAACGACGAGATGGCGGCCGGGGTCTATCGCATCGCCTATCAGAAGGGGATCGCCATTCCCCAGCAACTGACCGTCGTCGGCTTTGACGACAGCCAGTTGGCCCTGCGCATGTGTCCCGCCCTGTCCACGGTACGCTCCCCCGTCCGTGATATGGGCCGCACGGCGGCGGAAAAGCTGATCCAGCGGATCGCCCAGCCCGACGCCAAGCTGCGGGAAACCATTTTCCAGCCGCATCTGGTGGTGCGCGAAAGCAGCGGGCCGGCGCGCTAACGGCCTGTAACGCGCGGCCGGCGCTGTCAGTGCGCTTGTCTGGAAACCGGTGTCATCATAAGATCGCCGCCCGAAAACCTGTTTCCAAACCTCCAGGAGCCTTCCGGTGTCCAGCCCCCAGGAAATCGCCCAGCGTTTTGTCGCCGCCCGCCGTGCCGCCACGGCCCTGCCGGATTATCCCGGCACCATCCCGGACAATCTGACGACCTCCTATGATATCCAGGATGTGGCGCGGTCGCTGTGGCCGACGCCGGTGCGGGGCTGGAAGATCGGCATGGTGCCGCCGGCCTTCCGGGAAAAGCTGGGGGCCATGCGTCTGGCCGGTCCCGTCTTTGACGGCAATGTCTGGGATTACAGCGAGGGGCAGGTGATCGACCTGCCCATCATTCCCGGCGGTTTTGCCGCCGTGGAAGGCGAATTTGTGGTGAAGCTGGGCGCCGACATGCCGGCCGACGGCCCGTCGGACGAGGCGGAGGCACGGGGCCTGATCGGCTCGATCCATGCCGGCATCGAACTGGCCGGCAGCCCGCTGGCCACCATCAACAAGCTGGGCCCCACCGTGGTGGTCAGCGATTTCGGCAATAATGCCGGCCTGATTGTCGGCCCGGAACTGACGGGATGGCGGGATGCGGCCCCGGAAAGCCTGACGGTGGAAACGCAGATCGAGGGCGCGGTCGTCGGCACCGGCAGCTTTGCCAGCATTCCTGGTACCCCGGTGCAGGCCGTTGCCTTCCTGCTGGCCCATTGCCGGACCCGCGGCATCGCGCTGCCGGCCGGAACCCTGATCACCACGGGGGCGGTCACGGGCATTCACGATATCGCGCTCGGTCAGTCCTCCACCGTCACCTTCGCGCCGGGTGGCGCCATCAAGGTGCGGACGGTGCAGGCCCAGCCGCGCTGATCACCCGGTTACACCGAACCGGTAGCTGGAGACGTGGCGGTAGGTCTGCCCCGGCTCCAGCCGGGCGGTGGGAAAGCGGGGCTGATTGGGGCTGTCGGGGAATTTCTGCGGTTCCAGGCACAGGGCGTCGGACTGCCGGTACAGCCGGCCACCCTTGCCGGGCAGGGTCCCGGTCAGGAAATTGCCGGAATAGAATTGCAGCCCCGGCTCCGTGGTCGACAGTTCCAGGGTGCGCCCCGACACGGGATCGGCCACCCGCGCGGCGAAGGCGGGTTCCGCCCCGCCGCCGGCATCCAGCACAAAATTATGGTCATAGCCGCGGGCCAGCACCAACTGCGCCTCGCCCACGTCGCGGATGCGGGCGCCGATGGTGTGGGGGGTGCGAAAGTCAAACGGGCTGCCCGCCACCTCCCGCAACTCCCCCGTCGGGATCAGGTTGGCATCGACGGGTGTATAGCGGCCGGCCGCCAGGGTCAGTTCATGGCCCAGTATGTCTCCGCCCGTCACGGCCCCGCCCAGATTGAAATAGGCGTGATTGGTCAGGTTGACCACGGTCGGCGCGTCCGTCGTGGCTGTGATCTCAACCGTCAGGACATTGTCATCCCCCAGGTGATAGCGGGATGTGATGCCCAGGTTGCCGGGAAATCCCTCATCTCCGTCCGGGCTGCGGCAGGTGAAGATGGCGTCCGATGTGCTGTGGCTGGTCAGGGTCCAGGGCACAAGGTCAAGCCCCTTCAACCCGCCATGCAGACAGTTCGGCCCATCATTGCAGGGTGTCTGGAAGGAGTGGCCGTCCAGTTCAAACCGCCCGCCCGCGATGCGGTTGGCATAGCGCCCGACCGTCGCACCCAGGAAGGCGCGGTTGGCCAGATATGTCGCCAGATCATCATGGCCCAGCACGATATCAGCCAGCGTGCCATGGCGATCCGGCATCCATAGCGCCTGCAGGCTGGCGCCCAGGCCGATCAACCGGGCGGCGGCACCGCCCTTGTTGACCAGGGTGACGGCATCGACAGGGGTGCCGTCCGGCATGGTTCCGAACAGGCCGCGTCCGGCCTGGCTGGGGGCGGCGGTGGGCATCGACATACCTCGGCTGGTCTCTTGAAGGGGGAAAGAGGTCACGCCCGGTCAAAGCCGGACTGGATCACCTTGTGCATGGCGGCGGCCGCGGCGGATGCATCGCCGGCTTCGATGGCATCGACGATGGCGGCATGGTCCGCCACGACCTGAGCCTGTAGCTCGGGCCGATCCACGGGGGAGGTGAGGGAGAAGGAGGCCAGCAGCGCCACCTCGATCACCGCCGCGAAGGACCGCATCATCGGGTTGCCCGAGGCGCTGCCCACCGCCACATGGAAATCCAGGTCGGCCTCGGCAAAGCTGCGCTGATCATGCGCCGGGTCACCCATGGCGGCGATGCAGCGGCGCAATTCCGTCAGATCATCGGCCGACCGCCGCATGGCGGCCAGGGACGCGGCCTGCGGCTCCAGTGCGGTGCGCACCTCCAGCAGGTGGCGGCGCAGGGTCTCGTCCAGACCCTGTCCGACCTTCCAGGCCAGGACGTCGGCGTCGAAGAAATTCCAATGGATCGGGTCCTGCACCCTTGTGCCGACCCGTGTCTTGGAAATCAGCAGGCCTTTGGCCGACAGGGTCTTCAACACCTCGCGCAGGGCGGTGCGCGAGATGCCGAACCGCGCCAGAAGCGTGGGTTCCGGCGGCAGGTTGGCGCCCGGCGCATGGATGCCGGTCAGGATCTCCAGCCCTAAGGTGCGGACGATCTGTTCATGGTTGGACAGCGGACGATCGGCGGCCCAGCGGGCAATGGACATGGTCTACCCCGTGCGCCCGGTGGGAGCGGAGAAATGCAGGATCAGGCGTTGCAGCCCGATGAATATGAACAAAAGCATGCCGATGGCAATCTTCGTCCACCAGGAGGACAGGCTGCCATCGAAGGTGATCCAGGTCAGGATCAGCCCCTGGATCAGCACGCCGATCAGCGATCCCGCCATGCCGCCGACGCCACCGGACAGAAGTGTGCCGCCAATGACGACGGCCGCGATGGCGTCCAGTTCCACACCGACACCGGTCAGGGCATAGCCCGAACGCGTATAGAGCGAGAAGATGATGCCGGCGAGCCCGGCCATGGTGCTGGAGAACCCATAGACCAGGATGGTGGTGCGGCCGGTGTCGATCCCCATCAGGCCGGCAAAGCGGCTGTTGCCGCCCAGCGCATAGACCTTCAGCCCTGCCCGTGTGAAATGCAGCAGCACCCCGCCTGCCAGGAAGGCCAGCAGCATCAGCAGGGCGATCAGGCCCAGACGTCCGCCGCCGGGCAGCGAAAGCGACAGGCCCGACAAGGTCTGATAGAAGCCGTGCCGCACGGGGATGCTGTCGGTGGACAGAAGCAGGGCGGCCCCCCGCGCCAGGAACATCGCCGTCAGGGTCACGATGAAGGGCGGGGCCTTCAGCCAATGGATGGCGGCGCCAACCCCGCAACCGAACAGCGCACCGCCGGCCAGGACGATGGTGAAGGCCACCAGCGGATGCAGGCCCGCCCCTTCGATCATCACCGCCAGGGCCACGGTCGTGAAGCCCATGACGGCCCCCACCGACAGGTCGATGCCGCCCGACAGGATGACAAAGGTCATGCCGACCGCCAGAACGCCCAGAAAGGCGTTGTCCGTCAGCAGGTTACCGATGACGCGCGTGCCCAGCATGGCGGGGAACTGCACGGCACAGGCGGCATAGAGCAGGATGAAGACGCCGACGGTGATCAGCAGGGGCAGGGTGCGGGCATCAAGGCGCATCATGCCGTCCCCCGCCGCGTCAGCCGGGCCGTCATCCGGGCCAGCACCGGCCCGCAGGCCGGCGATTGCACCACCAGCACCAGGGCAACAACCACAGCCATCAGCAACAGATTGAGTTCAGGGGGCAAGCCGGAGCGCAGGATGCAGGTGCGCATGCCCTGCAGGATGAGGGCGCCCAGCACCGACAATCCGATGCTGAACCGGCCGCCATACAGGCTGGTGCCGCCGATGACCACGGCCAGGATGGCGTCCAGTTCCAGCCAGAGGCCGGCATTGTTGGCATCCGCCCCGCGTATGTCGGCCGTAGCGATCAATCCCGCCAACGCCGCCATCAGGCCCGACCAGACATAGACACCGATCAGCAGCGCGGGCGCCGGAACCCCGGCCAGCCGGGCGGCGCGCGGGCTTGTGCCCACCGATTCGATAAACAGGCCCAGCGCCGTGCCGCGCACCAGCAGGCCGGTGCCGATGGCGGCGGCCAGGGCAAGGAGGACCGGCAGGGGCAGGCCCAGCAGACTGGCCGAACTGACCCCCGCCAGGCCTGCATCGGTGAAGGTCAGGACACGGCCCTGCGTGATCATCTGTGCGATGCCGCGCCCAGCCACCATCAGGATCAGGGTGGCAACGATGGGCTGCATGCGGAAGATCGTGACCAGCACGCCGTTCCACAGGCCACAGGCCAGACCCGTGCCCAAGGCGGCCAGAATGGCAACGGGCCAGGCGTGGCCCGCATTCACGGTCGCGGCAGCCACGGCCCCGGCGATGGCCATGACGGCGCCCACCGACAGGTCGATGCCGCGCGTGGCGATGACGGGCGCCATGCCCACGGCCAGCAGCATGACGGGGGCACCCCGGTTCAGAATATCGATGATGCCGCCGAACAGGCGCCCATCGACCAGCCGCACCTCAAGAAAACCCGGTGCGACCAGGACATTCGCCAGCAGCACGATGGCCAGCAGCAACAGGCGGGAACGGGCGGCGGCGAACCAGGCCGGCGTATTCATGCCGCCCGTCCCGACGGTTCACCGTCCACCGGCCGGACAATCGCGTCGATGATGGCGGCGGGCGTCACCTCGGCCCCTGTCAGCATGCCGGCCTGCCGGCGCTCCCGCATCACCAGCACACGGTCGGCATAGGCCGCTACCTCTTCGATCTCCGAGGAGATGACATAGAGCGCCATGCCGTCGTTCCGCAATTCTTCCAGCAACAGAATGATCTCCGCATGCGCGCCGACATCGATGCCGCGTGTCGGCTCGTCCAGGATCAACAGACGCGGCCGCGTGGCCAGCCAGCGGGCCAGCAGCGCCTTCTGCTGATTGCCGCCGGACAGAAGCTGGATGGGTTTTTCCGCATCGGGCGTGCGGATGTTCAGCAACCGGATATAGTCGTCGGCCAGCGCCCGCTGGCGGGCCGGCGGCACCCGTTTCCACCATCCCTGGCGGGCCTGCAGCGCCAGCACGATATTTTCCCGGACCGACAGATCGGCCACGATACCATCCAGTTTCCGGTCTTCCGGACAAAAGCCGAAACCCAGGCGGATGGCATCGCGCGGCCCTTTCAGCGTGACCGGTTTGCCATCAACCAGCACGCCGCCCGTGTCCGCCCGCACCGCCCCGAACAGAAGCAGGGCCGTTTCCGTGCGGCCTGACCCCAAAAGCCCCGCCACGCCCAGAACCTCTGCCTGCCGGATTTCCGCCGTGAAGGGGGATACAAGGTTGCGGCGGCCCAGACCCGTCACCTGCACAACGATGTCACCCGGCGCGACCGCCGTGCGCCGCTGCAGATGGCTTTCCGTGGCCGGCAGGCTGCCCAGCATCATGGCCACAAGGTCCAGGCGGGCCAGATCGGCCGTCAGCCGCTCGCCCACCAGTTTCCCGCCGCGCAGCACCGTGATGCGGTCCGTGACGGTATAGACCTGATCCAGGAAATGCGTGACGAACAGGATGGCCAGCCCCGACGCGGCCAGTTCCCGCATCAGCCTGAACAGCACGGCCACTTCGGCGCTGTCCAGGCTGGCGGTCGGTTCGTCCAGGATCAGGACACGGGCCGACATGTCCACGGCCCGCGCGATGGCGATCAATTGCTGCACGGCCGTGGAGAAGGCGGACAGCGGCAATGCCGGATCGATGGACAGGCCGAAGCGCGCCAGAAGGGCGGACCCCTCCCGCCGCATGCGGGCGCGGTCGACCAGCCCGAAACGTGTCGGCTCGCGTCCCAGATAGATATTCTCCGCCACCGACAGGTTGGGCAGCAGGGTTATCTCCTGGTACACCGCGACGATGCCGTTTGCCGCCGCGTCCGCCGGGTTCTTCGGCCGGATGGCGCGGCCGTCCAGGTGGATGGTGCCGTCATCGATCGGCTGCGCCCCGGTCAGCAGGTTGATCAGGGTCGATTTGCCGGCCCCGTTCTCCCCCAGCAGGGCGTGGATCTCCCCGGCGCGCAGGGTCAGATCAACGCCATCCAGGGCACGCACGCCCGGAAAGGTCCGTGTCAGCCCGCGCACCGCCAACACCATCGAAGCGGTGTCGCCCATCAGTACAGGTCCTTGCGCCGTTCATATTCGGCGGCGGCCGTATCGGGCAGATACAGGGTCGACGGTGTCTGCACCCATTTCGGCGGGACGGTGCCGTCCTTCTTGTACGCCGTCAGCATGTCATAGGCGGGTCCCGCCATGTTCGGCGTGAGTTCAACGGTGGCATTGGCATCACCATCGGCCATGGCCTTGAAGATATCCGGCACGCCGTCGATGGACACGGCCAGGATGTCGCTGCCCGGCTTCAGGCCCGCTTCCTTCATGGCCTGGATGGCGCCGATCATCATATCGTCATTATGGGCATAGACGGCGCAGATGCTGCCGGGCGCCTCGGCCTTGATGAAGCCCTCCATCACCTCCTTGCCCTTGGCCCGCGTGAAATCGCCGGACTGGGTGCGGACGATCTGGATATTGCCGGGGCCGGCAATGCCTTCCTCGAAGCCCTTCTTGCGGTTGGCAACCAGACTGGCGCCGATGGTGCCCTGCAATTCCACGACGCGGCAGTCGCGGCCCGCCAGCTTTTCCGCCAACCAGCGGCCGGCCACGCGCCCCTCCTCCACCGTGTCGGAGGTGACGGAGGACAGGTAGAGGCTGGGGTCGGCCGTGTCGATCAGACGGTCCAGCAACACGACGGGAATGTTGGCGGCCTTTGCTTCACCCAGCACTTCATCCCACCCGGAGGAGATGACAGGCGCCAGCAGGATGGCGTCCACGCCCTGGGCAATGAAGGAGCGGACGGCCTTGATCTGGTTGGCCTGCTGTTGCTGGGCATCGGAGACTTTCAGGGTGATGCCGCGCTTTTCCGCCTCGCTGCGCGCCAGCTTGGTTTCCGCCGCGCGCCAGCCGGACTCAGACCCGATCTGAGAGAAGCCGATGGTCAGGCCGCCGGGCGCGGTCTTGTCGGCGGCCTTATCGGTGCTTGCCTTCTCCCCGCAGCCCGTCATGACGGCCAGCATCAGGGCCATGGCCCCCCATGTCGCGAAACCTTTCATCGCACCCTCTGTCGTTATCCATCCCCGGGCGGTGCTGGCGCCTTCTTGCCGAGGCTGCATCGCCAAATCATGCTTGGAAAAGCATTAGTATTATTATATCACCACGTCCAGCGCCAATTACCCCTCTCCGACGGCGCCCCGTTGTCCGGAACATATTATCCTCAGGAGCGAGCCTATGGCATGGCGTTTGACCCAATATCTGGACATGCAAGGCGAACGGGCCGTGGCGCTGCGCCGGGATGATGGGCCGGGGCGGCGGCTGACCGGTGTCGCGACCACCTATGATCTGGCGTGGCGGGCCATCGCGGCCGGGGACGATCTGCTGTCCTTGGCCACGTCTCTGGCCACGGGGGAGGAGGTGGACCTTGCCGCCGCCCTGGCGGGGGGCCGGGTGCTGTCGCCGCTGGACCATCCCGATCATGCCCATCTGCTGGTTGCCGGCACCGGCCTGACGCATCTGGGCTCGGCGGAGGGGCGGGACAAGATGCATCGGGATCTGGCCGATCCGACCAAGCAGACCGACTCGATGCGCATGTTCCGGCTGGGCCTGGAGGGTGGGAAACCGGCACAGGGAGAGATCGGCGTGCAGCCGGAATGGTTCTACAAGGGCGACGGCTCCATCCTGGCTCGCCCTGATGGCGATCTGGTCTCCCCCTTCTTCGCCCTGGATGGCGGGGAGGAACCGGAAATCGCGGGCCTGTACATCGTGGGGCCCGATGGCAGTGTGTTCCGGCTGGGCTATGCCCTGGGCAATGAATTTTCCGACCATGTGACCGAGCGGCAGAACTATCTCCACCTGGCGCATTCCAAGTTGCGCGTCTGCGCCATCGGGCCGGAACTGCTGCTGGGCGACCTGCCGGCCGATATCCGGGGCACGACGCGTATCGTGCGCGACGGCATGACCGTGTGGGAAAAGCCGTTCCTGTCGGGGGAAGCCAACATGTCCCATAGTCTGGCCAACCTGGAATATCATCACTTCAAGTATGATGGGTTCCGCCGGCCGGGTGATGCCCATGTGCATTATTTCGGCACGGCCACCCTTTCCTTCAGCGACGGCTTCACGACCCGCCCCGGCGACCGGTTCGAAGTGGAGGCGGCGCCGTTCGGCCTGCCGCTGCGCAACCGGCTGGCCCAGGCGGAGACAAGGAAGGTCGTGGTGAAGGGCCTCTGATCCGGCCGGGGCCGTGACAAAAGCGCGGTTCCGGTCTAGGAAGGGCTTTCCAACGAGAGGGAAAGCCCCATGACCCAGGTCATCGTCATCGGCAGCATCAATTACGACATCCTGTCCACCATGCAACGCGCGCCCAGGGCGGGCGAGACGGTGAACGGAGAGACGGTGCAACTGATGCCGGGGGGCAAGGGCCTTAACCAGGCCGTGGCTGCGGTACAGCAGGGTGTGCCGGTCCGGTTCGTGGGCAAGGTGGGGCGCGACATGTTCGGTGACCGTATCCTTGGGTTCTTTGCGGAAAAAGGCATCGAGGCCAGCCATGTCGGCCGGTCGGAGGATGAGGCAACGGGATCGGCCCTGATCCTGGTCGATGCCACGGCAGAGAACCGTATTGTCGTGATCCCCGCCGCCAACCGGCAGATCGCCCCCGCTGACGCCGAGGGACTGGCCCTGGCGCCGGGCGACCTTCTGGTCAGCCAGTTTGAGGTGCCACGCACCACCATTGCCGCCCTGTTCGCCAAAGGGCGTGCCGCCGGTGCGCGCACCCTGCTGAACGCCGCGCCGGCGCTGGATGATGCGCCGGACAGCCTCTGGACCGATACGGACATTCTGGTCGTGAACGAGACGGAACTGGGCCATTTCGCGGGTGTGGAACTGTCGGGCGATGCGCCGGTATCGGACATCGCGGCCGCCGCCCGGCGCCTGCTGCGCCGTCCGGACCAGACCGTGATCGCCACGCTGGGCGTGCGCGGTGCCCTGGCCGTGACGGCGGAGGCGGAGACGCTGGTGCCGGGGCGCAAGGTGGTGGCCGTCGACACCACGGGGGCGGGGGATTGTTTTGTGGGCAGCCTGTCTGCCCGGCTGGCGGCTGGCGACGATCTGGCCGCCGCCATGCGTTACGCCAATGTCGCAGCCTCCATCGCCTGTACCCGCATCGGCACGGGAACGGCGATGCCGTATGCGGAAGAGGTGCGGGCCGCCTTGTGATTTTGCTTGGGGTGCGGGCAGGGGCTTCGCTACTCTGTCCATCTTGATCCATCGGAGGACCGGGCCATGAGCGACACCTATGTCACGCTCAAGATCCGCGAGGCATTGAAGGCGGCGCAGGGCAGCCGCAGCCAGGCGCAGCGCGTGTTGATCGCCTGGGCGCTGGACGACGAACAATTGCTGCGCGGTCTGTGCAAGCCGTTCCTGAAAGCCATTGCCGGCAGTGCGGTCGATCGTGTGGCGCGGGGCGGTTCCATCACGACCGCCACGCCTGCACCTGGCCAGGGGGTGGCGCGGGCCGCCCGCCCCAATGCGGGGCCGAAGAAACTGTCACCGCAGATGCTGGACGCCATCATCTCCCGCATGGGAACCGGCGGCGGCGGCGCACCCGCCAGCCCCCGTGATGACGGGCAGGAACAGGCGGACAATCTGAAGGCCCTGGCCGCGGCCTTCACCCAGCGCAAGAAGCCATGAAACGCCGGGCGGCGGCGCTCGCCCTGTGTCTGCCCCTGCTGGTCACCCCGCCCGCCGGGGCACAGCAGGCGGAAGCACGGGAGGCCGCGCAGTCCGCCAATTGTAAGGTGACCAAGCTGGAAGTCTTGAAGCAGGTTTCCGGCCGCATGGCAGAGACCATCTACAAGGTCAGCTGCGCGACCCCGAAGGATGCCTTCGTGCTGGTCCAGTGCCGCGACCGCACCTGTGCGGTCATGCGATAGGCGGGGCTTATACCATCGGTCAAAATTCTTGACCGATGGTACGGCGGCATGGGCCACCGCCGCGCCTGTCGGCGCGGAGATCAGGGGTCAAAAGTTTTGCCCCCTGATATTACGCTACCTGGCTTTCCATCAGGGCGGCGGCGACCAGTTCATGCCGATGCTCTTCCAGATAACCGACCACGGCGCGGTAGATGGCCAGACCCATGCCCTCGACGAATCGTTCGCCGGGAGTACGATGAGCCGTGCTGCCCTCAACCTCCAGCGTGGCGATCATGTGGCGGTAGTCGCTGATCCGGTCGCCGATGATCCGGTCCAGGTGGCGGGGCGGCAGAAGGTGCCCGAAGCTGAGGATAAACATCAGGTCGGAGCGCAGCTTGTCCGCCGACGGTGTCTTGATCAGCGACTGGTACAGCGCGTGCCGGCCGGACGGGGTGATGCGGTACAGCTTCTTGTCCGGGCGGCCGTCACCATTATGCGGCAGCATGGTGATCTGCCCATCATCCAGCAGCCGCTTCAGCGCCGGATAGATGGAACCGAAACCGGCATCGCTGAAATGGCTGAGCGGGCCTTCTTCGAATTCCTTGCGGATTTCGTAACCAGAGGCGTCTCCCCGGCTCAACACACCCAGGCACAAAGTCTTTACGTCAATCATCACACACCTGTCTGACAATTCCGGCACGATAGAGATTGCCACGACATAGTCAAGTGATGCATCTGTCCGATATATCTCGGCCCGTTAATCATGTTCCAAGGCGCAGGAGATGGACGGACAGCGCCACAGGGACCCGTTCCGTATCGTCGGCATCCGCCGCGAAATCCCGCGCGATCCGGCCATGCAGTGCTGCTCGCGCATCGGGCGTCAGATCGGACAGCAGCGGGCTGAACGCCATCTCCAGTGTTGGCAGCCAGAAGGGCAGGTCCGCCCGTGCCGGGGTAAGCAGGGACAGAGGTACATGCCGGATACTGGTGAAGCCGGCCTGTCCGGCCGCTGCCAGCAGGGCCGCCGGATCGGCGAAGCGGAACAGGGGGGCCAGCAGCCTTACGGCCGTTGCGCCATAGTCGGCTTCCAGCCGCATGCCCAGCCGGTTGAACAGTGTATTATCCGCCCGCGGACCCCAGACGGCGATGGCCGCCGCCCCGCCGGGCCGCAGGACCCGGCGCATTTCGGCCAGGGCGGCGATGATGTCGGGCACAAACATCAGTCCGAAACGGCAGAGGGCGCGGTCGAAAATGCCGTCGGCGAAGGGCAGGGCGCCCATGTCCGCCGCAACCGGCAGGGGCGGGTGCAGATGGGCCCGCGCCCGCCGACGCAGCGCCACCAGCATGGCGGGGACCAGATCGCTGGCCACCACCGACCCGCCATCGCCCAGCATCTGACTGAGGGATAGCGACGGTTCACCCACGCCGGCTGCGACGTCCAATACATGCTGGCCGCTTTGCACCCCGGCAAGGTCAAGCAGGGGCCGGTTGATGCGGTCGGCCGGGCTGGCCATGCCGTCGGCCCAGTTTTCCCAAGCATTCACGCTGTCGGCCCAACGCTGCCCTTCAGCCATCTTCGCGATTCCGATCTCGTTCGTTTTAAGTAAAAGCAGGACATTTTCTGGTTAACGGTACATTTACTTTATCCCGGCGGTTACAGCCGATGTCGGATGGATGCAACCAGATATGAAATGTCCTGTATGGATCGACCCGTTAACGCTATATAAATATCAACAGATTTTAATGAGCACGAACTTAAAACCCATTCAGTTATGCTTTAGGTGAGGCCTTCGGTGCTTGATTTTGCCATTGGGTTGGCGATAGCTGTGACAACACGGTTTTCCCCGAACCGTTCTGCCCTCTCTTGCTGAGCCGATGTCAAAGCCATCTTCGAGCGGAAAATTCTATCGCTTTGACGGGTTGTCCATCCTGGTGGCGGACGACAACCGTTTCGTGCGCTCCATCATGGTGACCATCCTGAAGGCCCTGGGCATCGGCAAGGTGCTGCAGGCCGACAATGGTGAGGAGGCGATGGCCATCCTCGACGTATCGGCCCAGATGGACAGCGCCGCCGGCCGCGACGTGGATATCATCTTCGCCGACCATTTGATGGAACCGATGGACGGTATCGGGCTTCTGAAATGGGTCCGGGAGCATGAAAGCGACAAGATCCGTTTCCTGCCCGTGGTGATGATGAGTGGGGAGGCCGACGAGGCCGCCGTGCGCCTGGCCCGTGACAGCGGCGTGACGGAATATCTGGCCAAGCCCATGTCGGTGATCAATGTGGCTAGCCGCCTGCTGGCCATTATCGACAAGCCGCGTGCCTTCGTGCGGGCGCCCAGCTATTTCGGGCCGGACCGGCGCCGTCAGACATTGTCGCATGATGGTCCCGATCGTCGCCTGATGAGCCCGGAGGATGTGCGTGTCGTCGATGAAGGCGCGCATATGGTTATCGACAGTCATGGTGTTTCGGGCGAGAATCCCGTCGAGAATGTTGACGGGAATGCCGATGTGTCGGAAGTTGCCGATGCGCGGCAGGCAGCGAGCGCATGAACGACAACCTGAAGCCGGAGGCCCGTGTGCCGGGCGTGGAGATCATCAAGCGGCCCAACAAGCTGCGCGAGAAAGTCGGCGGTTCGGCTGACGGCAAGCCGGGAATGATCGATCCGGCGGCCCTGGCGCGTGCCAGCACCCATGTCGCGCGCATGTCCGACGCCCATCTGACACAGACCCGCGTCGACCTGACGGAACTGCAGGATTCCTATCGCCGTGCCATGACCGATGCGGAAAACCGGCCGGCCCACCTGAAACGGGTGATCAAGATCAGCGACGGGATCATGACGCTGGGCAAGACCTTCGGGTACGATCTGCTGTCTGATTTCGCAAATTCCCTGAACCATTTCCTGGTTCCGCTACCCAATCCCTCCGTGGCCCAGTTGCAGGTGGTCGGCCTGCATATCGATGCAATGCATGTGCTCGTGCGCGACGATATCAAGGGCGATGGCGGTCAGATCGGGCAGGCTCTTTCGGTTTCCTTGAATATGGCCCGCGCCAAGCTGGGGGCGCGACGGCCCGCCTGAACGTCATCCGCACCGTCTGCCGCAGGGTCGATTGTGTGGAAATTTTTGCTTTTACGGCCCTTCGATCCGAAGGGAGTATGGTTTTTGTCTAGTCACAGGGCCTTATCGTGATAAAAGGCCGTCATTACAGACGTTCTATTTCACGCGTTCGGCGCCCCGTGATGGATGGAGATGGCCTTGCGTCAACCCTATTATGACAGCATCCTGCTTATCGAGCGGTTGCATCGTCATTTCCTGGAAGTCCTGAAGATCGAACTGGACCGGTTGGGTATGCAGGACATCAACAATGTCCAGAGCCTGATCCTGTACAATATCGGCGATGACGAACTGACGGTCGGCGAATTGACGGCGCGCGGGTACTATCTGGGCTCCAACGTCTCGTACAATGTAAAGAAGATGCACGAGAACGGGTATCTGGCGCAGGAACGGTCCACCCATGACCGTCGGTCTGTGCGGGTACGTCTGTCGGAAAAGGGGCTGAAGCTGCGTGACCGCATCTCCGACCTGTTCTCACGGCAGGTGGAGTCGCTGGACAAGTCCGGCCTGTCGGCGGAGGAACTGAGCCGCGCCAATGATACGATGCGCACGCTTGAACGGTTCTGGACGTCGTCGCTGTCCTACGGCGCCTATGTGCCGTCCGGACCCAACTGACCCTGGCGCGTGCCATGGCGCGGCCGCCTCTCAGTGAACGGGATGTGCTGATCGAGTTCCAGCCGGTCGGCAGCATCGTCCGTGTCAGTGCCATCGACCCCGTGACCAATACCGAGGTCATCATTCAAGGTCCCGCCAGCGCCGGCAAGACCGTGCTGGCTCGTAACGCCCTGGCCAAGCTGAATTACGTTTTACGCAAAGGGCAAGCCTAGTTTTTGACGGCCCCCGGCGCCTTATACTAGCGGCACGAAATCATGACCGATGGTCAAGCTTTCGTGCGCCTCAATCGCCGACGGGCGCATCCGCGCCCTTGGCTACGCGGCAGGGGCCGCGCGGCGGCAGTCGCCGCCGTACCATCGGTCAAGAATTTTGACCGATGGTATGAGAACCTGAAGGACCGGCGCGTGTTTGCGGGCGCCTTGATCGTGACCATCGGCCACGATCAAGGTGGATCAGGATCAATCGTTGCGGGAGCCGGACCGCGTGTCCCCACGGCCCAGGCCGATCCGCTTGGCGAATTCGGAACGCTGCGCCGCATAGTTCGGGGCGACCATCGGATAGTCGGGCGGCAGGCCCCACTTTGTCCGGTATTCGTCGGGGGTCATGTCATAGGTGGAGCGCAGATGCCGCTTCAGCATCTTCAGCTTTTTCCCATCTTCCAGACAAATGATGTATTCAGGTGTCACCGACCGCTTGATCGGCACGGCGGGACGCGCAGGCTCCGCCTGCGTTTCAACCGGGGCACCCTGAAGTCCCGTCAGCGCATGAAAGACTGAATTGATCACTTCCGGCAATTGCTGCGCCTGCAGAGTGTTCTGCCCGACATAGGCGGAAACGATCGTTGCGGTCATGCGCAGCAGATCAGCTTCCGCAATTCCATTTTCATGATGTTCCATTGTCCCAGATGATCCCCAACAGTTTTCCAACTAAGGCCGGGTCATTGGCATGCGCTAACCATACTGTCAATATGTAATAAAAATCTGAAGCGATTTTTACTTTGGAAGAATTGTAAAATCAATCCCATAGCCTCAAGCTTCTGCGGCACCCTGATCTCACATCTTGGGTGATCCGGACGGCGAATAGGGGATAGTGAGCAGGCCAATTCATGTCTTGTATGGATTATCCGGTAAATTTCCAGCTCTTTCACCTCTTCTTTCCAAATGCCCCGGCGGCGTCGATGACCTCAGCGGAAGGTTGCTATTTCAATTGGCCGCAAACCCTTATTGGTTATTTTCATTGAATGTCGACTGCCACTCACCGGCGGGATGCGTGGCAAGGCGCGCGTCGTCGGCAAGGCCGGGCTGCTTTCGTGCCGGGGGGCGGAACTGGTGCGGCGTCAACACTTCTGCTAGGGTCTGCCGCGTCGGCGACCCCCTATCAATGGGATCGCTTCCGCATTCCAGGGTGCCGGGCCTTATGTCCGGATAAGGGTGGAAACATGGGCGTTCAGACCATCGCCATCGCTGGCGACCATGCCAGTCCGGAATTGAAGGCCGTGCTGGCGGACCAGCTTCGCGCCGCTGGCCATACGGTCCTGGATCTTGGGACGAACGGGCCGGAATCAGTTGATTATCCCAGCTTTGCCGATGCCGTCGCCGCCGCGCTGGCCGATGGGCGTGCCAGCTTCGGTGTGCTGATCTGCGGTACCGGCATCGGTATCTCGATCGCTGCCAACCGCCACCGCCATGTGCGTGCCGCCCTGTGCCACACGCCGACGGAAGCGCGGCTGACCCGCCTGCATAATGACGCCAATGTGCTGTGCCTGGGCGCGCGCACCATCGGCGTTGAAGTGGCCAAGGATTGCGTTGCCACTTTCTTCTCCACGGAATTCGAAGGCGGCCGACATGCCCGCCGTGTCGCAATGTTGGGCTGAACGTGTGGTCGCCTTGAATGCTCGCATTCGGGGGGTGAACTGCACGATCAATGACAAGGCCCGACCGGTACCAGAGGACCAGACGAACATGAGCATTCAGGGTTTCTTCTCCGATAACCTGGCCGATGCCGATCCCGATCTTTACGCCGCCATCCGCCAGGAGCTGGGCCGGCAGCAGGATCAGATCGAACTGATCGCCTCGGAAAACATCGTCTCCACAGCCGTGCTGGAGGCCCAGGGCTCCGTCCTGACCAACAAATATGCCGAGGGTTATTCGGGCAAGCGCTATTATGGCGGTTGCGAGTTCGTGGACGTCGCCGAAACGCTGGCCATTGAGCGTGCCAAGAAGCTGTTCGGCTGTGAATATGTAAATGTCCAGCCGCATTCCGGCGCCCAGGCCAACCAGGCCGTGTTCATGGCGCTGCTGCAGCCCGGCGACACCTTCATGGGCATGGATCTGGCCGCCGGCGGTCACCTGACCCATGGGGCTCCCGCCAACCAGTCGGGCAAGTGGTTCAAGGTCGTGTCCTATGGCGTGACCCGCGACACCAACCTGATCGACTATGATGAGGTTGAGGCCAAGGCCCGCGAGCACAAGCCGAAGCTGATCATCGCCGGCGGCTCCGCCTATCCGCGCCAGATCGACTTTGCCCGCTTCCGCAAGATCGCGGATGAGGTCGGCGCCTATCTGATGGTGGACATGGCCCATTATGCGGGTCTGGTCGCCGCCGGTGTCTATCCGTCGCCGCTGCCGCATGCCCATGTCGTCACCACCACCACGCACAAGACCCTGCGCGGTCCGCGTGGCGGCATGATCCTCTCCAACGACCTGGACCTGGGCAAGAAGATCAATTCCGCCGTGTTCCCGGGCCTGCAGGGTGGCCCGCTGATGCATGTCATCGCCGCCAAGGCCGTGGCCTTCGGCGAGGCGCTGCGCCCGGAATTCAAGACCTATGCCGCCAACGTCGTCGCCAACGCCAAGGTGCTGGCGGAGCGTCTGATCGCCGGCGGCCTGGACATCGTGTCCGGCGGCACCGACAGCCATATCGTGCTGGTCGATCTGCGTCCCAAGAAGCTGACCGGCAAGGCGGCCGAGCATGCGCTGGAAAACGCGGCCATGACATGCAACAAAAACGGCGTGCCGTTCGATCCGGAAAAGCCTTTCGTGACCTCCGGTGTTCGCCTGGGCACGCCGGCCGCCACCACCCGCGGCTTCGGTACGGCCGAATTCGCCCAGGTCGGCGACATGATCGTGGAAGTGCTGGACGCGCTGGCGGTCAGCAATGGTGACAATTCGGCGGCCGAGGGCCGGGTGCGGGCACGCGTACAGGAACTGTGCCGCCGCTTCCCGATCTATTCGACGCTCTGATGATTGACAAACCCCGGTTTCGGCCCCATGCCGGAACCGGGGTTTCTGTACAGGCAACCATAACAATCACGGAGGGCTCACATGCGCTGCCCGTTCTGCGGGAATGACGATACCCAGGTGAAGGACAGTCGCCCCACCGATGACGGTTCCGCCATCCGCCGCCGCCGTTTCTGTCCGGCCTGCGGTGCCCGCTTCACCACCTTCGAACGGGTGCAGTTGCGTGAGCTTTATGTGGTGAAGGCATCCGGTCAGAAGGAACCCTTCGACCGCGAGAAGCTTTTGCGTTCCATGCGCATTTCGCTGCGCAAGCGGCCGGTGGATGCGGACCGGGTCGACCGGGTGGTGAATTCCATCGTCCGGCAGCTTGAAAGCAGCGGGGAAACCGAAATCCCCTCCACCCAGATCGGTGAGATGGTGATGAACCAACTGGCCGGGATCGATAAGGTCGCCTATATCCGCTACGCCTCTGTCTATCGCGATTTCCGTGAGGCTGCGGATTTCAACGAGTTCGTTGAAAAGCTGCGCCCCGAGGATAATGATTGAGGGGAGGCCCCGGCGTGAGTGACGCCGATCCTGTTTTCAGCCCGGATGATCACGGCCATATGCAAGCGGCGCTGGCGCTGGCCCGGCGCAACCTGGGCCGTGTCTGGCCCAACCCGTCGGTCGGCTGCATCGTCGTCAAGGATGGCATGGTGCGGGGCCGGGGCGTCACCGCCCCCGGCGGCCGCCCCCATGGGGAGCCGCAGGCCTTGGCCCAGGCGGGCGATGATGCGCATGGTGCCACCGTCTATGTCAGCCTGGAGCCTTGCAACCATCACGGCAAGACGCCGCCTTGTTCTGAGGCGCTGATCGCGGCCGGGGTGGCGCGCATCGTCGTGGCGTGTGAGGACCCGGACCCGCGCGTGTCGGGCGGCGGCATACGGCGCCTGCGACAGGCGGGTATCCAGGTCGATGTCGGCCTGTGCGCCGAAGAGGCGTTGGAGGTCAATGCGGGTTTTATTTGCCGCATCGTGAAGGGCCGGCCCGGCGTCACCTTGAAACTGGCCACCAGCCTGGATGCGCGGGTGGCGACGGCCGCCGGGCACAGCCAGTGGATCACCGGTCCGGAGAGCCGGGCACGCGGCCATCTTCTGCGGGCCCATCACGATGCCATCCTGGTGGGGATCGGCACGGCCCTGGCCGATGATCCGGAACTGACCTGCCGTCTGCCCGGCCTGGAGGCGGCGAACCCCGTGCGTGTCGTCCTGGACAGCACTCTGCGCCTGCCCGTGACGGCAAAGCTGGTGCAGGGCGCCGCCAGCGTGGCCCCCATCTGGGTGGTGACGCGGACCGGGGCGGACGGTGCAAAGGCGGCGGCGCTGGAGGCACTGGGGGTCCGTATCCTGCAGGTCGATGCCGTCGAGGGTGGACATTTGCCGATCCAGGCGGTCCTGACCGCGCTGGCCGGGCAGGGGATCACCCGCCTGCTGGTGGAGGGGGGGCCAAGCGTGGCCACCGCTTTCCTGAAGGCCGGTCTGGTGGACCGGGTGGAATGGTTCCGTGCCCCGATGCTGATCGGTGGCGATGGCTTAGCGGCTGTCGGCGGCCTGGATGCCGAATTGCTGTCCCAGGCCCTGCGCCTGTCACCCGCCCAGGATGTGTTGAACACCTACCTCTATCGGTAGGGACCCGCCCAAAAGTCAGGCATCCGCTTCTTTTCCTGGCACATGCCCCGTAACGGGTTTACGCTTCACCCCGACCGGTCACGTTTGGGGCCGGGGAATTGCCTTGATTTCCACTATGGATAAGCTCTTGGCACGAAACCTGCGACGCCGTCAGGCTTTCCCGGGTTTCGGCCCAGGCATCACCTTTCAGGGGAGGCAGGATGGAGATCGGTGTTTTCATTCCCATCGGGAATAATGGCTGGCTGCTGTCGGAAAATGCGCCGCAATACAAGCCGACCTTCGATCTGAACAAACAGATCACCCTGTCGGCGGAAAAGCACGGGCTGGATTTCGTGCTGTCGATGATCAAGTTGCGGGGGTTCGGCGGCAAGACGGAATTCTGGGACCATAACCTGGAAAGCTTCACCCTGATGTCGGGTCTGGCCGCCGTGACCAGCCGCATCAAGATCTATGCGACCGCCGCGACACTGGTCATGCCGCCCGCCATCGTGGCCCGCATGGCGTCGACCATCGACAGCATTTCCGGCGGACGGTTTGGCGTCAATCTGGTCACCGGCTGGCAGCGGCCGGAATATTCACAGATGGGCCTGTGGCCGGGGGACGAGCATTTCGCCAACCGCTACGATTATCTGGCCGAATATGCCACCATCCTGCGCGAATTGTGGGGAACGGGCCGCAGCGACCTGAAAGGCAAGTATTTCCAGATGGATGATTGCCGCCTGTCGCCCCGGCCGCAGGCGGATGTGAAGCTGATCTGTGCCGGATCATCCAATGCCGGCATGGCCTTTTCCGCCCAATATGCCGACTATAATTTCTGCTTCGGCATGGGGGTGAACACACCCACCGCCTTTGCCCCCACCGTGGAGCGTATGCGGACGGCGGCGGAGAAGACGGGGCGCGAGGTTTCCTCCTACGTCCTGTTCATGATCATCGCGGATGAGACGGACGAGGCGGCCCGCGCCAAATGGGAGAGCTACAAGGCGGGCGCCGATCAGGAGGCCATCGCCTGGCTGGGTGTGCAGGGGGCCGCGGATACCAAATCCGGGTCCGATACCAATGTGCGACAGATGGCCGACCCGGTATCGGCCGTGAACATCAATATGGGCACGCTGGTCGGGTCCTATGAGACGGTGGCCCGCCTGCTGGATGAGGTGCGGACGGTGCCCGGCACGGGCGGCGTGCTGCTGACCTTCGATGATTTTGTGAAGGGGGTGGAGGATTTTGGCACCCGCATCCAACCCCTGATGAAATGCAGGCAGCATATCAAGGGGTTGGCATGAGCACGGCGGGGTATGAGCCGCCGGCGCAACGCTCAAAATCCGTCACCCTGCCGGCGCGGCCGGAACCGATCCGGCTCAACCCGGCGGAAACAGCCGTCATGGTCGTCGATATGCAGAACGCCTATTCGACCGAGGGTGGCTATGTCGATCTGGCCGGTTTCGATATTTCCGGGGCGCGCGGCACCATCGCCAATATCAAGCGCACGCTGGACGCGGCGCGGGCGGCAGGCGTGCTGGTCGTCTATTTCCAGAATGGCTGGGACCCGGACTATGTGGAGGCGGGGGGGCCAGGCTCGCCCAACTGGCACAAGTCCAACGCCCTGAAGACCATGCGGGCCAGGCCGGAACTGCAGGGCAAGCTGCTGGCCAAGGGCACCTGGGATTACGCCATCGTTGAGGAGTTGCAGCCGAAACAAGGCGACATCCTGATCCCCAAGACCCGCTATAGCGGCTTCTTCAACACCAATGTCGACAGTGTGTTGCGGGCGCGCGGTATCCGCAATCTGGTCTTTGTCGGCATTGCCACCAATGTCTGCGTGGAAAGCTCGCTGCGCGACGCCTTCCATCTGGAATATTTCGGCGTGATGCTGGAGGACGCCACCCACCATCTGGGCCCCGACTTCATCCAGAAGGCGACCGTCTATAATGTGGAGAAATTCTTCGGCTGGGTCGCCACGGTCGATGATTTCTGTGGCGTGATCTCGCAGGCCGCCCCGGCGGAATGTTGAGGCGCGGCTTCTGACTCCTATGATGGCAGCGCAAGGACATGGACGCCAACATTCCCGTAGTTATGAACACGAAACAGGAGCTTCCCGTTCCTACTGCCTGGAGGGATGTACTTTCTCTTATCGTCGAACGGATCATCAGCAAAGACTTCGAGTTCAGTAAAGCATGTCCAGCAGTTTCTGATATATTGGACGAAGATAAATCACGCTTCATATGGAATATTGAAGAGTATGGCGGTGCTTTGGTCAAACCGACAGAGCAATCTTGGGGGGTGTCTTTCTATATGTATATGCAGATTTACTGGATCGTGTGGGTTTATTTGCCCACGACAGAAGAGAACCCAAGTGATCTTGTTATGTTTGTGAGAGTATATGAGGATGGCGGTTCATACAGGTTTGACGTCGCTTCAGTGCATGTGCCTTAGTCCAACTAACCGCGTTCCGTCAGGGGAAATTGGCCTCTGTCCATGTCCACCCTTGACGGATTGATCCCATGATTTTTCTCGGAGGAATATGCATGCCCAAAAAGATCATCGTGCCCGAAGGCACGCAGAAGCCCATCGCCCCCTATTCGCCGGGAACGCTGGCCGATGGTGTCGTCTATGTCTCCGGCACCCTGCCGTTTGACAAGAACAACGACGTGGTCCATGTCGGCGATGCCGGGGCGCAGACGCGCCATGTCCTGGAAACCATCAAATCGGTGATCGAAACGGCGGGCGGTACCATGGAGGATGTGACCATGAACCACATCTTCATCACCGACTGGACCAATTATCAGGCCGTCAACAAGGTCTATGCCGAATATTTCCCCGGTGACAAGCCGGCGCGTTACTGCATCCAGTGCGGGCTGGTGAAGCCCGATGCGCTGGTGGAGATCGCTACCGTCGCCCATATCGGGAAGAAGTGATGTTCGCGGAAATCCATGGCCGGAAGGATAAAGATGCCCCGGTCCTGATCCTTTCATCGGGGCTGGGCGGGTCCGGCGGCTATTGGGCGCCGCAGCTTCCGGCCCTGGCACCGCATTTCCGCGTCATCACCTATGACCATCGTGGCACGGGCCGTAGCGGGGGCATGGTGCCGGAACAGGGCGGCATCACCGCCATGGCCGATGATGTGCTGGAAATCGCGGACCGCCTGGGTGTGGAGCGTTTCAGCCTGATGGGCCACGCTCTGGGCGGATTGATCGGGCTGGATCTGGCCTTGCGGGTGCCGCAACGGCTGGAAAAACTGGTGCTGATCAATGCCTGGAGCAAGGCGGATCCCCATTCCGGCCGCTGTTTTGATGTGCGTCTGGAACTGCTGGAGAAATCCGGCGTGCCGATGTTTGTGAAGGCGCAGCCGCTGTTCCTTTATCCGGCGATCTGGATGGCGGAAAATGCCGACAGGCTGGCGGTGGAGGAAGCCCACGCCATCGCCCATTTTCAGGGGACGGACAATATCCGACGTCGGATAGCGGCGCTGAGAGAGTTCGATATCGAGACACGACTGGCAGAGGTGAAGGCGCCGACCCTGGTGGTGGCGACCAGGGATGATCTGCTGGTGCCTTATAGCCGCTCCGTGCGGCTGGTCGAGGGCCTGGGGGCGGTGGCGCAACTGTTGCTGACCGATTTCGGCGGGCATGCGGTGAATGTGGTGGCGCCGGACCCGTTCAATGAAGCGGTGCTGCGCTTCCTCAACGACTGAAATCACGCCTCGTCGAAGAAGGCATCTATGTCCCGGCGGGCATCCAGGATATTGACCACCTCCAGGCGGTCTTCCATGTAGCGGAAGAAGATCACATGACCCCGAAAGGGGGATGAGCGCATGTCGGGGCGCAGGTCCGGTCGCGGCCGCCCCAAAGTACCCGGAAGGCTGGCCAGTTTGCGACAGTGACCCCGCAATGCCTCCACAAACGCGCGCGCGGTCACGCGGCTTCCGCTTTCTTTGCTGATATAGTGCAGGATATGGGTGAGATCGGTGGTCGCGGCGCTCAGGAAGACGAGCCGGCGCATCAATATCCCGCCTTTCGCAGCTTTTCGTCTTCCTTCTCAAGAATGGCTGTCAGATCGTCATCTCCAACATGTCCACCCCGCTCAATCGACGCATTCAACGTGTCGCGCAGGGCCTGAAGTTTGGCCTCCCGCTCTTCGACCAGGCGCAGGCCCGCGCGGATGACTTCGCTGGCGGAGCCATAGCGGCCGCTTTTTACGGCGTCATCCACGAATTCTTCCCAATGGCGACCAATCGACACGTTCATGATGCCCTCCGGGTTGCGATCACGGCATCATAACATGGAATGCGCATAAATTGTTATCACACTCCTCAGCGCCGGGCGCCGACATTCGTCAGCTTGGCCTGTGATGACGTTTGCCGCCCGTGACAAGGGTCAAATTCCGCCCCTTGTGATCAGCCGCGTCGGGCGATGAGGGCGCCATAGGCGGGCAGGGTCGAGGAAGAGAGGTCGGCGCCATTGACGCTTTCCACCATCACCCAGTTGCCGGCGTCGATCAGGCCATGCGCGGCACTGTCCCCCGACAGATTGACCACCACCAGCAGGTCACCGCCCTCGTGGATGCGCTCAAAGGCCAGAACCGGATCGGCGGGCGGGCGGAAACGGATGTCGCCCCAGCGCAGGGCCGGCTCAATCCGGCGTCGCGCCAACAGGCGGCTTGTGACCGACAGGGTGCTGGCCGGATCGGCGGCCTGTACATCCACGGCCAGTGACAGGTGGCGCGGATCGACCGGCAGCCACGGACGGGCCGTGGAAAAACCGCCATTGGGGGCATCCTTGGCCCAGGGCATGGGGGTGCGCGCGCCGTCCCGGCCCAGTGTGTGCGGCCAGTTGGCCAGGGCCTCCGGATCGACCAGATCCTCGAACGCCACACGCGCCTGCGGCAGCCCCAGTTCCTCCCCATAATATAGGAAGACCGAACCGGGCAGGCAGACCAGCAGCGTGTTCAGGCACCGGGCCAGGGCCGGCGGCGGTGTGTCACCGCCCCAGCGGCTGACGGCGCGCGGCGCATCGTGGTTGGAGAAGGTCCAGGATGGCCAGGCCCCGCCCGATGCCTGATTCCAGCCGCCGATGATCCGGCGCGGCACGCCGGCATCCAACTGCTTGTGATACAGGAAAGAAAAATTATAGGCGGAATGGCAGCGTTTGCCCGGCAGCGTATAGTCCGCCACCATGTCGAACGGCGCCTCCCCCATCTCCGCCACCATGAAACGGTCGGGATAGCTGTCCAGAACCGCGCGCAGATCCTCGATAAAAACCAGATTCTCCGGCTGGGAGATATTGTGGATCTGCTGCTGGAATTCATAGGGGCGCTTGGGCGCCGTCGCTTCCTTGTTGACCGGATTGTCGCGCAGGGACCGGTCATGCATGAAGAAGTTGGCGGCATCGACACGCAACCCGTCCACGCCCCGATCCATCCAGAACCGGGCCACCCCCTTAATGGCTTCCTGCACGTCCGGGTTATGCAGATTCAGGTCCGGCTGGCTGGACAGGAAATTATGCATGTAATACTGGCGCCGGCGTGCATCCCATGTCCAGGCCGGGCCGCCGAACACGGATTGCCAATTGTTGGGCGGAGTGCCGTCCGGCTTGGCATCATGCCAGACATACCAGTCCGCCTTGGGATTGGTGCGGTCCTGCCGGCTTTCCTGGAACCAGCGATGCTGGATGGAAGTGTGGGAATAGACCTGATCGATGATGATTTTCAGGCCCAGCTCATGGGCCCGCGCGATCACGGCATCACAGTCAGCCATGGTGCCAAAAATCGGATCGATATCGCAATGATCGGATATGTCGTATCCGAAATCATCCATGGGTGACTTGAAAAAAGGTGAAATCCAGATAGCGTCGGCGCCCAGGCCGGCGACATGGTCCAGATGGGTGAGCAGGCCTTTCAGATCACCGATCCCGTCACCATTGCTGTCGGCGAAACTGCGGGGATAGACCTGATAGATGACGGCACCCTGCCACCAGGGACGTGCAACGCCCTGGTCTGGCCCGGCCGTTCCATCGGCCTGAACCACGCTTGCCGACATACTCATGATCAAGTTCCCCCCGGACATACTTGTCTTGTTATCTGGCCCCTATCGTAAAATCGGGCGCGCCGAACGGGTATGGGGCGCATACGTATGCGCAGTCATGCTGCGCTGCGACGCATACGTATTTACCGTTGGTAAGGGGGCACAGCGAGGGGGTTTGGCGCAACGGGCATCGTGCAAATGAAAAGGGGCGGGTGTTGCCACCCGCCCCTTTGCCAGGACCAATAGGGATTGGACCTTACTTCTGCGCCACCTGCTCCTGCTGCGCCTTGAACTCGCGCAACTCGGCATTATAGGCGTTCACAGTCATTTCCAGACGGTCGGCCACCTGATCACGATAGGCTGAGAGCTGGGCCCGGAAGGAGGGCTGCGCCATGTAGGAGGTGGAGGCCGGCTGGCTGTCCAGGCAGGACAGGTAGGCCAGCGACTGATCGGCGAAGCCGCGGACGGAGCCCGCGACCTGGACCATGGAGGTCTTGGTGGCGGTCTTGCCGGTCACCAGTTCCGGGGCGGCGGGAGCCTCACCACAGATGCGCTTCAGCGCGGGGTGGGCAGCCTGGGACTGACCAGCGGCCAGAAGTGCCAGGGCGGAGAGGATCAGTGCGGAATAGAGCTTCTTCATAGCGATACTCACAAAGCTGGAAGCGGGGGCGGGATGCCACCGACATTTCGGGCCTTGTACGTTCGCTCCCTTTAAAAGGTCCTGGTCGATGCCGGAAACCGTGTTCTTGTGCGTTGCAGTATAATGATGTTGCATCGCGGCGAAAGAGAAAATGCCGTTAACTGACACCGCTAACATGACTGGCTGACATGCGATGTTGGCATGACGTGGGTCGGAAATGATTAACGGAAAATCAAGCGCTTACGATGGTTACACCCTTTGCGGGCGTCCGGACCCGACTGGCTATCCGTCAAAGATGCCCTTTGGCCAGACGAGAATTCCGGTAATTTCGATACACTCAGCGCACGCTGGTAAGTGATATTGCATTAATTTTCATTTATCCGTAGCGGTTTGGGGTAGGGACATGAGTTTACGGCCATCTTGACGTGGTTGACATGTCCGTGATGATGCTGGCTATGCGGCTCATAGGTTCCGTTTTGCCTGCTCCTTCCAGTATTGAG
>NZ_JAGOGJ010000156.1 GCF_017996735.1 Niveispirillum sp.
GGTCTTCCTTCAGCGGCCAGCGCAGGGGTTACAACCCAAGAGCCTTTTCCCGACGGCGCTGGACTGAAGAGGGGATCTTCATGCCTTCACGATACTTCGCTACCGTGCGGCGTGCAATGTCGATCCCGTCGGCACGCAGGATTTCCACGATTTTGTCATCGGACAGGGTGTCATCCGGCTTCTCCGCGTCGATCAGGGCCTTGATGCGGTAACGCACCGCCTCGGCCGAATGCGCGGCCTGCCCGTCCGCACCCTGGATGGCGGAGGTGAAGAAGTATTTAAGTTCGAAGACTCCGCGCGGGCTGGAAAGGAACTTATTGGTGGTAACCCGGCTGACGGTGCTTTCATGCATGCCGATGGCTTCCG
Organism: Niveispirillum sp.; assembly: GCF_017996735.1. Classification (GTDB taxonomy): domain Bacteria; phylum Pseudomonadota; class Alphaproteobacteria; order Azospirillales; family Azospirillaceae; genus Niveispirillum. Next base: position 367 of record NZ_JAGOGJ010000156.1, read on the forward strand.
CGATATCGCGCAGAATCAGCGGCTTCATGAATTGCAGGCCATGCAGGAAGAAGGCGTCCTGCTGACGCACGATCTCCGTCGCCACCTTCAGGATGGTGTTGGCCCGCTGATGCAGGCTTTTCACCAGCCAGCTCGCCGACTGGAACTGTTCGGCGATATATTCCTTGTCAGCCTTGCTGCGCGCGCCCGTGGTCACGCGGCTGTGATAACGCTGGTTGACCAGCACGCGGGGCAGCGTCTCGGTATTCAGTTCCACAATCCAGCCGCCACCAGGGCTGGCCCGCATCAGGATGTCGGGCACGACCGTCTGGACAGGCTCGAAATCGAAGGCCAGCGCCGGCTTGGGGTTCAGCGCCCTGATCTCCGCCACCATGTCGGACAGATCTTCGGCGTCACAGCCGCAAACCTTCAGCAATTGCTGAAGGTTGCGCGCCGCCAGCAGGGGCAGGTTGTTCAGCAGCGCCTGCATGCAGGGGTCCAGGCGGTTCTTCTCCCGCAACTGGTTGCCCAGGCATTCGGCCAGCGTGCGGGCAAAGATGCCGGCGGGGTCGAAGCGCTGCATGCGCTTCAACACATTTTCCACCTGCTCCAGCCCGCAGCCCAGTTGGGCCGCCACTTCTTCCAGGCTGCCGGTGAAGTACCCGGCCTCGTCCAGATGGTCCAGCAGGGCATAGGCGACCATGCGGTCCAGCCGGTCGGCCAGATCCATGGTGATCTGTTCTTCCAGATGGTCGCGCAGCTTGGGCCGTTCGGTCAGGGTTGCCTCGAACCCCTCCCCATCATCGTCGAAGCCGCCTGACCGGGACGACCAGTCGCCAAACTGCTCCCCCGAACCCAGGCCGGCATTCTCCATGTCGGCCGTGGAACTGTTGGTATAGACATTCTCGTAATCGGTATCGAGGGGGGCATCGTTGGACCCGGCCATCCGGTCGGACGTGGCCAGTTCCACCGTGTCGGCCACCCGGCTCTCATTTACCGGGGCCGGGGCCTCCTCCCGGTCGACGCCGGTGGTGGGTGCGTCGTTCCAGCCCGCACCGTCGTCCCGTTCCAGCAGCGGGTTGCGTTCCAGCTCTGAATCCACGTACTCAGCCAGCTCCAGGTTCGAAAGCTGAAGAAGCTTGATCGCCTGCTGAAGCTGCGGCGTCATCACCAGTGACTGCGACTGGCGTATATCGAGCCGTTGCTGGAGCGCCATTCTTGCGGGAAAACCTGTTCTGACGGGCGTTTATCTGCCGGTTGCAACAATGCCGCGACACAGGCCCGACGTTGGTCTTTCCCGGAAAGCCGTCGCCGTTTTCATCAACGGCCTCTCGGCTGGCATACCCCCGTCGGCTGTCCCCCAGCGAGGCCAAGGTACGTTGCAAGACGCGTGCCCGCAACAGTTAGGCCTAATCCAACCAAAAATTATTCCATTGCTTTCTGCTGCTTCTTTCATCACGCGCAACGGCGCCTGGAGAAAATCCCAGGTGCCGCGCGCAAACAGGGCGCCCGGACGGCGCCTGAGGCCCTGATCAGGCCGGCTGTCCGGATTGCAACCGGACATGGAGCGCCAGCAAATCCTTCCAGGCCTCGCGCTTGGCATCCGGGTTGCGCAGCAGATAGGCGGGGTGAAGCATGGGCATGGCCGCCACCGGCTTTTTCAGCCCGGCACTGCCATAATCGAACCAGCGGCCGCGCAGGCGTGTGATGCCTTCCGTCCGGTTCAACATGGCCTTGGCACTGATTCCGCCCGCGAAGATCAGGAAATCCGGCGCCAGCAATTCGATATGCCGCACCATGAAGGGCATGCAGGCCGCGATCTCGCTGTCGGTCGGGCTGCGGTTGCCGGGCGGGCGCCAGGGCAGCATGTTGGTGATATAAACGGCCTTGGCGGGATCGTCGGCATGCCGGTCCAGCCCGATGGCGCCCAGCATGCGGTCCAGCAACTGCCCCGCCGGCCCCACGAAGGGCAGGCCCTGCCGGTCCTCGTGCTCGCCCGGTGCCTCGCCGATCAGCATGATGCGGGCCGACCGGAGGCCTGTGCCGAACACCAGATTGGTGGCCGTCTTCTTCAGGGCGCAGCCTTCGAAGGCGGCCAGCGCCTCTTTCAATTCATCCAGGGTTTTGGCGGCCGATGCCGCCGCGCGGGCCGACTGCCCCGCCTCCGCCGCCCCCAGGGGACCCGGATCGGCCGGCCGCGGCGCGGCGGGGGCGGGCGCATTTTGTCGCGGCCCCGGCGCGCCTGCCGGGAGGGGCGGGGCCATCGCGGCAGGGGGCCGGGAAAGATCGGGCGCCGCCGCCGGCGCCTGCCCACGCGGACGGGGGGACAGCGCCGACCAGTCGGTCGGCTCTTCCCCGATCACCTCATCAACCCCGCAGTCCAGCAGGAACCGCAAGGCGGAGACGGATTCAACGACGCCAATCATGGTTTGACCCTACCACCGGCCTATGCTGTCTTAACAGCATCGTAGAGGACCGGCCCCGCTGGAAGGGCCGGCAGCCGCGCCGCGGCTGGATCATACGTGCCTGGGAAAAGGCACGAACGGTCGCTAGGCGCGCTGGGAACAAGTGGTGGGATGGGGTATGGAACGCGAATCGATGGAATATGATGTCGTGATCGTTGGCGCGGGGCCGTCCGGCCTGTCCGCGGCGATCCGGCTGAAGCAACTGGCCGCGGAAAAGGGCCAGGAGGTCAGTGTCTGCGTGCTGGAAAAGGGCTCGGAAGTGGGTGCCCACATCCTGTCGGGCAATGTCATCGACCCGCGCGCGCTGAACGAGCTGATCCCCGACTGGAAGGAAAAGGGCGCGCCGCTGAACACGCCCGTCACCGACGACCGGTTCTATATCCTGTCGGACAAGGGCGGCATCCGCGTGCCGAACTTCCTGCTGCCGCCGCTGATGCATAATGATGGCAACTACGCCATCAGCCTGGGCAATCTCTGCCGCTGGCTGGCCGGTCAGGCTGAAGAACTGGGCGTCGAGATCTATCCCGGCTTCGCCGCCGCCGAGGTGCTGTTCAACGACGACGGTAGCGTGAAGGGTGTCGCCACGGGCGACATGGGCATCGGCAAGGATGGCCAGCCCACCCATAATTTCACCCCCGGCATGGAACTGCACGGCAAGTACACCTTCTTCGCCGAGGGTGTGCGTGGCAACCTGTCCAAGCAGTTGATGGAAAAGTTCAATCTGCGCTCGGACTGCGATGTGCAGAAATACGGCATCGGCATCAAGGAACTGTGGCAGATCGACCCTTCGATGCATCAGCAGGGCCTGGTCATCCACACCCAGGGCTGGCCGCTGGACGGCAGCACGGCGGGCGGCTCCTGGATGTACCATCTGGAGGATAATCAGGTTTCCATCGGCTTCGTGGTGAACCTGGATTACGCCAACCCGCATCTGTCGCCGTTCGAGGAATTCCAGCGCTTCAAGCAGCACCCGTTCGTGCGCAAATATCTGGAAGGTGGCAAGCGCCTGTCCTATGGCGCCCGCGCCATCAATGAGGGCGGGTTGCAGTCTGTGCCCAAGCTGACCTTCCCCGGCGGCGCGCTGATCGGCTGTTCCGCCGGCTTCGTGAACGTGCCCCGCATCAAGGGCACCCACAATGCCATGAAGACCGGCATGCTGGCTGCCGAGGCGGCGTTCGACAAGCTGGTTGGTGGTATCGGCAGCGGCGACACTCTGTCGGCCTATGAGCAGTCCTGGAAGGATAGCTGGGTCCATGAGGACCTGTTCAAGGTCCGCAATGTGAAGCCGGGCCTGAAGGCCGGGCTGCTGCTGGGCAATATCCATGGCGGCATTCAGATGTGGGCGCATGATCTGGGCCTGGGCAAATTCCTGCCCTATACCCTGCACCACACAAAGGCCGACCATGAAAGCCTGACCCCGGCCCACATGGCGAAGAAGATCAAGTATCCCAAGCCCGACGGTGTGATCAGCTTCGACCGCCTCTCCTCCGTGTTCATTTCGAACACGAACCATGAGGAGAATCAGCCTTCGCACCTGAAGCTGAAGGACCCGTCGATCCCGATTGAGCATAACCTGCCCAATTACGACGAGCCGGCCCAGCGCTACTGCCCCGCCGGCGTGTATGAGGTGGTGCGCGACGATAATGGCCAGCATCCGCGCTTCGTGATCAACGCGCAGAACTGTGTCCACTGCAAGACCTGCGACATCAAGGACCCGCTCCAGAACATCGTCTGGACGGTGCCGGAGGGCGGCGGGGGTCCGAACTACCCGAACATGTAAGGGATCAAAGCCCCGGTGCCAAAAACGGCGCCGGGGCTTTTCATTTCAGCGATTATCCAGTTGCGGCCGTACCGCCGCCAGCCCGTCGCGCGTGATGCGATAGGGCCCGCCATTGCGCGACGCGATCAGGCGCCGTGCCTTCAGTTTGCGGAAGACCAGCAACGTGCAGTCCACCAGCAGCCAGCCGTCACGCGTCAGGCATTCCACATCCTGGATGTCGCGATGATCGGCTTCGTTACGGATCAGGTTGATACGGCCCCCCTGGGCCAGGGCGTGCAGCGTCCGCTGCTCCGGCTTTGAGATATTCATGATGGGGATGTCGTCGTCCGTTCAGCATAGGGGCTGACGCGGCCATTTACCGCCACCGGCGGCGCGCGCGGTGGGGCATGGGCTTACGCGAAGACTGACCGGCCAAAAGCGGCGGGTCAGCGGATGACGACAATCCCAAACATCAAGGCTCCTGTCGAAGCGAATGCCGGAACATATCCGTGATCGGATTTATGGTCAAGTCCGCCAGCCTTGGTTCGGTCTGGTACAGATGCGGTGTCCCCCGCGATATGGTATCAGCGACCGGGATATTGACCGGTGATTGTGGGGATGCCCCCACCGGCGCCGGCCGATATGTTGGCCGATGGCATGTCCTGTCGGCGCAAACCCGCCTTACGCTGTCCCCGGCCTTTCGCCGGGGCGATGGTACGGAAGGCGGACCAACGGCATTTCCGGAAATCGATCCATGGATCTTCTTGTCAAGCTCTACACCCTTCCCGCCGATCCCGAGCCGTTGCCGCCCGGTGTTACCCTGCGCCGGGCGCTGGCGCCGGAGGCACCGGTGATCCTGCCCTGGATCGAGGCACGGTTTGGCGAGGGCTGGCGGGCGGAAGCGGCGGTGGCGCTGTCGGCCTGTCCCACGCGCATCCATATCGCCCATGATGTCGAGGGCGCGCTGCTGGGCTTCGCCTGCCATGACGTGACGGCGCGGGGCCTGTTTGGCCCCACGGGTGTGGATGAGAAGGCACGGGGGACGGGCCTGGGCAAGGCGCTGCTGCTGGCCAGCCTGCGCGCCATGGCGGCGGATGGTTATGCCTATGCCGTCATTGGTGGGGCCGGGCCGGTGGCGTTTTACCAGAAGGCCGTGGGCGCCATCCCCATCGAAGGGTCGGAACCGGGCCTCTATCGCGGCATGCTGCGGCCCCGGTGATGCCCGCCACCACAGGGTCCCGCAAGCCAGGCGGCCGGATGGCTGTGCCCGGCGTTGCGGGAAGGCAACTATCCCCGCGTCATCAGGAAGACCAGGATCGCCGTGGTGGCCGACACGTTCAGCGACTGAACCCGGCCGCTGCCCGCGATGGTGACCAGATCGGTGCAGGCGGCCTGACTGTCGGGCGGCATGCCATGTTCCTCATTCCCCATGACGACGGCCACCGGCTTTCCGCCCGGTTGCCGTGACAGGTGGGACAGGGCGGGAAAGGGACCCAGCGCCGTGCCGATGGTGCGGTAGAAACCACCCAGGGCCTTCAGAATGACGGCAAACCCGGTGGCACGGTAGAGGTCCAGATGTTCGAACCCGCCCTCGGCCACACGATAGGCGGCCTCTGACGGCATGGCCTGACCCGGATGGTCGGAAATGACGATCCGTTCCACGCCGAAGAAGGCGGCGGTGCGCACGATGGCGCCCAGATTATGCGGGTTCGACACACCGTCCAGGATCAGCAGCGGCTGACCCGCCGCCGCCCAGCCCTTGGCCAGATCCAGGGTGAAGGGCAGCACGGGCCGGGGGGCGGCCTCCACCACGATACCGCCATGCATGGCGGAACCGGCAATCTTCTCCAACTCCGCCGACGGCACCAGACGGAAGGGTTTGCGGGCCGCCGCCATGCGGGCACAAAACGGGGCGGCCGCATCCTTCAACCGGTCGTCGAAATACAGTTTCTCCGCCCGCTCGGGGTCACGGTCGAACAGGGCCGACACGGCCGGCAGGCCGCCGATACGGAACGGCTTGCGCCGCGCCTTCACGGGCGCCTGCGGGGCGGGCTTGGGTTTTAGCGACAGGGTCGGGCGCGGGGCCATGGCATCAGCCTGCGAAGAAGGTCAGCCAGGCCAGCATGATGCTGCCGATGGCAATGCGATACCAGGCAAAGGGCGCAAAACCGTGCCGTCCCACGAAGGCCACCAGCCAGCGCACCACCAGCAGGGCCGACAGGAAGGCCACGATGAAGCCCACCGCGATCATGCCGACACTGTCGACCTGCAGCACATCGCGGTTCTTGTACAGATCATAGGTGGCGGCCCCCAGCATGGTGGGGATGGCCACGAAGAAACTGAACTCCGCCGCCGCCTTGCGCTCCACCCCCATCAGCAGGGCCCCGATGATGGTGGCACCCGACCGCGACACGCCAGGGATCATGGCAAGACACTGGGCAAAGCCGATGGACAGCGACAGTTTCGGCGGGAACGCCTCCACCGCGAAATGCTGCGGCTTGGGCACCAGCCGCTCGGCCAGCAGAATGGCGATGCCGCCGGTGATCAGGGCGACCGACACGACGGTGGGGTTGAACAGCACGCTCTTGATATAGGAATGGGCAAACACCCCGATCACGGCGGCAGGCAGGAAGGCCAGCAGGATGGCGGCAGTAAACCGGTAGCTCTCGCCATTGCCCTGTACCAGCCCGCGCACCACGCTCCAGAGCTTCTGGAAATAAACCAGCAGGATGGCCAGGATGGCGCCCAACTGGATCACCACCTTGAACAGATCCTCCGCCTGACCCTTGAAGCCCAGCATCTCCCCCAACAGGATCAGATGGCCGGTGGAGGAGACGGGGATGAATTCCGTCAGTCCTTCCAACAGGCCCAGGAGGACGGCGTCGAGATATTGGGCGAGGTCGGTCAAAGTCTTGGGTCCCGGCTGACGGAGGTCCGCGCCTTATAGCAGCCGGTGCCGGGGGCGGCGAGGGGCATGATTGTGGCCGGAACCGGCGCCAGGGGCGCTTGACCCGGACATGGGAGCCGCCGCTACCTTGGCCCCGCACCCGCCCGTTTTCAAGTATTCTGCAAAACCTTTCCGGCAATGCAGATACGCCCTTCCAACGAGGCCGATTCATTTCATATGATCATGGGGCGCAAAAGGGGACCCATCAATTGATCGTTAACCGCCATGGCTGAGGATGACAAGCACGGGAACGGGGGGGCGTCGACAGGCGTGGTCGTGAAGGCCAAGCCGAAGACGAAAAAGCCCGCCATGTACAAGGTCCTGATGCTGAACGACGATTACACCCCCATGGAGTTCGTCGTGCATGTCCTGGAACGCTTCTTCAACAAGAACCGTGATGAAGCGACCCGGATCATGCTGCATGTCCACCGGCGGGGCGTGGGCGTTTGTGGCGTGTTCACTTATGAAGTGGCGGAAACGAAGGTCACCCAGGTGATGGACTTCGCCCGCCAGCACCAGCACCCTTTACAGTGCACCCTGGAAAAGGATTAGCGCATCATGCTGTCGCGGAACCTCGAACAGACCCTCCATCGGGCCCTGGCCAACGCCAACGAACGGCGTCACGAGTATGCGACGCTGGAACATCTGCTGCTGGCACTGACAGAAGATCAGGACGCGCTGGCCGTACTGCGCGCCTGCGGCGTCGATGTGGCGAAGCTGAAGGCCGAACTGGTCGAATATCTGGACGGGGAACTGTCCAATCTGGTCACCACCCGTCAGGATGATGCGAAGCCCACCGCCGGCTTCCAGCGCGTGCTGCAGCGCGCCGCCATCCATGTGCAAAGCTCCGGCCGAGAAGAGGTGACGGGCGCCAATGTGCTGGTGGCCCTGTTCTCCGAACGGGAGAGCCACGCCGTCTATTTCCTGCAGGAACAGGAGATGACGCGCTTCGACGCCGTCAACTACATCTCCCATGGCATTGCCAAGGCCCCCGGCCGCGCCGAACCCAAGCGGGTGTCGGGTGCGGATGAGGAGGCGCATGCCGAGAAGGTGGTGAAGAAGGGTACCGACGCGCTGGAGGCCTATTGCGTCAACCTGAACAAGAAGGCGCTGTCCGGCAAGATCGACGCCCTGATCGGGCGCGAGCAGGAGGTGGAGCGTACCATCCAGATCCTGTGCCGCCGGTCGAAGAACAACCCGCTTTACGTGGGTGATCCCGGTGTGGGCAAGACCGCCATCGCCGAAGGTCTGGCGCGCCGCATCGTGCAGGGCGAGGTGCCGGAGATACTGCGCAAGGCCACCATCTATTCGCTGGATATGGGCTCGCTGCTGGCCGGCACGCGCTATCGCGGTGATTTCGAGGAGCGGTTGAAGGCCGTGGTTTCGGAACTGGAGGCGCTGGAAGGCTCCATCCTGTTCATCGACGAGATCCACACCGTCATCGGTGCCGGCGCCACCAGCGGCGGGGCCATGGACGCGTCCAACCTGTTGAAGCCGGCGCTGGCGTCCGGTGCGCTGCGCTGCATCGGCAGCACGACCTACAAGGAATACCGCTCCTATTTCGAGAAGGACCGTGCCCTGGTCCGCCGCTTCCAGAAGATCGACGTCAATGAGCCGTCGATCGAGGATGCGGTCAAGATCCTGGACGGCATCAAGGTCTATTACGAGACGCATCACAAGGTGCGCTACACCAAGGACGCCATCCGCGCGGCCGTGGAATTGTCGGCGCGCTATATCGGTGACCGCAAGCTGCCCGACAAGGCCATCGACGTGATCGATGAGGTCGGTGCGGCGCAGACCATGCTGCCCGAGAACAAGCGCAAGAAGACCATCACCCAGAAGGATGTGGAGGCCGTGGTCGCCAAGATCGCGCGCATCCCGCCCAAGTCGGTCAGCCGCGACGACAAGGAAGTGCTGCTGAACCTGGAACGCGACCTGAAGACCATGGTCTTCGGCCAGAATCCGGCCATCGAGGCGCTGGTCTCGGCCATCAAGCTGGCCCGTGCGGGCTTGCGCGAACCGGAAAAGCCCATCGGCAACTATCTGTTCTCCGGCCCCACCGGTGTCGGCAAGACGGAAGTGGCCAAGCAGCTTTCCCGCACGCTGGGGATCGAGCTGGTCCGCTTCGACATGTCCGAATATATGGAGCGCCACACGATCAGCCGCCTGATCGGTGCGCCCCCGGGCTATGTCGGATTCGACCAGGGCGGCATGCTGACCGATGCCATCGACCAGCATCCGCATTGCGTGCTGCTGCTGGATGAGATCGAGAAGGCGCATCCCGACATCTACAACATCCTGTTGCAGGTGATGGACCATGGCAAGCTGACCGACCATAACGGCAAGATCGTCGATTTCCGCAATGTCATCCTGATCCTGACCACCAATGCCGGTGCCGCCGACATGGCCAAGCACGCCATCGGCTTTGGCAGCGGTGTGCGCACGGGCGACGATCAGGAAGCCATCAACAAGACCTTCACGCCGGAATTCCGCAACCGCCTGGATGCCATCATCCCGTTCGGCAATCTGGGGCCGGAGGTGGTGGCCCGCGTGGTGGACAAGTTCGTGATGGAACTGGAAGCGCAGTTGACCGACCGGGGCGTCACCATCGAACTGACCGATGGCGCCCGCGCCTGGCTGGCCAAGAAGGGCTACGACCCCGTCATGGGTGCCCGCCCGCTGGCCCGCACCATCCAGGAACATGTGAAGAAGCCGCTGGCCGAGGAACTGCTGTTCGGCAAGCTGTCGAAGGGCGGGGCCGTGCGTGTCATCCTGAACAAGGAAGGCGACGGTCTGGATTTCGACTATGCCGAGCCGAAGGGGCACAAGCGCGAAGAGAAGGTGGAAGAGCTGGCGTAATCTGCGCGGGCCCATGTCGACCAAGGAACGCCCGGCGGGGAAACCTGCCGGGCGTTTTGCTTGTGGGGCACGGCGGGAAGGTCGCTCTTTGCCGCCTCACCCGCGAACGTCTGTGCTGCTGGGGTTTCAACCTCTCTCCCGTTACCCCAGCCTGAGCCGGGGTGACGGGAGAGAGGCTGGCAACGATGGTGCCCAAGAGCTTCGCGGGCGAGGCAGGTAGGGGCAAGTTTGAGCCTTGCGTGCGGGGCCATGGTCCGTTGCGCACCGCCATGCCCAATTTGCCCCCAAAACAGGCGGATTGCCTCGCTGTAAACCAGTGTAGTCCTATTTCGGCCCTATTTTCGCATCTGCGAACGACTCTCAACCGGGTTTATGCGGAAATGCAAGGGAAGTATGCGGGGATAAAGAGTCAGTTATACTGACCTATCGCGTAAAAACTGCTGGAAGGGGTGGATTTTCCGCTTTATATGATCATGGACGGCGCCATTCGGGAAAGGGGATTACCCGCCTGTTGGCGCCGCTCCCAACGGTGCGGAGCCTTTCTGCTTCGCGCTGCGGCAGGAAAGGGGCCCCCGCCCCGTTTGATGCAAGGATTGGTTTCATGGCGACGCAAAAGATGCTCGGGTTTGTCCATACCGAACAGCGCATGCCCGAAAAGCGCAAGGCCGAGGCGCGCCGCCAGGACTTCAACGAGATTTATGCCCGCTTCACCGACAAGGGGGCGGTCGAACAGGCCAACCGCTGCTCGCAGTGCGGCGTGCCCTTCTGTCAGGTGCATTGCCCCGTCTCCAACAACATCCCCGACTGGCTGAAGCTGACGGCCGAGGGGCGGTTGGAAGAGGCGTATGAGCTGTCGCAGGCGACCAACAACCTGCCGGAAATCTGCGGCCGCATCTGCCCGCAGGACCGCCTGTGCGAAGGCAACTGCACCATCGAGCAGTCGACCCATGGCACCGTCACTATCGGCGCGGTGGAGAAATATATCACCGAGACGGCCTTCGATAATGGCTGGGTCAAGCCCATCGTGCCGCGCATGGAGCGTGAACAGTCGGTCGCCATCATCGGCGCCGGCCCGGCCGGTCTGGCCGCCGCCGACCAGTTGCGCAAGAAGGGCTATCAGGTTCATGTCTATGACCGCTATGATCGGGTCGGCGGGCTGCTGATGTATGGCATTCCGGGCTTCAAGCTGGAAAAGGATGTGGTCATCCGCCGCTGGAAGCTGCTGGAGGAAGGCGGCGTCAAGTTCCATCTGGGTGTGGAGGTCGGTCGCAACATCGATATGCGCACCCTGCGCGCCGAACATGATGCCGTGCTGATCGCCACGGGCGTCTATAAGGCGCGTGACCTGGGCGGGCCGGGTGCCGGCCTGGACGGTATCGTGCCGGCGCTGGATTACCTGACCGCCAGCAACCGCAAGAGCCTGGGCGACACCGTCCTGGATTTCGAGACGGGCAAGCTGAACGCCAAGGGCAAGAAGGTTGTCGTCATCGGCGGCGGCGATACGGCCATGGATTGCGTGCGCACCGCCATCCGCCAGGGGGCGATGTCGGTGAAGTGTGTCTATCGCCGCGACCGCAAGAACATGCCCGGTTCCCAGCGCGAGACCGCCAATGCCGAGGAAGAAGGCGTGGAGTTCGTCTGGCAGACGGCGCCTGAAGGCTTCACGGGTGACGCGCATGTCACCGGCGTGAAGGCCTACAAGATGCATATGGGCGTGGCCGATGCCACGGGCCGCCAGACGCCGCTGCCCATCGAAGGCTCCAACTTCACCATGGAAGCCGATCTGGTGATCAAGGCCCTGGGCTTCGACCCGGAAGAGATCCCCAGCCTGTTCGGCGTACCGGAACTGAAGGTCAGCCGCTGGGGCACCGTGCAGGTGAAATACGCCACCATGATGACCAACCTGGACGGCGTGTTCGCCGCCGGCGACATCGTGCGCGGCGCCAGCCTGGTGGTGTGGGGTATCAAGGACGGCCGCGACGCCGCCGCTGGCATCCACAACTATATCCAGGCCAAGATCGCCCAGGGCTTGGCGGTGGCGGCAGAGTAAAGGATGCCGACCGTCGGATATGTCGCCGGTTTCATGATCTTGATGTATTTTCGTGATCATGCGCCCCCGCACTTTCACATCCAAGGCAATGGCGTCTTCGCCAAGATCAACCTGGACGGTCTGACAGTCGAGGATGTCAAAGGGACGCTTAAAGCGTCTGATCTGCGGGCGATCCGGGATTGGGCGCGCCGCCATCTGCCGGAGCTTTATGCGGCCTGGACAGTGGCTCAGCGTGGTGAGGCCCCGGAGAAGATCAAGGAGTGATCGCGATGCGGTTCATCAAGGAAGCCAAGGCGAACCCCGATTTCACCGTGACGGTTCATTGGGAGGAAGGTGGCAGTGATGTCATCGATTTCCGCCCGCTTATTGAGGGGCCGGCACTGGCCCCCGTCCGGGATCCGGACTTCTTTCAGCAGAAGCTGGAGGTCGTTCATGACGGATACGCCATCGGTTGGCCCGATGAACTGCATTTCAGCGCGGATAGCCTCTGGTACCGCGCGCATCCCGAAGACCTGAAGCGCGATTATCCCGAAGTGGCCGCCGAGTAACCCCGAAACACGAAAGATCCGAGCGAACCATGCTCCGCCTCTACGACAACCTCTCTTCCGGGAATGGCTACAAGTGCCGCTGGCTGCTGACGCAGCTCGGGCTGCCGTTCGAGCGCGTGGAGATGGATATTGATGCGGCGGAGACGCGGACGGAGGCGTTCCTGGCGCTGAACCCCAACGGCCGCATTCCGCTGCTGCGGCTGGCGCCCGGCGATTTCCTGTCTGAAAGCAATGCCATCCTGCGCTGGCTGGCCGAAGACACGTCCTTCTGGCCGGATAACCGCCGGGACAAGGCCGCTGTCCTGCAATGGCTGTTCTGGGAACAGTATAGCCACGAGCCGAACATCGCCACGGCCCGGTTCTGGATCACCCACAAGGTGGCGATGGACCCGGAACGTATCCACGCCTTGATCGTGAAGCGCGAGAACGGGCATGCGGCGCTGAAGCTGATGGAACGCCACCTGACGGGCCGCGACTGGTTCGTGGGCCAGAAGGCCACCATCGCCGATCTGGCACTCTATGCCTACACCCATGTGGCGGAGGAGGGTGGGTTCGACCTGGCCTCCTATCCCGCCATCCGCGATTGGCTGGACCGGTTCGCCGCCCGGCCCAACCATATCAAGATCACCGATGCCGTGGGCACGCCCGTGTCCCTGGCCGATGCATTGTCTTCCGAACCGAGGGCCTGACCATGACCGACGCTTCCATCCACGCCGGTGAGATTTTCGCGGCTGAATACACCGCCAACAAGGCCCTGCTGGATACCACTGCCT
>NZ_JAGOGJ010000157.1 GCF_017996735.1 Niveispirillum sp.
CCCGCCAGTGCCGCCATGGTGAAGGTACAGGCCACCCGCACCCTGGAACTGGCGGCACGGGAGGCGGCGCAGGTGCTGGGCGGGGCCTCCTACATCACCGGGTCGAAGGTGGAACGCATCTATCGCGAGGTGCGGGTCAACGCCATCGGGGGCGGGTCGGAGGAGATCATGCTGGATCTGGCCGGCCGTCAGCTTTTCAAGTGAAAGACAGAACCGGGGCGGTCAACCCGCCCCGGTCCCGATCCATCAATATTCCGCCGTCAGGCGCAGGCCCCAGGTGCGCGGCGCACCGGGGAACATGTTCTGCCCCAGGAAACCCAGGGTCGATCCCCAGAAGGCATATTTCTCCTGCGTCAGGTTCTTGCCATAGGCCGACACGGTCCAGACACCCGACGGGGTGGTGTAGTTCAAGTTGGCATCCAGCAGATTGTAGGATTTCTGCTGCAACAGGTTGGGATCGTCGAAGAAATAGCTGCCCGTATAGCTGCTGGACAGATTGGCCTTGAATGCTCCGCCATCGGCCAGGGTGCGTTCATAGGTGGCGGTCAGGTTAAAGCTGTCCTTGGGCACGCGCACCAACTGCCGGCTGCTCGGATTGGCCACGCCCGCGAAACTCTTATACTCGGCATCGGTATGACCATAGCTGCCGGATACCGAAAGATGTTGGGTCAGGATGGCTGTCGCCTCGACCTCCACGCCCCGGATGGTGGCGTCGGCGGCGTTGAAGACGGACTGCACCACGCCCTGTGTCGGGCTGGTGCCCAGAACGGTGCGCTGCAAATCCTTGTAATCATTGTTGTAGGCGGAGAGGTTCAGGCGCAGGTGCCGGTTCAGCAGGTCGGCCTTGTACCCCACCTCGTAAGCGGTGACCTGCTCCGCCTTGTACGGCTCGATGATGGCCGTCCCGCGCAGGGAGAAACCGCCACTGCGGAAACCGCGTGTGGCCGACGCGAACAGCAACTGGTCGTCCGTCACCTGATAGGCCAGGCCCAGCTTGGGCGACAGGTTGCTGTCGTCAGTCTTGGCCTGCGGCGACAGGGTGCAGGTGGAGAAATCCAGGGCGCAGGACCCGAACGGCGCCGAACGGGCCTTCTTCGTCTCCTCCGTATAGCGCGCGCCCACGGTGACGGTCAGCCTTTCCAGCGGACGCCAGTCGGCCTCGGCAAAGGCAGCAAAACTGTCATTGTCCAGCAGAGACCGGGTCGCCAGACGCTGTGTGCCATTGTTCAGGGTGCGCCCCTCGCGGAAATTGAAGCTCTGCTCGAAATAATACAGCCCCGTGGTGAAGTCGAAACTGTCCGACAGCGGCATGGCATAGCGCAGTTCGGAACTGAACTGGTCCTGATCCTGCGCGATGCTCTGCAGGAAGGCCCGGCTGGGCGTGCCGTCGAAATCGGTCAGCACCCGCGTGCGCACATCGCGATAGCCGGTGACCGAGGTCAGCACCCCGTCGCCCAGGGTCCAGTTCAGTTCCAGCACGCCGAACAGCACGTCGATATCGTTGCTGCCGCGCGTATCGGGCGCCACGGTCCAGAAATTGGCCGGGGTGAGATAGCCCTCCTGCTGCGGCAGGGTCATGGGGGAGCCGGGAAGAGTGGAGGGTGACACGCCCCGCGCCACAACCGGATCACCCTTTTCCGAATACCATTCGCCGATCAGCGTGATGTCCAGATTGTCGCTGGGCGTGAAGCGCAGGCTGGGCCGCAGGATGACGGAATGGCTCTTGCCATAGTCGCTGTCGGTTGTGGCATCGGTGAAGTAACCATCCAGCCAGCGGCTTTGCACCGCCAGACGGGCCGCCACCTTGTCCTCAACCAGCGTGCGGTTCAGCACGGCAGAGGCTTCGTAACTACCGTAGGTGCCAATGCCGACCGTGGCCTTGGTGGCCTCACCGAAGGACGGCCGCGCGCTGCGGAAAGAAACCGCGCCCCCCGTTACATTGCGCCCGAACAGGGTGCCCTGCGGACCGCGCAGGATCTCCAGGCTTTCGACATCGAACAGGTCGCCCAGCGCGCCATAGTTGGACCCCCAATAGACGCCATCCTGGAAGATGCCCACGGCCGGCTCGTCGGACGGGGTCGATCCCGATACGCCCATGCCACGGATGGCGAAATTCTGTACCCCCTTCTGGGCGGAGGGCTGCAACGCGACGGATGGCGCCAGCCGGCCGACATCGACGATGTCGTTGACAAGGAAATCCTGCATCTGGGCAGGACCGAAGGCCGTGGCGGAAATGGGCGTGTCCTGCAGGCTCTCGCCCCGCGCCCGCTTGCGTGCCGTCACGACGATCTCGTCAAGCTGCATTACATCATCGGTCGCTGGTGCCGACTGTGCCCAGGCCGCATCAACGGCCAATGAAAGAGCCAGAATGGAAATGCCGCATGCCAGGCCGGATTTCCGTTTCATTCAAACCTCCCCTTTGCACATCCTTCATGGGATCGTGCCGTTTTCGGAAGGATTGGCCTGCATCGCGCCGGCAATGCAAGCCGTATCCATACCAATGTCTTCATTACGGGCACTGCGGCGATCATCCATCGGCAGCACGGCAGGCCCGGACCTACTGTCCACGTCCTGCCCATCTGCGAAACCTGCCAATCGATAGGTTCACGCCAAACGGCCCCCACCTAGGCTGCAATCAGAATTCGCAAAAAACGGGAGGAGCAGATGCCCGACGGTCAGAACGCGCCGGACAGGCCGGATGGTTGCCCGCGCACCGCCAGTGTCCTGGATTTCACCGACAAGGACCCGTTCGGCTTCTATGCCGGTCTTTCCAGCGGCGGCCCCGCACCTGTCTGGGATGAAACGGCCGCAGCCTGGCTGGTGCATGATTTCCAGCAGTGCCTGGATTGCCAGCGTAATGAAAGCCGTTTCGCCAATATGTACAGAGATGCCGACCCGATCACGGTCGCGATCAAGGGTGGTGGCGCCAACATCACGCTGAGCCAGGGGCCGGAGCATCTGAAGCTGCGGCGGTTCCATTTCCGCCTGCTGTCCGCCACCAATGTCGAACGGTTCCGGGAAGCCCATATCCGCCCCATCATCGATGGCCTGCTGGATGGGTTCCCGACGTCGGGTAGGGTCGATCTGGCCGCCGATTATGCCGCACAGATCCCGCCGCGCATCATCTGCGCCCTGCTGGGCATGCCAACCGATGACGACACCGTCCACGAAATCCTGGACGCGAACGAGGCCATCGTGCGCTTCATCGCTTCGGGATACCGCGATACCGGCTTGCGGGATCTGGCACTTGCGGCATCACGGCGACTGAACGACCTGCTTCTCCCCTATGTCCAGGCCCGCCGCGACAATCCCGCCGACGATTTTATCAGCCGCGTCTGGCAGGAAGCTTCGGTCGACGGGATCACCCTGGACGAGGCCGGCGTCATGGGCATCTGCCGCGAAATCTTCTTCGCCGGGTCCGATACCAGCGTCCATGGCATCGCCAACGCCCTTTACCTGATCCTGTCCGACCCGGCGCTGAAGGCGCGGGTCATGGCAGCCCCCGGCACCGTCCTTCCCGCCCTGGTGGAGGAATCGCTGCGGCTGATGAATGTCGTCCAGTTCCGCCACCGCCGCTGTCTGGAGGATACGGAAGTGGGTGGGGTGCCCATCGCCAAGGGCCAGGTTATCATCCTGCTGCATGCCGCCGCCAACCGCGACGCCGAACGCTTCCCCTGCCCCGATAAGGTCGATCTGGAACGGCCGGACCCGTCGGCGCATCTGGCCTTCGGACGCGGCATACGCTCCTGCGTGGGGGCACAGTTGGCCCGGGCGGAAATGCAGGAGGCGGTGGCATTGCTGCTGGCCCGCTACCCGGCGGTTCGCCTGCATCCGGACGGGCCGCCCCCCTATTTCCGCGCGCTCTACATGCGGTCCATGGGCCCCCTGCATGTTACGCTGGACGGACGATAAAGAGGCCGCCGACGGCCCGGAACAGCAGTTGGAAGGAAACGAACCATGATTGGCCCGCCTTCGGCAGGGTCCGCAACGGCGGACCGGCTGAAATACTACACCCTCGCCATGGTCATGGTGGTGGCCTTCATCAGTTATGTCGACCGCCAGATCGTCACCATCCTGATCCAGTCGATCAAGGCGGATCTGGGCCTCAGCGACACGCAGATCGGTCTGTTGACGGGTGTCTTCTTCTCCGCCTTCTACATGGCGGCAGGCATTCCCCTGGCCCACATATCCGACCGGGGCAACCGCCGCACCCTGATCGCCGCCTGCGTCGGGTTCTGGAGCGTGATGACCATGTTCTGCGGCATGGCCACCAGCTATGTGCACCTGGCCATCGGCCGCATGATGGTGGCCACGGGCGAGGCCGGCAGCGCGCCCGCCAGCTACTCCATGCTGACCGACATGTTTCCGCCCCGCCTGCGCACCCGCGTCTTTGCGTTGATGAGTTGTGGCAGCGCATTCGGTATCGCCTTCGGTGTCTTCCTGGGCGGTGCCCTGAACGATGTGCTGGGCTGGCGCGCCACCTTCCTGATCGTCGGCGCACCGGGCCTGCTGGTGGCGCTGCTGTTCCGGTTCACCGTGCCGGAACCGGCCCGCCCGGCGGCGGGGCCGGCACAGGTGCTGCCCCTGGCCGCCACCTTCCTGTCGTTCCTGGGGCTGAAGACCTATCGCGCGTTGATCCTGCTGGCCGTGCTGGCATCGATTTCCGCCTTTGCCATGCTGTCCTGGATGCCGGCTTTCCTGATCCGGGTGCATGGCATGTCGACGGCCGATGTCGGGCTGAAGATGGGGACCGCACTGGCGGTCGGACTTCTGCTGGGCAACCTGTGCTGCGGCACCATGGCCGACAAGCTGGGGGCGCGCGACATGCGCTGGCTGATCTGGACGGCCGGGTGCGGGCTGCTGGCCTGTGTGCCGACGGGCCTGCTGTCCCTCTACTGGATCGATGCGGATGGCGCCATCCTCTGGTTCGGGGCCTTCACCTTTTTCCTGGGCTTCTGGGCACCGCCCGTCATCACCATCGTCATGGGGCTGGTCCAGCCGCGCGCACGGGCATTGGCCGCCTCCACGATCCCCATCCTGCAAAGCCTGGGCGGCGCGCTGGGTCCCCTGGCTGTGGGCATGGCCAGCGATGCCCTGACCCCCGAACACGGGCCACAGGCGCTGCGTCACGCTATGGCCCTGTCGCTGGCGGGGTGTCTTCTGGGCGGGTTGACGGCGCTGGCGGGCGGACGGCTGCTGATCCGGGAATACCGGGCCAGCGGCACGGTCTCCCCGGATCAGTAGAGGATATCCAACGCCTCCTTGGTGAAGGGCTTGAGCTGATCCAGCCGCCCTTCACGGAGCTTGCGCGCCCATTCCGGATCGGCCAGCAGGGAACGGCCCACCGCCACCAGATCGAACTCCCCCGCCTCCAGCCGCGCGATCAGGGGGGCAAGGTCGGTGGAGACTTCGGCCCGTTCCCCGACATCGGTCACCGACATGGGACCGGCCATGCCGACGCTGCCCACCGTGATGGTGGGCTTGCCCAGCAAGCGACGCATCCATCCGGCAAGGTTCATGTCCGATCCAGGGAATTCCGGTTCCCAATAACGGCGTTGCGAGCAATGGAACATGTCCACGCCAGCATCGGCGATGGGCTGGAAAATGGCCTTCAGCATCTCCGGCGTCTCGGCCAGCCGGGCGCCGTAATCCTGCTGTTTCCATTGCGAGACGCGCAGGATGACGGGGAAGTCCGCGCCCACGGCGGCGCGCACGGCCGACACCACCTCCACCGCGAAGCGGGTGCGGGCCACGGCATCGCCGCCATATTCATCCTCACGGATATTCAGCCCCTCCCACAGGAAGGCGTCCAGGATATAGCCATGGGCGCCATGGATCTCCACCCCGTCAAAGCCCAGCGCCCGCGCGTCAGCGGCGGCGCGGGCGAAGCTGTCCGCGATCTCCTTGATTTCCGCCCTGGTCAAAGGCGCCGATGCCTGCTTTCCGCCGGGCCGGAACAGGCCGGAAGGGCTGGCATTGGGCAGGTGCCGGTTGGGATAGTCATTGCTGGGATGGCGCATGGGCCCGACATGCCATATCTGCGGTACGATCCGGCTCCCGGCCTCATGCACGCCATCGACCACCCGCCGCCATCCGTCCAGCGCCGCCCCGTGGAAGGCCGGCACCCGCACGGAGTAGGAGGAGGTGGGATGGTCGATCGTCGTGCCTTCGGTGACGATCAGAGCCACACCGTTCTCTGCCCGCCGACGGTAATAGGCCGCGACATCGGGGCCGGGAAACTGGTCGGGGGATTTCCAGCGCGTCATCGGCGCCATCACGATCCGGCCGCGCAGATGCAGCGGACCCAGATCGAAGGGCCGGAAAAGGGCATCAAAGGCGTTCATCATTCCATCCGCATAGGTGGGAAACCATGGCGCAAGACAATCACGCCCGGCCCTTCGCGGCCCCTATCCGATGGTGGTGGTTCGGTAGGGTTCAGGCAGAAGCGCGCGCAGGCGGAACTTCTGGACCTTTGTCGATGACATGGGCCATTCATCGACAAAGACCACGGCGCGCGGGATTTTCCAGCGTGCCAGTTCCCCCTGGCACATGGCGATCAACGCTTCTTGCGTCACTGTACCACCCGGTATCCGCTCCACAAAGGCCACGGGCACCTCGCCCATCCGCGCATCGGGCGCGCCGATCACCTGAACCATCTTCACGTCGGGATGCCGGGTCAGGAAGAATTCGATCTCCGCGGCGGCGACATTCTCCCCGCCGACTTTCAGCATGTCCTTCAGGCGCCCGGCATAGTGCAGCCAGCCATCGGCATCGATCCGGCCCCGATCACCCGTGCGGACCCAGCCGCCGGCCAGGATGGCCGCCGTCGTGGCATCCGGGTCGCGGTAATAGTTCAGGAAGGCACCACCACCCCGGAACTGGATCTCCCCCATCACCTCCGGCGGGCAGACGGTGCCGCTGTCCGGATCGAAGATGCGGATTTCGGTATGGTGCGGCGGCCGGCCGCTGGTGACGGCGCGCAAGTCCACCGGCGTATCGGCGGGAGTGAAGGTGATGATGCCCGCCCCTTCCGTCATGCCGAACAGGTTCAGCAGCACAGCCCCCGGCGGCAGCAGCCTCTGGATCGCCTGCTGCGTGGCCGGCGGCCCGACATTCAGCATCGACCGGACAAAGCCGAACGCCTCACGCGAATAGGATGGATGCTGCAGCACCGTCAGCGACATTTGCGGAAAGCCGGAATAAAGATGCGCGATACGATGGCGGCGGATCAGATCCACCGCCCCCTCCGGTTCGAAATGCGGCTGTGTCATGAAGGCCGCACCCCGCGACAGGACCGCCGTCATCGGCCCCACCCCGCCCGTATGGAAAAACGGCATGGGCATCCAGATCCTGTCCGCCGCCGACAGATCGACCGTCTCGGCAAATGTGTACCAGCTCCGCTGGATGCCGGCATGGGACAGGACACAGCCCTTGGGCGCGGAGGTGGTTCCAGAAGTATAGATGATGACGGCCGCATCCTCCGGCGCCACCGACCGCCAGGCATTGTCAACCGCGCTGTCGGCAATGCCCTTTCCGGCCTCGATCAGGGTGTCCTCCGACAAGAAGCCTTGATGGCGTCGGCGTCCCATCAGCACCGCATGCCGCAGATCGGGCGCCCCGGCGTCCCCCCCTTCCGTCAGATGGGGCAGGGTCTGCTCCAGCAACCCGACAAAATCGACATGGTCGTCGATGGCATCGGTCGTGAACAGCATCCGCGCCTGACAATGGGCGATGGCATAGGACAGTTCATGGCGCTTGTAGCGGGCATTCAGCGGCACCATGACGGCACCGGCATAGAGACCGGCGAAGAAGCAGGGCAGCCAGTCGGCACAGTTCGGCATCAGCGTCGCCACATGGTCGCCGGGCCTGATTCCCAACGCGACCAACCCCTTGGCCATGGCAAGGGCACGGGCATGCAACGCGCCGTAAGTGATCTGGCTGTCGGGAAAGATGCCGAAGACCGCATCGGGTGTCAGGACGGCCTGTCCGGCCAGCAGGCCGGCAATGGTGGTATTCCCCGCTTCTGGCCGGGTGTTCTTCTGCGTCATCCTGCTATCCCTTCCCCAATCGTCGCTCAACATCCAGACGGTCCTTGTTACCGGCCGAAAGCGTCATGGACACCCATCCAAGGTTAGGTGATGCGGCCCCGTTCGTGGCCAAGACTGGCAAAATCGGGCACCGATGCCCCGCCCTTCCATGGACGATCCGCGATGAATGCCAACCTCTCCATCCTCCGGCGCTATGTGACCGATTTCGTGAACCGGCATGATTTCTCGGTGATCGGTGACATCATGCAGACGGATTACACGCTGCATACCGGCGGCCATGTGATCAGCGGCCGCGACGATGTCTACCGTTCGGCCGTGGCCCGTCAGTTCCAGCAGTTTCCCGGCCTGGTTTTCACGCCGCATGAGGTTATGGTGGCGGGCGATTGCATCGCGGTGCGCTTCACCGAACATGGCGCATCGACCAGACATGCCGGGCGGCCGGCGGCCTGGGAAAGCATCGGGTTTTACAAATTACGGGACGGCAGGCTGGCCGGCTGCGCCATCGAGCAGGATTATTTCTCGCGGCGGCGACAGTTGGAAGAGGGCCCTGCCATGATCGTAGACAATCCCGCCATCGCCCCCTGGGACAGTCCGGAGGCGCCCCCCAGCCCAGCCGGCGAACAGACGGTCCGCAATTGGCTGGTGTCGGGAAAGCTAACCGATGTCACGGGTGTGCGGATCGATGATCAGCGCGACACGAACCGTGTCGACCGGATCCTTGCACAATCATCCATCACCATCACCGATCTCGTCTCTGCCGGTGACCGCGTCGCCTTCCACGCGCGGCAGGAAGGTGTGCTGGCGGACGGGTTCGGGGATGCAGCAGCCGGAACGCCCGCCTGGATGCATTGCACCGGCATTGTCAGGGTCCGTGACGGGGCCGTCACAGTCGGGCATGTCCTGCGTGATCGATGGGGCCTCTACCGCCGTCTGGCAACGCGGACAGCGCCCTGAACCGGGCCGTTTCTTCAATATGATATGGCAACCCAAAGCCTGGATTTATGCGGTGCGTCGATGACTGATTGCCAGGCTCATGATGGCAGCCGGTCGATCGGTCCGCCAGTATCGATCAGGGGGGCAGCGTCGATCTTTTCCGCGTCCAGCAGGGCGCTCAACCGTTCCAGCATGGCCACGACCATAGCCTGCTCCCAATCCGGCAGGTGCTGAAACCGACCGGAAAACAGGTCCTGGAGCATATCCGGCGCCTTGGCCAGGGTTTCCCGTCCCTTCACCGTGATCACCACCCAGATCTGCCGCCGGTCCTGCTCACCGCGCCGCCGTTCGACCAGACCCAACACCTCCAGCCGGTCAACCAGATTGGTGACCGTGGCCTGGCTGAACTGCACGGCAGCCGCCAGACTGCTGGGCGTGGCCTGCCCCCGCCGGGCCAATTCCTGCAACAGCAGCAACTGCGACGGTGTCAGTCCGGTAGCGGTCACCAACTGCCGCTCCGCCTGATCGGCCGCGCGCATGATGCGTCGGATGGCCCGAAGGGCTGCCTCTGTACGGGGTTCAATCATGGTCGCCGATCGCTTTGCGGTCCGTAGGAATCCCTGTGCTTTACCGGGGACAATATGGGCCGGCAAGCGTGAATATATTTCACATAATGAAGCAATTTTCTCACCCAAACATGCGGCATCCCTGCCCGTGAGTACATGCTATGCAGGCAAAAAGGTTGACTCACTGGCAGGTTCCGTCAAAACTGGCGCCACTCCAGCCGAGATGGGACCCATCGGTTCCGTCAATTTAATTCGAGAGATAAAATATCAAGGGGGTGAAGAATGGCTCTGCCAGCCCACCAACCCGCCGCCACGGACTTTCCTCAAGGGCACGTGGCTGTCTCCTTGCGCAAACCACAGGCGGCTGATGGCGCCGCCATCCATCGTTTGATTGCGGCCTGCCCGCCGCTGGACGTCAATTCGCTCTATTGCAACCTCTTGCAGACCAGCCATTTCGCCGATTGCTGCATCCTGGCCGAGGGCGCGGGGCGGGTTGTGGGCTGGGTTTCGGGCTATCGCCTGCCTGCCGATCCCCGCACCTTGTTCGTCTGGCAGGTTGCGGTCGATCCCGTTGTTCGCGGCCAGGGGCTGGGCCGCCGCCTGCTGACGGCCTTGCTGGCCCGCCCCGGCCTGGGCGATGTCACCGCCATCGCCACCACCATCACCCCGTCCAACCGGGCCAGTTGGGCGCTGTTCCAGGGCTTTGCCGACAGCCAGGGGGCCACGCTGCGCCACGACGCGCATTTCGATCGCGAACGCCACTTCGCCGGCGCGCACGAGAGCGAACATCTGGTCACCATCGGCCCGCTGCCCACCGTGCGCGCCGCCGCCTGACCGGGCCCCCGTGCCCACCAACAACAAATGGAAACAACCATCATGATGCCGACACCGACGGCCACCCCGCCCGACGTCACCACCTTCGACCGTCTGGAATCACAGGTCCGCAGCTATTCCCGCGCCATGCCGCGCCTGTTCAACCGGGCGCAGGGAGCGTGGATGGAGGATGCGCAGGGCGGGCGCTATCTCGACCTGCTGTCCGGCTGCTCCAGCCTGAATTACGGCCATAACCACCCGGTGCTGAAGCAGGCCCTGCTGGACTATATCGCCGCCGACGGCATCGCCCACAGCCTGGATCTGCACACCGCCGCCAAGCAGGCGTTCCTGGTTGAGTTGGAGCGCACGATCCTGGTCCCACGCGGCCTGTCCTATCGCGCCATGTTTACCGGCCCCACCGGCACCAATGCGGTGGAGGCGGCCTTGAAGCTGGCGCGCAAGGTGACGGGGCGCCAGCATGTCATCGCCTTCACCAACGGCTTCCATGGCATGACCCTGGGTTCCCTGGCCTGTACCGGCAATGCCGGCAAGCGCGACGGGGCCGGCGTGCCGTTGAACCATGTCAGCCATGAACCGTTCGACGGCTATTACGGTCCCGATATCGATACGGCCGACCTGCTGGACCAGCGCCTGTCCGACCCGTCCAGCGGACTGGACCAGCCTGCCGCCATCCTGGTGGAGGCGGTGCAGGGCGAAGGGGGCCTGAACGTCGCCTCCGCCGACTGGCTGCGCAAGATCGCCGACATCGCCAAGCGTCACGGCGCCCTGCTGATCCTGGACGATATCCAGGCCGGGTGCGGGCGCACGGGCGGCTTCTTCAGCTTTGAAGAAGCGGGGATCATTCCCGACATCGTCACCCTGGCCAAATCGCTGTCCGGCATGGGACTGCCGTTTGCGTTGGCCCTGCTCCGGCCGGAACTGGACCAGTGGCGGCCCGGCGAACATAACGGCACCTTCCGCGGCAATTGCCATGCCTTCGTCACCGCCACCGCCGCCCTGCGCCATTTCTGGCGCGATAGCGCGTTCGAACAGACGGTGCGTCAGCGCGCCGACCTTCTGGGCCGCCGCCTGCACGCCATCGCCGCCCCCTATGGCGACCAGATACGCGTCAAGGGCCGGGGCATGATGCAGGGCATCGATGTCGGATCGGGTGAGGTTGCGACGCGTATCACGGCTGCCGCTTTCGCTCGCGGTCTCATCATCGAAACCAGTGGCGCCCATGACGAGGTGGTGAAGGTGCTGGCCCCCCTGACCATCACCGAGGCCGAACTGTCGCAGGGCCTGCTGATCCTGGAACAATGCGTCGCCATGGTCATGGCCCCCCGCTTCAGCGCCGCCGCAGAGTAACCAGCGAGGAATATCAACATGATCATCCGCACCCTGACGGACGCCCGTGCGTCCGACCGTAATGTCGCGGCCCCCGGCTGGGAAAGCGCCCGCCTGCTGTTGAAGGATGACGGCATGGGCTTCTCCTTCCACATCACCACCATCCTGGCCGGGGCCGAACTGCCCATGCATTACAAGAACCATCAGGAATCGGTCTATTGCATCAGCGGCGAGGGCAGCGTCGAGGATCTGGCCACGGGACAGGTCCATGATATCCGGCCCGGCACGATGTATGCGCTGAACCTGAACGACCGGCACATCCTGCGCGGCCGCACGGAAATGGTCATGGCCTGCGTCTTCAACCCGCCGGTGACCGGCCGTGAAGTGCATGACGAGACCGGCGCCTATCCGGCGGACAGGGCGGCGTGACGATCATGCGCCGTCGCCAAAGCCCGGAATTTTATTGCGAGACCATCTCATGACCGATCACTACCCCTCCCGCTGCGCCGATCAGGCGCGGTTGCTGCCACGCCTTGACCCCGTAGTCCACGGCGCCTGGCACCCGCAATCCCCCCTTTCCCAGGCTCAGGCTGATTTCTTTGAGGAAAACGGCTATCTCGTCCTGGAAAATCTGTTCGAGGCCGAAGAGATAGACACCCTTCGTGCCGAGGCGGCCGGCCTGCTGGGCCATCCAAAGGGGCTGAAGCCGGACACCATCATCACCGAACCCGGCGGCACGGAAGTGCGGTCGATCTTCGAGATCCACCGCCAGAACGCCATGATGGCCTGGCTGGCCGCCGATGCGCGGCTGTCGGAGGTGGCGCGGTTCCTGCTGGCCGACGATGTCTATATCCACCAGTCGCGCCTGAACTACAAACCCGGTTTCCAGGGTCGCGAGTTCTATTGGCATTCCGATTTCGAAACCTGGCATGTGGAAGACGGGATGCCCCGCATGCGGGCCCTGTCCATGTCGGTGCTGCTGGCCCGCAATACGCCGCATAACGGGCCGCTGATGCTGATCCCCGGATCACACCGGGAATTCCTGACCTGCGTGGGGGAAACGCCGGAGAACCATTACAAGTCTTCATTGAAGAAGCAGGAATATGGCGTCCCGGACGAGGACAGCCTGGCCGATCTGGTCAATCGCCACGGCATCGTCGCCCCCACGGGCGAACCGGGCACGGTGATCATCTTCGACTGCAACATCATGCACGGGTCGAACGGCAACATCACGCCGTTCCCGCGCGCCAATGCCTTTCTGGTCTATAATGCCGTCAGCAACCGGCTGGAGAAGCCGTTCGGGGTGGAAAAGCCGCGCCCGTGGTTCCTCGCGCACCGCGGCGAACCCGAACCGCTGCCCCACCGGCACGGCCCGCTGGTCGAGGCGGTGCCGGCATGAGCGGGCACAGCGTCGAGAAGATCGGCGGCACATCGATGGCCGCGACCGCGACCCTGTTCGACAATGTCCTGATCGCCGGGCGTTCGGGCGCCGACCTGTACAACCGCATCTTCGTCGTGTCGGCCTATGGCGGCATGACCGACCTGCTGCTGGAGAATAAAAAGACCGGCGCGCCGGGCGTTTACGGCCGCTTCGTCGCCGACGATGATGCCGACGGCTGGCGCGAGGCGATGGCCGACGTGCGGCGCGCGATGCACGAACGCAATGCGGCGATCTTTGCCCGTCCGGGCAGCCGCGCGGAGGCCGACGCCTTTGTCGACGCGCGGATCGCCGCGGTTTCGGCGTGTCTCGACGATCTGGCGCGGCTGCGCAGTCACGGCCGTTTCTGCGTCAAGGAACAGCTGATGACGGTGCGCGAGCTGCTCGCCGGGATCGGCGAGGCGCACAGCGCGCACGGCACCGCGCTGCTGCTGCGCGACCGCGACGTGAACGCCCGTTTCGTCGATCTGACCAGCGCGGGGCCGCAGCGGCTGTTCAACATCGCCTGCAAAGGCCGGATCATGGCCGGCTACGACGCCGATCTGACGATCGTCGATCTCAAGCGCGAGGAAACCAT
>NZ_JAGOGJ010000257.1 GCF_017996735.1 Niveispirillum sp.
GCGGGAGACAACACCTCCGATGCCTTGATTGCCTACATCCCTGCTGGGCAGGGCGTTGCCCTCAAGACCTTGTGCCATTGGCGCTGGACCGCTTTTGGGGCGGGCCGCACCATCGACATTGGGTACGGGGCGCACACGGAGCGCGACGGTACGGCTGTGTCGGCTGGGCTGGATGTGTTCGCGGATGGGGTGGACGTGGAGAACGCGGACACCAACGGAGCCGTCATGGCGGTCGGCACGAACGCCGATGACAACCCATTCTGGGTCTATGACAGCAAGGCCCCCATCCCAATCTATGCCACCTCTGGCGGGTCTGGGACGTGGCCGGACGGAGCCATCATTGAAGGCGTGCTGTTCTACGTGTCGAACGAGTAACCGAACCGGGGCGGGGCTTCGGCCTCGCCCCACCGGAGCGCGATGAATCA
This sequence comes from Niveispirillum sp., assembly GCF_017996735.1. Classification (GTDB taxonomy): domain Bacteria; phylum Pseudomonadota; class Alphaproteobacteria; order Azospirillales; family Azospirillaceae; genus Niveispirillum. The sequence goes on from NZ_JAGOGJ010000257.1 coordinate 426, forward strand.
CTATCACGAACGACAATTAGTGGACCTGGTGAAACGGCACGATGAAGCGGAGCACGCCGGGGAACGACGCGAAGCGGCGAACATCGCGAAGCGCATCTTCCTTCGGTACGGCTACCGCGTGCAGGACGCCGGAGCCGGGCAACCACGCCTCGTTCAATAGGAGGACCTATGAAGCGGTATCAAGCCATGTTCGCGCTGTTCGGCGCGGTGATGTTGTTTGCGGGGCTGGTCGGCTGGACGTTGCATGTCCCGCAAGGCCCCTCGGCGAACAGCGTCATTTACGCCGAAGATAGCAACTACCTGAAAGACCTGGCCCCCGGCACATCGGGCCAATGCCTCAAGACGAACGGCACTGGATCGGCCCCTAGCTGGGTAGACTGCGTGACCGGCGCGGCGGGGCTGAAAGTGGTGGGCCTGTCCGTGACCTTGGACGGCACTAACCCCTCCAGTGTGGCGCATGGCCTGACGGCAGTAACGGCCTGCTCTGAAATGAATCTGCGTTCCACGGCCCCCGGCGATGAAGTGACCGCGTTTACCTATGTGGTGAACGGGGCCAACATCGACCTCTACGCCTGGACCACGAACGGCACCGACCCCACGTTGATTGCCTCGACGGATGCGAACGACGTGGTGAAACTGATTTGCGTGGGCACGTAACACCTGACGGCCCCTCCCTGACCGGAGGGGCCACAGCCTGGAGGGCCGATGTCTACAGCCTTTCCCAATGAACCGACCGGCTCGAACCTCATCAACGATCAGCCGCACAATGCGATTGTCGGGAACGGTTGGACGGACGTGTACGACACGGCCGGCTGGCAAACCACTATTGTCTCTGACGCCACCGCGCCCTTGTCGCCCACCAACGTCCTTCGGCAACGGTTCCCGCAAGGACTGGTCGGCGGGAATGGCGGCGGCGGTGGAAACTTCTACAGCTTTGGGGCGTCTTACGATCAATGTTTCTTGGGCTTCTGGATCAAGACCGACGCCAACTGGGAACAGCACCCCGTCTTGACCAAGATCGCCTGGATGCATACCACGCTGGCCGGCACTCCACACATGAACCAACTGTTTCTCGGCCTGGCCGGGAATAACCCGTACTACATCAATGCCAACTATCAGCAAACGAATATCGACAATTCCCACATGTTCGGTGGTGGCCCCGTTGGCACGATTCGCATGGACCCCACGGTAAACAGCACCTTTGCGGCGGGACAGTGGGCCAAGATCGAATGGTATTTCAAGCAAAGCACGACCAACACATCACGCAACGGGATTTGCAAAGTCTGGGTCAATAATGTGCTGACCATCAACGTGACGAACATGAACACTGACCGGATCACCGTGGATTCGGTTTCGCACATTACCGTCTGGGGTGGAACCGGGAGCGTGAAGTCGCGCGAGAGCTATCTGTATTTTGACCATTCCTACATCAGCAGTGCCCAAGGCGTTCCATCTGGCGGTGGCGACCCGCCACCCTTAGTGGCTCCAACCAACCTCTCGCCTGGGAATGTCACCATCCCCTATGGCTCGACCACCTTTTCGTGGAATGCGGTGCCTGGCGCGTCCAGCTACGCCGTGCGGATTCATAAGGTCGGCAACCCGTATGAGCCGACCTCCGAACTCTTAGCCTATGTCACGCAATCGGGGACGAGCATTACCAAAACCACGGAGCCATCCGCGCAATATGACTGGTGGGTGCATGCTGTCGATGGAGCGGGGGCGCTTGGCCCCTCGAGCGGCGCACTGCTGACGACATCGGCCTCGCCAGTGCCGCCGCCGCCTGACCCTGACCCGACGCCTGATCCGCCTCCTGACCCTCCGGTGACGCCGGACCCCATAGATCCGCCCCCGGTGATTACGCCGCCGCCGCCCGATCCACCGGCAGAACTGCCGGAGCCTGCGGTGCTAGGAACCGTGACGATTACACGGGTGGTCAAGGACCGTCAGAATCCCGTGATCAAGGAGTACCGATTCTATGGCCGCTAGCTCAGAAACCGGCATCGTCAATACCGGCCTGATCCTGCTGGGGGAACTCCCCATCTTGAGCCTGACCGATGATAGCGACGTGGCGCGAGCCGCGAACGCGGTCTTTACGCAGATCCGCGATGAAGTGCTCGCGCAGCATCCGTGGAACGGCTGCACAAAACAAGTCACGCTGGCGCAACTCTCGGGTACGCCCATTTTTGGATGGTCGTATCAATACGTCTACCCATCGGACGGCCTGCGGATTCTCTTCACCGATGACGACCAGTACGCGTGGAAGGTGAGCATTGGCACGGACGGACAGAGCAAGGTGGTCCTCTCCAATGCGCCCACGCTGGCCGTGGAATACATCTTCCGGCAAACGAACGTCTCTCGCTACGGCTCATGGCTCTCGTTCGCCATGTCCAAGCGCATGGCGGCGGAACTGGCCTTGACCCTCACGCAGCATCAAGGGAAGGCGCAGGGCCTCATGGCTGCGTACCAGGGGCAACTGTCCGTCTCCAAGATGATGGACGGCCAAGAGCAATCGACCAGCGAAGTGATTTCGACCACCTTAACCGATGATGTGAGGCTCTAGGCGTGGCGGTTCGCTCAACGGTCACACTGAACAACTTTAGCAGCGGCGAGTTGTCTGAAGAACTGCACGCCCGTGTCGAACTGGCGAAGTATCAGAACGGGTGCAAGACGCTGCTTAATTGGTTGCCCTTGATCGAGGGCGGCATCATGCGGAGACCGGGCACGCGGTTTGTGGCGGCAGCGAAGCACGCATCCACCACGGCGCGGCTGATTCCCTTTATCTTCTCAACCTTGCAAGCCTACATCTTGGAGTTCGGGGTAGGCTATATCCGCTTCTATAAAGACGGCGGACAGATCGTGGATGCGATATCAGGCGAGCCCATCCAGGTGGGCACGGCCTACACCGAAAGCGACCTCCCGCGCCTCAAGTATCAGCAACGGGCCGATGTGCTGTACCTCACGCATCCAGGCTACAAGCGACAGAAGCTCTCCCGCACCAGCCACACGGATTGGACGCTGACGGAAGTAGTGGACACTGAAGGACCGTTTCTCGATCAGAACAGTAACCCCGATTGGGTCATTACCGCGAGCGGCGGTGAACTCGTCACGAACGGAACATTCGGCACGGATGTGGTG
>NZ_JAGOGJ010000033.1 GCF_017996735.1 Niveispirillum sp.
TCCCCAGGCCGCTGCGCAGGAGCCGCTGGACGCCATCCGTCCCCTGCTCCACCGTCTGTTCCAACGCGGGGAGCCAGAGCTGCTGGACCGGCTGATCGACCTGATCATGCATGAAGCCCATGCCTTCGCACAGGGCAATCAGGTGCGCACGGCCGCGATCCTGGGCGTTACCCGCAATGTCATCCGCACCTATCTGAAGCGGGTGGGCATCCTGAAACGGGCCGGGGAATGATGAAACAGGCAATGACAGTTGGGGGTTCAAGAACGGCGCCAGATCACCGCCCCTGGCGGCCGTACAGGTGAGCCCACGGGTTCCTCCCGCGCACGGGGGCCCTCCTATGGACTACCTGCATCGGCGTAGTTTTTCAGGTTGGGGTCAATATGACCGCGACGGATAGGAAAATGCCCTAAATGTACGCCACGGCGCTGATTTCGATCATTTGGTCGGGGAAGACCAAGCTGGGTACGCCAAGGCAGGTTCCGGCGACCCGGTGCGTGCCCAGATATTCCTTGAACAGCGTGATGCACTCGCCGAAATCGCGCTGCGGGTTCGTCAGATAGATTTCCATATAGGCGATGTTCGATCTGGACACGCCATAGCCGGCCAGCACGCGATCCAGATTCGACAAGGTCTGCCGGGTCTGCGCCTGGATGTCGCCGGGACCGACGAATTCTCCCTGCATGTCATGGGAGAACTGGCCGGAGATATGGATCGTGCCGTTCACGGCATAGGCCTGGGTAACGCCGAATTCCTTTTCCCACGAGACGCCGTGATCGAAGGTGCGGACGATGTTGGTCATGGTGATGTTCCCGTTGGCTCGATAAACCGCGACAACGCCCCATGAACGGGCGGCGGCTTTGGGGACATTAAGGGATTATTTGTCGAACGGATTTCCCCACTGATCAGAATTGACGCCGGATCTGGCCACGGCTTCTCACCCACCCCAGCAATGTTTATATTGCCAAAATATGAAAAATTTCACTATATGAAAGAAAGGTACATTGGAAAGCTGTGGGGCGGCATGCTGCGGGCAAACATGAACGACATCCTGGTGTTCATGGCTGTTGTGGATGCCGGCAGCTTCGTGGCGGGTGGACGTTCCATGGGGCTGACGCGGTCGGCTGCCGGCAAGGCCGTTGGGCGGTTGGAGGGGCGGCTGGGCATCCGGCTGCTCAATCGGACAACGCGCAGCCTCGCCCTGACCGACGAAGGTCGCGTCCTCTATGATCGGGGGCAGCAGATTCTGTCCGCCATCGACGATGCCGAGGCCAGTGTTGCCAGTCCCGCTGGCACCCCGCGCGGCGTGCTGCGTATGACGGTTCCGGACGCATTCGGGCGTTTGATCGTGCTGCCCCTGCTGGCGAAATTCCTGCGGACCTGGCCTGATATCCAGGTGGAGGTGAGTTTCAGCGACAGGGTTGCCGATCTGCTGGAGGATGGTTTCGACCTTGCCGTCCGTATCGGTCTCAACAGCGCCGATAACCGGCTGGTTTCTCGCGTCATCACCAAATACAGGGCCATCCTGTGCGCCAGCCCGACCTATCTGGCGGCCAGGGGGCGGCCCGAATGCCTGGACGATCTGGCCGCGCATGACTGTCTTTATTTCAGCAGCGGGTCGCGTCGTCAGGCCTGGCGGTTTCGTGACGCGGATGGCACTTGGGTGCGCGCGCAAGGGCGAAGCCGGCTGCGACTGGACAGCGGGGAAGCGATCCGGGATGCGGCCCTGGCCGGCCTGGGCATCGCCTTCCTGCCGGATTTCCTGGTGGCCGACCATCTGGCCGCCGGCCGCCTGAGTCAGGTGCTGCCCGACCTGGAGATGGACGAAGTGTCCATCGTCACCCTCTATCCAACCAAACGCTTCCTGGAGCCGCGCGTCCGGCGCTTCATCGACCTGATGGTCGCGGAACTGGGCGGCTGATCTTCATCCTTTTCGAAATTGCGGAGACCATCATGTTGCAAGCCGTCAACCGGCCTGGTGCCCGTCCCAATCCCGCTCATAGTCAGGGCATGGTCGCCACCGGCATGCGCACGCTCTATGTGGCGGGGCAGGTCGGCATCGATGCGGAAGGGGTCGCCGCCGACGGGATCGAGGCGCAGGCCGGTGCAGCGCTGGCCAATGTGGAGGCTGTACTGACGGCCGGCGGCATGGCCATGGCAGACGTCGCCAAGCTGACCGTCTATCTGACGCGGGAGGAGGATATGGCTGGCTTCCTGCGTGCCTTTACCCCCGCCCTGCCGTCGCCGCCACCCGCCGGTACGCTGGTTTTCGTCAAGGCATTGGCCTCACCCCGCTATCTGGTGGAGATCGAGGCCATAGCCGTGCGCTGAGGGTCAGTCGAGCTTTGGCCGGTGATAAGGATTGTCGGCATCCGGCAAGCCCCGCAATTCCCGCAGGCTGGGCACGAAGAAGTCGGGCAGAAGGTCGATATCGTCCGTGCCCGGTGGGGCGTAGGGTGACAGATCGGTGCGGCCATGCGCACGCAGGACCTCATCATCAATAAAGAAGTTCCCCGTCGTCTCCGTCGCGGGTGCGGTGAGGATCAGGTGGGCGGCATCGGCCACGATCTCAGGCGAGCGCAGGGGACGGCCATCTTCCACGGGCTTGAACTCCGCCATGGCGGCGGTATCGATGGCCGTGCGCGGCCACAGCGCATTGACGCCGACCCGTCCGCGATATTCCCCTGCCACACCCAGAACCACCAGGCTCATCGCATATTTGGCCATGCTGTAGGCGACATGGGGACCGAACCAGCGTTCCTCCATATGCAGCGGTGGGGAGATCGACAGGACATGCGGGTTCTGGGACCGCAGCAGATGCGGCAGGCATTTCTGGGTCACCAGGAAGGTGCCCCGGCCATTGACGCCATGCATCAGGTCGAAACGCTTCATGGGCGTGTCCAGGATGCCGGTCAGTTTGATGGCGCTGGCATTATTGATGCAGATATCGATGCCGCCGAATGCGGCCACGGTCTGTGCCACGGCCTGTTCCACCTGCGCCTCGTCCCGGATGTCGCACAGGATGGGCAGAGCCTTGCCGCCGGCGGCGCGGATGGCGTCGGCAGCGGTATGGATGGTGCCGGGCAGGTTGGGGTGTGGTTCGGCGGTCTTGGCGGCGATAGCGATGTTGGCGCCGTCGCGTGCGGCCCGCAACGCGATGGACAGGCCGATGCCGCGCGATCCGCCGCTGATGAAAAGCGTCTTGTCCTTCAGGGAACGGGTCATGAATACCTCTTGAATTGGAAAAAGATCACCAGCCGCCGGTTTGCAGCCAGGCTTCCGCCATTGCGAGCCGATCCGATCCCCAGAACGCCTCCCCGTCGATGACGAGGGTGGGGGAGCCGAAGATGCCGGCGGCCATGGCGTCGGCCGTGACGGCCCTGGGGGCATCGCGAAGGCCGTCGCTTTGAAGAGCATCCACGGCCGCAGCGCGGGGCAGGCCGGTCGAGGCCACGATGTCCAGCACCGTTTCGGCGACGGAGATGTCCCGCGCTTGCGCCCAGTGTGCGCGATAAAGCGACAGGACCAGGGGTTCCACCCTGTCCGGCGCCCATGTCTTCGCCCACAGGACGGCACGGGCCGCGTTCAGGGGCGGAAAGCTGAAACGGGCGTTCGGGGCCAGGGTCAGGCCGTGGTAACGCAATGACCGCCCGATATCGTGCCGCATATATGCCCCCTTGAGCGGGGTTTGCAGAGGCGGCGGCAGGCCCATGGCCTCGATCACCGTCATTTTCAGCAGGATCGGATGCCAACGGACCTCACGGCCAAAGCGGCGCGCCAGGGCGCCGACCTGCTCAGCCCCGATCCAGCCATAGGGGGAGATGAAGTCGAAATAGAAATCCAGCGTCGGGGAAGGCACGCATCACCCGTTCGACAGCAGGTCGCGCAGGACATATTTCTGCACCTTGCCGGAAGCCGTCTGCGGGAAGGCATCCATGAAGTGCCAGCGGCGCGGGACCTTGTAGCCGGCCAGCCGTTCGCGGCAGAACGCCTCCAGCCCCGTGGGGTCGGCGGCACCGGGTGCCGTCAGCAGCACACAGGCCGCCACGCTTTCCCCCATATCCCGGTCCGGCAGGCCGACCACGGCCACGTCGCGGATGGCCGGATGGGTCATCAGCACATCTTCCACCTCGCGCGGATAGATGTTCTCGCCACCCCGGATGATCATGTCGCGCAGGCGGCCCAGAACCCGGCAATAGCCCTGTCCATCCATGCTGCCGATATCACCGGTATGCAGCCAGCCGTCGGCGTCGATGGCCGCCGCCGTTGCGTCCGGTGCGTTATGGTATCCGGTCATGATGCCGTAACCCCGTCCGCAGATTTCGCCAGTCGCGCCAAGGGGCACAATATCGCCCGTCTCTGGGTCGATGATCTTCACCTCCGTCTGCGGCAGAGGCCGGCCCACGGTTTCAACCCAGGCGGGGTAGTTATCATCGACCGCCGTATGTGTCAGATAGGGGGATGCCTCCGTCTGGCCGAAACCGATGGCGACCTTCACGCCCAGGATTGTTTCGGCGTCGCGGACCAGTTCCGGCGGCACCGGCGCCCCACCCAGCGTGACCAGTCGCCAGCTTGACAGGTCGCGGGGCTGCCTTGCCTGTTCCTCCAGCATCCGGATCAGCATGGTGGGCACGCAGATCATGGTGGTGCCGCGTTCCTGTTCGAACAGGTCCAGCATGGGACCCGCGTCGAAGCCGGGCGCCATCACCTGCGTTCCCCCCGTCTGCAGCGCACCCAGCGTGGCCAGCCCGCAACCGGCCGTGTGAAACATCGGCATGGCGTTGATCCAGATGTCGCCCGGCCCGGCCCCGATCGCCTGTGCATAAAGCCTTCCGTTATTGGCAAGCCCGCGATGGGTCAGGCAGGCGCCCTTGGGAAAGCCGGTCGTGCCCGAGGTGTACTGGATCTGCGCCACCGCATCCGGTGACACGGGGGGCAGGGTTCCGTCGGGTGCGGCCGCCAGGAAGGCATCCCAGGTCGATAACGTGATCACATGGCGCAGGCGGGGCAGGGCGGGGCGCACGCTGTCGATCAGATCGCACAGGTCGCGGCCACGATAATGGTCCTGAACGATGATGCCGCTGGCCTGCGACTGTTCCAGCACATAAGCCAGTTCCTGGGCCAGATAGGCTGGGTTGACAGTGACCAACACCAGTCCCGCCAGAGCGGCGCCATATTCGATCAGGGCCCATTCCGGCCGGTTGCCGGCCCAGACCGCCACATGCTGGCCCGGTTCGAAATGCCGGAGCAGGGCATAGGCCACCCTTTGCGCGTCGGCGGCCAGTTCATTGAAGGTCCAGCGCCGCCGCGCCGCACGGTCGACCTGTCCGTCGATCAGCGCCACGCCATCGCCGTGGATGCGCGCGGCCCGCAGCAAGGCCTGGCCTACCGGTTCCTCGATCAACGGCACGGAGCGATCGGCAGGACAGTAGGAGCGTGTCAGAAGCCGGGTACGGAATGGCTGGTCGGGCATGGGGGATCTCCCTTTTCATCAGGGTTCCGGTTGGCTGCCCTTCCTATGCGGGCAAACCGCCAATGTGTCAAATATGAAATTTTGTGCAAATAATGAAATTATCAAGGGATGGCGGTTGCGCGATCCTGAGATTTCATTATTTCAATATATGAACACAATACAGATATTGACACACCCGCCCAGGGCCCGGATAGTGGCCGCAACAAGAAGCGGCGGCAGTGACCGCCCGCGATTGGAGGAAGTAATGAACAAGGGGAAGCAGTTGGCTGCCGGCCGTCGCCGGCGGTTCAGCCCTGTTGCTGTCGGCGCGATGCTGGGCATCGCCCTGCCGGTGCTGGCGCAGGCTCAGCAGCCGGCCGAACAGGCTGGAAATGAACCGGAACTGCTGGAAATTGTCGTCACTGCCCAGAAGCGGGAACAGCGCCTGCAGGATGTCGGCCTGACGGTGACGGCCTTCGATGGCGATCTGCTGGCCAGCCAGGGTGTGAATGCCGTCACCGATCTGGCGAAGATGGTGCCCGGTTTGGACGTCACGCCCAGCCCCAGCGGCTCCCCGGTCTACACGCTGCGTGGCGTCGGCTTTTTTGAAAGCTCGCTGAGTTCGGCCCCCGACGTCGCCATCTATCTGGATCAGGTGCCGCTGGCCATCCCGGCTTTTTCCGCCCTGACCGCGTTTGATCTGGAACGGGTGGAGGTGTTGAAGGGGCCGCAGGGCACGCTGTTCGGCACCAACGCCACCGGCGGCGCCATCAACCTGATTGCGGCCAAGCCCACGCGGCAGGCGCAGGGCGGCATCAAGGCCGAATATGGCCGCTTCAACACGGTGCGCCTGGACAGTTTTGTCAGCGGGCCGATCACGGATGATTTGAACGGCCGTGTGGCGGTGAAGCTGAACCGGGGTGATGCCTGGCAGCGCAGCTATACCCGCGATGACAAGCTGGGTGAACTGGACGACGCGGCCGGCCGCGTGCTGCTGGACTGGCAGGCGTCGGACGCGCTGCGGGTGGAACTGAACCTGAACGGCTGGTTGAACCGGTCCGATCCGCAGGCGCCGCAACTGGCGCGTAAGACTCTGCCGGCCGACCTGCAGGCGCCCATCGGGTCATCGGGTTTCGGCGGCACGGTGACGGCGGCGCTGCCGCTGCTGGCGCTGCCTGCCGCCCCGCGTGACGCGCGCGCCGCGAACTGGTCGCCCGATTACCGCCCCTATCGCGATGACCGCTTCTATCAGGCGGCGCTGAACATCAATTACGACCTGACCGAGGATGTGACCCTCACGGCCCTGACCGGGTACAGCGACCTGCGGCAGCGCAAGGCCTCATCCTATTCCGGGACCGATCTGCCGGCCTTTGATCAGGCGTCGAATAATGCCGATGCCGATGATGTCAGCCAGGAATTGCGCCTGGCCAGTACCGATGCCGGCGCGACCCTGCGCTGGATGGTCGGAGCCAATTACCAGCGGACGGGCAGTTACGAGAATATCGGCGCCATCTATCCGCAGGCATCGACCGGTACGCGCGACGGCTTTACCGCCAACAGCTTCGACAGCCGGCAGGTCTTCAAGCAATGGGCGGCCTTCGGCAATCTGGAATTTGATGTCGCCGACAACCTGACCCTGAAGGCCGGCATCCGTTATTCCGACAGCAAGCGCACGGCCGTCAACCGCGCCTATGACACGCCGGGCTATGTGGAACCCGATCCCAACAGCCCCGGCCTGACGCGGTTCTTCAACATCGTGATGCCGGCCGTTTATGTCCCGATCTTCTGTCCGGGTGTGACCTTCACGCCCGTGGTGCCGGGGAAGTCCATCTCCATCAACCCGGACACCTGCGTGTCGGGCGACTATCACGGCACGTTGAAGGAAGACAATGTGCCGTGGAGCCTGGGGCTGGATTTCAAGCCGACGGATGGTCTGCTGCTATATGCCAACGCCTCGCGCGGGTTCAAGGGCGGGGCCTTCCCCATCGCCAATGGCGCGTCCCAGGAGCAATATTATCCGGTGCCGCAGGAAAAGCTGACAGCTTATGAGCTGGGCTTCAAGTCGACCGTGGCGGATCATCGTATCATGCTGAACGGGGCCGCCTTCTATTACGACTATGCCAACAAGCAGACGCGCGGCAAGACCGTCGATCCGCTGTTCGGCGCCCTGGAACAGTTGGTCAGCATTCCGAAGTCACGCACCTATGGCGCCGAACTGGACCTGACCGCTATGCCCATCCGGGGGCTGACTTTGCGCACCGCCGTCACCTGGCTGGACGCCAAGATCAAGACCTATGACGGGATCGTCGGGGCCAATAATGTCGGCGGGCTGCTGTTCCCCACGCGGGCGTCGTTCGCGGGCACGACCCTGCCTTTCGCGCCGAAATTCGCCCTGGCGACCAGCGCGGATTACGAATTCCCCGTGGATGACCGACGGGTCGCCTTCCTGGGTGCCAGCCTGCGGGCGCAGACCAAAAGCTACGGGTCCCCGCAACTGTCGGCGCAGGACAAGGCGGATGCACAGATCGACGGCTATGCGACGCTGGATCTGCGCGCCGGCCTGAAGGCGGACGATGATAGCTGGACCGTGTCCGTCTGGGGGCGCAACGTTACCAACACCTTCTATTGGACCAACAGCCTGCGGGCCTTCGACACCATCGTGCGCTACACGGGGCGCCCGGCCGAATATGGTGTCACCCTGGGCTATAATTTCTAAAAACCGGCAAGGGAGGAAACGACATGGCGATGGCGCGCGGCATTCCGGTGCGGGACACCATCCTGTGGGTGCAGGATACGGGAGAGGTCGATCTGCCCGTGATCTTCTGCCTGCATTCGCTGTGGCTGGACGGGTCGATGTTCGACGCGCTGGTCCCGGCGGCGGCAGGGCGGTTCCGCTTCGTCCGCCCGGATTTCCGGGGGCAGGGCAGCAGCGCCCCGCATACGGGTGACGTGGTGGACATGGATTGCTGCGCCGACGACATGAATGCCCTGATCGACATTCTGGGCCTGCGGTCTGTGCATCTTGCCGCCGCGTCGATGGGCGGTGACGTGGCCGTGCGCATGATCGCCCGGCGCCCCGATCTGTTCGCGTCCCTTGCCATGCTGGGTTCATCGGTGCGGGCCGAGCCGCCGGATCAGTTGGCGCATTTCACCGCCTGGCTGGAGGGGGCGCGGCGCACCGGCTTTGTGGGCGAGAACCTGGATGTGCTGATGTCCATCATGTTCGGAGCCACGACGCGGGCGCAGGCCGATGCCCAGCCGATGCTGCGCCCCTGGCGCAACAAGCTGGAACTGACGCCCATGTCGCGCTGGCCGGCGCTGGTGGGCGTGCTGAACCGTACCAGTGCCGTCGACCTTCTGCCTTCCATCGCCGTGCCCACCCTGGTCCTGTCGGGGGCGGACGACATCGCCCGTCCGCCCGATTGGGGGCGCGAAGTGGCCGACGGCGTTCCCGATGGCCGGCAGATCGTGCTGGAGGGAGTGGGCCATACCCCCATCCTGGAGGCTCCCGACACTGTCCTTCCCCTGGCTCTCCGTTTCTTTGCGGATACGATTGCCCGATAGGAGCAATTTCAATGATCTTCGATGGCGACTACACGATGACCATTGCCGGCCAGCCGGCGGTCAGTGACAAGACCCTTCCCGTGGTCAACCCGGCCACAGAGCAGGTGATCGCCCAGGTTCCGGATGCCAGCCGGGCGCAGTTGGATGCGGCGGTGGAGGCCGCGAAGGCTGCCTTTCCCGTCTGGTCCGCCCGGCCCGTGGCGGAACGACAGGCCCTGGTGGCCGCGATTGGCGACTGTCTGTTGGCCAACAAGGACGCCTTCTCGGCCCTGCTGACGGCGGAACAGGGCCGCCCCCGCGCGGGCTGCGACTGGGAGGTGGCGACCTGTGTCGACTGGTGCCGGGCCGTTTCCACCTTCACCCTGCCGGTGGAGGTGCGGCAGGAGGCGGGACGGCGGGTGGAAATCCGCCATACGCCGCTGGGCGTCGTGGGCGCCATCACGCCCTGGAACGCACCGATCCTGATGGCCATCTGGAAAATGGCGCCGGCCCTGCTGGCGGGCAATACGCTGGTGCTGAAGCCCTCGCCCTATACGCCGCTGACCACACTGCGTCTGGGGGAATTGCTGCGGGATATCCTGCCGCCCGGCGTCGTCAATATCGTCACCGGCGGCAATGATCTGGGCCAGTGGATCACCGATCACCCGGACATCGCCAAGGTATCCTTCACCGGATCGACGGCGACGGGCAAGCGCGTGATGGAAAGTGCCGCCCGCACCCTGAAGCGCGTAACCCTGGAAATGGGCGGCAATGATGCCGGCATCGTCCTGCCCGATGTCGATCCCAAGGCCGTGGCGCCTGCCCTGTTCTGGGGCGCCTTCTTCAACAGCGCCCAGGTCTGCGTGGCCATCAAGCGCCTTTATGTCCATGCCGATATCTATGACGATCTGGCGCGGGAGCTGGTGGACTATGCCCGCACCATCCGCATCGGCGACGGGTCGATGCAGGGCAGCGATTTGGGCCCCGTGCAGAACCGCATGCAGTTCGACAAGGTCCGGAACCTGATCGAACAGACCAGGGCGGAGGGGCACCGTTTCCTGATCGGGGGCGACGTGCCGGAGGGTCCGGGCTATTTCATTCCCGTCACCATCGTGGACAACCCGCCAGAGGATGCGCGGGTGGTGACGGAGGAGGCGTTCGGCCCCATCCTGCCGCTGCTGAAATATGACGATATCGACGATGTGATCCGCCGCGCCAATGACAGCGAGACCGGACTGGGTGGGTCCGTTTGGTCCAATGATCTGGAGCAGGCTCGCCGCATCGGGGAGCGGTTGCAGACGGGGACCGTCTGGATCAACGAGATGTTCGCCTTTTCCCCGCATGCGCCCTTCGGCGGGCACAAGCAATCCGGCGTGGGGGTCGAGCATGGCATGGCCGGCCTGCTGGAATTCACCAATATCCAGACCATCACCAGCCGGCCCCTGGCCGCCGCTGCCGGTTGAGGGGGCGTTGACATGTGCAATATCTGCACGCCGGAAATCGGCGAGCTTCTGAAGGATGCGCCCAAAAACTGGGGGAAATGGGGACCGGAGGATGAGGTCGGGTCCCTGAATTACTTAGGTGCGCCGCAGGTGTTGGCGGCCCTGGCATCGGTGCGGTCGGGCAAGCTGTTCACCTTGCAGGTGCCCATGGCCGACCCCAAGGGTGACCCCGTGTGGCCCGGTCGCCGGGGGGCCGAACGGTATCAGATCATCGACGAGGGCCACTGGATCGGGGGCAAGGGGCCGCAATTTCCCGGCGGCCAGCATTATGCCGATGATGCCATCTCCGCCTACCTGCAGGGTTCCACGCAATATGACGCGCTGGGCCATGTCTGGTACGACGGGCAGCTCTATAACGGCTATGATGCCAAGACCACCATCGGCGGATTGCAGAAGGCCAGCGTCCAGGCCATCGCCGAACGTGGGGTGGCGGGCAGGGGGGTTCTGCTGGACATCGCCCGGCTGCGCGGCAAACCCTATCTGGACAAGGGGGAGACCTTCAGCCACGAGGATCTGCTGGCCGCCGCCGCCGCGCAGAAGGTGGAGATCGCCAAGCGCGACATCATCGTCATCCGCACCGGCTTCATCGAATCCTATTACAGCGCCGGGGCCAGCGCCTTTTTCGCCGATTTCATTGAACCGGGTCTGACCTATTCCCCGGAACTGGTGCGCTGGTTCCATGAGATGGAAATCCCCAATCTGGTCACCGACACCATGGCGAACGAGGTGACCCTCGATCCGGTGACCGGGGTGATGCTGCCGCTGCACGGCGCCCTGATGCGCAATCTGGGCGTTGCCTTCACCGAATTGTGCAACCTGTCGAAGCTGGCGGACGACTGTGCCGAGGATGGGCAGTACGACTTCCTCTATGTGGCGGCCCCGCTGAAGATCGTCCAGGGCACGGGCGCGCCCGTGAACCCCGTCGCCATCAAGTGACGATTTTCCTTCAAGGAAACTGACTATGTCCGACATGAATGACGTGCGGCCCGTCGCCATTGTGACGGGCGGGTTGCAGGGGCTTGGGCTGGGCATCGCGGAGGCGCTGATCGGCGGCGGCTTCAGGGTGGCTGTCATTGACCTGCCTGACGAACCCTTGCTGCCCGACACGTTGCGCAACGATGCCTGCCGCTATTACCCGATGGATATCGCGCGGATCGAACGGCATGCGGATGTGCTGGCTGCCATCCAGCGGGATTTCGGGCGGCTGGATTGCCTGGTCAACAATGCCGGGATCGCCGCGCGGCCCCTGACCGATATTCTGGACCTGGATGCCGCTGCCTTCGACCGGTCGGTCGATATCAATCTGCGCGGCACGTTCTTTCTGACCCAGGCCTTCGCCAACCGGCTGCTGGCATCCGGTGCCGCCGATCCGCCCGTCTATCGTTCCATCATCACCATCACCTCGATGGCGGCGGAAATCGTCTTCACCGACCGGTCGCAATATTGCGTGACGAAATCGGCCCTTTCCATGATGACGGCGCTGTTCGCCTCCCGTCTGGCACCGGACGGTATCCATGTGCATGAGGTGCGGCCCGGCCTGATGCGCACGCCTATGACGGCCAGTGTCGGCAATGACACGATCAAGCGTCTGCTGGCCAGCGGGCGGGTGCCGATTCCCCGCTGGGGAGAGGCGGCGGATGTCGGCCGCACGGTCCTTTCGCTGGCATCCGGTGCGCTTCCCTACATGACGGGACAACCGATCTGGGTGGCGGGCGGCCTGAATATTCCCCGTATTCTCTAGGCCGGCCGCGTTCGAAAGGCTGCTTCCGATACGCCATTCCAAGCGAATGTGTTTTGATTTATGTAGGTCGCATGGAAAACGGCTACACCCTCCAGACTGTCGAACGCGCGCTCTCCTTTCTGGAGTTCGTCGCGGCCGCGCCGCAACCGCCCAGCATCCGCGACGTGTCGAAGGCGCTGAAGCTCAACATCACCACCTGTTACCACCTGCTGCGCACTCTGATGGCCCGTGGCTATATCGAGCGCAACGATGATGGCGGGCTGGAACTGGGTGATGGGGTCGGTGTACTGGCCCGTGGCTATCGTCGGTCGCAAAGCACGGAACAGTCCCTGTCCGACATCGTCCGCCGCCTGTCGGCCCAGACCCTGGAAACCTCGTTCCTGTCCCTGCGGGAAGGGAACAATGTGGTGCTGAAGGTACTGGTCGAAGGCTCGCAGAAGCTGCGGGTCTCGGGCCTCTATGTCGGCCTGAAGGGGTATGAGTATCGCCGTGCATCGGGCAAGGCCGTGTTGGCACATCTGGACGAGGCGGCACGCGAGGCGATGCTGGCCGAATCCCTGACCCCCCTGCCGGAACGCCAGCGCAAGGCCGTGGTGAAAGGGCTGGAAAAGGAATTGCCGCAGATCCGGGTGCGGGGCTGGTCCGCCGATGACGGGCAGACGGAGGACGGCATCATTGCCGTCGGCGCCCCGGTCTTCGACGCGGCGGGCACGGTGCTGGGGGCGGTGGGCATCGTCACCCCCACCTTCCGCATGGACAAATCGCGCGACGCCTTCTTGGATGCCGTGATGTCGTCGGCGGCCGAGGCGACGCGACTTCTGGTCGAAAAGAACTGACACCCGGCCAGCGCCATGCCGGCCGGGTGCCTTTGCTTCAAGCCGATGGCAGCAGGCTGTCCAGGAACCGGGCGGCGCTGTCCAGGGCTTGTTGCGCCTCTGGCAGGATGTCCGTGAACATCGGCCAGACATGGAACATCTCCGGCCAGACCTCCAGCGTTGTGCGCACCCGGTGGTCGGTCAGGTGGGCGGCCAACTGGAACGCATCGCTCAACATCACCTCGCTTTCGCCGACCTGGATCATGACGGGGGGCAGGCCACGCACATCGGCGAAGACCGGGGAGGCGTCGGGATCGCCGGCAGGCGTGGTGCCCAGTGCGCAGCGGGCCATCAGGGTCAGGATTTCCCGGTTGCACAGCGGATCGATGCCGTCGCGGGTGGTGTAGGAGGCGCCCGTCATTTCCAGATTGGCCCAGGGCGAGATCGCCACCCCGCCGACGGGCAGGGCCAGGCCCAGACGGCGTGCCCGGACCATGGATGACACGACCATGGCGCCGCCGGCGGAATCGCCGGAGATCACGATGTTGGCCGCGCCCCCCTCCCGCTCCACCAGCCAGCGCCAGGCGGTGACGACATCATCCAGACTGGCGGGAAAGGCATGGTCCGGGGCCAGCCGGTAATCGGGCAGGAAGACCCGCGCGCCCAGCCGCCGCGCATAATGGCCGGCAAGGCCCAGATAGCCGGACGGTCCCCCGCTGATATAGCCGCCGCCATGGATATAGAACAGCACGCGGCCGCGGCGCGCATTGTCCGGCGTGACCAGCATGCCAGGCACGCCGCCCATATCCACATCCTCGCTGGTGACGCCCGCCGGCGGCAGGTTGCGGGCCAGCTCGCGATTGTAGTCGGCGCGAATATCCGCCAATGGCCGTTCCGGCGTTTGCCCCAGCAGCAGGGGGGCGAACTGCATGGCCGCCTGTTTCCAGTCTTCCAGTCGTTGCTGCATGATCTCGCTGAGCGGCATGTCGTTCCTCCTGTTCAATGGCTTGGCGCCGGTGGTGCTGCGATGGCGGTGTAGCGGGTGGTCAGATATTCATCGATGCCTTCCACCCCGCCCTCGCGGCCCAGTCCCGATTGTTTGATCCCCCCGAACGGGGCCGCCGGGTCGGAGATGATGCCGGTATTGATGCCCAGCATACCCGTCTGCAATCCGGCCTGAAGGCGCATCACACGGTCAAGGTCACGGGTGCAGGCATAGGCGGCCAGGCCATAATCGCTGTCATTGGCCATGGTGACGGCGTCCGCCTCTGTCGCGAAGGTCTGGATGGGGGCCACGGGGCCAAAGATTTCCCGGTGCAGGATCGGCGCGTCAGGCGGGATCTGCGTCAGGATTGTCGGCGGATAATGATAGCCGGGGCCCGCCGGTATCTCACCCCCCAGCACAAGCGTCGCCCCCCGCGCCACCGTCTCCTGGACCAGCCCGTGAAGATTGTGCCGGGCGGCGGTATCGATCATCGGTCCCAGACTGTCCGGCGGCAGGGCGGCGAACCGTTCGGTCAGACGCGACGTGAAGGCGGCGGCGATCCCGTCCTGCACCAGAAAGCGGTTCGCCGCCGTGCAGGCCTGACCCAGATTGCGCAGCTTGGCCTGCACGGCGCTGTCCACGGCCCGATCCAGATCGGCGTCGTCGAACAGGATAAAGGGGTTGTTGCCACCCAGTTCCATGGAACTGCGCAGGATGGTTGCCGCAGCGCCCGCCAGGATCAGGCGGCCGACCCGTGTGGACCCCGTGAAGGAGACCTTGCGCAGCCGCCCATCCGACAGAAGCGTGCCGACCACGCTCTCCGCGCGGGTCGTGGTGATCAGGTTCAGCACACCCGGCGGCAGGCCGATCTCCTGCATCAACCGGCAGAACAGGATGGCTGTCAGCGGCGTCTGTTCCGCCGGCTTCAGCACCATTGCGCAGCCGGCGGCCAGGGCCGGCCCGACCTTGCGGGTGATCATGGCCAGCGGAAAGTTCCAGGGCGTGATCAGCAGGCAGGGGCCGACCGGCCAGCGGCTGATGATCTGCCGCATGCCGCCGCCGGGTGCCGGCTGTTCGCGACCATGGATGCGCAGTGCCTCTTCGGCGAACCAGCGCAGGAAACCGGCGGCGTAGTCGACCTCCGCCCGCGCCTCCCCTGGTGGCTTTCCCGTTTCCAGGCTGATAACCCGCGCGAACCGGTCCCGCTCGGCCAGCAGCCGGTCACAGGCCCGGTGCAGCAGGTCCGCGCGGTACCTGGGCGGCTGTCCCGCCCAATGGGCCTGTGCACGACAGGCGGCGTCCAGGGCGGACAAACCGTCCGGCGTGGCGGCGTCGGCGACCTGTGCGATCTCCCGCCCGGTCGCCGGGTTCTCCACGGCGATGCGGCGATTGTCCGCCGCATCGCGCCATTGACCATCGATCAGCAGCCTTGGCGGCAGGTCCGACAGGTCCTGGGAATATCCATGTTCCGGCATTGTGTCAGGCGCCCTGCCGGCGGGCGGCCGCATGCGGGCCGGCCGGTATCTCCAGTCGCGCCTCCTGACCGTCGAAGATGCGCAGCGGCGCGAAGGCATCGGCATTGCTGATCACCTCCAGCACCGTCACCTGATCCGACGCCAGCGCCTGTTCCAGCGCCGGGCCGAAGGCGTCTGGATCGTCGATCCGGTGCCCCTGCGCGCCGACCGACCGCGCCACGGCGGCGTGATCGACCTCCACGAAGCGGATGCCCGTGGTGCTGCGCCCGAAGCCCAGATTCTCCCCATGCCGTTGCATGGCCAGTTGCGAATTGTTCAGGACGATCAGGGTCAGGGCGACACCTTCGCGCACCGCCATTTCCAACTCGCCCCAGACATGGGCAAAGCCGCCATCGCCGACCAGCCCCACGACCCGCGCGCCGGGCCGGGCCAGCTTTGCCCCGATGGCGAATGGCAGGCCCCAGCCCAGCCCCGCCAGGCCACGCGGCGTCAGGAAACGCTGCCCCGCGCGGCGCGTGGTCAGGTATCCCGTGACCCAGACGGAGGAATAGCTGGCGTCGGCCACAACGATATCGTCCGGCCCGATCAGGCGGTCCAGTTCCCCCATCAGCCGCTGTGGCAGGATCGGCCGCGTATCGGCCTGCATTTGCGGTGCGATGGCGTCGGCCCGGATCTGCCGTGCGGCCGCGATCTCCGCGATCAACGCACCGGCCTTGTCCCTGCGCTTGGACAGGTCCCGCCGCTGCAGGGCCGCCGTCAGGTCCTGGATGGCCGCCCGGGCATCACCGACAAGCCGCAGCGCCTCGTAATTGCGGCCCACCTCGGTCCCGTCAATATCGACATGGATATAGGTGGCGCCGGGTGCCGTCAGGCTCCAGGCGTCGGTGCCGTTCTCGTTGGTCCGGGTGCCAACCAGCAGCACCACGTCCGCCTTGGCGATCAGGTCCCGGTGGGCTGTCGCCGGACCGTTGCGCCCCAGCAGGTTCGCCGCCACGCCCAGCGACAGCGGACCGGTTTCATCCACCACACCCTTGCCCATGTTTGTGGTCGCCACCGGCAGGCAGCCGATGGTGATCAGCCGGTCCAGTGCCTCCACCGCCTGTGCCGTATGGACGCCGCCACCCGCGATCACCAGCGGTGACGTGGCATTGGCCAGCAGTTCGGCGGCCCGTTCGACGCTGTGCCCGTCGGGGCGCGGCCGGTCCAGCGGGAAGGTGCCCAGATCCTGCCGGCGCGCGACATCGGGACCCCTGGACGGCAGCAACAGCATATCCTTGGCCAGCAGCAGCACGACGGGACCCGGCCGGCCGCTGTTGGCGGCGATCATGGCCAGGTCGATATATTCGGCGGCCCGGTCGGGATCGTCCAGCCGGCGCACCCATTTCGCCACACCGGCGAACAGCGCGAAATGGTCCAGTTCCTGGAAGGCGTTGCGATCGCGCTGGGAGGCCGGAACCTCCTGGACCAGCACCAGCATGGGAATGGACGCCTTCAGCGCTTCCGCCATCGGGGCGACCATCAGGGTGGCGGCCGGGCCGTTCTGTGCCGCCACCACGCCGATCCGGTTGGAAACGCGTGCATAGGCATCGGCCATGGCGCCGGCGGCATTCTCCGTCCGGTACAGAAGCTGGCGGATGCCGGCATCCTCGGCCGCCAGCATCAGCGCCGTGGGATTGCTCTGCCCGAAAATGAACTCCACGCCGTGGCGCACAAGGGCGGAAGCGACGGCTTCCGCGACGGTATCTGGCATTGGGATGTCTCCGTTTCAGCGGCCATTTCGCGGCCTCCGCCCTGTCGTGAATGGTCACGGCAGCTTGGCGCCCGGTGGGACGCGGGGGGCTGGGCGTGCCATGAAGTAGGGTGGTAGTGATTTCATATATCAATAAGGTTTCGTTATTTGACACGATTCAAGCTACTTGTAAAGCCGCCGATGCGAAAATTGCCCGGTATGGAAATGCCCCGTTCATTGGCGATCCATCAGCGACATTTTGTCGAACATGGATCAACAGCTCCTATTATCCTTTTATAATCAATCTCTTGATTGTGTGGTGTGGGCGGATTCACGCCTGTTGCGTAGAAGCCAGCCCAGCAGGCGTCGTTTCTATATTTGACATATAAGCAAATATTGAAATTAATGGCGTGACGGCGATTTTCAATGGTTCGCCGCAAGAATCACAAGCGATTGATGTCTCGGGAGGGAACATGTCTATGCGGCATCGTACTGTTGCCAGCAGCACCGCCTTGCTGGCGGCGCTGGGTCTGTCCTTGGCCTCGCCGGCCGTTGCCGCCGGTGAGGAACAGGGGCTGCAACTGGATGAAATCATCGTCACGGCGCAGAAGCGTGGTGAGAATATCCAGGAGGTGCCGATCTCCATCACGGCCCTGGGGGGCGAGGCGCTGGAGCTGCAGGGCGTGCGCAACGGTCTGGATCTGACCAGGTCGGTGCCGGGCCTGCAGATCAACAACCTGTTTCAATCTTCGAACCCCACAATCTTCCTGCGCGGCGTGGGCGTGAATGACTATAACGCCGCTTCGTCCGGTGCGGTCGGGGTGACGGTGGACGATGTTTTCCTGAATTCCGGTGTCGGCCAACTGTTCGCCGTGTTCGACGTGGACCGGGTGGAAGTGCTGAAAGGGCCGCAGGGCACGCTTTACGGCCGCAACACCACGGGCGGTGTCATCAACTACACGACGCGGCGGCCCGGTTTCTCCCCGGATTTCTCCGCCTCCGTCACGGCGGGCCGGTTCAACCAGATCTTCTTCGATGCGGCGGGCGGTGGCACGCTGATCGACGATACCCTGGCGGCGCGGGCTTCACTGACGGTGAAGCGGCGGGATGGCTGGGCCACCAACCTGCAGGACAGCCGCGACATCAACGGCATCGAAACCTATGCGGGCCGCCTGCAATTCCTGCTGACCCCGTCGCCCGACCTTGAAATCCATAACAAGATCGAAGGCGGCAAAAGCCGGTCCTCAGCCCTCGGACATCAGTCGATGGGCACCGTCAATGCGCGCACGGGCCGTCCCTGCACGGGTGAGGAGATCCTGGCGCGTACTATTTGCGCGAACCCCATCACCCATTACATCGCCAACCAGGATGTCGATGCACTGAACACCAATGTCCTGGACAATTACGAGAACCTGGACAATTTCGCCGACCGGCTGTCGGTGATCCATGATGGTGACGATGTCAACGTCACCTCCATCACCGCCTATGTCTATAACAAGCGCGACCTGAACACCGACGTCGATTACTCCCCCTATGCCGTGGCGGAACTGCCGCTCTGGAAGGAAACGTCAAGACAGGTCAGCCAGGAACTGCGCTTCACCTCCAATGGCGAGGGCCCGTTCAAATGGGTGGCTGGCCTCTATTACCTGCAGGAGGAACTGTCCAGCCTGACGAATTTCAGCGTGCTGCGGGAACTGAACCCCGACCGGACAAAGCCCTTCTTCGACCCGGCCAACTCTGTCCTGATGCTGGAGCGTGTGTTCACGCAGCGGACCAGCAGCAAGGCCATCTTCGCCCAGGCCGATTATGAACTGACCGACAGGCTGACCGCGACCGCCGGCCTGCGCTACACGGATGACCGCAAGAAGCTGAGCTTCATCACCTATGGCGGGCCGGTCAATCCGGACACCAATCCGCGGGCGCGGCTGCGCGACCGGCTGATCGGTTTTGTCGATGCCAATCCATCGAACATGACCATCGACCTGCCCAGCCGCACCGTCACCGACCTTAAAAAGCCGACCTGGCGCCTGGCACTCGCCTATGAACTGGACGAGAATGCCAATCTCTATACCAGCTACTCGCGTGGCGTGCGGGCCGGCGGCTACAATACCGGCGCGCTGTTCAACGGGATCGAGTTCAATGCGGTGGATAACGAAAGCATCGACGCCTATGAGTCCGGTCTGAAGACCGACCTGCTGGATCGCCGTGTGCGCCTGAACATGGCTGGCTTCTATTATGATTACCGCAACCTGCAGGTCTTCAGCCTGGAACCCAACCCGGCGGGTGGGGTGCCCTTGCAGCGTTTGCAGAATGCCGATGCCGATATCTATGGGGCCGAGATCGAAATCCAGGCCCGTCCCGTGCAGGGGCTGGACCTGACGTTCGGTGCCGCCTATGTCCATGCCACCTACACGGATTTCATCGATCCCATCCGGGGCGATTTCAAAGGCAATACCCTTGATAAGGCTCCGCGCCTGCAGATGAGCGGCAGTGCCACCTACAGCGCTGATTTGAGCCTGGACTGGACGGGCCGGGTGGGGGCCGACTTCTCCTACCAGTCCAAGGTCAATTTCAGCGCCACCAATCAGGTGCCGATGGCGGGCGACCGGCATGGCGAAGTCAATTTGCACATGGGCGTGGCGCACAGTTCCGGGATCGACTTCACGCTGTTCGTGCGCAATGTCGGCGACAAGCGCTATCTGACCGACATGAATGACCTGTCGAGCCTGGGCTTCTACTTTCCCGTCTATAACGAGCCGCGTACCTATGGTTTGACGGTTCGCTACAAGCTCTGACTGGCTGGAAGGTGACAGGTTGAGTGGGGGCAGGCTTCCCGACCCGGTGATGAAATATTTGATCAGATAATCACTGAAAAATTGTCATGGCATCGGTCAAATCCTGCCCCTGCATCCAACCCGACGCAGTAAAAGCCCCGTAAACTCTACAGATTACCGGGCTTTTGCTTTTGGGGCCGGCTCTTTGCGATGGCCCGGTATCTATCATAATCAACAAGTTAGCTCCGCACATTCAAATCTAGGGTGCTGAACTGGCCCCCGTTTGGACTGGACAGTCAGGCATAGCTTGGGAGTGACATGCCTCCACGATTTTGGACGGGTGTGAGCTGGAATTTTCCAATTATGATCCCGTGATCGGGACGAGGAGAGTTCCATGAAGACGTCGAAGTTCACAGAGTTGCAAGTAGCGTTCATCCTGAAGCGGGCGGAGCAAGGGACGCCGATTGCCGAGGTCTGCCGGAAGGCGGGTGACCATGCCCACAACCTCGAACATTGGATCTGGAAAACCTGATCGAATCATGCTGACCCCCATGGAAAATCCACTCCAGAGGAATTCCGAATTTCATCAAGATTGAGTCAGAGCCAAATCAACACCCCAATGCAAAAGGGACCGACGGTTAAAGCCGGGCGGTTCCGGCATACGGGGAAAGGCCCAGCATTCGCCGTGCGGTGGCAGTGTCCGCCAGGGTGAAACCCAGATCTTCGGCGATGCGGCGGGCCTTGCTGCACAGCGCAGCGTTGCTGGGGGCCAGCATGCCGCGCGACAGGTAGACCCCATCCTCCAGCCCGACGCGCATCTGCCCGCCCAGCAGCAGTGATTGCGCCAGCATCGGGAAGACGTGCCGGCCGATGCCGAAGCCGGTCCAGATGGCGCCCGCCGGCAATTGGCTGCGTCCCAGCAACAGGGATTCCAGCGTAGCCGGAAAGCCGTAATTCACACCGGTCACCAGGGAGTAGAGCGGCGGGGAGGGCATGCGGCCTTCCAGCAGTTCCGCCGCCAGCACGGCGTCGCCGGGATTGAACAGTTCCACTTCCGGCTTTACGCCGGCCGCCAGGATGGCGTCGGCCATGGCGGTGACGGTGCGTCTTGTGTTCATCACCACCTGATCGCCGGAATTCATGGTGTTGAGGTCGAGTGTGCAGATCTCCGGCCGTAATTCCAGGATATGCGCCACCCGTTCAAGCGGCGGCAGCAGGGTGGTGCCGGGGCCGGCCAGACGGGGATTGTCCGCATCGGGGACGAAGCGGCCGCCCGGCCCGGTGGTCAGGTTGAGGATCAGGTCGGGCCGTGCATCACGGATGCGGGCCACCACCTCCCGGTAATGGGCGATCTCCATGGAGGGGCTGCCATCATGGGGATGCCGGACATGGATATGCACGATGGCGGCCCCGGCATCCGCCGCCTCGATGCTGGATTGCGCAATCTGGGCCGGGGTGATGGGCAGATGCGGGGTCTGGTCCGGCCGGGTCAGATTGCCGGTGATGGCACAGGTCAGGATCACGGGGGCCATGGGGGCTCCTTGGAAAGACGATCGGGAACGGCGTCAGAGATGGCGCCCGGCATCCACGGGGATGGAAATGCCGGTCGAGGCGGTCAGCAACCGGGCGGCGACCAGCACGGCGGTGGCCACCTCCTCCAGGCTGGCCAGCCGTTTCAGGGCGCTGGCGGCGGCGGTGGCTTCCAGGAAATCCGGCTTGCGGTCACGCACGAAATCCGTCTCCAGCGCGCTGGGGGCGATATTCAGCACCCGGATCTGCGGGGCCAGGGCCTTGGCCATGCCGATGGTCATGGTGTCCAGCGCGGCCTTGGCCCCGGCATAGGCGATGTTGCTGCCCCCGCCGGTGCGCGCGGCGATGGAGGAGATATTGACGATCACCGGATCGTTGCCCCGGCGCAGCAGCGGGGCCATGTCGCGCATCACCAGCAGGGCACCGCGGGCATTGCTGTCCATGACCGCATCCACGATGTCGTCGGTCAACAGGTCCGGCCGGCCGGGCGGAAGCTGGAAGGACAGGCCGGCACTGTTGACCAGAATGTCGATCCGGCCGGCCCGCTCCGTCACGGCGGCGGCAAAGGCCTTGATGCTGGCGCCATCGGTGACGTCGACGGGCAGGGTAATGTCGCGGCCCTCGCCGGCCCCGGCCGGTGCCGTGCGGGCGCCGCGGATGACGCGGGCACCCAGCGCCAGCGCCTGGGCTGCCACCGCATTGCCGATGCCGCCGGTGCCGCCCACGATCACCACCACGGCGTCACGCAGGCCGTGGCGCAGCAGCGACAGGATAGGGGGATCGTCCTGCATGTCCTGGTCTTTCCTATAGGGGAAGGGGATCACACCGCTCACAGCAGGCGGACGCCGCCATCCATGCCCAGGGTCGCGGTGTGACCGACACTGTCGCCGAAGGGCACATAGCGGGCGCCGGCCAGATATTCCCGGTTCAGCGCCATGCCGATGCCGGGCCGGTCGGGGATTTCCAGGAACCCGTCCTTCAGGGTGTTGATACGGTCGACCACATCAGTCCAGGGCGCCCGATCCTCCCGCACATAGCCCTGCACGTCCCAGTTCACCGTGCAGGCCGCCAGTTGGATATGGCCGGCGGTGGAAACCGGGGCGGTGAAATTATGCGGTACGATGCGCTGATGCCGGCTTTCGGCGATGGCGGCGATCTTGCGCAATTGGGTGAAGCCGCCGGCCAGCCCGATATCGGGGCGCAGGATGGAGACGGCGTGGGCGTCGCTGGTCTCGCGGAATTCGAAGATATTGGTCTGCCGCTCCGCCGTGGCGGACGGGCTGCGCATGGCGGCGGACATGTGGTTGTTGGCGTCGATGCTGTAGGGCAGGATCGCATCCTCGATGAAATACAGCATCAGCGGGCGCACGGCGTCGGCAAAGGTCACGGCCTGATCGGGCGTCAGGTTGCGGTGCACCTCCACCGCCAGATCGATGTCCCAGCCGATGGCCTCCCGCACCGCCGCCACGTTGGCGACCACGTCGCGCAGGGCGCGGGCATGGCCCAGCCGGCCCCAGCCCTCCAGGAAGGGCTTGATCTTCAGCGCGGTGAAACCTTCATCCCTTGCGGCCACCGCCTTGGCGACCAGATCGTCACGGCTGGGTCCTTCCACCAGCAGAATGGCCCGTACCCGGTCGCGGACCTTGCCGCCCAGCAATTGCCAGACAGGCACCCCCAGCGCCTTGCCCTTGATGTCCCACAGTGCCTGGTCGATGGCGCTCAACGCCGCCATGGCGGCGGCATCGCGCAGGCAATGTTTCTTGATGACCCGGTTGAACAGGTATTCCGGCCGGAAGGCGTCTTGCCCGCGATAGGCGGGCAGCAGGTCCGGCACGATGGCGGCCACGGCGGTGGGGTGGGTGAAGTAGGTGGCTTCCCCGATGCCGGTCAGGCCCTGGTCGGTGGTGACCTCGACAAAGGCCCAGTGGCCGGCGACGTGACAGGTGATGGTGTCAATGAGGTGGAGGGGGCGGGGCATGATCAGGCCGGCTCCAGGTCGCGCAGGATGGGGGCATGGAGAGCCAGGAAGTCGGCCATCCCGGTGACGAAGCTGTCGATCTCCGCGTCGGTATTGACGATCGACAGGGCGATCATGCCGCGCGGCGCGGTCCAGTAACCCTGGCAGAGCTGATGCAGGTGCAGCAGCCGCCGTGCCTTGGCCGATGCCGGATGGGTGGGGGCACGACGCAGCGGTGTGCGCCCGACATGCACATTCATGACCGATCCAATGCCGGTCATGTAAAGCGGCACGTCGTGACCCTGGAACAGGGTGTTCAACCGGTGGCGCAGGGCGTCCCCCCGGTCGTTGACCGTCCGCATCACTTCCGGGGTCAGTACCTCCGTCAGGGCGACGGTGCCGACCTTCATGGAGAAGACATTGTTGTTGAACGACCCGCCATGGCTGCTGGTCCCGGTTCCGCGCGTGTCATAGACGGCCATCATATCCGCCCGTCCACCAAAGGCACCGGCGCTGAAACCACCGCCGATGATCTTGCCAAAGGCGGCCAGATCGCCTTCCACACCATAGGCCTGCTGCAATCCGCCATAGCCCAGGCGGGCGGTCATCACCTCGTCGATGATCAGCGGAATGTCGCGCATCGCCGTGACGGCGCGGACATGGCGGGCGAAATCCGGGTCGGCGGGGATGCAGCCGGCGCTGTTCAGCATCAGGTCCATCACCACCGCGCCCAGCCGGTCGCCATGGGCCGCGATGGCGGCGTCGAAGGCGGCGATGTCGTTATAGGGCACCATCACCCGGTCGAGCGGCACGTTCAGCCGGTCGCCACCCGGCCCGTAATTCATCATCCCGCCATGATAGGCGCCGTCGAAGGCCAGGATGGTGGATTTGCCGGTGAATTGCAGGGCGGTCAGCACGGCATAGAGCGACGCCTCCGTCCCGGAATTGGCGAAACGGATACGTTCAAGCAGCGGGAAGCGCCGGCGCAGTGCATTGCCCAGCGTCACCTCCGCCGTGATGCAGCCGCCATAGGACATGCCGTCCTTCAGCACATCGCCAGCGGCGGTCAGCAGGCGCGGATGGCTGTGCCCGCACAGGGCCACGCTGTAATCATTGAGGAAATCCACATAGGCATTGCCGTCGGCATCGAACAGCCTGGACCCTTCTCCGCGCGCGATGGTCGGTGGATAGGGGGCGAAATACAGGTTGCTGCGGGTATTGCCGGCGGGCAGCACGGCGCAGGCGGCTTCATGCAGGGCTTGCGAACGCGGCGTGGCGGCCCGGTAGCGGGCGGCCAGGGCCTCGCAGGCCTGGTCCAGGGCATTTGTCATGGGTGATCCCGAAGCAGGTGTCGATGCAAATATGACCCACCGGTCATGTTCAAGGCAAGCGTCAATATGACCGATTGGTCATATTGTGGAGCGCTGCGCCGGCGGGCGGTAGCGTTCGCCATGAAGGTCGGCCAGGGCGTCGCATCGGCTGCGGACCAGCGCCTCGCCCTGGCCGGTGACATGGCTGGCCAGGCCGCCGGTGAAGGGCGGATAGCCCCAGCCCAGGATGGAGGCGATATCCGCATCCTCCCCGCGCGTCACGATGCCTTCGGCCCGGCAGCGCAGATATTCCACCGCCTGGATGTGCATCAGGCGTTCGATCACGGCGGCGATGCCGGGCTGTCGCGCTGCCGGGGGGAATTCGCCGCCAAGGCCCGCCCACAGAACGGCGTCGCGGCCGGCATGGTCGTAGAAGCCGGCCCTGGTCTTTTCCCCCAGCCGGCCCAGGGCCACCATGCGGCGGGCGACCGCCATGCCGGGATGGTCGATATGGGCGTCGCCGAGATCGGCGCGCGTCTGGTCGTCGATCTTCACGGCCAGATCGATATTCACCATGTCGGCCAGCCGCAGCGGCCCCATGGGCATGCCGGCCTGCCGCCCCGCATTGTCCAGCAGGGCGGGTGCCACCCCTTCGGCCAGAAGCGCCAAGCCTTCCATCATGTAGCTGGCGAAGACGCGGGTGGTGAAGAAGCCGCGCCCGTCACGCACCGCCACCGGCGTCTTGCGCAGGGCGCGCACGGCGTCGAAGCCGGCGGCCAGGGCGGCCTCCGTCGTTTCGGCACCGGAAATGATCTCGACAAGCGGCATCTTTTCCACGGGCGAAAAGAAATGCAGCCCCAGGAACCGGCCCGGCCGCGCCATGCCGGCCGCCAGCCCGCCGATGGGCAGGGTGGAGGTGTTGGACGCGATCAGGCAGTCGGGGCGTACCACGGCTTCCAGCCGGGCCAGCACCGATTGCTTCAGGGCGCGATCCTCGAACACCGCTTCCACCACCACGTCGCAGGGGGCGAAATCCTGGTAATCCAGGCTGGTGCGGATGCGGGCCAGCAGCACCTCGGCCTTTTCCGGCGACAGGCGGCCGCGGGCGACGTCCTTTTCCACCAGCCGGGCGGAATAGTCCTTGCCGGCCTGGGTGGACGCCGCGTCCCGGTCCAGCAGGGTGACGGTCAGCCCCGCCCTGGCGGCGGCATAGCCGATACCGGCGCCCATCAGCCCGGCGCCGACGATGCCAACATGGCGGATGGCGGCGGGGGCCGGTCCGGGCGGGCGGGCCCGGCCGGCATTGGCGTCATTCATGGCAAAGAACAGGGTCTTGACCATGGCTGGCGCCACCGCCCCCTTGACCTGGGCCACAAAGGCGGTGGTTTCCACCTGCTGCCCACGCTCGAACGGCAATTGCAGGCCGTGATACAGGCTGGACAGGGCGGCGGCCGGGGCCGGGTAATGGCCCAGCGTGGTGCGGGTCACGGTGGCGGCGGTGCCGGAGAAAAGCTGCACGCCGCCGGCGCTCTGCACCGGCCCGCCGGGCAGCCGCCAGCCCTTGGCATCCCAGGGCTGGCGGCTGGTCCGCCCAGGATCGGCCAGCCAGGCACGCGCCGCCGTCAGCAGATCGGCCGCTGGCACCACCTGATGCACCAGCTTCTGGGCCAGCGCGTCGGCTGGCGACAGGCTGCGCCCTTCGCCGATCAGGCGGGCGGCGGCCAGGGCGCCGATCAGCCGGCCCAGCCGCTGCGTGCCGCCGAAACCGGGGATCAGGCCCAGTTTCACCTCCGGCAGGCCCAGTTGCAGCCTTGGATCGTCGGCAACGATGCGGTGGTGGCAGGCCAGCGCCAGTTCCAGCCCGCCGCCCAGCGCATGGCCGTTGATGGCGGCAACGATGCCTTTGCCCGCTTTGTCCATGGCGCGCAGCAGGTCGGTCATCCGCCGCACGCCGGCCTGGATGCTGGCGGCATCGGCGTCGAACAGGCGGGTCAGCATCTTCAGATCGGCACCGGACAGGAAATCCGCCTTGGCGGCGGTGACGATGATGCCGGTCACCGCATCATCGGCCAGCAGGCCGGTCATGGCGGTGTGGAAATCATCCAGTGCGGCTTCGTTCATCACATTGGCGCGTTCGCCGGGGCTGTCCCACCACAGGATGGCGATGCCGTCATTGCCGGTTTCGGTACGGATGGCGCTTTTGCTGCTCATGGGATTGCTTCCTTCAGATCCGTTCGATGACCATGGCAATGCCCATGCCGGACGCAGCACACAGGGTGGCCACGCCCAGATGGCCATCCGTGCGCTCCAGCTCGTCCAGCAGCGTGCCCAGGATCATGGCGCCGGTGGCGCCCAGCGGATGGCCCATGGCGATGGCCCCGCCATTGACGTTCATGCGGTGCGGATCGACCCCGGTTTCGGCCAGGAAATGCAGGATGACGGCGGCGAACGCCTCGTTCAGTTCCCACAGGTCGATATCGGTCCAGGACAGGCCGGCGCGGGCCAGGGCGCGGGCGCAGGCCGGCGCCGGGCCGGTCAGCATCACCGTCGGTTCCGACCCCAGGCTGACGCAGGCGCGGATGCGGGCGCGCGGCGTCAGGCCCAGGCTTTTGCCCGTGGTCGCGTCACCGACCAGCACGGCCGCCGCGCCATCGACGATCGCCGACGAATTGCCGGCATGGTGGATATGGGTCAGCCCAGCCAGTTGCGGATAGCGCAGGAGGGCCACGGCGTCGAACCCGGCCATGGTGCTGATGCCGGCGAAGCTGGGTTCCAGCCCGGCCAGGGCGGCCATGTCGGCATCGGCGCGGATCACCTCGTCCCGGTCCAGCAGCAGCAGGCCGTTGCGGTCGCGCACCGGCAGGATGGAGCGGGCGAAGTACCCTTGCGCCCAGGCATGGGCGGCACGGCGCTGGCTTTCCACGGCATAGGCATCGGCAGCATGCCGGTCGATGCCCGACAGGCTGGCCAGCAGGTCGGCCGACACGCCCTGCGGGATCATCCGGTTGGGGATGGCGATGTCGGGATCGGTCAGGGGCGGGAAGCCGCTGGAACCCATGGGGATGCGGGACATCATCTCCACCCCGCCGCCTACCACCAGCCCGGCTTGGCCGGCGGCCACCTTGGCGGCGGCCAGGGCCACGGCTTCCAGCCCGCTGGCACAGAACCGGTTGATCTGCAGCCCGGCAACGCCCTGGTCCCATCCAGCGGCCAGCAATGCGGTGCGGGCAATATCGGCCGACTGGTCCATCACCGGCTCCACACAGCCCAGGATGACGTCATCCACGCAGGCGGTATCCAGCCCATGCCGCCCGGCCAGCCCGCGCAACAGGCCCGCCATCAGTTCCACCGGCGACAGGGCGGCCAGCGCCCCCGTCGATTGCCGGCCACGGCCGCGCGGTGTGCGTACCGCGTCGAAGATCAAGGCGTCGGTCATCTCGCTTGCCTTTTCATGGTTATGTTCCCCCGGCGCCGGCCTGCAAATGGGCCGCTGCGCGGCTATTCGCCGGTGAAGGCGGGTTGGGAACGGGACAGGAAGGCGGTCACGCCGATGCGGGCATCGGCCGTCGCCATCTGGCGGGCGACATGGCCCGCCTCTGCCGTCAACTGGTCGGACAAGGTCGCGGTAGCGGCCTGGTTCAGCAGCGACTTGGATGCGGCGATGGCCAGGGTGGGGCCGGCGGCCAGACGCCGGGCCAGGGCATCGACCGTGGCGTCCAGCCGGTCGGCCGGCACGGCTTCCAGGATCAGGCCCAGAGAGGCGGCGGCGGTACCGTCGATACGGTCGGCCAGATAGGCCAGGCGGCGGGCCTGGACGGGGCCTACCAGCCGGGGCAGGGCATGGCTGGTGCCGCAATCCAGCGCCATGCCGATGCGGGCGAAGGCGGTGGTGAAGGTGGCGTCGGCCTCCGCCACCACGAAATCGCAGGCCAGCGCCAGCCCCAGCCCGCCCCCGGCACAGGCCCCGGCCACCCGCGCCACCACGGGCTTGGGACAATCGGCCAGGGTCTGGATCAGATGGTTCAGGCGGCCCATCACCCGGTCCATGCCGCCCGGTTTTTCCATGATGCCGGCCATGGCGGCCAGGTCGGCCCCGGCGCAGAAGGCGTGGCCGGCGCCCGTGATGACGATGGCGCGTACCGCCCGGTCGCCCCCGGCCGCTTCCAGGGCTGCCGTCAGCTTGTCGACCAGGGGCAGGTCCAGGGCGTTGGCCTGGGCCGGGCGGTTCAGGGTCAGGCGCAGCAGGCCGCCATCCAGGCTGGACAGCAGGGCCCCTTCGCCGCCCGCAGGGGGGGCGTTCTCGGTCATCTTTAATTGTCCCGTGGTTAAGCCGCGGATGGGTTCAGGGCAGGGCGCGGGCCTGCCGCCGGTCGATCCAGGCGCGGATGATGGCGTGGCGGCGCGCGTCAATGGGAAACCGCAGCAGGATCAAGCCGGCCCCCAGGAAGGTGATGCCGGGAATGGCCAGCATGGCGGTCAGCATGCCGGTGATGGCGGTGGCGTCATGGATGCTGGACTTGGGGTCGAAGCCGCTCACGGACAGGGCATAGAAGCCCAGGGCGGCACCAATGGCGCTCATCCCCTTCAGGCACATCAGACGGAAGGCGTAATAGCTGCCCTGGCGGTTACGGCCCGATCGCATCGTATCGAAATCCGCGATGTCGCTGACCATGGCCATGGGCAGCATCATCTGCGGCGTCTGCAAGACAGCCAGCAGTGCCGACAGCGCGCAGAATGGCAGCAGCGGCGTATCCCCCGGCCCGAACAGCAGGATCAGCGGCAGCACGGCGCTATGTGCGATCCAGGCCACGCCCCAGACCCGGTGCTTGCCGAAGCGCCGGGCCGCCATGGAGACCAGCGGGATGCTGGCAAGCTGGGACAGCGTGACGGTGAGCAGGATGACGGGCACGTTCGCCCCCAACCCGAAATAGCTGTCCAGCGCCACGAAGAACACGGCATAGAAGGCGCCGAACCCGATCTGGGTCAGCCCGTCGGCCGACATGAAGGTCCAGAAGGGGCGATTGTGGCGCACGGTGTTGAAGATCTCGGCGATGCCATGGGTGGCGGCCTGGGCCGCTCCCTTGCCCTGCGGCACCATTACCAGCGTAACCAGCAGTGCCAGCGGTGCCAGCACAAGCGCGACCTTGCCCATGATCGCCATCATCGGCAGGTCGAAGGCGGAATGTTCCACCACCCCCAGGGCCGCCAGCACCTCCGGCAGCAGCATGAAAATCATGCCGCCGGACAGGATGGCGAAGGTCACATATCCGGCGATGCGGGCGCGTTCCTGATAGTCGGTGGCCAATTCCCCCGCCCAGGCCTTCAGCGGAATGTCGATCAGCGACAGGCCCAGCGCATGCAGCACCATGGCCAGGGCGAAATGCCCGTCGCCGGCCCCTTCCGGCGGCATGAACATGGCCCAGATGGCCCCCATGGTCAGGAACAGGCCGGCGAAGATCCAGGGCTTGCGGGGGCCGAACCGGCTGTGCGTGCGGTCGGACAGATAGCCCAGCGGCGGGTCCACCACCCCATCCAGGATACGGGTGAACAGCAGCACTGTCGCGATCCCCCCCGTTGTCGCCGCGGTATATTTGGCGAAAAACGCCGCCACCAGCGACGGGAAGGGGGAGATGAACAGCGCCAGCACCAGCCCCGGTGCGGCATAGGCCAGAAGCGTGGCGGGTCCCAGGCGGGGCGATGCCATCGGCGCGGTCCTTTATTCGGATTGGGTGGGTGGGGTGCCGGCCTTGCGGCGGGCCAGCTCGGCCAGGATCAGCTTGTCCTCCGCCTCGCCCAGGATGGCGTGGGCCGAGGTCGGGCGCAGGAAGACGGTCAGCTCGCTGGCGCGGTTGTCGTCATCCAGCACGAAGATATCCAGCCCGTGGATCAGCTTGCCGTCGATGGTGCCCTTGAATTCCATCAGGGCCGTGTCGCCCTGCGCCCAGGTGCGGCTGTAATGAAATCCCTCGATCACCTGCGGCACCATCAGCAGCACGGCGGCGAAATGCCGGATGTCGGTAATGGGCTTGAAATGGCGGGGCGTGTGCAGCACGGCGCCGGGGGCGATGATATCGGGGATGCCGGCATAGTCGCGGTTCTTGACCATGCCCAGTATGGTCTGGATGAAGGCTTCGGCGTTGGCGGCCATGATGGTTGTTTCCTTCCCTGGTTATGCGGATAGAAGGGCTGACAGCAGTGGCGAATGCCAGTCATCGCCCCGGCCGCTGTCATTGATGCTGGCGGTCAGGATCAGGTCCGCCTCCGGCAGCACCAGCATCTTCGCCCCCCACGCCCCGGCATGGCCCCAGCCGGACAGCCCGTCCGGCCAGACCCAGCGGAACAGGCCCGGCGCCACGCCGTGGCGCGGCGGCTGCAATCCCGGCGGCTGCCGCCACCCGTCCGCCCTCAGGGCGAGGTTTCCGACAGCGATGGCGCGGGCCAGCCGGGCGAGGTCGGCGGTGGTGGAGACGACACCGCCGCCAGCCCAGTCGAAGGACAGGCTGACCCCCGCCGACAGACAGGGAATGCCACCGGCATGGGGATCGCTTTCCAGCGACCGTTTGCCATCCAGGCCGGGCGGATCATCGCGATAGGCAAGATAGCTGGACCCCATGCCCAGCGGTGCGAACAGATCCTCGCGCAGCAGCCGGCCCAGGGGCCGGCCCGTCACCCGTTCCAGCGCCAGGCCCAGGATGACATAGCCGGTATCGCTGTAATGGAAGGCGGCACCCGGTGCCGACAGGGCGGCGGCCCCTAGCCTCGTGCCCAGATACCAGTTCAGCACGCCGGCATCGGCCTGGAACGGTTGTTCGGGATCGAAGGGCAGCCAGGATCGGGCCGGGTCGCCGCCGGGCGCCATCAGCCGGCCGATCAGCGATCCCGGTGCCGGGCCGCCCAGCCGGGCGGCGTCATCGACCATGGCGTCGCGGATGCCGGCAGTATGGGTCAGCAACTGGTCCAGCGTGATCGCCGCGCCGCCGTCGCGGTGGAGCGCGTCCAGCACGGAGACGGGGAACAGATCCAGGTCGCCCAGCGTCGCGCCCAGCCCCCGGGGGCCGAAACCGCCCTTGCCGGCCTGATCCAGTACCAGGGCCGCCGTCATGGTCTTGGCGATGCTGGCGATATGGAACCGGTCGCCGGGGCGCATCGGGCGCGGGTCGTCGGCGCGGAACCGGCCGGCCGCCTGTTCATGGATCAAATCCCCGTCGGACAGCCGTTCCAGGCGGAAGACGGCGCCGGGGCTATTCTCCCGGCACAGATCGCCGACAGCGCGGGCGAAGGCGGTCGCGTTCATGCCGGCCGTCCGTGCCAGCTTTCCAGCCAGGCGAAGGTGTCGGCGGTGGGCTGGGCGGGGAAATATTCCGCCCCGGTCCAACCGGCATAGGGGCTGTCAGCGATCATGCCGAACAGGCCGGGAAAATCGATGCTGCCGGTACCGGGCTGCCGCCGGCCCGGCGCGTCGGCGAATTGGATATGAGCGATATGATGGAAATGGTGCCGGAAGGCAGCGGGCACGTCCACCTGGTTCAACACCATGTGATAGAGGTCGAATTGCAACCCCACCCGGCCGGCGAACGGGCCTTCGATCAGGGCTACCGCCTCCTCCAGGTCGGTCAGCAGCACGCTAGGCCCCTCCACCCGGTTCAGCGGTTCCAGCAGCAGCCGGATACCGGCCTGTTCGGCCAGGGGCAGGGCCATTTGGACGTTGGCGATATAGCGGTCCAGGCAGGCTTGCCGCGCCACCCCTTCGGGAATGCGCGACGGGCCGATATGGACCTGGGTGCAGCCCAGCAGGCTGGCGGTTTCCAGGGTCTGCAGCAACTCCTCCTGGAACACCTGCTCCCGGCCCGGCACGCCGGACAGGCCGGCGCCGCCGCCCAGGAAATCCCCCATCCCGACATTGACCAGGGCGACGCTCACGCCGGCATCATGGGCGGCCGCCGCGATGTCGGCGGGCCTGCCTTCCATCAGCACCTGGATCTCCACGGCCTGGAACCCGGCCCTGGCGGCGGCGGCAAAGCGCTCCGCCAGGGGCAGTTCGCGGAACATCAGGCTGACGGATGTACTGAAACGCAGCATCGGCTTCTTCCCTGCGGAAAATGGTGGTGTCAGCGGACGGGCAGCGGGTTCAGGGCCAGGCGGCGCTGCCAGCCCAGATCGCGCCCGACCAGCAGCAGCACCAGACCGGCGGCGATGCACCAGACGATCAGGTTGGTGCTGTTCAGGTTGGAGCGTACCCCGATCCGGGTGGTTTCCAGCATGCCTGAATAGAGGTTCAGGCTGCCATGGATCATGATGGCGGGCAGGACGCTGCCCCCGGTCAGGTTGACGAAGGCGGTGGCCACCACCGACATGCTGGCGCACATGGCGATGAACAGAAGCTGGTCGCCCAGCAGCGGCAGCAGATGCTGCTGACCGGTCAGCAGGCCCGGCACCTCACGCGGGAAGTGCCACAGCGCCCAGGCCGTGCCCAGCAGGATCGACACCAGCAGCGGGTTGCCAAAACGCCGCATCAGTAGCGGCAGGGCATAGCCGCGCCAGCCCAGTTCCTCCAGCAGTCCGCCCTGGTTCAGGAACAGGGCACCCAGCCAGACGCCGGCCACCAGCGGCAGGCTGTCGGCACCCAGGGCGTGGGCATAGGTCGCCGCCTGTTCGGGGTGCCCGGAGGCTGTGGTCAACAGCAGCGTGATGGCGAAGCTGGCGATGATACCCAGCAGCAGGATGGCATAGATGCGCAATCCCTCTTGCCAGCCCAGGCTGCCCTGGAAGGGCAGGTAGAGGCGCAGCAGGTCCAGCAGCGCCCGCCGGCCCCAGCCCCAGGCCGTGACCACGCAGGCCGCCACCGTGGGCGCGAAGGGGAAGAACAGGAAGGGCGCAGCGATGGGCATCAGGATGTAGGAGACGATGTAGAGATGCACCGAATCCTTGTGGGCGAACAGCACCGGATAGCCGGTCCGCAGTTCCGCCTGCAGGGCGTAGAAATTGCCCACCACGCTGTATTGCGGCCCATACCAGGATTGGTGCACCACCTCCAGCCCCACCATGTAGGTGAAAAGCAGCGTAGGAAAGGCGATGGCCAGCAGATAGAAGCACAGGAAGGGGCGACGCTGGATCAGGGCTCTCACAGGATGGCTCCGCCTTTCGAGGGTGGGAGGGAGGCGCGACTTTGGGGGGGGGGAGGCTCACATGGTTTTCATTTTCGCCAGGGCACGGCCTACGCCGGCCAGGGTAGCGTCGATATCATTCTCGTCCATGGCGGTGGAGCCGATATAGCCGCCGCGCATGGTCAGCAGCCCCTCTTTCAGCAACTGTTTCTGCAACAGGCCCTGGCGTTCCAGCAGGCCATCGCCGATGCAGGCGACCAGTTCGCGGTAATTGCCCATCGGCTTGTCGGTCAGCAGCAAGGCGGAGACCGATCCGCTGCCTTGAACCTGGCCGGTGACGCCCAGATCGACGCGCAGCCTTTCCAGCCCGTCGCGCATGCGCACGCCCAGCCCGTTCAGCCGGTCGAACTCCGCCTCGGTCATCAGGTCCATGGCGGTGAAGCCGGCGGCCATCGACATCGGGTTGGCGGTGAAGGTGCCGCTATGCTTGACCCTGGGGTCGCCCTTTTCCACCTCGAACACCGACATGACGGCAGCGCTGCCGCCGAAGGCGCCGACGGGCAGGCCGCCGCCGATGATCTTGCCCATGCTGGTCAGGTCCGGCGTGATGCCCAGGCACCCCTGCGCGCCATGATAGCCCAGGCGCAGGCTCCACACCTCGTCGAAGATCAGCAGGATGCCAAGCCGCGCCGTTTCCTCCCGCAGCATGGCCAGGAAATCGTGCCTTGGTTCCACAAGGCCCACCTGCAGGCGGAACGGGTCCAGGATGACCGCGGCCAAGCTGTCGGCATGGGCACGCAGCAGGGCGCGGGCCGTGGCGATGTCGTTCACCGGCAGGATCAGCACCTCATCCAGCAGGCTTTGCGGTGTGCCGGCCTGATGGGCTGCGGCCCTGGGCGCACTGGCGTCCCCCCACTGGTCGGGGCGCGGCTGGAAGCTGGCTTCCAGCAGGTCGTACTGGCCGTGATAGCCGCCCTCCATCTTGGCGATGCGGGGTTTGGCCGTAAAGGCGCGGGCGGCCTTCACCGCCATCATGTTGGCCTCGGTGCCGGAATTGGTGAAGCGCACCCGGTCCAGGCTGGGAATGCGCTGGCACAGCAGTTCGGCCAGCTTCACCTCCCATTCCGTGGGCAGGATGGCGACCATCAGATCCGCCACCTGCCGGCGGATCACGTCCACGATCTCAGGCTTGTTATGGCCGTGGATCTGGGAAGCAAAATTATTCACCCAGTCGATATAGGAATTGCCGTCGACATCGGTGATCCTGCAGCCGTCACCCTTGGCGGCATAGGCCGGATGCGGCTTGGCCACCACCATGTGGCGGGTATAGCCCGACGGCATCACCCGGCGCGACCGGTCGAAAAGGGCGGCGGAATGCGGCATGTCGCCGGCCTGGCTTGTATCGCTCATCAGAAATTCACCTTGTCCTTGCCCTTGGTGCCCAGCATGGCGCGCGCCTCGTCCGGGGTCGCGACATCCAGCGACAGGTCATTCAGGATGCGCACGATGCGGCGCACCTGATCGGCATTGCTCTTGGCCAGTTGGCGCGGGCTGTCCCACAGGCTGTCTTCCAGCCCGACCCGGACATTGCCGCCCAGCGTGGCGCCCAACGTGCCCAGGCGCATCTGGTCCTTGCCGGCGACCAGCACCGACCAGTGATAATCATCGCCGAACAGCGCATCGGCCGTCTGCTTGGCATGGATGATATGGGCCGGATCGGCGCCCAGCCCGCCCAGGAAGCCGAAGATCGACTGGATGAAAAAGGGCGGCTTGACCCAACCCTGCTGAGCGATGAAATGCAGCGTGTGCAGGTGGCCGATATCGAAACACTCGAACTCGAACCTGACGCCGCGATCCTCCCCCAACTCCTTGGCCAGCCGTTCCATGCTGGCATAGGTGTTGGCGATGGTCACGCCCTTGGACAGGCGCATGAACATCTCTTCCCAATCCTGGGTGGTCTTGCCGGCCAGCCGCTGCTGCAAGGCCCAGATGCCGGGATTCATCGGCCCCATATTGTAGGAACAGATCTCCGGCGCGAACTCCAGCGGCGCGCGCAGCCGGTCATCCATTACGGCGTCCGGCGTCTGCGCCAGGCTGGGCTGGCCGGTGGTGATGTTGATGATGGCGTCGCTACGGCTTTTGATGCTGCTCAGGAACTGGGCATAGATTTTGGGGTCGGTGGTCGGAAAGCCGGTTTCCGGGTCGCGGGCGTGCAGATGGATGATTGACGCGCCGGCCTCGGCGGCGGCGACCGCCTCATCCTCGATCTGCTGCGGCGTGATCGGCAGGTAGGGCGACATGCAGGGCAGATGCATGGCCCCGGTGATGGCGCAGGTGACGATCACCTTGTCCTGTTTTTTGGCCATGACGGCTTTTCCCCCTGTTCTGGATAGGTCAGCAAAGCTCCGGGCTGGTGCTTGGGGAGCTTCGAAAATGTCCCTGATCAATTTCCGGCGAACGCCTGCGGCGACATGGCGGCACCGCCGCTCAACACCTGGCCGCCATCGCAGTAGAGGATGCTGCCGGTGACATAGGCGGCGGCCTGTGAGGCCAGGAACAGCGCCATGTTGGCGATGTCGGCCTTGGTGCCGAACCGGCCCAGCGCCACCGAGCGTTCCACGACGGCCCGCGCCTTGGGGTTGGGGGCCAGGCGCGCCATGCCCTCGGTATCGTCGATGGGGCCGGGGACGATGGCGTTGACGCGGATGCCGGCCGGCCCCCATTCCATGGCCAGCGACTTCGTCAGCATGTCGATGCCTGCCTTGGCGGCGCTGACATGGGCCTGGCCCCAATAGGGTTCCGTCGATTGCGGGGCGGAAATGGACATCATCGACGCTCCCGGCTTGCGCGCCACGTCATGCGCCGCGCGCAGCACATGGAAGGTGCCCAGCAGGTCGATGTCGATCACCGTCTTGAAGGCGTTGGCCGACATGGCGGCGGCGGGCGCCACGAAATTGCCGGCGGCCCCCGACACCACGATATCCAGCGGTCCCAGCGCGGCGGCCGCCTGCTTGACGGCGGCTTCCACGGCGGCATAGTCGCGCACATCGGCGGCGAAGCCGATGGCGTCATGCCCGATCTCCGCCACGGCGGCATCGACCTTGTCCTGGCTGCGGCTCAGCACCGCCACCTTGGCGCCATATGCGGCCAGGGTCCGGGCGATTTCCAGATTGATGCCGCTTGTGCCGCCGGCGACGAACGCGTTTCGGCCCTGCAGCAGGTCCTGCTTGAAATGAGTCATGATCTCGCCAGCGCTTTCAGCGTTGATGGGGATGAAGGGGCAGGCCCGGCCGGGGCCAGGGCAGGGCGATCAGCCGGCCGGAACCCGACAGGGTGACATAGGCCGTGGACAGGTCCGGCCCGCCGAAACACAGGTTGGTGACATAGACATCGGGCAGCGGCAGATAATCCCGGGCGGCGCCGTCGGGCGACAGTGTCCAGATGCCGCCCCGGGTCAGGGTGGCGACGCTGATATTGCCCGCCGCATCCACCGCCAGACTGTCCAGGTTGTTCAGGTCAGGCAGGCCCGCCACCAGCCGCCCGCCATTGGGCGACGGGAATGGATGGCTGGCGACGGTTCCGGGGCCGGTAATGTCGAACGCCCACAGGCGCCGCGTCACCGTCTCCGCCACATAAAGCGTCTGGCCGTCCGGCGACAGGCCGATGCCGTTGGGGGTGATCAGCCGGCCGATGGCGTGACGGATGAAGGAACCATCGGCCGCGGCATAGAACACCCCGCCGATATCCAGCCGGTCGTCCGTGCGTTTGCCGTGATCGGTGAACCAGAAACCGCCCTTGTGATCGAACACCAGATCGTTGGGCGAATGCAGCGGCCGGTCGCCGGCCCGGTCGTAAAGCCGTTCGACCCTCCCGCTGGCCAGATGCACGCGTTCGATCCAGCCTGGCTGTTCAGCCTGGGCGATGGGGCGCTGTACACCGCCCTCCGTCACATAGCGCCAGCCGCCGCTGTTGCATACATAGCACCAGCCGTCCGGCCCCATGGCGGCCCCGTTGGGCCCCCCCTGCAGGTCGGCGATCACGGTCTGCCGCCCCGTTGTGGGGTCGATGCGGGTCAAGGCACGTCCGGCGATTTCCACCACCAGCAGTGACCCATCGGTCAGGTATGCCGGGCCCTCGGGGAAGCGAAGGCCCGTCGTCACGACCTGGAAATTGTCCGCGTCGTCCATGGCCATCCTCTCCTTGATGTCGGTTCAGGCAAGCCGGGGGCGTCATCGCGGGCTACTTCTTGCCTGCGAAAGACGACATCCTGTACCTGTCCGAGGGGCCGGTTACGGCTGTGAAGCCCTGTTCATACGGGTCTTGTCCGATGCGTTGAGGCATGGCGACCTGCTGGAAATACAATATGACCGAGTGGTCATGTTGGCAAGCGGGATTTCGGCGGGAACGGCTGATTTCGACGGTTCACGCTATGCTCCGAACCCGAATATCTGGAACGGGGTTGAACAGGGGGGCCCGGCGGCCACATGCAGGCTGGGACGGTCGGACAGTTCCATGATCAGGCAGCCTAGCGTGAAGGCGTCGCGTCTTCCCTCCACCTCGCCATGGCGGCAGACGGGGCCGTCATGCTGGCTGAAGGCAGCGCGGATCGTGTCCGGGGTGACCGGTTGGTCGGGACGGCCCAGCAGCCGGTGCAATGCCGCCAGCCGGGCCTGGCTGGTGCTGCGGAACCGGGTGGCGAACAGGTCCGGCGGCAGCAGTTCCCGCAGCCGGCGCCAGGGGCCGTCATCAGGA
Source organism: Niveispirillum sp. (assembly GCF_017996735.1). Lineage (GTDB taxonomy): Bacteria > Pseudomonadota > Alphaproteobacteria > Azospirillales > Azospirillaceae > Niveispirillum. The sequence goes on from NZ_JAGOGJ010000033.1 coordinate 38,668, forward strand.
TTGACCAACGGATGGTTGGTATGGAGCACCCGGTCGGTCGTGCCCGGCGTTCGATAGCGATGGATGGAGGAGGCGGATACTTCCAGGTCCACCACCGGGTGCCCCGGTCCGCCGACCACGTAATTCTGCGGCGAGGCGTGGGGCACCCGATGCATGAAGTCCAGCCCCGCCGCCAATGTCGGCTGGGACAGGAAGCCGCGCACGACAAAATCCTCCGGCAGGCCGTTCACATCATGGTCGAGATGGTTCATGGAATTGCAGCAGATGCCGACCCCGGCGCTGTTCAGCCCGGCCAGCGAGATTTTGCCCGCCACCGTATAGCTCAGCACTTCCACCGGGCTGTCGGGATCGATGGAGTGCAGCAGCACCTGATGTCCGTCATGCCACAGCGGCATGTCCATGTTCTGGGCGATCAGGGCCGGCCGGTCCGGTGCGGCATCGACGCCCAGCGACGAACACCCCTTGGCGATGCGCGATTGCAGCCAGATTTCCCGCCGGAACCAGGGCTCCTCATCGCTGAGTTGCCGGGCCAGGGTCAGTCGGAAATCGGTGCCCGCCCCCTCGGCGATGCCCCGCACCTCCTCCAGCAGGTCGGGCGTCCAGCGCTCGATTGCCGGCATGAAATTGGTCTCGGCGAACAGCCGATCCAGATAGGGGGCGGGGGACAGGCCGATATCGTCCTGAAGCGCCTGGGTCCAGCGTTCCTGCTGCTCCAGCACCAGGTCGCGCAGTTCCTCCCCATGCGCACGGCCTCGCGCGCGGCCCTTGCCGCGCAACACGATCTTACGCACCATTTTTGTTCTCCAGGCACGGGTGCCATTTTCCGCCGACCGGTTCCGGTCAGCGGGTCTCATCCGGCGCTCAAGCCAACAGGTCGGCCCTAGCCGCGCATGCGGTCCTTCAGCGTCAGGTACAGGGCAGAATGGTCGAGCAGCGGCCGGCCATCGGCCACCATATCGGCGTAAAGCCGCTCGGCCAGCCGTTGGAAGGGCAGGGTGATGCCGGCGGCGTCGGCCACGGCACGGCCGGTGCGCAGGTCCTTCAACTGCACCTCGGCATGGCCGCCGGGAACAAAATTGCCCTGGATCATGCGTTCGCCATGCTGGCGCAGGATGGTGCTGTCGGCGAAACCGCCGATCAGGGCGTCGCGCACCGCGACCACATCCGCCCCGCCCGCCTCGGCCAGCAACAGCGCCTCCGCCACGGCGCCGATGGTGACGCCGACGATCAACTGGTTGGCCAGCTTGGCCAGTTGCCCGCTGCCGACGGGGCCGACATGGGTGGTGCGGCCCATGGCGGCGAATATCGGGCGCAGTCTTTCGATCACCGCGCCGTCGCCGCCGGCCATGATCGACAGGGTGGCGGCGATGGCCCCGCGCTCTCCGCCCGACACCGGCGCATCGACGTAATCGATGCCCAGGGCGGCCAGGCGGGCGGCCTGGGCGCGGCTGGTATCGACGGGAATGGAACTCATCACCACGACGATGGCGCCGGGCGACAGGGTGGCGACGATGCCGCCGGGACCGAAAAGCACGGCGTCGGCCACGTCCCCGGTACTGACCATCAGGATGGCGATGTCAGCCCCTTGGGTGGCTTCGGCGGCACTTCCGGCCACCAGCACGCCCTGGGCCGCCAGCGCTTCGGCCTTGCCGCGCGTGCGGTTCCAGGCGCGCACCTCATGACCGTGGCGGGCCAGGTTGGCGGCCATGGGCGCGCCCATGATGCCGGTACCGATGAAGGCGATGAGCGACATGGGTAGAAGTCCTTTTGACGAGGGCCAGGGGCCGCGGCCAGGCGGACGCAGACCCCGGCGGCCATCACCCTTCAGTTCAGCGTCAGCGAGGCCAGAAGCGACTTGGCGCGGCCGACATCGCGGATCGACGGGTCGACGCCATAGATGGCGCGATGCAGCAGAATGGCGTGAAAATCGATGACCAGTTCGGGGTCCAGATCGGGGGAGAAGCCGGGGCTGACCTGGATGGAGAACTGGGCGAACAGGCTTTGGTCCAGCATGCCGCCGGCCGTGCGCACGGCCAGCCGCACCAGGGCCAGGTCGCCATCGGGAATGTCGTGGCGGGCGCGCAGGCCCTGTACCGACCGTTCGACGATGGCATGGTTGCGCTGGTGCCACAGCGCCTGCATGGTCGGGCTTTGTCCGCCCATCTGCACCATGCAGCGCAGGATGCCGTGATTGGCGGCGAAGATACGCTCATACCACCCCACCAGGGCGCGCACGGCGGCAAACCGTTCGCCCTCCCTGGCGCCCCCGCTGGCGGTCGGCGGATATGTCGTCAGCTCAAAATCAACATATTGCCGGGCCAGTTCCTCCAGGAACATATCCTTGCTGGTGTAGTAGATGTAGAAGGTGCCCTTGGCCAGTTCGGCCGCCGCGCAGATATCCTCGACATTCAGGTCGCGGTAGCTGGTGGCGTCCAGCAGGCCCGCCCCGGCCGCCGCCAGCCGCAACCGGGATTTGTCGCCGCTGCGCGACTTCTTGATCCCCTGCCATTGCCGGTCGAGGAACAGGGCGAAGCGCAGATCGGTGACAGTGGGGCGGTCGATGGGGCGGTCGCTGGACAAGACGGCTCCGTGCTCCTGTTGGCGGGTTTTCTCTGGCATGACCGGTTGGTCGGGTGATGTCAAGACGCCGGCCGTCAGAAGCTGTAGCGCACCGTGACGCCCATGTTGCGCGGACGGCCCAGGGAATATTGATCCTCCCCCGTCACCAGATCCGCGAAGTTCTCCTTCAGCAGCGGCACCTTGACGTCGAACAGGTTCTCCACGAACAAGGTGGCGGCCCAGTTCTCCCCCTCCACGCCCAGGCGGATATCCACCGTTTCGTATCCCGGCGTCTTTTCCGCCGGGCGGGCCAGGTCGGTGCCGGCACTGCTGCGATGGGAGATGGCGGCCCGCGCCACCCCGTCCAGGCCGGCGGTCAGCGGCCGGCGGTAAAGGGCTGCGGCGCTGATCGACAGGTCCGACGTGCGGGGGATGGACGCCCCGGCGGCGATGGCCAGCGGCGCGCCGCCGCGCGGGTCCGGCACATGGGCGACATCGTCGGTTTCCGCATCCAGCAAGGTGCCGGACAGGCTGAGTTCCAGCCCGTCACCGACCAGCGCCTTGATGTCCAGATCGATGCCCCGGCTGTGTGCGTCGCCGAGATTGCCCACCACCTCGCCGATGCCGCCCGGCCCCTGTCCGACCAGGGCCTGCAAGTTCTGCCAGTCCAGGTAGAACAGGCTGGCATTCAGGATCACGCGGCCATCGGCCAGGGTGGATTTCAGGCCCAGTTCGTAATTGGTCAGCTTTTCCGGGTCGTAGCTTTCGGCGCTGCCCGGCACGAAGAAGAACAGGTCGTTCTGGCCGCCGCTGCGGAAGCCACGGCTGACCGTCGCATAGGTGATGACGTCCTTGTCCCAGCGATAGGTGGCGGTGAAGCGCGGGTTAAGCAGCGTGGACTTGCCTTCCGACGCGACCGAACCGGGCAGGACCTGTGCCGTCAGAAGCGGGAAGACGCCGCCATAGACGGTGGCGCTGTCGCGGGTTTCCCGGAACAGCCGCGCGCCGGCCAGCAGTTCGACCCGGTCCGACACGTCATAGGAGATTTCGCCAAAGCCGGCGATCTGCTTGGTGGTGGCGTCGGAACGGGTGGTCAGGCTGTCCGGAATGGTTACTTTTCCCCCCGTCAGCGCCTGGGAAATACCGATCCATATGGCGGATGGAATGGCGGGCTGGCCATCGGCGAACAGGTCATAGGTGAATTCATGCTTCTTGTAGAAGGCACCGACGGTCCAGTCCCAGGCACCACCGGCATTGGAGACCAGGCGCACTTCCTGGGCCAGGGTCTTTGTGTTGTAGGTCTGGTCGGCATAGACGCCATCAACGCGCAGCGGAACGCCGACCATGCCGAAGACCGAATTCACCGTTGAAACCAGGCCCGCCTGATCGCTGATGCTGGCCACATCGCGCGTGATATAGCTGGTCGTGCTGACCAGTGTGGCGCCGTCGAACCGGTATTCGGCCGTCAGGTTGTAGGCGTCCATGTCATCATCGGTGCCGGTGATGGTGGACAGCGTGGCGATATAGGTTTCGGCCGCCCGGCTGCGCGTGCCGCGATCGGCCCGGCTCAGCGTCACGCCGGCATCCAGGGTCAGGGCCGGGGTCGGGGTGAAGCGCAGCAGCGCCCGGCCCCCCTTGCTCCTGTCGTCGTTGGTATCCTTGGTGATGGCGCCGGTGCCCAGCAGCCGGGTGTCGATATAGCCGCCGATATCCTTGTAGAAGCCGACCACACGCAGGGCCAGTACATCCTCCACCAGCGGTATGTTCAGCATACCGTTAGCAATCTTGCTGCCTTCCCCATTGCGGAACCGGGACAGGGTGCCGTCGATCGCCGCCTCCACCCCGTCGGATTTCGGCTTGTTGGTGATCAGCCGGATGGTGCCGGCCATGGAGCCCTCGCCGAACAGCGTGCCCTGCGGGCCCTTCAGCACCTCAACCCGGTTGAGGTCGAAGGTGTTGAGGTCAGGAAACAGGCCGCCGGCCGTCAAGGGCAGTTCATCGACATAGAGGCCGGTGGCCGATCCTGTGCCGCCATTCAGATTTTCGACATTCAATTCCGATACGCCGCGGATGGCGACGCTGCCGGAACCGGCTTGGCCGCTGCGCAGTTCAACACCGCCGATGCCACCAACCAGCGCGGCGAAATCCTGAGCACCGCTTTCCTGAATGTCCGCCTGACTGACGGCGGTGATAGATTGCGGCACCGATTGCGCCGACACCAGCCGCTTGGTCGCGCTGACGATGATTTCTTCCAGCATCAGCGGCGTGTTGTCGGCGGTGGCCTGGGCCAGCGCGCCGCTGGCGCCTGCGGTCAGGGCGAGGGTAGAGGTGGCCAGCCGCAAGAGCTGGCGCGTACCAAGGCGCATCGTCGTTCCCCTTAAATGAAGCGGTTATCGCCAGGCACCGGGGCGTGGCCGGGGCGTGACGGATGGTTCCCTGTTGCGGTCGCTTTTTTTATGACTTGTTGGTCATGTTGTTGTCTCAAAGGGACGCTGTCAAGCGGCTAATCGCGTTGGATGCACACTCGGGTGCGCTTTTCACGCCGTCATCCGGGAGGGATGCGTCCAATTCATGACTTATTGGTCATGATTTGCCAGGGGAAGGGCCGCCCTGCCGACCACCTGCTTCAGGGCGAAGCTGGACTGGATGGCGCGGATGCCGGGAATGCGGGTTAGTGCCCGCTTCAGGAACAGTTCATAGGCCTGCAGGTCGGCGGCCACGACCCGCAGCAGGAAGTCGCTGCCACCGGTCATCAGGAAACATTCCATCACCTCCGGACAGGCGCGGATGGCGGCTTCGAACTGGTCCAACTCGGCCTCCGCCTGGCGTTCCAGGGTAACGCTGACGAACACGCTGACCGGCAGGCCCACCGCCTGCTGATCGACCATGGCGGCATAGCCCCGAATGACGCCCTGCGTCTCCAGGCGCTTCACCCGGCGCAGGCAGGGTGTGTGCGACAGGTTCACCCGTTCCGCCAGGTCGGTGACGCTCAGCCGCCCATCCTCCTGCAGCGCCGACAGAATGGCGCGATCAGTCCGGTCGAGAATGCTCATGGTGAAATCCGATCGATATGAGGGATTGGCGGAGTGAAATTCACTCATACACCGGTATATTCGGGATGAGATCGCAGAGATTCACCCCTCTGTTCTGCGGTATGCATAGGGCCTCCCCCACATGACCGGAGTGTCATTCCGTGCCGCAGGCAATCACGCAGACCCGCGCCCGCCCCCTTTTTGCCCCCGCCAGCCGGCTGGAATTGCTTCGGGCGCTGGAGCGCAAGGTACTGTGGCTCAGCACCTGGATAATCCATAACGCCAACCATATCCGCCCCTCGCGCGACGGGTTGAAGGTGGGGGGGCATCAGGCCTCGTGCGCGTCTTCGGTCACCATCCTGACTGCGCTCTATTTCGCCGCGCTGCGGCCGCAGGACCGGGTGGCGGTAAAGCCGCATGCCAGCCCGGTCTTCCATGCCATCCATTATCTGCTGGGCCGGCAGACGCGGGCCAAGCTGGAGGATTTCCGCAGTCTGGGCGGGGCGCAATCCTATCCGTCACGCACCAAGGATACGCGCGACGTGGATTTCTCCACGGGCTCCGTCGGGCTGGGCGTGGCGGTGACAGCGTTTGCCTCGCTGGTGCAGGACTATGTCCATCTGAAGGGCCTGTCGGACCAGCCGGAGGGCCGCATGGTCGCCATTGTCGGCGACGCGGAGATGGACGAGGGCAATGTGTTCGAGGCCATGCTGGAGGGCTGGAAGCATGATCTGCGCAATACCTGGTGGATCATCGACTATAACCGCCAGAGCCTGGACAGCACTGTTTCTGACGAGTTGTGGGTGCCCATTGAGGGCATGTTCCGCTCTCTGGGCTGGAACGTCGTCATCCTGAAATATGGCCGGCAACTGCTGGACGCGTTCGAACGGCCCGGCGGGGCGGCCCTGCGCCATTGGATCGACAATTGCCCCAACCAGCTTTACTCCGCACTGACCTTCAAGGGCGGGGCGGCGTGGCGCGAGGTGCTGCTGCGCGATCTGGCCGGTGATGCCGACGCGCTGGCCATGGTCGCCGGGCTGGATGATGGGGAACTGGCCGGGCTGATGACCAATCTGGGCGGCCATTGCCTGGAAAGCCTGCTGGCCGCCTTCGACGCCGCCAGTCATGGCAAAGCGGGAGAAACGCCGACCTGCTTCATCGCCTATACGGTGAAGGGGCGTGGCCTGCCGTTCCAGGGACATAAGGACAATCATGCCGGCCTGATGAACCCGGAGCAGGTGGCGGCATTCCGCGCCGAATGCGGCGTGACGCCCGGCCGGGAATGGGAACAGTTCGCCGGGATGGAGGAGATGGAGGCCCCGCTGCGCGCCTTCCTGTCGCAGGTGCCCTATGCCGCCCTGGCCGACCGCCGCCGCTCCGACCTTGCGCTGAGCGTGCCGGCCCGGCTGGAGGTGCCCTTGTCGGAGCGGATGAGCACGCAGGAGGGCTTCGGCAAGATTCTGGGCGAACTGGCGAAGTCCGATACGGCGCTGGCGTCGCGCATCGTCACCACCAGCCCGGACGTCACCGTCTCCACCAACCTGGGCGCCTGGGTCAATCGCCGGGGCCTGTTCGATCGGCTGGGCCGCCAGGACGTGTTCCGCGACCAGAAGGTGGTGTCGGCGCAGCGCTGGGCCGGCGACGGCAAGGGCCAGCATATTGAACTGGGCATTGCCGAGCACAACCTGTTCCTGCTGCTGGCAGCGCTGGGCCTCAGCCACGATCTGTTCGGCGCGCGGCTGCTGCCGGTCGGCACGCTGTACGATCCCTTCGTCAAGCGCGGGCTGGATGCGCTGAACTACGCGCTGTACCAGGATGCGCGCTTCATGCTGGTGGCGACGCCGTCGGGTGTCACCCTGGCGGCGGAAGGCGGCGCGCACCAGTCGATCATCACGCCGCTGATCGGCATGGGCCTGCCCAATCTGGCCAGTTTCGAGCCTGCCTATGTCGATGAGCTGGCGGTGATCATGCGCTGGGGCTTCGATCACATGCAGCGGGAGGATGGCGGCTCGGTCTATCTGCGCCTGTCCACCCGGCCGCTGGAGCAGTTGCAGCGCCGGATGACCCCGGACATGATGCAGGGCGTGATCGATGGTGGCTACTGGCTGCGCCCGCCCGGCCATGGCTGCCGTCTGGTCATCGCCTATTCCGGGGCGGTGGCGCCGGAGGCGATGGGCGCGTTGCTGGCCTTGGCGGAGCATGACCCCGCCGTCGGGCTGCTGGCCGTCACCTCCGCCGACCGTTTGTACCAGGATTGGCTGTCAGCGCAGACAGCCCGGCGGGAGGGACGGCGGGACGCCAGATCGCCCGTTGAGCGGCTGCTGTCATCGGTGCCGGCCGATGCCGGGCTGGTCACGATCATCGACGGCCATCCCAGCGCCCTGTCCTGGCTGGGTGGTGTGCGGCGGCTGGCGGTGGCGGCCCTGGGCATCAGCGGCTTTGGCCAGTCCACGGATGTTGATGACGGATACCGGCTGCATGGTCTGGACCAGGACACGATCCTGGCCGCAGCCAGGGAATTGCTGAATCGGTGCTGAAGCGGGGAGGGGAACTGGTCTCCACCGCACTGATCAAGAAGGTGGGGACGGTCTCCGCTTCCGCACGCATGAACTGACGGGCCTGTCTCCCGAGATCGGCCGGTCCGGTGAAAAGCTGTCAAACCGGAGCGACACGAAGCTGAGGAACGTGAAGATCGCACGGCCACGAGGTTGGCAAGAACATTTGCCCATAATAAGTAGATAATCGTACTATATATTCTTGTATAAATTATCATACCATCGACCAAATCCTGCCCCCCGCATCCAGGATTTATCTAACCCCGGAAATATCATATTCTTGCTGGGATTTTGTATTTTTTGAGCTTTTCACTATTCTTTGATGAGCCACAAAAAAATCAATAACTTGATCTTGCAGGTTCAAATCGAGGGTCTTGACCCCCACACCCAGCGCATACTGGAAAGGCTTCGCAATCAGCAAAGATTGACATGATCGGGATTCATTATGCGGTCTTAATAGTCTTGTGCTCGGCCGCCATCGCCGCTTCCTCGCGCAATGCCTTCACCACGGGACGTCCGTCCATGCGTTGCTTCCAGGTGGCCAGATTGTCCAGGTGGCTGATGTCAGTGCCGCTGCGCTCGTGCCACATGGTTGTCCAGACATAGGCGTCTGACACAGTGAAGCGATTGCCCGCGATGAACGGCGCCTGAGCCAGGCGGTCATTCAGAACCGTATAGGCCTTGATCAGCTTGTTGCGCGTCCAGGCCGAACCTTCGTCGGTCATCAGCCTGCGCATCAGCGGAATATGTTTCTGGGCGATCTCGGTAGCGGTGAAGGTCAGCAATTGGTCGAACTTCGCGCGATCCAGCGTACCGGCTGCGGGAATGAGGCCAGCCTCCGGATGGGTGTCGGCGAGGTAGGACAGGATGGTGATCGTCTCGGTCAGACGGTCGTCGCCACCACTCTCTAGTGCCAGCACGGGTACATAGAGCAAGGGATTGACAGCGGCGAAATCGCTGCCGTCCGATGTCGTCCTGTCGAACACATAGAAATGGACGAGGTCGAGATCAAGTCCCAGTTCGTTGGCGATGATCTGCACGGCCTGGGAACAGGTCTGGTTGGCGATATAGAGTTTCATGATGAGGCATCATCCTCAGTGGGTTGCGATGCCCTGAAATCTAGCGATTATCTTGCGGAGATAAACAAGGCGGCTGACGCCAGTCTGTCTCCATAGAGGATACAATTAAATTGCGGGATCGCCTGACCAGATCCGCCCAATGCTGTCCGATACCGCCCGTATCCGTGGGCTGTCCGCCAGTGCCCGGTGAGTGGTCAGCCAGATATCCTGCGCCAGTTCCGGGATGGTTTCGACCACCGGGACCAGATCCGGGACCCGTATCGCCGCGTAGGTTGCCAGGACACCCAGGCCCGCCCCGGCCAGCACCCCGTCATAGATGCCCAGGGCATAGGAGCAGCGCAGCCAGGCGCCCGGCCAGCCGGGAAGGGAGCGGAGCCAGCCTTCCGACGCAAAATGCGCGCGGGTTTCGTCCAGCCCGACGAATGACAGCCGGGTCCAGTCGGCGGCCTTCAGAACTTCTCGATGCCGTGCGGCATAGGCGGTGGCCGCGTACAGGCCGAAGGTCGGGCGCCCCACGCGCCGCGTAACCAGATCGCCGCCCTCCGGCGGCAAGGGTCGCAGCAGGATATCAGCTTTTGACGGCTGCACCCGCGATGTGGGCAACAACAAAGGCCCCCATCTGGAATACGGTCGTGGCTGGCGTCCTGGCGGGCGTGCCCGCCAATATCCAGCCCGGCGGCTGCATCACCTTCAACGAGACGATGACGGCGCTGGCCGGCATGGTCCATGACAGGCTGCGGGAGGATAATCTCTCGTGGCGTGCGGGCCTGGACTGGGCTCTGTCGGATGATACGCTGCTCTACGGTACGATCAGCCGGGGCTACAAGTCCGGCGGCTTCCCTGTCATCGCCGCCAATACCAGCCGGCAGTTGCTGCCTGTACGGCAGGAGGAGGTGACATCCTATGAGATGGGCACAAAGATGCGCCTGCTGGATGGTGCCCTGCGCACCAATCTGGCCGACTATTACAGCGATTACCGCGACAAGCAGGTATTTGGCGTCCTGACCGACCCGCTGTTCCGCACGCTGGAACGGGCACTGAATGTGCCCAAGTCGGAGATCTGGGGACTGGAGGCCGATGTGAGCTGGCGGCTGACGGCTGGTTTGACGGCGCGAGCCGCGGCATCCTGCACGCCACCCGTTCACCATAGGCGGCCAGTTCACGCCGCCGCAGCCGTGGGTGGCCCGGTCCGTCCCGTCCAGGCGGCGCGGATCAATGGCACCCAGTTCCTGTAATGCCCGCTCCGCCCAGGCGGCCCGCCGCAGATGGTCGGCCGGCGCTTCCCGCAGCGGCCGATCGCCCTCGGCAGGCTGCCCCGCCTGTATGGCCAGCAACGGGACTTCCTCCCGCTGGAAGGCCCAGTAGCGGTCGGCAAGCTCAGCGAGCCTGAAATCGGCCATGTCCAAATCTCTTGCGATCGATAGGCGGAGTGCCGGCCGACCCAAGCACTGGAGCTTCCCTCATGGGCAGCAATTTCGTTCTGCGCGTCCGCTCTCCCGACCGGCCCGCCATCATCGCCTCGGTGGCGCCCTTGCTGGCGGCGCATGGCTGCGACATCCGCGCCGCCGAGATTTATGGCGATCCCGATACGGGTAATTTCTTCAACCGGATCGAGCTGAAAAGTCTCCTTGGTCAGGAGGCGCTGGCCAGTGCCATCGCCCCGACCGCATGCGCGCTGGCGCTGGACTGGGAACTGGATCTGAGCCGCCGGCAGCGCGTGCTGATCGCCGTTTCCAGGTTCGGCCATTGTCTGGTCGACCTTATCCACATGCAGGAGATCGGGCAGCTACCGATCGAGATCGTCGGTGTCGTCTCCAACCATGAAGCGATGCGCAAGCTGGTCGAGTGGCATGGGCTTGCCTACCACCATCTGCCGATGGGTGGTGAAAAGCAGGCGCAGGAGGCGCGGTTCCTGGCGATTATCGAGGAGAGCGGGGCTGAGCCGCGCCGTCCGCTGGCATGCCGAGCACCGTATTTTCAACAATGTAGCAAGATTGTCTTGCTGTGAAAGGGGTTCGCCGGGGCCAACGCCCCGGCAAGTCTGTCAGCCGTGTTGCGCCAGGGCAAAATCAAGGCCCGCGCGGATCGCCGTCACCTGCGCCAGGGTGCAATTGTCGGGGGTGGCGCGCGGGCTGTCGGGATAGACCTCGGTCGTCGTCTTGAAACGCGCCTTGGTGATGGAGGGGCAGAGCCCGAGCCGGGCCAGCGGATATTCGATGATGCCACGGGCGATGACGGGCGATCCGATGATCTCGCCCCGCGCGTCCGGCGGGGCGATATGGGTCACCTTCTCGACCTCGGCGATGATGGCCTGCTGGAAGGCCAACTGGGGATCGGCGCTGTCGGCCACCAGATAAAACCCGTCGGGGATCTCCTCCTCCACGAATTCCTTGCCGTCGCGGGCGCTCAGGGCGGGGCCGAACTGCGTCTTGTCGGTATCTGTCGTCTCATGCAGGTCGATATGCATGAGGTAGTCGCCGGCAAAGGACCGTGTCAGTGCCATCAGCGCCGTCGCCTCCACCGGACCGTCGGAGCGGAAGTTCCGGTTCGGATCCACGGCATCATAGTTCCAGCGATGGATGCGCTCATAGGCCCAGGGGCTGATGCAGGGGGCGACCAGCAGGTTGACCCGGTCGGCATAGGCATCGGCCACCTGATCCAGGAAGGCCAGCGCGCCCAGGACGCCGCTGGTCTCATACCCATGCACACCGCCCGTCACCAGCAGGGACGGCAGGCTAGGGTGCATCACGCGGCTGCGCAGGGCAAGGAGCGTATAGGCGTCATCGGCATACCGGACCTGGCCATAGGCGATGCGTTCGAAACGGTCGCCCAGCGCGTCGATCCGCGTGACGATGTCATCCCGGTAGCTGCGCTGCCGCACCTGCCGGGATCGCCAATCATCGCGCTCCGCTTCGCCCCAGGGGAGTCCGGGCACACCGATGGGGCTGTCACTCGTCATCGCCCATTTCCTTTTCCTCAAGACACGGCAGATAGGGTTGTGCCGCTGATCCAGTCGTCGATCAACAGTTCCAGCACCGGCAGCGTCACCGCACCCGCCGCCATCAGCGCGTCGTGGAAATCGCGGATGCGGAAATCCTGGCCCAGGGCCGCCTCCGCTCGGGCGCGCAATTCGCGGAATTTCAGGTTGCCCAACTGATAGGCCAGGGCCTGGCCCGGCATGCCGATATAGCGGTCGACCTCCGCGGTCAGGGTTTCCAGCGGCATGGCCATATTCTCACGGAAATAGGCGATGGCCTGGTCCCGACCCCAGCCGCGTGAATGGATGCCGGTATCGAGCACCAGGCGCAATGCGCGCCACATCTCCATCTCCAGCCGCCCATAGCGCTTCTCCGGCGTATCGTAGAAGCCCATGTCCTCGCCCAGCGCCTCGCAATAAAGCGCCCAGCCCTCCAGGCAGGCGGCATATTTCAGGGCACCGAACCGGCGGAAATCGGGAAGCTGGTCCATTTCCTGGATCAGTGCCAGATGCATCAGATGTCCTGGCCAGGCCTCATGCAGGGCCAGCGGCAGATGCATGTAGCGCGGGCACTTGCCGGGCAGGGAGGTGATCCAGTGGATGCCGGCGGCACTGCCATCGGCCGGATTGGGCTGCGCATAGGCCGGCGGCATCTTATCGGCCACGACCACGGGGATACTGCTGACGCCATAGCTGATGCGGGGGAGGCGGCCGAAAAATTCCGGAATCCGCGCATCAATGCGCTTGGACAGGACCTCGATCTGTTCGCGCAGCACCTCAGCACTGGTGGCGAACTGTGTGCTGTCGGTTTGCAGATGCTGACGGAAACCGTCGAGATCGTCGGAAAAGCCGGCGGCCCCGGCGACGGCCAGCATCTCGCCCTGGATACGCTCCACCTCCGTCAGGCCGATGGCATGGATATCGGCGGGCGGGATGTCCAGCGTCGTATATTGGCCGATATGATAGCGATAGAAGCGGTCGCCATCGACATCGTCGGTGCAGGCCAGACTGTCGCGCGCCGGTGGCAGTACCGATTTTTCCAGATAAGCAGCGTAGGAGAGGAAGGCTGGGATCACCACCTCCTTGACCAGCGCCTTTCCGTCCGCAGCCAAGGCCGCCATCGCCCCACCTCGGGCGGCGATCCGGGCCAGCGGGCCGAAGAAGGCATTATCCTCCACCTTCATCGACATCTGGCCACGGATCTGCGCAATCGCGCGCTCAACGACCAGTCGGGAATAGACCATGCCGGCCGCCACTCCCTGTGCCAGGCTTTCCTGGACCGTCGCGAACGAGGTCGGAATGGCGGCCAGCCGCCTCAGATAGCGCTGTGCGTCGGCGGTGGTGGCCAGTGCGGTGGAATTCGCCCAATAGATCAGAGTGAATTCCGGGCCCAGCGGATAGAGTGTGGGGCGCAGATGCGCACCGCTGTCTACGAGTTCGGTGAGTAGGCGGAATTCATGGTTCAGCAGGCGATGCGTGGCCCGGTCCTGCACGCCCAGCGGGGCCGGATCGATGGCGGCGAGTTTCCCCTGTGCCGCGCGTGCCCAGACGGCGCGCCGTTCGGCGTCGGCGGGTGCCTCACGCAGCAATTGTTCGGCCTCCGTGGAGACACCGGCGGCGATCGCAACCGTGGGGAATTCCGCGCATTGAAAGGTCCAGAAGCGTGTTGCCAGATCGGCCAGGGCGGTAGAGGCGCGCATCGCGATCTCCTTTGGAAGGTGTCGGCTCCGGAGAGCTGATGGTCGGTACGGGGGCGGTCAGACCGCCAGGGCGACACCGGTACGGCGCGGGTCGGCGCAGGCGCTGGCCAGCCCGTCGGCGGCGATATGGACGCCTTCGTAACTGCCATGATGGTAGTTCCAGGGATTGACCAGCTCCATCCGCAGCCCCCGCTGCCGCACGCCGGCCTGGATGTCCGGGGTGCCGCAATCGACCTCCAGGGTGAAGGCGTCGGGCGCCAGGCTGTCCGGGCCATAGGTCGGGCCGCCGATGCGCGGGCAATGGACCGAGGTTTCGATATCCATGCCGAAATCCAGGATATTGAGCGTGTTGGTCACGCAGTTCGGGATCAGGCCGACACTGGGCGAACCGGCGGCCAGCACCGGCCTGGCGTCCGCGTCGAAGATGATGTGGGGTGCGACATAGCAGGTGCCGCGATCCCCCGGCTTCGGCATGGTGCGGAAGAAATGCACCCCGCCGGCCCACAGGTTCATGCCGTCCACGATCAGCCCGTTCGACCATGCGCTGGACATCACCGAATGCAGCACGGTGGCGATATTGCCGTCGCGGTCGACCACGGTCAGATGGTTGGACCCCGGATAGGGTACACGCGCCGGGTCGGGCCGTTTGGGCTCGCGCATCCTCATCAGCTCGAACCGCATGGCCGCATAATCCTTAGACAGGATCGTCTCCAGCGGCAGGGGCCAGCTGTTGGGATCGCCCTGCGCGGCACCATCGGCGAACACTTCCAGACAGAAGCGGGCCAGCCAGTACATGCTGTCGGCGCTGTCGGTCGGCATGCCCCATTCCTTCAGGGGGATGCGTTCGACTAGATTGAGAATTTCAACGATATGGGTGCCACCATTGTCCGGTGGCGGGGAGCCTGCGATCCTGAAATCGCGGTAGCGGCCCCAGGCCGGGTCCATCCAGCGCACATCATAGCGGTCGAAATCCTCCATGGTCAGCACGCCGCCGGCGCGCTTCACGCTATCGACCACCTTCTGCGTGAAGGCGGAGCGGTAGAAATAATCGACGCCGTCTGCCGCCATCCGCTCCAGCGTGTCGCCCAGCGCGTGGTTGACCAGAAGCTCTCCGGGGTCGCGCAGGCTGTTGCCGCGGAAATAGATGCTGCGCCCTTCTTCCGTCAGGCCGATCTTTTCCGCCTTCTCGAACATCAGGCCGTAAAGGAACGGGTAGATGGGGAAACCCTTATGGGCCAGTTCGATGGCGGGGGCGGCCAGCGTCTCGCGCGACCGGCTGGCGTAACGGGTGCGCGCTGCCTCCCAGGCGGCCCAGAAGCCGGGCACGGCCACGCTGCGCCCGGTCGGCACGTCCGCCGCCGAAAAGCCGGGCAGCCCGGCCAGCGGCGCGTTCATCGATCCGTTGAGATACTGTGTGGTGCCGCTGGCCTTGTCGTAATGCATCATGCTGAGCACGCCGAAGGCCGTCGTCATATGCGGTTCGACCACGGTCTGCGCCAGCGATGCGGCCAGGGCGGCATCAACGGCATTGCCGCCGTCGCGCAGCACATTGACCGCCACATGCGAGATGATCGGATGGGAGGTCACCACGATCCCGTCGCGCCCCGACGCCTTCTGCTTGCGGCCGAATATCGCCGCCCGGGTCAGCTGGGCGATTTCGTCACGATCGAACATCACGTCATTCTCCTTGAGATCAGGACGAGGCCGGGCGGCATGCCGGCCATCATTCAGGCTTCAAGCCCCAGATATTCCGCGAAAAAGGCCAGGACCTCCGCCGACTGCCGGGTCTGGCTGTCCTTGCCGACTGTGCCGTGCCCGGCGCCGGCATGGACGCGCAGCAGGACGGGCAGGTCGCCGCTGCCGCCCTGCTGCATCCGGGCCGCCAGCTTGCGCCCGTGCCAGGGCGGGCAGCGCGGATCATTGGCTCCGCAATCGATCAGCATGGCCGGATAGGCGACATTGTCTTTGACATTCTGATAGGGCGACCAGCCGGCCAGCAGCCGGGCCATCGCCGGGTCCGCCGGATCGCCGTAATCCAGCGTCGCGGCCATGGTGAACGGGTCTCGCACACGGGCCAGCAGGTCGGTGACCGGCGCTTCCGGGGAGCTGGCGCGGAACAGGTCCGGGCGCTGGACCGCGGCGACGGCGGCCATCACCCCGCCATTCGACCCGCCGGTGACACCCAGCTTTCGCGGCGATGTGATGGCCCGCGCGATCAGGTCTTCGGCGATTGCGTACAGGTCGTTGAAGGTATTCTGCTTGAGGGCCAGACGGCCCTGTTCCCACCAGCGGGAGCCGAACTCCCCCCCGCCGCGCAGATGGCCCAGCACCAGGACCCCGCCGGCCTCGACCCAGGCCGCCCACCGGCTGCCGAACCAGCCGGGCAGTACGGCGACATTATAGCCGCCATAGCCGGTGATCACCGTCGGCTGCGGCCGCGACAGGTCGAGATCGCGCCGGGCGACGACGTGATAGACGATCTCCGCCCCATCCTGGCTGACGGTCCTGCAATCCAGCACCTGCGCATCCAGCACCCATTCCGGTGCCGTTAACCGCGTCAGTTCGCGGGTGCGCACATTGGCCGTGCAATGGATGGGCGAGGTGGTGGGAGTGGCGAACAGAAAGTCGATCTGGCCCTCCCGCCCGCGCACCATGCTGTTGGTGACATTGAAGAAGGAAAAGAAGCTGCCCGTCCGGTTCACCAGTCCCCGGCCCGGCAGATCGATCTCCCCCTCCAGCTTTCCCGATCCGTCGAAGACGCGAAGGCGGGAATAGGTGTCGACAAAGTCGAGAAGGACGGCGCGATCGCCCACGACCAGGAGATTGGCCAGGATGGCGTCGGATGGCGGGACGACCTCCTGCCAGGTGTCGAGCTGCGTCGGGGTGGCCAGCGGGATCGCGACCAGCCGGCCGCCGGATGTCCCGTCATCGGTGATCGCGAAGAAGCGGTCGCCGACAATATCGCCCCGGAAGATGCCATCAACATCCTTCAGGAACGGCTTCCAGCCTCCGTCGCCCTGTGTGTCGAGGATGAATTCCGGCCTTGGGGCCAGATGGTTGGCGAACAGCACGATATGGCGGCGATCGGCGGCCACCACCGGACGCACATAGAAATGGCTGGGGCTCACATCCTCCAGCACGGCCCGCGTCGGCCGGTCGACCATCACCCGATAGAGGATCTTCCCGGCCTTTATGTCCGCCGGGTCCATGCTGATATAGAAAAAGCCGCTATCGTCGGGCAGCCAGGTGAAGGTGTTCAGCCGTTCGCTGGGCAGGCCCCGGGACAGGATCTTGCCGGTCGCAACCTCGACCAGTTGCACGATCGGCTTTTCCCGGCCGCCGGCCGTATAGGCGACGACCGCCAGATGGCCGCCATGTGACAGGGCATAGCCCGCCATCTGCAACGGCTCATCGGTGCGCATCCGGTTCAGATCGACCACGCGCCGGCCGGGTGCGGTCGGTGTGTCGGACAGTTCCACCACCTCCAGGTCCTGGTCGTCGGGGACGAAGCGGCGGATATAATGGCCGCCGGCGAACAGGGGTAGCATCATGTCATCCGATGCTTCCGCCGCCTGCAGCCTGTCCAGGAAGCGCTGATAATGCGGCAGGCCGGCAAGATGGGTCCGGGCTCGCTCATCCTGTGCCGTCTGCCAGGCCAGGACATCGCAGTCGCTCTCTTCCTCCAGCCAGCGGAATGGGTCGGAATAGCGCACGTTGCCGCCGCCGAACGACACTTCTTCGGGGCGTTGTGCTGCGGGCGGGTAGGTGTCGATACCGTCCATCACGCATCCCCGCCCTTCACGCCGTCCGGCGCGTCGGCCCATACCGCGCGGATGCCTTCGCCGATGACATCCGCGATGACGGAACTATGGTCCTTGCCGGGGAATATCCGCGTGGTAAGCCGGAGGGAGGGATACTGGCGCAGCAGCAGGGTCTCCGCCATCAGGACCGGTGCGCTGACGATGCCCCAGGCGGCGAGGCTGAGCTTGCCGATCTCCCGCTCGCCCATGCCGAAAAACACATTGGCCTTCAGGTCCCGGTTGGCGGCGGCATAATCGGCCTCCAGCCGGAAGGCGGAACGGTCCACGGCGTTGCTGGACGGGCTGCCGATGATATAGCGGCCGAAGGTACCGGGCCGGGCGAACAGGGCATAGCTGGCGAACATGCCACCGCCGGAATGACCCAGAAGCCCGTGATCCCCGTTCATGCGGTAGGTCCGCTCCAGGGCGGGCCTCACCATATCGACCAGGAAATCCAGGAAATGGTCCGCCTTCTGCTGCTGCCCGTCCTCGGGCACGCCGAGCGCGCGGAAATAGTCGCCCCCCGGGCCGTCGAACAGGATGTTGCGTCCGGGTGGGGTGAAGTCGATGGCGCGCCGGCGGCCGAATTCCGCCATGCCCGCATCGCTGTTGCAGCCCACGCCGACCACGATCATCTCCGGTGCCAGTCCGCCGACCACCAGCGTGTTGAGCAGGCCCACGGTCAGGTGCAGCAGGAACGGCCCGTCCGTCACCCACAGGACTGGATAGCGCCTGTCCGGCCGGGCGTGGTAGCTGGCCGGCAATGCCACCTGAACCTCATGATCCCAGTCGAAGGCGGCGGACCGCATGGTGATGGCCGGTTCGATCGACAGGGTGCAGCGGGCGCCGGGTTGCATCCAGTCCGGCGTTGGGGTGGGTTTGGCTTGGTCGCTCATCGCTTCTATCCACGCTTGGTTGCCGTCAGGCGGGCTTGCCCGCCACCAGGTCGAGCGGATGCATCTGGCCGCTATTCGCCCGCGCCGTTGCCTGGAAAGGCTGTTCGGCAAGCCGCAGGCAGATGATGCAGATCGCCCAGGCCGGTGCGCTGATCGCCAGGCCGCCCCAGAACAGGCTGGCCGGTCCGGCATTGATCAGGTCGCCCAGGAAGGCCGCACCCGCCACGCCCATTCCCACCGCCGGCCCGTTGGTCATTGCCCGCAGCGCCATGATCCGCGCCCGGACCGGCGCGGGGGCCAGTTCCTGCAACAGGCTGACGCTGGAAGCGCCGGCAATCGTCGAGGCAAAGACCTGGATGGCGACGATGCCATAGACCTGCCAGGGGGCGGCCGCGAACGGGATCAGGCAGATGAAGGGCAGCGAGACGGTCAGCGACACCCAGACGACGCGCGGCGCCGCACGATAGCCCAGGCGGCGCTGCAAATGGCGCAGGATGAAATTGCCCGCCGCCACCCCGGCCACACTGGCCGCCGCGATGACCGCACCCAGCACCATGCCGACCTCCGCCGCGCCCAGGCTGAAGATGCGGGTCAGGGATAAGGGCGTCCAGGCCAGGATGCCCGTGACCCCCAGCGCGAAAAAGGTCATGCCGGTGAAGACGAAGATCACCGATTGCAGATTGGCTTTCAGGAACGGGCCGATGGGGACCAATGCGGCGGCCGCCCTGGCCTTTCCGCCGGTAACATGGCCCTTCGGCAGGATGAAGAGCATCGAAGCGAACAGAGGAAAGGGTGCGGCGGCCGCCAGGAACGCCCAGCGCCAATTCTCCAACGCGGCCACGGTCGACAGGACGGGTCCCATCGCGTTGATGCCGGAGATCATGGCCCCGACCAGGAACAGGCCGGATGCCATGCTCAACGAGATAGCGACGTAATAGATCATCGTCGCGGTGACCCGCGCCTGCCCCCGGAACAGTTCCGGCAGCAGGGACATGAAAATGGGCGCGATCCCCGCCTCCGCCGCAGCGACCGCGGCGGAGGCGACGAACAGGGAGACAAATCCCGAGGCGAAGCCGCAGGCCGCCGTTCCCAATGCCCAACTGGCGGTACAGACGGCCAGGACCCAGCGCTTATCGAACCGGTCGGCGAACCAGGCGATCGGATAGGCCCCGAGAAACGTGAACAGGGCGAAGCCGATCCCCTGGATCAGGCCGAGCTGGGTATTGCTGAGCTTGAGCGTTTCGCTCATCTCCGCGGCAACCAGCCCGAACACCTGGCGATCGATCGTCGCGTACAGCATCACGGCAACCATCACCGCAAGTGACAGCGCGGCACGGATGTCCAAGGGTGGTCGGGATGTGGATCGATGCATGGCGGTTCCCTGAACCCGTCTGTTCCATAGGCTTTAAGCTGGCACACATCGCGATCGGCGGCCATCCGGTGACCGCCGCCGGAACGGCTTTCCAATTCAAGAAAAGCCGCTCTAGAACGCGGTCTTGAAATTCAACCCGATGATGCGCGGCGTCGGCTCGATATTCTCCAGGATCACGCCATAGGGTCCGGGGACGATCGGCGTTTTGACGTCGCTCAGGTTGTCGGCGAACAGCGACAGTTCGAAATCGCCGAAATCCAGAC
>NZ_JAGOGJ010000158.1 GCF_017996735.1 Niveispirillum sp.
GTCCCAGATGATCAGGGTGCCGGCATAGTTGCTGTCCAGATAGCGGGGGTTCGACCCGTGATGAACGCGGTGATGAACACGCCCTCCCATCACCGCGTTCATCACGGGTCGAACCCCCGCTATCTGGACAGCAACTATGCCGGCACCCTGATCATCTGGGACAAGCTGTTCGGCACCTTCGTGCCGGAGCAGGATCATGATCCCGTGCGGTTCGGTCTGGTGCATGATCTGGGCACCTTCAACCCGCTGCGCATCGCCTTCCATGAATTTGTCGGTATCTTCAAGGATCAGGCGCAGCGCGGCCTCTCCTTGCGCGACCGGTTCCTCTATCTGTTCGGCCCGCCGGGATGGAGCCATGATGGCAGCCGCGACGATACCGACAAGATCAAGGCCGCCTTTCTGCGCCGCCATCCCGATCAGGCGGGTTCGCCCGGCCTGTCCGTTGCGGCCGCACAGACCCTGCCGACCCTGACGCGGGAGATGGCCGATGCTGCTGGCGGGCAGTGACGCCATCCTGGCGCTGGCCTGTCTGTGGGCCGGCTGGGCCTTGCTGACGGAGGAGGCGGGGGGCGCGCTGCGCCTGCTGGCCGCGTCGATTGTGGCCCTGGCCATCCCCTCGGCCCTGGGCGCCCTGCATTTCGCGGGATGGGAGCCGGGATGGCTGACCATCCTGCATCAGGATGCGTCCGCGCTGTACGCCCTGCTGGGATTTGCCACCGTCGCCATGGCGCTGTTTCTGTTGCCCGGCACACGGCGCGCGCCCTGGGTAGTGGGGATTGCCGTCCTGCTGGTCGGGGGGCTGGTCCTGGCGGGGCAGAAGGCCCTGGTCGGGCCGCTGTCCAGCCTGTTCATCCTGGCCGGCAGCCTGCGCCTGCTGCGGCGGACCAGGGGCCGGGCGCGGCTGTGGATGGGCCTGTCGATGCTGGGGGTGGTGCTGGCGGCCGTGACGCGGGTGCCGGGGCTTCTGGACCCGGATGCCCGGATCATCGGGCTGCATCTGGGGCTGGCGCTGTGGGTGGCGACGCTGGCGGCGGGGGTGCGGGGCTATTCTTCCCCGGCCGACAGGATGGTGTCGATATCACGCGCCGTGTGAAGGATATGGAGAATGCTCAACGCGGCACCATCGACGCGGTAGAGGATGGCATAGCTCCCGTGAATACGTCGCCGGATGCCCTGATGTTCATATCTCTGCATCACTGGGAAGGCGTGGGGCGCCTGCGCAATGGCTGCCGCCTTCATACGAAGCTCCTTCACGAACGACAGGGCGCGCGCCGGATTCTCTCTTGCGATGAAGTCCGCGATGTCTTCCAAGTCCTGTTCCGCCTGACGGACGAAACGGACAATCAAGGCTTTGCACCATTGACGATCATGGCCGCATATTTCGCTTCCAGGCGATCAAAGACTTCATCGGCAGGGCGTGTCCGCCCGGCGGCAAGGTCCGCCAGCCCGGCTTCGATGGCCGCATCCATGCGGGCCAGGGCGGTGGCTTGGTCCTGCCCCATCTGATCACGCCGGATCAGGTCGCGGATATAGTCGCTGGCGCTGGCATATTGGCCGCTGTCGATGCGGGACTGGACCCAGTCGCGCATCCGGTCGGGCACAGAGACATTCATGGTCGCCATTGCGGCCTCCCTCACAAACCTTCTGCCATGATGCCATTTTTTGGCAAAGCTTGCCAAGACGGAGACCCAGCCCTTGTCCCATGCCGCCCTGTCGCTGCGCCTGTTCGCCCTGTATCTGGGGGTCAACGGGTTGATCCTGCTGCTGCTGCCCAATCTGCTGCTGGGCCTGCTGGGGCTGGCGCCGACGGGGGAGCCGTGGATACGGGTCCTGGGCATCATCGTCTTCAATCTGGGGCTTTATTACCATGCCGGCGCCGATGGGGTGGCGTTTCAGCGGATCACGGTGGTGACCCGTGTCATTGTGCTGGCCGGCTTCACAGGTCTGGTCCTGGCGGGTCTGGCGCCGGGGCTGCTGGTGCTGTTCGGGCTGGTGGACCTCACGGGGGCGATCTGGACGGCACTGGCCATGCGGCGGGACCGGGCTGTTTCCCAGAACGCATCACCATAGCCGTCGCAATTCCCCTAACGTCTGACGAAGACAAACGACAGGGACGGGGAGGGGTGAATGGGGACGGGGGCCAGCCTGAATGCGCTTGATCGCGCCGCCAGCTTCGCCCGGCTGGAGAACGGGGTGTTCGACCTGGCCGTCATCGGCGGCGGCATCACGGGGGCCGGCATTGCCCGCGACGCGGCCCTGCGCGGCCTGTCGGTGGCCCTGCTGGAGGCGCAGGATTACGCGTCGGGCACCAGCAGCCGGTCATCCAAGATGATCCATGGCGGCCTGCGTTATCTGGCGCAGGGCGATGTGGCCCTGGTGCGGGAGAGTGCGTCGGAGCGGCAGGTGCTGCGCCGCATCGCCCCGCATCTGGCGCGGATCACGCCCTTTGTCATCCCGACCACCTCCCTGGCGACGCAGGCCAAGCTGCGCGCGGCCCTGTGGAGCTTCGAGAAGCTGGGCGGGGTGCCGGCGGCGGAACAGCATGAGGTCTGGAGCCTGGATGAACTGGCGCGGCGGGAACCGCGCCTGCGCCGCGACCGGCTGAACGGGGCCGTCGCCTATCCGGAATTCCTGACCGACGATGCCCGCCTGACGCTGGCCAATGTCCGCTCCGCCGCCGCCGCCGGGGCCGTGGTCCTGAACCATGCGCGGGTGGAGGCGCTGGTGGAGGAGGGGGGCCGGGCCACGGGCCTGATCGCCCGCTCCACCCTGGCCGGCGAGGACTGGGGGGCGCGCGTCCGGGCGCGGGTCATCGTGAATGCCGCCGGCCCCTGGGTGGATGGGGTCCGGGCGCTGGCGGCGGGAGAGGGTGGGCCACGGCTCGCCCTCTCCAAGGGCATTCATCTGGTGCTGCCGCGTGCGCTGCTGCCCGTCGCGTCGACCCTGATCCTGCGCGCGCCGGACAAGCGCAATGTCTTCGCGGTACCGCGCGGGGACTTCACCTATCTGGGCACGACGGATCAGTTTTATGCCGGCACGGATTACTGGCCGGAGATCGGGCGCACCGACATCGATTATCTGCTCAATGCCGCGCGGGCGGCCATGGATATGGACCCGATCCGTGATCGGGATATCGTTTCGCTGTGGGCCGGCATCCGCCCCCTGATCGGGGAGGCGGGAAAGAAGGCGACGGAAGTATCACGCAAGGATGAGATGTGGGTGGGGCCCAGCGGCGTGATCGCCATTGCCGGCGGCAAGCTGTCGGCCTATCGCGCCATGGCGGCCCGCATCGTGGATGCGGTGGAAGGGCGGCTGGATCGCCGGCCTTCGCCCTGCCGCACGGCCGATCTTCCCCTGCCGGGTGGGGAGCGGACGCTGGACGGCGATGACCGCCTGGACCGGCTCTACGGCACGGAAGCCGGGCTGATCCGCGCCGGAGGGGACGACGCGGCGGCAGAGGCGCGGCACGCCGTCCTGCGGGAAGGCGCGGCCACCCTGGAGGATTACTGGGTCCGGCGCAGCGCGCGGGCCTGGTTCGACAAGGCGGCGGGGCGCGACGCCCTGGCCCCGGCGGCGGACGCCATGGGCCTGCTGCTGGGCTGGGACCAACGCCGCCGGGCCGCCGAAATCCATCATTGCCTGCAACTGGACAGGAACAGCCGGCGGGCGCTGTCGCCCGGGGCGGAAGGAAATGAGCCATGAACATCGCCGCACAACTGGCCGAACGCATCGGCCGCCACAAGATCCTGGGCGACGCCGAGGCGTTGCGTGCCCGCCGTTATGACCAATGGTGCGTCAAACATCTGCGCGACTGGCGCGGCGAGCCTGTGCCCGCCCCCGGCCTGGTGGTCCGGCCGGAAAGCGTGGCCGATGTGCGGCAGGTCGTCTTGTTCGCCAATGAACACCACATCCCGCTGATCCCCTTCGGCCTGGGCAGCGGGGTCTGCGGCGGGGTGGAGCCGACCCCGGATGCCATCCTGCTGGATATGGGCGGCATGGCGTCGGTCCGCTTCATCGACGAGACCAACCTGCTGGCCGGTTTCGACGCGGGCATGAACGGGCTGCTGGCGGAGGAGGCGGTGGCGGCCCGTGGCCTGACCATCGGCCATTGGCCGCAATCGATCGGGATCAGCAGCGTCGGGGGCTGGGTCTCCACCCGCGCCTCGGGCCAGTTCTCCACCGCCTATGGCAATATCGAGGATATGATCTACGCCGTTGAGGCGGTATTGCCCAATGGCGATGTCGTCACCCTGGGCAAGGCGCCGCGTGCGGCGGCGGGGCCGGACCTGCGGCATCTGCTGATGGGGGCGGAGGGCACGATGGGGGTGATCACCGGCGTCATCCTGTCGCTGCGCCGCGCCGCGCCAGTCCGCCAATGCTCCGTCTTCTTCGCGGACAGCATGGAGGCGGGGTTCGAGGCACAGCGCCAGATCATCCAGGCCGACTGGAAGCCGCCGGTGATGCGCCAGTATGACGGGCGCGAGGTGCGGCGCCTGTTCAAGGATTTCCAGCGGGATGGCAAATCCATGCTGCTGATGGTGCATGAAGGCCCGCGTGAACGGGTGGAGGCGGAGATGCCCGCCATCGCCGCCATCGCGGCGGCGGCGGGGCTGGAGCCGGGGGACGCGGCGGCGGCCGACCAATGGCTGTTGCGCCGCAACCATGTGCCCACCTGGACGGAAATGTTCGACCGCGGCTATGTCGCCGATACGGCCGAAATTTCCGGTACCTGGACGCAGATCGGCGATATTTACAATGATGTCATCCGCGACCTGAACGGGGTTGAGGGTGTCATCAATGCCTCCGCCCACAGTTCCCATGTCTACCGTTCCGGGATTAACCTGTATTTCTCCTTCGCGGCGACGTTCGAGGATACAGGCTTGATGGAACCCGCCTATTTCGAATGCTGGCGCCGCATCATGGAGGCCACGGCCCGCCATGGCGGCGGCGTGGCGCATCACCACGGTGCGGGTCGCCTGCGCAAGCCCTATCTGGCCCATGACCTGGGGACGGCGGGCGTTAACCTTCTGCGGCGGCTGAAGGGGGCCATGGACCCCAATGGCATCATGAACCCTGGCAACCTGATCCCCGATGCCTGAACTGCTGCTGGCCCTTGACTGCGGCACCACGGGTGCCCGCGCCCTGCTGATTGATGCGGGCGGCACGGTGCTGGCCAGCGCCAAGCAGCCCATCCCCTCCGCCTTTCCCGCGCCGGGGCGGGTGGAGCAGGATGGGCAACAGGTCTGGTCCATCTGCCGGACCGTGATCGGGCAGGCATTGGCGCAGGCCGGGCGTCACATGCGCGATGTCGCTGCCATCGGCGTGACGACGCAGCGGTCCAGCATCGTCCTGTGGGAACGGGCCACGGGCCACCCCGTAGCGCCGGTCCTGGTCTGGAGCGACCTGCGCGGCATGGAGCGGTACAAGCAGTTGCGCGCCGCCGGCTTCACGCTCTGGCCGCAGGTGCCGGCGGCGAAGCTGGAGGCGGCGCTGTCGCTTGTTCCCGACCATCAGGCCCGCATGGCGCGGGGGGACCTGTGCTGGGGCACGCTGGACAGCTACCTGATTTTCCGCCTGACGGGCGGCGGGGCGCATGTCACGGATATCGGGTCGGCCTGGCTGTCGGGCTATATCGGCTATCCCGGCCATGCGGGCTGGAACCCCACCCTGATCGCATATCAGGGACTGGAAGCCAGCCTGTTTCCCGCCATTGCCGACAGTTGGGGGCCCATCGGGCAATGCGATCCTTCGCTGTTCGGGGCGCCGGTGCCCGTGACGGCCGTGATGGCGGATCAGCAGGCGGGCATGCTGGCCCATGGCAACCTGTCGGCCGGCGCCTGGAAGGCGACCTATGGCACGTCGGGTGTCCTGATGGCCTCTACCGGTGACCGTGCGGTCAGCCCCCATCGCACCATTCCCATCCAGGCGATGACCAGACGGGGGAATGATATCGCCTGGTGCGTGGAGGGCATGGTCATCACCTGCGGCGCCTTCCTGACCTGGATGTGTCAGGAAATGGCGATGTTCCCGGACGCCGCCGCCCTGTCGGCAGCGGCGGCGTCCGTGCCCGACACGCGCGGGGTTGTGGTGCGCCCCTCGCTTCAGGGGCTGGGGGCACCCCATGGACGTTTTCATGACAGGGCATTGATCTCCGGCCTTGATGGGGGTGCCGGCCGTGCGCATGTGGCCCGCGCCGCCTTGCAGGGCATCGCATTCCGCATGATGGAAATCGCCCGGACGGTGGCCGCCACGCCAGACCTTGCCGTGCCGGACCATCTGCCGGTCGATGGTGGGGCGAGTGCCAGTGACCTGCTGCTGCAATTGCAGGCGGATGCGCTTGGCCTCCCCGTTCGTCGCCACCGGGTGAAGGAGGCGACAGCCTATGGTGCCGCCATCGCGGCAGGGCTGGGGGCGGGGGTGATCATGCGAAGCGACCTGCACCGCTTCGCACGTTATGAGGCGGAATTCATGCCGACCCGCAGCCGCGATGAAGCACGGGCCGCCTATCATGCCTGGGCGGCGGTGGCGCTTGCCGGCTGACCCGGTCGCCGCCGCGCGTGCAGATGGTCAAACAACCGAGGCTGACGCCAGCGCCCTGAAAGAGGCGACCTCCCGCTCGATCCAGATATCGTCACGCCCCAGTTCCGCCCCCAGGATCGCCGCCACGACCGGCGCCGCCTCTGCGGCGGCCATGGCGTCCAGCAACAGGGACCGGGTGCGGCGGGATAAAACATCCTCCACCGTGCGGGCCATCAGATGCCGGGCCGCGTAGGCGGCTTCCCCCCGGACATAGGGAAGGTTTGGATGAAGCGGCGTGTCCCAACCCGGCTGCTCCGCCAGCACCGCGCGCACGGCCGGTGCATCCGCGCCATAGGCGGCCAGCGGGTCCGTCGGGTCCCGGTACGGCACCCAGCCATGCAGATGCAGCCCGGCCGTGGGGCAGGGGACAGGGGACAGATCACCGACGCGGGCAGCCGCATCCACCGTCTGTTCGGCCATCTCGCGATAGGTGGTCCATTTGCCGCCGGTGATGGTGACCAGCCCGCTGTCGGATACCATCAGCACATGGTCACGCGGCACCGCCGACGTGCCCGAAGCCCCCTTCACCTTTACCAGGGGCCGGATGCCGGTAAAGACCGACAGCACATCCGACCGGGACGGCGCGCGGGTCAGGTAATGGGCGGCATGGTCCAGCAGGAACGCGATCTCGCTTTCCTGCGCGTGCGGTTCCAGGCTGGCACTGTCGATGGGCGTGTCGGTGGTGCCGATCACGGTGCGGCCCAGCCAGGGCAGCACGAACAGCACGCGCCCGTCCGCCGTCTTCGGGATCAGGATGGCGTCGTCGCTGGCCAGGAAACCGGCGTCCAGCACCAGATGGATACCCTGGCTGAGCGACAGTCCCTCTGCCAGGTCAGGCCGGTCCATGTGCCGGATCTCATCCATGAAGATACCGGCGGCATTGACCACGGATTTGGCCTGGATGCTGTAGTCGGTACCGGTTTCCATGTCACGGGCCGTCACGCCCGCGATGCGCCCGTCCTGTTTCAGCAGGCCCGTGACCCGCACATAGTTCAACAGGGTGGCGCCATGGTCGGCGGCACTGGCGGCGATGGTGATGGCCAGGCGGCTGTCATCAAACTGCCCGTCATAATAATGGATGCCGCCGACCAGACCGTCGGTCTTCACGGTGGGCAGCCGGCGCATGACCTCTGCCCGCGACAGCAGGCGCGAGCGGCCAAGGCCCAGCCGGCCGGCCAGCAGATCATAGGCGAACAGGCCCGCCCCATAAAACGCCATGTCCCACCAGCGGTAACAGGGCACGACAAAGCCCTGCCGCCGCGTCACCTGTGGCGCGTTGGCCAGCAGGCGGCCGCGTTCATGCAGGGCGTGGCGCACCAGATGCAGATTGCCCTGCGCCAGATAACGCACGCCGCCATGCACCAGCTTGGTGGCGCGGGACGAGGTGCCCTTGGCGAAATCATGCCCTTCCAGCAGCAAGGTGCGATAGCCGCGCGCCGCCGCGTCCAGCGCCGTGCCCAGACCCGTGGCCCCACCGCCGATGATGACCAGATCCCAGACGCCGCCGGCAGCCAGGGCGGACAGCCCCGCCACCCGGTTCAATTCCGTTGTCATGCCGCCCATCCGCATGATTTCTCCACGGCCTTTGTCCATCGATCATACAGTTTTTCGCGCTCGGCAGGTTTCATTCCCGGCTCAAACCGCCGGGCCAGTTTCCAGGTGGCGCGGATCTCTTCGCGGGTCTGCCACATGCCGGTGGCCAACCCCGCCAGATAGGCCGCCCCCAGGGCCGTCGTCTCCGGCACACGCGGCACCTCCACCGGCACGCCCAGAAGGTCGGCCTGGAACTGCATCAGGAACGCATTGCCCACGGCCCCGCCATCGGCGCGCAGTTCCGTCAGGGGGATGCCTGTCTGCACTTCAATGGCGCGGGTGACGTCGCGGGTCTGATAGGCCATGGCCTCCAGGGCGGCCCGCACCAGATGCGCCCGGCCCGTGCCGCGCGTCAGCCCGGCGATCAGGCCCCTGGCATAGGGGTCCCAGTGCGGGGCGCCCAGCCCGGTGAGTGCCGGCACAAAATAGACGCCGTCATTATCGGCCAGGGAGCGGGCCAGTGCCTCTGTCTCCGCCGCCGCCGCGATCAGGCCCAGCCCGTCGCGCAGCCATTGAACTGCGGCCCCGGTCACAAAAATCGCCCCCTCCAGCGCATATTCCAGCGGCTGGTCGCCGATGCGCCAGGCGACGGTGGAGAGCAGCGGACCGGGATCGCGCAGAGTGTTGCCGCCCGTATGCATCAGCAGGAAGGACCCGGTGCCATAGGTGTTCTTGGCCAGACCCGGCCCGTGGCAGGCCTGCCCGAACAGGGCCGCCTGCTGATCCCCCGCCACGCCGGCGATGGGAATGCCGGCCGCGCCCAGGAACCCGTCTTCCGTGGTGTGGCCCAGCACCGCCGAGGAGGAGCGCACCACCGGCAGGCCGCAACCCGGCACATCCATCAGGCAAAGCAGTTCATCGTCCCAGGTGCCGGTATGGATATCGTAAAGCTGGGTGCGGGCGGCGTTCGACGGATCGGTGACATGGGCAGCCCCGCCCGTCAGGTTCCAGATCAGCCAGGTGTCGATGGTGCCGAACAGGATGTCGCCCTTTTCCGCGCCGGCTCGCAGGCCCGGCACATTGTCCAGCAGCCAGCGCAGCTTGGTGCCGGAGAAATAGGGATCGACGACCAGACCGGTCTTGGCGCGGATACTCTCCGTCACACCGGTCCGCGACCGCAGATCGTCGCAGAAGGTCGCGGTGCGCCGGTCCTGCCAGACGATGGCGCGATGCGCGGGCTCTCCCGTATGCCGGTTCCAGGCCAGCACCGTTTCCCGCTGGTTGGTGATGCCGATGGCTTTCAGGTCGCGGGGGCCGATGCCGGCGGCCTGCAGCGCGCGCGATGTCGTGTCCAGCGTCACCCGCCAGATTTCCGCCGCGTCATGTTCCACCCAGCCGGGTTGCGGGTAATGCTGGGTGAACTCCGCATAGGCGCGTCCTGCGATATGGGTCTCGCGGTCGAAGATGATGACGGTCGTTCCCGTCGTGCCCTGGTCGATGGCCAGGATATGGTCGGTCATTTGGCTTCCTCCCCTTCGCCGGTCCCTTATAGCGTTTTTTCCTCAAGCCGGGCGCCGCCATCCGGCGGCTTGGCTTGCGCGGCACGCGCCGCGGGCCGGCCGTCGCCGGCCTCCAACGGCATGGGTCAGAAACCCATGCCGTTGGTATGATACCCTCAACTCACCGTCTCTTCCCGCAAGGTCTTGCGCGCCATCCAGAAAAGGGTGGAGGCCAGCAGGCCGAACAGGGTGAACAGCACCAGCGACCAGCGCACCCCCTCCGCCTTGCCCAGGCCGAACGGTCCGCTCAACAGGTCGCTGATGATCCCCACGCCCAGCGGTCCCAGGCCCAGCCCGACCAGATTGATGATCAGCAGCAGTACCGCCGTGGCCGTCGCCCGTGTCTGCGGCCGTACCAGCCCCTGAACGGCGGCATAGCCCGGCCCGTACCAGAGCGTGTTCAGCACGGGCGGGAAGGCCAGCATGAGCAGGGCCAGGGTCGTATCGTCCGCCGTCAGGCCGACCAGATAGAAAGGGATGCCCAGGGCCGTGGACACGGCCGGAATGGACATATAGGCGCGCAGATCCTTGGCCCCGTGCTTGTCGGCCAGAAAGCCGCCCAGCCAGGTACCCACCGCCCCCGTCAGGCCCAGGATGATGCCCAGGGCCACGCCCAGGAACCCCGCCACACCCAGCCCGAACCCGTCCGCCATGTCGGCCAGGCTGTCGGCATGGTTGCGGAAAAAGAACGGACCCAGGAAGGACGCGGCGCCATAGCCGATGAAGGCCTTGATGGCGGCTCCGAACGCGATCAGCCAGAAGGCGCGTTTCGACCGCAGTTCGGTCCAGGCCTCGCGCATGCTGGGGGCCGCCGCGCGGCGGGCGGCAAGGTCGGCCGCCAGCATTTGCCGGCGCGGTTCGCGCAAGGTCAGGGCAGCGATGATGGCCATCAGCACCCCCGGCGCCCCCGCCACCAGAAAGGCCGTGCGCCAGCCCCAGGCATCGCCGATCAGGCCACCCAGCACCATGCCGAACAGCCCGCCCAGCGGCGTGCCCAGTGAATAGAAGGCCAGCGCCGAGGCGCGGCGTTCGCGGGGCGTATAATCGCTGATCAGGGAATGGGCCGGCGGGGTGCATCCGGCCTCGCCCACCCCCACGCCGACACGGCACAGGACCAGTTGCGTGAAACTCTGCGCCATTCCGCACAGCATGGTGAAGCCGCTCCAGGTGCCCACGGCGGCGGCGATGATCAGGGGCCGGTTGCCCCGTTCGGCCACCCGCGCGATGGGGATGCCCAGCACCGTGTAGAACAGGGCAAAGGCAAGCCCCGTCATCACGCCCAACTGCCAGTCCGCCAGATGCAGCTCATTCTTGATGGGTTCCGCCAGGATGGCGACGATCTGCCGGTCCAGGAAGTTCAGGATATAGATGATCAGCAGCACCCACAGGGCGTAGCGTCGATAGCCGTCGGTGACGGGTGGCGGCGATGGTGGGGCACTACCGGTTCGCACAACCTCTCCTCCCTGTTTTGTTTCTTTTCTGTCTTCCCCGGTTTCGCGGGGATGACGGGAATTGGAAAAATGCCGGTTCCCATGGCCGCATTTCGGTGCCGGGGGCCTGCCGTGATGACAAGGGGGATGGCCAGCGCTGGGCTATCCCACCAGTTCGATCCAGCCCAGCACAAAGACCGCGATGAAGGCCGTCTCCGCCACGACCAGGGCGATGGCGGCGCGCCCGACCTCCATGATGTCCTTGGCCGACGTCTTCATGCCCAATGCCGCCACGGAGATCAGCAGCAGCCAGCGCGACAGTTCCGTCAGCACCGACGTGACCGGTCCCGGCACCCAGCCCATGCCATTGACAAAGGCCAGCGCCACGAAGCCGATCAGGAAGCCGGGCAGGGGGGTGACCCTGGCTTCCCCGTCCCCCGCCTTGCGCCCGCGCGCCGCCAGCAGGGTGATGGCGACCACCACGGGCAGCAGCATGGCCACCCGCATCAGCTTCACCACCGTTGCCGTGTCGCCGGCCTGGGGCGACTGGCTGTAGCCGGCGCCCACCACCTGTGCCACGTCATGGATGGAGCCGCCGAAGAACCGCCCCGCCGCAACGGCGTCCAGGCCCAGCCAGCCGCCGATGGCGGGATAGGCCAGCATGGCCATGGTCGACAGGCTGGTGATGCAGGCGATGACGACGACCGTGTCACGCTCGCTGTCCTTGCGCGGCCAGGCGGCGGCGATGGCCATGGCGGCGGACGCACCGCAGATGCCGACCGCCCCGCCCGACAACACACCGAAACGCCCGCCCACGCCCGTCAATTTCGACAGGACCCAGCCGAAACCGATGGTCAGCGGCACCGCACAGACCACCATGGCCGCCGTGGACCAGCCCAGGTCACCCACCTGTGCAAAGGTGATGCGCAGGCCCAGCAGCGCCACGGAGATACGCAGCAAGGTGCGGGCTGAAAGCGCGATGCCGGGCGCATAACGCGGTTCCCCCGGCAGCGTGTTCAGCGCCATGCCCAGCAGCAGCGCGAAGACCATGGAGGGGGCGTTGTAATGGTCGGACAGATAGGTGGCCGCCAGCGCCACCACAATGGTGGCGATCAGGCCGGGCAGCAACCCGCGCATCCGATCCAGCCGGCTGGGCAGGGGGGGCGTGGCGGCCTCAATCATTCGCCCAGTTCCTCCAGCACCGCACGCGCCGTCACCTCGCTGACGCGTGCGTTACTCTCATCGGTGACGCCGGCGATATGGGGGGTCAGGATCAGGTTGGGCACGCCCTGGAACATGGCGCCCGACGCGGCCGTGACCGGTTCGGTGGCGAAGACGTCCAGGGCGGCTCCGCCCAGTTTTCCCGCCGTCAGGGCGGCGCACAAGGCCGCCTCATCTACCACGCCGCCGCGTGCGGCATTGATCAGGATCGCATCCTTTTTCATACGCGCCAGGGCGGCTGCGTCGATCATGTTGGTGGTCGACGGGGTGAGGGGCACATGCAGGCTGACCACATCCGATGCAGCCAGCAGGGTTTCCAGCGATTGCCGTTCCACCTGTACCCAGGCGGGATGGCGTTCCGGCAGGTGCGGATCATAGGCGGCGACGGAAAAGCCCAGCGCCATGGCCTTTTGCGCCGTCAGCCGGGCGATGGCGCCATAACCGACCAGCCCCAGCCGCTTGCCCGCCGCTTCCCGTCCCATCAGGTCGGTGCGCGGCCATTCGCCCGCCGCCACACGGGTAGAGGCGAACCATGACCGGCGCAGCAGCATCAGCGCCGCCGTGATCACATATTCGGCGACCGCCAGATCATTGGCGCCCGTGGCGGGCCGGACAGCGATAGTGCGGGCCGCACAGGCGGCCATATCGATATTGTCCAGCCCCACACCCAGCCTTCCCACGACCTTCAGCCTGGGCGTCTGATCCAGCAAGGCTTGGCGCACCTGGGTCCGGTTGCGCACGATGAGCGCGCGGGCGTCGGCCAGGGCGGCGGCCAGCCGGTCCGGGTGATCCACCAGCGTGGGATCGTACAGGACGTCACGGCCGGCCAGGACATTGGCGATGGCGTCCTTGTCCATGAATTCGGTGATGACGATGTCGGGCATGATTTGCCTCTCGATATGGTGTTGGGGTGTTCCCTCACCCTCCCTCTCCCGCACGCGGGCGAGGGGCGAAATATGGCGCGAGGTCCAGTTCCATCCCTCGCCCACAAAAGTGGGAGAGGGAGGGGCCCATTGGCGCCAGCCAATGGGAGGGTGAGGGCGAGCAGGGCTGCGCTCACCCCACCAGACCCAAAATCTCCGCATGCAGCGCCGCCGGGATGGTCACCCCGTCGGTCGCCGCCTTCGCCCGCAGCGCCAGCCGCCGGTCGCCGGGCAGACGGGCCGGCGCCTCTCCCGCCACGGTCAGCAGCAGATGCGCCATGTGTGCGGCATAGCCGTCGCCACCGAACCGGGCGGGGTCCAGCACGATCAGCAATTGCCCCAGGTCGGGCGGGCCGCCATCGCCATCAAAGAAGCCG
>NZ_JAGOGJ010000258.1 GCF_017996735.1 Niveispirillum sp.
CCATCTCGCGGTACTGCTCGCCTTTATTGGATGGTTGGCCGTCTACCCACAAGATGATGTCTTGTGCGCATCGGTTGTTATGCGTACTCACATGCACCTTGCTGCGCCCATTGGCCCGCAAGAGTTCTTGATACGTCACGCCTGTTGAACAGTGCGGACACGCCAGCTCATCCGTACTGCGCCAGGCATCCCCGAGTGTCCACGTCAAGCCCTGCGCTTTCATCCAGGCGAATTGATCGGCCAGCATGTGCGCGAACCGTTGCTGTCTGGCTGAGAGGCTCATTAGTTGTTACTCCCTGCCGAGACATAGGCCGTCGTTCCGTTCGGCGTGTAGACCGTATAGATGTCGGTATCGCCAGGCGTAAGGTTGGCACTGCCAGGGCAGATGAGATTCGCCCCGTCCACCAGTGTGGTGTTGCTGTTCGTGAAGCGAATCCGGTAGGACTCGCCGCGTTGCATGTTGTCGAACTGCGTGATGCTCGTGGCGCCGGTATTGCTGGCGATAAAATCATTCCCCATCGCCAAGCTCGGCGTGGTGTCCAGGTCGGTGAACGTGACCGGCCAACCAGGGGTAGCCGTGTTCGCCTCCACAAGATTCTCTGTCTTGAGCCGTTGCACGCTGGCCCCAATGGTGTTGGCGGACCAGATTGTGCGCCCGTTGCTCGCGTTGCCATCGGCGTAAATGTCCCGCAGGGTCATCAGCGAAATGGTCCCGCTGGAGGTGGCCCCGACCAGGGCGTAAGACCCCGCGCTGGCTCCTGACCAATCAAACGCCGTCACGCCGTCTAATGTGACACGGTTGATTGTGGCCCCTGCGGCCATCGAAAAATGAAAGCCCTGGTATTCCGTGTTATTCAGCGTCGTCGTCCGGCATGACACGGTGCGGATGCGCGACGTATCGGACGCTGAGACGTAGACCAATCCCTGAATGCTGGCGCTGCCGGTTACGTTTTTGAAGCTCAGCCGTCCCGTCTCGATGGATTCCAGCACTTCGGTGCCGAACGTGCTGAACAAGACGCCGTTCTCGCAGTCCTGGATGTCGGCGTTGGCGATACTCCAGGTGCTATACGGCACCGCTGAACCGCCCGCCCCATCACCCACGCACTTAATCGCTTGCGAGCCTGCCAGGTCGGCGTTGCGGACTCGCAGGGTTCCCTCAAACTTCATGTTCTTCACGCCGAAACAGTAGATAGCGTGGTCGCCGACGCTGTTTTGATCGGCGTCGATATTCAACATCGTGCCCATATTGACCCGATGCATGTAGAAGCAGCTGGCCGTCGAGGCCCCAGAGCCGGAAATCGTCGCTTTACAGTTCCGGTATTCGGCCACGTCAATCTTGTAGCTGGCCCCGCCGTCGCAATAGGGTCCGATGTTCCAGCCGGTGAACGTGCAATGCTCCACAATCAGCCGCGTTCCCGCGCTGCCTGCGCTCGCAAGATCCAGGTTGATGGCCTTCATGCTATGGTTCGACGCCAGCGGCGTTTCAACTTGCATGGTCAGGTGGCTCACGGTCAGGCTTTCCGTGGTGTCAATGCCATGCTGCAACGATGAGCCGGTGCCGGTCATGTTCAGGACCGTCACGCCTTCGCCATGCCCGCGCAGCGTGATCGGCTTGGTAAAAGTGAGCGTATCGGAGAAATCATAGGTGCCTGCGGGCAGGTCGATCACGCCGCCCGCCGCTGGCAAGGAATCGTGAGCCGCCTGGAGGGCGGCGGTACTGTCGCCTGTGCCGGTATAATCCGCGCCCCATTGGTCAGGAATGACGGCTGACAAGTTGGCCCCATCGAACGTGCCGGAACCGGTGAACCGCTGGCGGCGGATGTCATCGACCAAGAAGGAAGCCGCGTTATAGGTCACGGTCACGCCGCTGGAAATCGCCAGCCCGCCCGCGCCCACAAAGAAAAATGTGATGTTATCCGTCACGGTGATATTGCCGGTCACGCTGATGGACTCGCTAATGAGCAGGCAGACTTTCGTGCTGCCGCCGATGGAACTGACGGCGCTGGACAGGCTGTTGCCGTACAGGGCAATGTTCTTGAAGTTGGCGGCATAGTGGTAAAGTTCTTGCTCCCACGCCACGGAACCGCCGCTATCCACGACTAGGTGGTCGTAGTTTCCTCCACCGGCTGGCACGTCATCAGGAACGAGCGTCGGTGTGCCAAGGGCCAATTGGTTGCCACTCCATCGGAGGTACTGTCCATCGCCAGGGGCGGGCAAGGTCAAGGCCGAGAATCCGCCAGAGTCGCCCACAGGCAGGACCGGCGCACGGTTCACGCGTTCGGTGAGTTGCTGCACCAGGCGCGTCAGCTTATCAACGGACTCTTCCAGGGAGGCCGCTGGCAAGGTCGCCGCCACCTGGAAATCATGGGTTTGCGTTTCCGCCTCTGCCCCTAACAAGATGATGTCCGCAGACAGGGCCGGATAATTGCCGGTCGTGAAGGTGATGGTCCCGCCCGATTCGTTGCCGACCCCGCTCACGGTGTAATGCGTGGTCAGGGTTTTCAGGTTCCCATCGACATACACGGCTAAGTCGGTATCGTTGAGGATCATGAACTGATAGGAGAACGGCCCGGCTCCCCCGGTCCCTACAATGTCATGACGGCGCTGCGTGTTGGTAATCATCGGCTCAATCCTCCTGGTGCGGTTCCGGCAAAGGCTCCGGCTTTCTTGGTTTCTCGTTCACGAAGTTTCGCGTCAAGGTCCGCGTCCTCTTGCCGCAGTTGGAACTTGGCCAGGTCGCGGTAGTTGTTCACCCACATTTTGAGTAACGTGATTTTCCCGCCGTCCGCAGGGTCGTCCGTGCCGTGGCGATACAGGTCCGAGGCAATCACCTCCTCTAGCTTCTCGCGCAGGCCTGGCATCCCTTGCGGATGTGCGGCCAATATCTGGTAGCGGTCGTATTGCTTCGGCGTCAGCGGCACACGGTCAATCTGTTTCGATGGCAAGGTGATCGGCGCTTGGAGCCGGTCGAGTTCCGCCGCCACCTTGTCATCCTTCACGGTCGAGCTATAGAACGGGCTCAACAGGTCAGGCCCGAACCCGCCTTCCAGCAGGACCGGCTCACCCCAGAGATTCCGATGGGGCGGCAAGTCGGACGAGTAGCCAGGCAGCTTGGCTTTGAAGGCATCCATGATGCTGTTGACTTCGCGCATCACAGGGTCCAGATTCTTCGCCGTCTGCCCCAGCGCCGAGCTATAGGGGAGGATGGTGGGGAGTTCCTTTTCAAGGAAACTATTGACCTGCTTGACCTCTTGCGAAGTCACCGCGTTGAGCGTCCCGGCCAAGCCCTTCACGAACGTCTTTTGCGCCACGTTGCGGGAAATCGCCACGGTCAAGGCGCTCGCCAGCTTCGCCGCGTCCGCCTCAGACAGTTGCCCCATGATGTCTGCCGCATCAGCCGCCAGGCCGAAGAGGGAGCCTAGTGGTTCAATGCGGGCGTAGGAGATATATTCATTGCCGATCTTGAAGCTGTACGGCTTCCAGCCCGTTTGCATCTTGATTTG
>NZ_JAGOGJ010000034.1 GCF_017996735.1 Niveispirillum sp.
GCTGGATACCACTGCCTTTGTCGATACCGAACAGCACGATGCCTGCGGCGTCGGCTTCGTGGCCGCCATCGATGGCAAGCCGCGCCGTGAGGTGGTGGAAAAGGCCGTGGAGGCGCTGAAGGCGCTCTGGCACCGTGGCGCGGTCGATGCCGACGGCAAGACGGGCGACGGGGCCGGCATCCATGTGCAGCTTCCGCAGGCGTTTTTCCGCGAGCATGTGGTGCGCACCGGCCATCCGGAGCCCAAGGGCCTGATCGCGGTCGGCCAGGTCTTCCTGCCGCGCACCGACTTGTCGGCGCAGGAACGCTGCCGCGCCATTGTCGAGACGGAGGTCCTGAACTGGGGCTACACCATCTATGGCTGGCGCCAGGTTCCCATCGACATCTCGATCATCGGTGAGAAGGCCAATGCCACGCGGCCCGAGATCGAGCAGATCATGGTCGGCAATGATGGCAGCGTGTCGGACGAGCAGTTCGAGCGCGACCTGTACATCATCCGCCGCCGTATCGAGAAGGCGGTGGCCGGTGAGCAGATCGGCGGTTTCTATATCTGCACCCTGTCCGCCCGCTCCATCATCTATAAGGGCATGTTCCTGGCCGAACAGTTGACCGCCTTCTACCCGGACCTGCTGGACGAGCGGTTCGAGAGCAATTTTGCCGTCTATCACCAGCGCTATTCGACCAACACCTTCCCGACCTGGCAGTTGGCCCAGCCGTTCCGCACGCTGGCCCATAATGGCGAGATCAACACCCTGCGCGGCAACGTCAACTGGATGAAGGCGCATGAGACGCGCATGTATTCCGAGGCGTTTGGCGCGCATGTGGAGGATTTGAAGCCCGTCATCCAGGTCGGTTCGTCGGATTCGGGCGCGCTGGATGCCGTGTTCGAACTGATGCTGATGTCCGGCCGTTCCGCGCCCATGGTGAAGACCATGCTGGTGCCGGAAGCCTGGTCGAACAAGGAAGTGATGCCGCAGGCCCACCGCGACCTGTACAGCTACGCCAACGCCGTCATGGAGCCGTGGGACGGCCCGGCGGCGCTGGCCATCTATGACGGCCGCTGGGTTGTGGGCGGTGTGGACCGTAACGGCCTGCGCCCGCTGCGCTATGTCATCACCGGCGACGGGCTGATCATCGGCGGATCTGAAACCGGCATGGTGAAGATCAACGAACAGGCCGTGGTGGAGAAGGGCCGCCTGGGTCCGGGGCAGATGATTGCCGTCGACCTGAAGGAAGGCCGCCTGTTCCATGACCGCGAGATCAAGGACAACCTGGCGTCGGGCCGCCCCTATGGCGAATGGATTGGCGAGATCACGGTTCTGGACGATCTGGTCAAGAAGGCCCCGGTGGAGCCGGCGGAACTGTCCAAGGACGAACTGCGCCGCCGCCAACTGGCCTATGGCATCACCATGGAGGATCTGGAACTGATCCTGCAGCCCATGGTGGACGACGCCAAGGAAGCCGTCGGTTCCATGGGTGACGACAGCCCCATCGCGGTGCTTTCGGACAAGTATCGCGGCCTGCACCATTATTTCCGCCAGAACTTTGCCCAGGTCACCAACCCGCCCATCGACAGCCTGCGCGAAACCCGCGTCATGTCGCTGAAGACGCGTCTGGGCAACCTGGGCAACATCCTGGACGAGGATTCGACCCAGTGCCGCCTGCTGCAACTGGAAAGCCCCGTGCTGACCACGGCGGAATTCCGCGCTATGCGCAAATATATGGGTGCCACGGCGGCAGAGATCGACTGCACCTTCGACCCGTCGGCCGGTCCCAATGCCCTGCGTGACGGTCTGCGCCGCATCCGTCAGGAAGCCGAGGATGCCGTGCGCGGCGGCGCCACCCATGTCATCCTGACCGACGAGGCGATGACGGCCAACCGTGCGCCCATGCCGATGATCCTGGCGACCGGTGCCGTCCATACCCACCTGATCCGCCAGCAGTTGCGCACCTTCACATCGCTGAACGTCCGCTCGGGCGAATGCCTGGACGTGCATTATTTCGCGGTGCTGATCGGCGTGGGCGCCACCACCGTCAACGCCTATATCGCCCAGGAAGCCATCGCCGACCGCCATCGTCGCGGCCTGTTCGGCGCGATGAGCCTGGAAGACTGTTTGAAGCGTTACAAGAAGGCCATCAATGACGGCCTGCTGAAGGTCATGTCCAAGATGGGCATCTCCATCATCAGCAGCTACCGTGGCGGCCTGAATTTCGAGGCTATCGGCCTGTCGCGCTCTCTGGCTGCCGAGTATTTCCCCGGCCTGCCGTCGCGCATCTCCGGCCTGGGCCTGAACGGTGTCCAGGAAGAGGTTCTGGGCCAGCACAAGATCGCCTATGACGAGGATGTGGTGGCCCTGCCGGTCGGCGGCTTCTACCGCTTCCGCAAGGGTGGCGACCGCCATGCCTGGGAAGGTGGGCTGATCCACCTGATGCAGACGGCGGTTTCCACCGACAGCTACTCCACCTTCAAAAAATATTCGGAGGCGCTGCACAAGCGTCCGCCCATCAACCTGCGTGACCTGCTGGACTTCAAGCCGGCGGAAAAGACCGTGCCGGTGGATGAGGTGGAGAGCATCACCTCGCTGCGCAAGCGTTTCATCACGCCGGGCATGTCGCTGGGTGCCCTGTCGCCCGAAGCCCATGGTACGCTGAACGTCGCCATGAACCGCATCGGCGCCCGTTCGGTCAGCGGTGAGGGTGGTGAAGACCCGGCACGCTTCAAGCCGGACGCCAATGGCGACAACTGGAACAGCGCCATCAAGCAGGTGGCCTCTGGCCGCTTCGGCGTGACGGCGGAATATCTGAACCAGTGCCGCGAGATCGAGATCAAGGTGGCCCAGGGTGCCAAGCCCGGTGAAGGCGGGCAGTTGCCCGGCTTCAAGGTCACCGAACTGATCGCCAAGCTGCGCCATTCCACGCCCGGCGTCATGCTGATCAGCCCGCCGCCGCACCATGACATCTACTCGATCGAGGATCTGGCGCAGCTCATCTATGACCTGAAGCAGATCAACCCGATCGCCAAGGTCTGCGTGAAGCTGGTGTCGCGCTCGGGCATCGGCACGATTGCTGCGGGCGTGGCCAAGGCCGGCGCCGACATCATCCTGGTGGCCGGGCACAATGGCGGCACCGGCGCCTCCCCGCAGACGTCTGTCAAGTATGCTGGCGTGCCGTGGGAAATGGGCCTGTCGGAAGTGCAGCAGGTGCTGACGCTGAACCGTCTGCGCCACCGCGTGACGCTGCGCACCGATGGCGGCCTGAAGACCGGCCGTGACATCGTGATGGCGGCCATGCTGGGCGCGGAGGAATTCGGCATCGGTACGGCGGCCCTGGTCGCCATGGGCTGTATCATGGTCCGTCAGTGCCATTCCAACACCTGCCCCGTCGGCGTGTGCGTGCAGGATGAAGACCTGCGCAAGAAGTTCACGGGCACGCCGGAAAAGGTCGTCAACCTGTTCAGCTTCATCGCCGAAGAGGTGCGCGAGATCCTGTCCAACCTGGGCTTCCGCGAGTTGCGTGAAGTGGTGGGCCGGTCGGACCTGCTGCATCAGGTCAGCCGTGGTGCCGCCCATCTGGACGATCTGGACCTCAACCCGCTGCTGGCCGTGGCCGATCCGGGCGAATATGCCCGCTATTGCACGCTGGTCGGCCGTAACGAGGTGCCGGACACGCTGGACGCCCAGATGATCAAGGACGCCCGCGCCCTGTTCGAGGATGGCGAAAAGACCCAGATGCAGTATCACGCCCAGAATACGCACCGCGCCATCGGCACGGCGCTGTCGGGCATGATCACCCGCAAGTTCGGCATGAAGGGGCTGCAGCCCGGTCACGCCACCGTCCGCCTGCGCGGGTCGGCCGGGCAGTCGCTGGGCGCCTTCGCGGTGCAGGGCCTGAAGCTGGAAGTGTTCGGCGATGCCAACGACTATGTCGGCAAGGGCCTGTCGGGCGGCACCATCGTGGTGCGTCCGCTGACGGCCAGCCCGCTGAAGACCAACGAGAACACGATCATCGGCAACACGGTCCTCTACGGTGCCACGGCGGGCAAGCTGTTCGCGGCGGGCCAGGCCGGTGAACGGTTCGCGGTGCGCAATTCCGGCGCCACCGTCGTGATCGAAGGCTGCGGTTCCAACGGCTGTGAATATATGACCGGCGGTCTGGCCGTGATCCTGGGCCGGGTCGGCGACAATTTCGGCGCCGGCATGACGGGCGGCATGGCCTATGTCTATGACGAGGAAGGGGCCTTCCCGCTCTGCGTGAACCCGGAAAGCGTCATCTGGCAGCGCCTGGAAGTGTCGCATTACGAGGAGCAGCTCAAGTCCCTGATCCAGGAACATATCGACGAGACGGGCAGCCGCTGGGCGGCCCAGCTTCTCAACGACTGGGAACTGGTGCGGGACAAGTTCTGGCAGGTGGTGCCGAAGGAGATGCTGAGCCGGTTGGCGATCCCGGTTACGGCTCCGGAACGGCTGAGTGCCGAATAAGGGCAGGTAAGGATAGGGGGCCGGAAGGCCCCCTTTTCTTTTTAGGGCGCGACTCGGGAGGTGAGGGTTTCTGCGGGTTGCGAGTCGCGACGGACTCTGTCCGAGTCGTCCCTATCCTTACTTGAGGCTTGAGAAGAGTCGGTAAGGATGAGGGCCCGCGTATCAGCGCCCGCGCGGCCGCATTGCTGATTTCCAGCGGAACAGCACCCGGCCCAGCGGGGCCAGCAGGGCGCCCACGGTAAGGATCGCCAGGATCTGGATAGCGATCAGCAGCGGGGCATCCAGATCGTCATGGATCATGCGTTCGCCGAACATGGCCATGCCGCCGCCGGCAATCAGCAGCAGCGCCATCATCCGCACCGGCGCCACGGGTGCAGCCCGGCGCATGTCCGCCCCCAGGAACAGGGCGGACCCGATGCTGATCACCGGGAAACAATAGGGACAGAACAGATGGGCCATTTCGGGAATGGCCTGCGTCTCCATCGTGGGCCGGGCGCTTTCCCACATGACCAGCAGCCAGAAGGCTGCGGCCGGCAGCCAGACCAGCCTTTCCCATCCGCGCCGGCCGGGCACGGAGAAGGAAATGGCGGCGAACCCGGCCAGCAGGGCCGTGACGAGGGCCAGCACCTGTTCGGCCAGCCAGGCGGGATCGCCGGCCACCGCCCCCAGATCCGGCCGGATGCCGTGCCAGGTGGTGGCCAGCACCATCAGGGCCAGCGACGCCGTAGCCCAGCGGACCAGCCGCACAACCGGCGGGGGCAGGCGGCGGGCGGGCATGGCTTCGCGGCTCAACCGGTCGATCAGGTGGCTTGTGTCAGCCATGGTCCTCTTCCTTCCGCAACAAGTGCCGCAAACCCGCAATCCCGCGATGCACGGCCACTTTCAAGGCGCCAATGCTGACGCCGCTGGCGTCCGACGCTTCCTTCAAACTCATGCCCTGGACCTTCAGCATGTCGATTGCCACCCGCTGCCGCTCCGGCAGTTGCGACAGAAGCGGCCCCAGGGCGATGGCGGGCGGCGTGTCCGCCTCCGGTTCGGCCACGGTATCGGCCAGACCCTCGTCAAATTCCGTTTCCACGGCCCGGCGGCGATAGGTGCGGCGCAGGGCGTCGGACAGGCGGTTGCGGGCGATGGTGCCCAGCCAGGGGCCGACGGGCCGGCCCGGCTGAAAGGTGGGCAGGGCCTGATGGATGGCCAGCAGCGTATCCTGCACAAAATCCTCCAGGTCGGCGGGCCGGGCCAGCTTGCCCCGGCCTACGGCCCGGATCAGCGGCACGGCGGCGCGCAGGAAGGCGGCATAGGATGCGCGGTGCCCCTCCTGCGCCGCGACCAGCAGCAGGCCAAG
Source organism: Niveispirillum sp. (assembly GCF_017996735.1). Lineage (GTDB taxonomy): Bacteria > Pseudomonadota > Alphaproteobacteria > Azospirillales > Azospirillaceae > Niveispirillum. The sequence continues at coordinate 5,823 of NZ_JAGOGJ010000034.1, forward strand.
ATCCTGACCATCCGCCCCCTCCGCGCTCACGGCATCTCCGTCGGCGACAGGCCCGTCACTGTGCCGGCTTCGCCGGCTTGGCGACGCCGTTCTGTTCCAGGAATGCCTGGAATTTTCCGGCATCCAGGAAATAGAGGTCAAGGCATTCATTGAACTTGTCCGGGTCCTTGATGGACTTGCACAGCCGTTCCGCCTCTTCGTTGGCCGCCTGCTTCTGTGCCTTCTCGGCAGCGCTCAGCGACGGTGCGTCCTGCTGTGCCGGGGCGGGCAGGGTAAGGACCAGGGCGGACAGAAGCAGGGGGAAGCGGAAGCGCCACATGCGTCACCTCGCGGTTTTGGGGGAAGGAATAACGCCGCGACGGCGGACGGCCCGCCACGCCGCGTCCAGGGACAGGATGCCAGGGCCCAGCAGGAAAAGGACGATGCCGGCCAGAACCCAGGGTATCTGTTCGGCCGCGACCGCGATACCGTTCTCCACACCCTGCGGCGTGCGGCCGATGACCAGGAACAAGGTGGCGGCCATCACCGCCAGCCCCGCCGCCCCGACACGACCCGCCAGCCCCAGGATCAGCAGCAGGCTCAAGAGAATTTCCGCCCCGGTGGTTAGCGGTGCGGCGATGGCGGCCGGCAGCAGCGGCACCGGATGCACCTCCGTGAACAGGAATTCCTGGGCATCCCAGGTGAAAACCCGGTGCCAGCCCGCCGCGGCGAAGGGCCAGGCCAACCAGACCCGGCCCAGGGCCAGGCCCGCACCGGCAATCAGGCGCAGGGGCGGCGCGGCGCGCATTGTGGGGCCGGGGTCGGTCAGGAAATGGGCAAGGGCACGGATCAGCATGGCAGCAACTCGTCTTCTGTGGCGGCGACCAGCCCATGGCTCAGCAGCAGCGCCAGGATCGGGGGCAGGGTGCCGCCATCGCTCAGGTGGCCGGCGGCGGTCAGCAGGTCGGCACCGGCGGCCAAGGCGGCGATGAAGGTGCCGGCATCGGGGGGCAACAGGGTGGACGCCACCAGCAGGTCGGGACCGCGCCAGATCAGGGCGGTGGCGTCCGGACCCGCCAGGGGCAGGGGCGGGAGGACGGCGACGATGTCCGGTCGTGCCCCCTGCCAGTCCGACAGCAACGCCAGCGGCCCATCCAGGATCGATGCCGACGGTACGGGATGCAACCGCAGGCCGGCCACGGCGTCGGGCGGCAGGTGCGCCAGGCGATCCGCCGTCACGGTCTGGGCGTCGGCCGCGAAATAGGCAAGGTGGGTGGCCCAGTCCAACCGGGCCAGCACGGGCAGGGGGGCAGGCAGGTCCTGGCCGAACCCGGCGCCATAGGCGGACAGCATCGCCTGTTCGGGCGGGTGCCGGCGCAGGTGGGTGCGGGCGGCATCGGCGAACGCATCTTCTCCCAACGCAGCCGTCACGCTGGGATAGGCCTCTGCCAGCACCTGGGTCAAGGCGGCGGTCACGGTGGCGGTGTGGATATACAAGGCCTTGTCCATCGCCACACTGGCCGGCGCCAGATAGGGCAGGGTGGCGGAAAATCCCGCCGGATCGCCGTAACAGGCGGCCAGCATGGCACGTTGCAGGTCGATCAGCATGAGGCCGCCTCCCGCAACGCGTCGGCCTTGGCGGCCTGGGCCAGCAGCAGGGGCAGGGGCGGCAGGGCCGTATCCCATTCCACCAGGGTGGGGCGCGGGCCGAACCGGCGCAGGGCGTCGTCATACAGAGCCCAGACCGGGTCCGGCACGGCGCTGCCATGATCATCGATCAGCAGGCTGGCGCCATCCACCTCCACCCGCGCGTGACCGGCCAGATGGATTTCACCGATGGCATCGGCGGGAAAGCGGGACAGAAGTGTTGCGGCGTCCTGTCCGCGATTGCTGGCACTGACATAAAGGTTGTTCAGGTCCAGCAGCAGGCCGCAGCCGGTACGCGCCGCCAGTGCGGCCAGAAACTCCCCCTCCTCCATCTGATCCGCGACGAAGCGCAGATAAAGGGACGGGTTTTCCACCAGCAGGCGCCGGCCCAGCGCGTCCTGGGCACGGGCGACGTTGGCGGCCACGATCTCCAGAGTCTCCACCGTCAAGGGCAGGGGCAGCAGGTCGGGCACGGGCGCGCCGGCCAGACCGGTCCAGGCCAGATGGTCGGACACCATGGCCGGCTGGAACCGGTCATAAAGTGCCCGCAGGCGGGCCAGATGGTCCGCATCCACCCCGTCGGCAGCCCCCAGCGAGAGGGCCACCGAATGGAAAGAGATGGGATAATCCCGGCGCAGCCGCTCCAACTGCGCCAGACGCGGCCCGCCCGCGACAAGGTAGTTTTCCGCATGCACCTCCAGCCAGCCGACCGACTGTGCCCCGGCCAGGAAGTCCGGCACATGGGCATGGCGCAACCCGACGCCGGCGGCGGACAGGTCGGGGTGGCGGGCGGGGGGGTGCATGCGGAAGCTCCTGCCGGCGGCGTCTTACTTCTTCTCCGCCTTGGCGGGGTTGGCCCCTTCATAGGCGGTCAGGCTGCCACCGGCGGCCATGCAGGCTTCCTTGGTCATGGCCTTGAAGTCCTGGCCGCTGTAATTGACCTTGGACTGGGTGGCGCAGGAATGGCCGGCGGCCTTGTTGGCGCAGTCATTCTCACCGGCCTTGGCCACGCCATAGCAATGCACCTTCTCGCCTTCGGCGGCGTTGGCGGGGGCGGCGATGGCGGCCAGCGACAGGGCACCGGCGAAGGCGGCGCCAAGGGTCAGGGCGGTGATGCGGGTGTTGGACAGCATGGAACAGGTTCTCCGGGGCTTCGGGGGATCGGCGCTCATCGGCGTCCGTATCCTGTCATTCGCCCTGTTCCGGAGAAGGTTACGCGGCTGCACGAAAAAAATTCAGCGACCCGGAATTTTACATCAGTGCATGGAAACGGCGGGTCGACATTGGCCGACCCGCCTCCTTCGACTATAAGAGAATCGGCGGTGTTTTCTAGCGGGAGTGCTGCTTACAGGCTGAACCGCTCACCCAGATAGACGCGCCGCACATCCTTGTGGGCCACGATCTCCGACGGCGCACCTTCCATCAGGACGACGCCATCATGCAGGATGTAGGCGCGGTCCACGATGTCCAGCGTCTCACGCACATTATGGTCGGTGATCAGCACGCCGATGCCGCGTTCGCGCAGATGGCTGACCAGTTCGCGGATTTCATTCACCGCGATCGGGTCAACGCCCGCGAACGGTTCGTCCAGCAGGATAAAATGCGGCTGGCTGGCCAGCGCGCGGGCGATTTCGGCGCGGCGGCGTTCACCGCCCGACAGGGCCAGGGCGGGCGTGCGGCGCAGATGGGTGATGGAGAATTCGGCCAGCAGCTCATCCAGCCGCTGTTCGCGCACATCACGATCGGGTTCCACCACCTCCAGAACCGCGCGGATATTGTTCTCCACCGACAGGCCCCGGAAGATGCTGGCTTCCTGCGGCAGATAGCCGATGCCCAGGCGGGCGCGGCGATACATGGGCAGGGAAGTAACCTCCATGCCGTCCAGCGTGATGCTGCCATGGTCGGGCAGGATCAGGCCGGTGATGATGTAGAAGCAGGTGGTCTTGCCGGCCCCGTTGGGACCCAGAAGCCCCACCGCCTCGCCCCGGTTCACGGACAGCGAGATGTCGCGCAGGACGGGCCGGCCCTTGTAGGCCTTGCCGATGCGGGACGCCACAAGGCCCGTATTGTCGGTAACCAGACGGGGACCGGTCGCGGACTTGTCCTGGGTCGGCTGTGTCATGGCTTCTCGCTCCCCTTCGGGTTGGCGGGTTGGCTTGGCTGTTGCGGCACGCCGCCCTCGCCCTGCCGGTTGGGGATGAACAGGCCCTTCACCCGCTCCCCCGTCGCCGGTGCGGCGGGTTGCGTGGTGGCGGGACCGGTTCCCGGTACACGGGATAGAATACGGCTGACACCCGACTTCAGGTCAACCGCCGCGGCGGGTCCGTTCAACTGATTCTGTCCGCGTGTGACACGGACATTGCCCGTCAGCAAAGCCTGCTCGCTGTCCAGGTCATAGGTGCCCTTGTCGCCGCGCGCCGTTTCCGACTTGGTGGTGATCACCACGCCGCCATCGGCATCGATGCGCGACAGGCCCAGCTTGTCCTGTGCGTCGCGGGCCAGAAGCGCCACCAGCCGGTCGGCGCGGATGCGGTCCTGCGGCCGGGCGGCCAGCGCGTCGCCGCGCGCCACGGCCAGTTCCTGGTCGCGCCAATATTCCAGGCTGTCGCGGGCCGTCACCGTCTCGTTCGGGGTGGTCAGGCGCAGCCCTTCCCCGGTCAACACGGCCACCGACTTGTCCAGATCATAGACAGCGCGCGAGCCATAGGCCATGCGGTCGCCGTTCTTGAGCTTCACATTGCCCTCGGCCAGCAGCCGGTAGACCTCGTTCCCGCCATTGCCGGTCTTGCGGAAATAGGCGGCCAGGGTTTCGGCGGTCAGCACCATGTCGCCCTGGGTGGCGGTCGCACCACCGCGTGCGATGGCGACCTGTAACTTGTCATGATATTCGAATCCGGCGGGGGCATCGACCTCGATCGGTTTCGATCCGCCGATTTCCAGGGACGGGGTGGCGGCCTGCGGCGCCGGCACCGGGGCCGCCGCCTGTTGCGCCAGGCCCGTGCCGGCGGCGAGCGTCAGGCCCAGCGCCACCGGCGCCAGCAGCCCGCCCCATCCGAACATGGCCTTCTTCACCGCACTCATGGCGCCGTTTCCCCCGGCTTGTCGTTGGCCCGATTGGCCGCGTTGTCATCGGCGCCGAAGGCGCGCAGCCGCGCATGGCCGGTGAAGACCATCACGTCGCCATCCTCCAGCACGCGGAAACCCCCGGCCTCCACGGTGCCCATCGGCCCCTGGCCCTCCACGGGCTTGTTGCCCCAGGCGATGCCTTTTTTCACGTCCAGCACCGCCTGCTGCGTCCGCAACTCGTATCCTGAGCCATGGAAAAAGGAGACGGCGCCATCCAGTGCCAGAAGCTGGTTGTCCTGGTCATAATCGCCCTTCTGGGCCGCCATGGACAGCCAGGTGCCGCGTTTCAGGGTGATATCGGCCTCCGGCACCGCCAGTTCCACGGTGGATTTGCCGCCACCCTGTTGCGCGGCGCGGGCGGCGCGGATTTCAAAGGGCTGGTCGCCCGTGTCCGTGCCCAGATAACGCGCCTGCGTCAGTTCCAGATCGCCCTGCGCCGGGCCGGGCCGCGACTTGTCGGATGAACCGCTGAACAAGGGCCAGATGAAGATGGTCAGCAGCACCACCCCCGCCACCGCCGGCAAGGCCACCCGCGCCACCCGCACCGCCTTGCTGTGGGCGTAGGGGTCCCGTCCGCCGCTTGCCGCAAGGCGTGCCGAATTCGGCCGGTTGGACGGGGCGGGTGCATCGGTCATCGGTGGAGGCGGTTCCTTGGCGGGTACGGAAAAACGGGTCGGGGACAAGCAGATGACAGAACAGAGCGGCATTTCTGTGACGGGCCGCACAGGGCCGGCCCGCCATGCCCGTGACACGTGGCTCAGTGCGCGAAGATGTCGGGGTCTTCCCAGCCCAGCAAATCCAGCTTGCCGCGCGCCGGCAGGAAGGCAAAGCAGGCTTCCGCCAGTTCGCGCCGTCCCTCACGCTCCAGCAGCGCGTCCAGCTTCTCCTTGATCTGATGCAGGTAGAGAACGTCGGAAGCGGCGTATTTAAGCTGCTCCTCGTTCAGTTCCGCCGCGCCCCAGTCGCTGGACTGCTGCTGCTTGGACAGGTCGATGCCCGTCATCTCCTTGCACAGATCCTTCAGCCCGTGGCGGTCGGTGGAGGTGCGGACCAGCTTGGACGTGATCTTGGTGCAATAAAGGGGGGCGCAGGTGATGCCCAGCGCCTTGTACAGCACGGCGACGTCGAAACGCGCGAAATGGAACAGCTTCAGGACGGTCGGGTCTTCCATCAGGCGCTTCAGGTTGGGCGCCTGGGTCTGGCCCCGGGTGATCTGCACCAGATGGGCATTGCCGTCACCCGACGAGAGTTGCACCAGGCACAGACGGTCGCGGTGGGGGTTCAGGCCCATGGTCTCCGTATCAACGGCGACAACCGGCCCCAGATCAAGACCGTCAGGAAGGTCACCGACGTAAAGGGAGATCTGAGACATAGGGTGTTCCTTGGCTGACGGTCCGTTGATTGTCACATCCCTTATCGGTTGCCGGCCCGTTCGCCGCAAGGGGCGATGCCGCAAGGGTCCGATGCCAGGGAAGGGGTCCGGGAATGACGAGACCCGGAAACGCTTAGGGCCGCCGGAGTGAACCGGCGGCCCTAAGAGCGTTACTTGCGGATGGTGCCCAGAAGAAGACTCGAACTTCCACACCTTGCGGTACAGGTACCTGAAACCTGCGCGTCTACCAATTCCGCCATCTGGGCGTCTCCGACCCGCGCTGTCCATCGTTGCCGGTGGGCGACGCGTCGTGGGGCGGGTGTATAATGGGGTCGGATGCGGTCGTCAACAGCTTTGTTTGACGATTTTTTGCGACAGTTCGCCGGGCCCAGAAACGCTTAAGGCCGCCGGGATGAACCGGCGGCCTTAAGTGCGTTACATCGGAATGGTGCCCAGAAGAAGACTCGAACTTCCACACCTTGCGGTACAGGTACCTGAAACCTGCGCGTCTACCAATTCCGCCATCTGGGCGCTTTCCGAACCGTGCCGTCCATCGTTACCGCTGGTCAGCCCGTCGTGGAGGGGGCTTATAATGACCCTGACCGGTGTCGTCAACAGATGTTTTTCGCAGGTGGATGACTTTTTCCGCATCCGCCGCGTTCCATATCGCGGAGGGTACGGTGCCAGGGGAGGAGAAACACATGTCGGCGTCATGGGGCAGGGTGGTGGTGTTCGGCGGATCGGGCTTCATCGGCCGGCATATCGTGCAGCGGCTGGCCCGGACGGGTGTGGAGATTGTGGTGCCATCGCGCAATCCCGGACAGGTGGCATCGCTGCGCCTGGCGGGGGAGGTGGGGCAGATCGTGCCCGTCGCCGTCGATATCGGCAGTGATGCCGCTATCGCGGCCAGCCTGACCGGGGCGGATGCCGTGATCAACCTGATCGGCATCCTGGCGACCAGCCGGGGGAATGGTTTCGACGCCGTCCAGCATCAGGCGGCGGCGCGCATCGCGCGGGCCGCGAAGGCGGCGGGTGCCCGTACCTTCGTACAGATGTCGGCCATTGGCGCCGATCCCGCCTCCGACAGCGCCTATGCCGCCAGCAAGGGGGCGGGTGAAGCGGCGGTACGGGCCGCCTTTCCCGATGCGGTGATCCTGCGCCCCTCTATCGTGTTCGGTCCCGGGGACGGGTTTTTCCAGCGTTTCGGGCGGATGGCCGGGCTGCTGCCCTTCCTGCCGCTGATCGGTGGCGGTCATACACGGTTCCAGCCCGTCTATGCCGGCGACGTTGCCGATGCGGTCATGGTGGCCCTGACCGATCCCGCCTGCCGGCGCCGGACCTATGAGCTGGGTGGCCCCCGCGCCTATAGTTTCCGGGAATTGCTGGAATATATATGCCGTCAGGCCGGGGTGCCGGGCCGCTGGCTGCTGCCGCTGCCCTTCCCCATTGCCACGGTTCAGGCGGCCTTCATGGAACTACTGCCGGGCAAGCCGCTGACGCGTGATCAGGTAAGGCTCCTGAAACGCGACAATGTCGTGTCCGGGACCCTGCCAGGCCTAAGCGACCTGGGGATCGTCCCCACGGCGGTGGAACTGGTGGTTCCGACATATCTGCGGCCGTCCGGCGGCTGAGGAATGGCTCGCGCCGGGGAAAATGCGTTTGGGTCGGACCGATTTCCATTGATCCGCACCCCCTGCCTCCCAATATAACCTCCGTGTACCTCTCAACAGCCCCTGTCGAGGATACTTCGATGGTAAACGGACCCTATAATCCGTATGCGGCGGGCAGCCGGACCCTGGATCAGGCGTCGTTCGACGCCGGACTGCGGTCCCATATGCTGCGCGTCTACAATTACATGTGCTTGGCGTTGGTAATCACCGGTGGCGTCGCCTTTCTGGGCGCCCAGAGCGAAGCCCTGGTGGCCCTGATCTTCGGAACCCCCCTGAAATGGGTGGTCATGCTGGCCCCGCTTGCCTTCATCTTTTTCGGGTTCCGCCCGGATCGCATGTCGGCCTCGGCCCTGCGCACCAGCCTGATCGTCTTCAGCGCCCTGATGGGCCTGTCGATGATGAGCATCTTCCTGGTGTACACGGGCGCCAGCATCGCCCGCGTCTTCTTCATCACGGCGGCCATGTTCGCGGGTATCAGCCTGTACGGCTATACCACCAAGGCCGACCTGTCGAAGATGGGCAGCTTCATGATCATGGGCCTGATCGGTATCATCATCGCCGGTCTGGTCAATATCTTCCTGGCCTCCAGTGCGCTGCAATTCGCCATCTCGGTGATCGGCGTGGTGGTCTTCACGGGCCTGACGGCCTGGGACACCCAGAACATCAAGGAGAGCTATGCCTCTCATTGGGGTGAGGAAGGTAACAGCCGTCTGGCCGTCATGGGCGCCTTGTCGCTGTACCTGAACTTCATCAACCTGTTTCAGATGCTGCTGTCCCTGCTGGGCCAGCGCGACGAATAAAGGTTTGAGGGGTCCGTCCAGGCCCGTCCTTTGTGGAACGCCCGGCGCAGGCATGCCCTGCGCCGGGCGTTTCCATTTGCGGGGTATCACCGCTATCATTCCCGACGCAAGGTCAGGTGAAGGGGACGGGTGGTGGCGGGTGGTGATACGGAACTGAAGGGCCTGACCATGGCCCTGGGCCAGGAACTGTCCGCCGGCCTGGAAGAACCGATATATGACGCCGATCGCTGGATGCGCGCCCAGGCGCTGGCGGAGGCGCTGGGCGCCGCCGTGGCGCGCGGGGCCGATCCGACCGGTGCTGCCGCGATGCTGGACCGGCTGCCACCGCCCCGAAACCCGCGGGAGGTGGTAATCGGGCACCTGATCCGGGCCGGGGTGCTGCGCGACGGCTCCGCCCCGACGGCCGCTATCCAGGCCCTGGCGGATGATATTGCCGGCCCCAACCCCCGACACAGCCTGGCCCAGGCGGACTATGTCCTGCGCGGTGTCCTGTATGCGGTATGGACCAACCGGATGAACCTGTCCGATCCCGGCCGCCACGATCTGGCCATGCGCCGGCTCTGGCACACGATCCTGGAGAAATATCGGGCGCAGATGCCGGCACGTGATCCGGTGCCGGCGGCCCGGCGCCAGCGTGACCTGATCGTGCTGATGACCGGACAGTTCGTGCAGGGCATGCACCAGCCCTCCATCGATATACAGGAATTCGCATCGAAGCTGGTTCTGCGTTTCGGGCGCCGGGTGGTACTGATCAACAGTGCCGACGGTCCGGCCTCGGCCCATTATCCCTATCTGGGTGGTTTTACCAGCAGTGCGGATGAGGGGCTGGTGGACCGGACACAATTGATGATCGACCGGCTGCCGGTCCCCTTCATCCACCTGCCCCCCGGTTTCACCGATCCGGCCACGGCCGCGACCCTTTGTGACCGCATCCTGGAAATGCGGCCCGATCTGATCCTGTCCTTCGGCACGCTGAACCCGGTGGCCGACCTGTGCCGGGGGCTGGTTGATGTGGTCTCCATTCCGTTCGGCACCTATCTGCCGATGGCGGAGCCGGCCTTTGTGGCCCTGCCCCGGGCGCTGGTCGCGTCAGACGGGCCGGCCCTGGCCGTGGCCGGGCTGAGCCCGGATCGGGTGGCGATCATCGATTACTGCTACACACGGCCGGCGATGGACAAGGCCCGGACCAGGGCCGAACTGGGCGTGCCGGAGGATGCCATCCTGACCCTGGTCATCGGCATCCGCCTGTCGCAGGAGGTGACGCCGGCCTTCGCCGCCGCCCTGGATGCGGCGGTGCAGGCGGAGCCCCGGCTGTTCTTCCTGTTCGTCGGGACCCTGGACGGGTACGAGGATCTGGTCGCCCCCCTGCCGGCGCTGGCGGGGCGTTCGCGGGCGCACGGGTTCGACCCGGATGTGATCGGCCTGCTGGCGGTGGCGGACCTGTTCCTGAACCCGCCGCGCGGCGGGGGTGGGGCGTCGGCGGCCTATGCCCTGTCCAGTGGCGTGCCGGCCTTCACCCTGAATGCCGGCGACGTGGCGACCGTGGTGGGGCCGGATTTCCATCTGGCCGGCTATGGCGATTTTGCCCCGCTGGCCGCCCGCTTTGCCGATGATGCCGGTTATCGTGATGCCATGAGGGCCAAGGCCCGGACCCGCTTTGCCGCCATTTCATCGCGCGACGTGATGCTTCGCCAGATCCTGGACGGGGTCAAGGCCATGCGGGTGAAAGGATAAGCGGCGTCTGGTCGGGCCAGCAGCTTGCATTTTCCGCCACCGCGTCGGCCCGGTCATTCGGGTTCCGCGGATCGCCGGGGATGAAGATGGCCCGCCCCCGGCTGCCGGTATTCAGTTCCAGCACCAGCCGGTGACCCGCCTTCTGGTCGGTGTCCAGGATGGTGAAGCAGCCGCCCTGGGCCGCCAGGGCGCGGCAGACCGCCATGGTCGCCGGCGTGACGCCCAGCACCAGATAGGACAATTGCGCTGAATTCACGCCGCCGCTCCCCGCATCACCCGGCCTGTGACCCGGGCCAGCACGCCATAGCGCGGCGCCAGCAGAATGGAAAGCGCCAGGATGATGCCGGCCAGGACCGCGATGGACCCGGCGGCATTCACCGCCATGTCATAGCCCAGCAATGAGGGGCCGAAGGCAGCCAGCCCATAGCCGCCGACGCCCGTCACCCCGCCCACCAGCAGCGACAGAGCCAGTTGCGGCACCATCCGGTCGGTGAACAGCCGGGCCGTGGCGGCGGGGCAGATCAGCATGGCGATGACCAGGATCGATCCCACCGCCTCGAACGCGGCGATGGCGGCAAGTGCGGCCAGGGCGACGATGACATGCTGCACCAGCCCGCTTTTCAGGCCCAGCGTATCGGCAAGCGCGGGGTCGAAGCTGACCAGGGTGAATTCCTTGAAAAAGATCAGGATGATGGTCAGGCAGATCGCAAACACGGCAACCAGTTGCAGCACCTGCCGGGGCAGGGTGGCCCAGATCGCGGGATCGGCAAGGTCGGACCAGCCGCCGGGCGTCAGCCACAGGATGGCTTCCAACTGTCCATAAAGGACACAATCGGCATCCAGATCCACCTGCCGCGCCGGCCCCTGTTCGATCAGGACCACGCCCAGCGCGAACAGGCCGGTGAAGACCACGCCCATGGCGGCCCCCGCCTCCACCCGGCCCAGGCGGCGGACCAGTTCGATCATCACCCCCGCCACCAGGGCGGCGGTCAGCGCACCGGCCAGCATGGGGAAGGTGTCGCGCGTGCCGGCCACCAGGAACCCCGCTACGATGCCGGGCAGGACGGCGTGGCTGATGGCGTCACCCATCAGGCTTTGCCGCCGCAGCACCAGGAAATTGCCGACCAGCGCGCAGGAAAGACAGGCGAACAGGGCCGCCAGCAGGGCCGGCAGATCGACCGACAGGAAGGTGACGGCATCGATATTCATGGTGCCAGTTCCCCCGCCAGCAGGGCACGGCGCAGGCGGGCGCGGCGCAGGCTGCGGCCCAGCAGGCCGCGCGACGGCGCCACGACCAAGCTGATGAAGAACAGGGTGGTGGCCACCAGCACAATGATGGCGCCGGCCGGCAGGTCGGCAAAGCGGGAGGAGAGCAGCGCACCCACCCCGCCCGACACGGCACCCACCGTGCCGGCAATGACCAGCATGCGGGCCAGATCATCGGTCCAGAACCGGGCCGTGGCGGCCGGGGTGATCAGCAGCGCGATGATCAGGACCAGCCCCACCGTCTGCAGCCCCACAACCGTCACCAGCGTGACCAGCGCCATCAGCGCCAGATCAATGCGGCCCGTGGGCCAGCCGGCGGCGCGTGCGAAGCCTTCATCAAAGGCCAGCAGGCGGAATTCCTTGAAGAACAGCCAGACCATGGATGCCGCCAGCAAGGCCAGGGCGCCCAGTCCCACGGCTTCGCCCGTGCGCATGGCCGCTGTCTGGCCGAAGATGAAACCCTTCAGGCCGGCGGCATTGGCGGCCGGCAGTTCCTGCACCACCGACAGCAGCACGACGCCGGCCCCGAAAAACACCGACAGCACAGCACCGATGGCCGCATCCTCCGTCAGGCGGGTCCAACGTTTGATGGCCTGGATGGTCATGACCGCGATGGCGCCGCTGATCGCGGCCCCGGTCAGCAGCAGCGGCAGGGACCGCCCCTCCACCCCCAGCGCCATGCCGGTCAGGAAGGCGGCCACGATGCCGGGCAGGGTGGCATGGCTCAACGCGTCGCTGACCAGGGCGCGGCGGCGCAACACCATGAAACAGCCGACCATGCCGGCAGCCAGACCCAGCGCGGTGGCACCCAAAAGCACGACCAGCGTATTGTGGCCGACCATGTCCATCAGCGCGGACCCAGCAGCAACCCGCTGGCCCGCTGGCCATAGGCGCGGCGCAGGTTCTCCTCCGTCAACGCCTCACGCACGGGGCCGGCGGCGACCAGCCCGCCGCTCAGCATCAGCACATGGTCGAAGGTCTCCGCCACGGTCTGCAGGTCGTGATGCACGCAGATCACCGTCCGTCCCTCTGCGTCCAGTTCGCGCAGCACCGCCAGGATGGTCTGTTCGGTGGCGGCATCCACGCCGGCCAGCGGTTCATCCATGAAATAGAGTCGCGCCTCCTGCGCCAGGGCGCGGGCCAGGAACACGCGCTGCTGCTGTCCGCCTGACAATTGCCCGATCTGGCGATGGGCAAAATCGGCCATGCCGACCCGGTCCAGCGCCTGCATGGCGGCTTGCTTGTGCTTGGCCCCGATGCGCCGGCCCCAGCCGATCAGGCCGTAACGGCCCATGGTGACCACGTCCAGCGCGCTGACGGGGAAATCCCAATCCACGCTTTCCCGCTGCGGCACATAGCCGATCAGGGCGCGCTGCCGCTTCAGCGGCCGTCCATAGACCTCGATGGTGCCCGTCAGGGACGGGACCAGGCCCAGCACCGCCTTCAGGAAGGTGGATTTGCCGGCCCCGTTCGGTCCGACGACGGCCACCAGCCCCTGGGCCGGGGCCGTCCAGGTGACGTCGCGCAGCACCAGCCGCTGATGATAGGCCACTGACAGGCCCGACACGGCCAGCGCGCCGACACCGGCATCGGCGGTGGGAATGAAATTGTCGCTCAACAGACGTTGCAGCATCGGACCGTCCCCTTACCGCGCGGCCAGCCGGCCCTGGAACCCGCGCGCCGGCACGGTGCCGCCCAGGGCCTGGGCGATGGTGGTGACATTATGATCGATCATGCCAACATAGGTGCCTTCATAGGTGCCAGGGGTGCCCATGGCATCGGAATAGAGCGATCCGCCGATGGAGACCTTGTGTCCCCGCGCCGCCGCCCCCTGGATCAACGCCTGGATATTGCGGTCGGACACAGAGGTTTCGACAAAAACCGCCGGAATCTTTCGATCGACCAGCAGGGCGACCATGCTTTCGATGCGCTGCAGGCCGGCTTCCGACTCCGTGCTGATGCCCTGGATGCCCACGACCTGCAGGCCATAGGCCCGCCCCAGATAGGAGAAGGCGTCATGCGCCGTGACCAGGACACGGGCCTTTTCCGGCACGGAGCCCAGCACCTTGGCGGCATAGAGGTTCAGCGCATCAAAGTCCGCCGCCGCCCGGTCGGCATTGGCGGCATAAAGGCTGGTGTTGGCGGGATAAAGGCCCGACAGCTTGTCCCTTACCCCCAGCAGCGCCAGCCGCCACAGGGTCGGGTCCATCCAGACATGGGGGTCGGGATGGGCATCGGCCCCCTCGGGATGGATCAGACGGTCCCCGGGCAGGACGGAAGCCGCCGCATGCACGGGCTTGGCCGCCGCCAGCTTGTCCAGCATCTCCGCCATCTTGCCTTCCAGGAACAGGCCGGAATGGAAAACGGCGTCGGCCTTCATCAGGGCGACCGTGTCGGCGCGTGTCAGTTTGTAGGAATGGGGATCGATGCCTTCGCCCATCAGGCTGCTGATGCTGGCCGTGTCGCCGGCCACGGCGCGCAGCAGGTCCGCCACCTGTCCCGTGGTCGCCTGAAGTACCGGCTTGCCGGCCGCGGTCGCGGGCAGTGCTGCGGACAGCAGGCCGGCCCCGGCAAGGGCCAGGACGGAACGGCGGGTATGGGGGGCGGCGTCGGACACGGGATCAGGGCTTTCTGGAATCATTCCAAACTTTGTATCGTCCCAGCATATAAGCGCCTTTGCAGCCGCGACAAGGCAAAGTCCCGTGATCGTTCTATAACAACATTATCGCCTTGGCACGGTAGGAATCACCGTCGGATGGCTCATCAAGGCCAGAAAAGGCAGGTCGGACGGGCGGTTGCCGTAACCATGCGTCTCATCAAACGGCCCCGCCTCATGCAGAAGGGCCGCGACGCGCCGCGCCTTTTCCCCCCGCACACAGTTTCCGTCCTGCATCTGGCCCGTCAGGACCCCGTCCCGGACCTCCATATCGGTGGCCAGGATACGGTCGACGGGCAATCCCTCCAGCAGGATGGGGATGTAGAGCGACAGGCCGCCCGTGGCGACCACCACCATGTCGCCGGCATCGGCATGGCGTTTCAGCGCGGTCAGCGTCGGCTCATACCATTGCTGCCAGCCCCGCATCCGTTCCGCCGCGTTCCGTGCCACCGTCAGCGGCACCCCGGCCAACGCCCGGCGCAGCATCCCGGCCTTGATGCGGGTGCGCAGATCATCGTCGGGATTGGCCCCCGCACTCATCAACCCGGCCCGCACGGCGCGGGCAAAGACCAGGCCGGAGCGCATGCGCCCCGCCACCCGGCCCAGATAGGGCAACAGACTGTCACCCCCCACCAGGGTGCCGTCGAAATCGAAGATGGCGATGCGTCGTGTCATGGTGGGCGCATAAAACAGGGGTGGGTCTTCCCGCTCAAGATTTTTCCCGCTATGTGACGGGTTCACATTGTTTTGGGTGATCGTTGCCGATCACCGGACCTCAATCGCCGGCGCCCACATCCGTGGGCTTGGCTTACGCGCCATGTGGCGCGCGGCGGCAGTCGCCGCCGTGCCCGCCCCCGGTCAGGGGCGGGCCTGGAAGGGGAGAAAGGCCACCATGGCACGCGAAAAGATCATCATCGATACCGATCCCGGACAGGACGACGCCGTCGCCATGATGCTGGCCTTCGCCTCACCCGATGAGATCGAGGTGCTGGGCGTGACCGCCGTGGCCGGCAATGCGCCGCTGGCCCACACGGAAATCAACGCCCGCAAGATCTGTGAATTGTCGGGCCGGCCGGATGTGAAGGTCTTCGCCGGCTGCGACCGGCCGCTGTTCCTGGATCTGCATACGGCCCCGGAGGTGCATGGCGATACCGGCCTGGACGGGCCGGACCTGCCGCCGCCCACCATGCCGCTGCAGGACCGGCATGCCGTCGATTTCATCATCGATACCTTGCGGACGGAGCCGGCGGGGACGGTGACCCTGTGCCCGCTGGGTCCCCTGACCAACATCGCCACGGCCCTGACCCGCGCGCCCGATATCGCGGCCCGGATCAAGCGCATCGTGCTGATGGGCGGGGCCCAGTTCGAGGGTGGGAACAGCAGCCCCGTGGCGGAGTTCAACATCTTCGTCGATCCGCACGCGGCGCAGATCGTGCTGAAATCCGGGGTCGATATCGTCATGTTCCCCATGGATGTGACGCATCAGGTCCTGACGACGCAGGCCCGCATGGACCGCGTGCGCGCCATCCCCGGCCCCGTGGGCCGCGTGACCTATGAAATGCTGGATTTCTACCGCCAGTATGACGAGGCCAAATACGGCACCGATGGCGGCCCGCTGCACGATCCCTGCGTCATCGCCTGGCTGATCAAGCCCGACCTGTTCCAGGGAAAACAGGTGAATGTGGAGGTGGAGACCGCATCGCCCCTGACCATCGGTCAGACCGTGGTGGATCGCTGGTGCATCACCCCGCGTCCGAAGAATGTGTTCTTCATGCTGAAGGCCGATGCGGAGGGTTTCTTCGACCTGCTGATCGACCGGCTGGCGCGGCTGTAACGGGTTAGCGGAAGGCGCCCACCAGTTCCACCTCTTCCCCGCCCATGCCGCGCTTGAAGGCGGTCACGCCGGGGGCGGCGTCGGGCAGGATGCCGCCCAGGTCGAACCAGTCGCGCCCCTGCCGCTTCAGGTCGAGGATGGCCCGCCAGAGCAGCAGATTATGCGCCCGTGCCGCCCGTCCGGCGGCATCGGACCAGCCGATCTGATAGGTGGCGGCCTTGCCATGGCCCAGGATCAGGATGCCGGCCACCGGCACCCCGTCCTTGACAGCCCGCATCAGCAGGATGTCGCCATCCTTGTACATGCCGGTGCGCATGCGGATGATCAGCTTGGCCGACGGGCCGCGATAGCGCTTTTCCGCCTTGTCCTTCTGGTACTGTTCCAGAAGCCAGGTCAGTTGGGCCTTGCCGTCGCGGTCGAGCTCCACGGTCAGGCCGGCGCGTTCCGCCTGGTTCAGGGCGTTGCGCCATTTCTGCGCCAATTGTGCGCGCAAGTCTGCCTCTTCCCGGCGCAAATCCAGCCACAGGGTGCGATATCCCGGCGCCTTGTCGCGCCGGAACCCGGCCCAGCGCATCATGGCGGCCGCTTCCTCCCCCGCCGGCCATTCGGGCACCACGGCGGTCCAGTTGAAGGGGCCGCTGGGATATTCCTTGCGGATCAGCTTCATCACCATGGCGAAGACGCTGGGCTTGCGCGCCTCCGGCCGCAGCAGGGGGCCGCGATGCAGGCGGGCGATGCGCACCAGCCGGAACAGCCGCCGCTCGCTCATCACCACCAGCCCGATGGGCCTGTCCGACAGTTCGATGATGCCCAGGCGCGGGCGCCACCCCTCCACCGTCAGCATGGCCTGATTATAGCCGAAACCCTGTGTCAGGCTGCTCTGCCCGCAATCGGCCAGCAGCGACGCCCATTCCGACAGACGCCCCACGTCCCAGACGATACGCAGGTTGGGGATGGTCTCTGGATCGGTCATCGGGGATTGCAAGTCGCGGGCGGGAAGGCGAGAGTGCCCGTCTTTCCCGCCCTCTGTCGAGTGATCATGCGCAGCCCCGTCCAACCCAACTGGTGGCATCCCGACCATTTCCAGAAGAAGCGCCCGCATCTGGCCGTGCGCCAGACAGTGATGCGCACGCTTCGCCGCTGGTTCGAGGATCAGGGGTTCGACGAGGTGGAGACGCCGGCCCTGCAGGTGTCACCGGGGCTGGAGGTGCATCTGATGGCCTTTGCCACCGATCTGGTGGGGCCGCATCCCGATGATCGGCGCCGGCTTTACCTGCACACCAGTCCCGAATTCACCATGAAGAAGCTGCTGGCGGCGGGGGTGCCCCGGCTGTTTCAGCTTTCCCATGTCTATCGCAATGGGGAACGGTCGGGCACGCACCATCCGGAATTCGCCATGCTGGAATGGTATCGGGCGGGGGCGGGCTATCGCGACCTGATGGAGGATTGCATCGCCCTGGTGCGGGCCGCCTGTGTTGCGGCGGGCAAGGACAGGCTGCGGTTCCGGGGCATCGACTGCGATCCCTTTGCCGATTGGCGGGTGCTGACGGTGCAGGATGCGTTCCTGCATTATGCCGGCATCGACCTGCTGGCCACGGCGCCCGAACCGCTGCGCCCCGACCGCGACCGGCTGGCGGCGGAGGTGGCGCGCATCGGCATCCGCGTGGCCGAGAGCGACACCTGGGAGGATCTGTTCTTCCGCGTCAGCCTGGACCGGATCGAACCGCATCTGGGCATGGATGTGCCCACCTTCCTGTCCGACTACCCCGTCTCCATGGCGGCGCTGGCCCGGCCCAAGCCCGATGATCCGCGCGTGGCAGAGCGGTTCGAGCTGTATGGATGCGGCGTGGAACTGGCCAACGCCTTTGGCGAGTTGACCGACCCGGTATTGCAGCGCCGCCGGTTCGAGGCGGACATGGCGGAGAAGGAACGGCTTTATGGGGAGCGCTACCCGATCGATGAGGAATTCCTGGCCGCATTGCCGCTGATGCCCGACAGCGCCGGCATCGCGCTGGGCTTCGACCGGCTGGCCATGATCATTGCCGGAGCCGACCGCATTGATGATGTGTTGTGGGCGCCGGTGGCGACGGCCTGACAGTCAGCCCCAGACACCCGGCGTCGGCAGCAGCCGCGCACCGTCATAGACCAGCCCCGGCTCGCGATCGCGGGCCAGCAGCAGCGGCCCGTCCAGGTCGACATAATCCGCCCCCTGGGCCAGCAGCAGGGCCGGGGCCATGGATAGCGACGTTGCCACCATGCAGCCCACCATGACATCCAGGCCCAGCGACTGCGCCCGTGCCTTTACGGCCAGCGCCTCCGTCAGGCCGCCGGTCTTGTCCAGCTTCACATTCACCACCTGATAGCGGCGGGCCAGTTCCTCCAGCCCGTCCAGCCCATGGGTGCTTTCATCGGCGCCCAGGCGGACGGGGCTGTTGAAGCCGATCAGTGCGTCATCGGCGCCGGCGGGCAGGGGCTGTTCGATCATCTCCACCCCCAGCCGGGCAAAGGCGTCGGGCAGGGTGGCCAGATCATCGGGCTTCCAGCCTTCATTGGCATCCACGATCAGGCGGCTGTCGGGCGCGGCGTTGCGCACGGCGGCCACCCGTTCCAGATCGCCGCCATCGCCCGCCAGTTTCAGCTTCAATAAAGGCCGGGCCACGGCGCAGGCGGCGTCGGCCATGGATTCGGCTGTGTCGATGGACAGGGTGAAGGCCGTCACCACGGGTTCCAGCGGCGCCAGCCCCGCCAGTTCCCAGGCCGGACGGCCGCTGCGCCGGACCTCCAGGTCCCAGAGCGCACAATCCAGCGCATTGCGGGCGGCACCTGCCGGCAGGGCATGGGCCAGCGCCCGGCGGCTGAGGCCACGGGCGAAGGCATCGGCCATCGCCTCCATGGCCGCCATCACGCCCTCCACGCTTTCGCCATAGCGGGCATAGGGCACGCATTCGCCCCGGCCGACCCTTCCGTCGGCGTCACGCAGTTCGGCGACCAGCACCGCCGCCTCTGTCTTGGCGCCACGTGAAATGCGGAAGGTGCCCCGGATGGGAAACCGTTCCAGGCGGACGGACAGGCTGGCGGCGGGTGCGGGCGCGAAGGGCATCACAGGCTCCGGCGGATTCTTATGGAACTGTTTCTACAGCAATCACAGATACTTGTCGAAATACCGATCCTGTGATCGTCTGACATACCATTGCGGTCGCACTGGAACACCCCATGTGATAGACCGTTGCCCCAACATTTCCACGCTTTGCGGAAACCGGGTCCCGATGAATTTCAGAGACGCCTGGCGCGAATCACTGGCGATCTATCTTTTGCTGCTGTCCGATCCTGGCCGCGTGCTGCGTTTTGCCGGCGCACCCGCCCTGGTTCTTGCCGTCCTGGGCATTGCGCAGATGACGCGGTCGCAAGGGGATGGCAGTGGCAGCAGCCTGCTGCTGTTCCTTTCCGTGCTGGGCATGATCTGGGGCCTGGGCGTGTGGACGGTGCGCTGGTCGCGCTTCCTGCTGCTGGGAGAGGACACGGCCCAGTTCTGGGACATGCCGTTCGCGGGACGGAACTGGCGCGTGGGGGGCATCCTCCTGTCGCTGGTGCTGCTGTCGGCGCTGGCCTCCATCCTGCCGGCATCGGTGGTGATGACCTTGCTGGCCAGTGTCACCGGGCACAGGCTGGCCACCAATCCCAGCCAGGGGCCGGCCGACGCGGCGGCATTGGCATCGGCCATGCCCGACTGGTTTTTCCTGACCACCTATATCGTCATCACCCTGATGACGCTGTGGCCTGTCGCCCGGCTTGGCCCGGCCATCGGGTCGGTGGTGCAGGATGGCCGCTTCGTGATGGGCGCAAGCTGGAAGGCGACGGGCCATCTGGGCGGCCTGCCGCCGCTGTTCGCGCTGATCCTGGTCAATCTGCCCTTGCAGGCGCCGGCCATTTTCCTCTGGCTGACCGGGTTGCAGGATGCCAGCCTGGTCATGCTGCTGATGGCCAATATCGTGCTGTCGATCACCCATCCGCTGGTCACGGCCATGACGGCCCTGCTCTGGGCCCGCATCTATGGCGTGGCCATCGGCCCCTATCAGGCGCCTGTCGTCACCGTCCAGGATGAGGAATGACCAGGGTGCGGCACGCGTCCGGCCGGTCCAGGCGCTGAACGGCGCCATCGGGCCAGCGTACCTCCACCCTGTCTACCCGGTCGGTCCGGCCCAGCCCGAAATGGGCCACCGGCTCCATCTGACACAGGTAACCCGACCCGCCGCAGATGGTGCGCATCTGCGGACGGTCACCGGCCCACAGCCGCACCACGGCGCCGCGTGCCGGGGCGCCGGCCGCCGTCAGCGGCCGCACGCGCAGCCAATGGTGCCCGCGCGGTTCCCCGATGAACAGTGAAAGGGGCTGCGGCCCCTGTTCGCCATGGGCCACCAGCAGTTCCAACTGTCCGTCCCCGTCCAGATCGGCCACGGCGGCCCCGGTGCCGAACCCGCCGGGCAGGGCCGCGTCGCCGATATCGATGGCGGTCCAGCGATCATCGCGCCAGCCGAACAGGCGGTTGGGTTCGCCCAGATTGTTGATGAAAATCTCTTCGTACCCGTCATTGTCGAAATCGGCGGCGATGACGGTGCGGGCACGGCTGGGTCGGGCCAGCTCCGGCGGGGCCATGTCGGCGAAACCGCCGCCCGCCTGCTGCTGAAACAGCCGGTGTGGCCCTTCCCAATTGGCCTGGATGATGTCGAACCGGCCCTCGCCCTGGACCAGGGCCACGCCGCGTGCCGCATGGGCCGCATCGGACAGGCCCAGCGCCTCGGCCATCTCTACAAAGGTGCCGTCGCCCTGGTTGCGGAAGAACAGGTTGGGCCCGATCTCGTTACCCGAAAAGATATCCGGCCGGTCACCCAGGATGGGGGCGACCAGCAGGGACCGCCCGCCCGTGATGGCGTCCAGCCCCACCTCGTCCGCCATGTCGACGATGCGGCCGCGCGCCCCCATCTCATATAATCGCAGGGGCCCGCCATAATTGGCGACGACGAACCCGTAACGCCCCAGGGCCGCCCGGTCGATGACGGCGATGGACCGTCCCGCGAACCGGTTGGCGACGGCGAAATTTTCCGGCAGGGCGAACAGGTCGATCCAGCGATCCCCGAAACAGGCCAGCAGCCGGTCCGATACCTGCTTGGCGCCGGAGAAGCCGTCACTGTTCAGGATATAGATCTCTTCCCGCCCGTCGCCGTCGATATCGCCACAGGCCAGACCGATGGCCCGCTGGCCCGGATCGGCCAATAACGGCGTGGCAATATCCACCAGCCCCGACCCGCCCCATTTCAGCACGCGGTTGGGCCCGCCATAGCCGGCGACGATAATCTCGTCCTGTCCGTCGCCATCCACATCGGCCACCGCCACGCCGTAATTCAGCGCGGGCTGGTTGCCGGCGATCAGGTTGGAGCATTCGATGAACATCCGGCCCCCGCACTGTGGCTGTCGTCCCGGCACCGGAACGGCCTATTGAATATCCCGGACCGGGCGGACGGGCAAGGTGGGGCCTTGTGACGTTTGACCGAGGGGCGGCGGCACGGGTCATGAACCCGTGCGATGGCATCGAAACCCGGCATGGCGGCGCGGGGCGGCTGTCGATGCGCGGATTTTCGGCGCGGTCCGGCGGTTTCAGGCGTCGCGCGGCGCCTAGTCCTCCGGCCCGCCCCCGTCAAGCTGCGTGGAATGCATACCCCGGCCCCACCTTGCCCCGGCCTTGGAATGGCTGACGTCAAGCCTATTCATGATGGATAGGGCGGAAATTTCTGCCTTGTGGTGGGGACGGGATTTGGTACGATCCGGACCTCAGCCAACAAGATGTTGTGTTCTGTGGCCGGTTATCCACAGCCGGGGCACTGGGGAAAACGGGGATAAGTCATGCGCGACGGTGAAGTGAACGAGTGGGCCCCGCAGGGCACGGACGTGTTCGGCCAGATTCAGATGCGCAAGCATGCGGCCGTGACTGTGGATCATACCCGCAACGAACTGCTGACCACCTTCGGCAAGGCGACGCTGGACGACCGCTACCTGATGCCGGGCGAGACGTACCAGGACCTGTTTGCCCGCGTCGCCAGCTATTATTCCGACGACCATGCGCATGCCCAGCGTCTTTATGACTATATCTCCCGTCTGTGGTTCATGCCGGCCACGCCTGTCCTGTCCAATGGCGGCACAGCCCGCGGCCTGCCCATCTCCTGCTTCCTGAACGAGGCCAGCGACAGCCTGGAAGGCATTGTCGGCCTGTGGAACGAGAATGTCTGGCTGGCGGCCAAGGGTGGCGGCATCGGTTCCTACTGGGGCAATCTGCGCTCCATCGGGGAGCAGGTGAAGGATAGCGGCAAGACCAGCGGCGTCATCCCCTTCATCCGCGTCATGGACAGCCTCACGCTGGCCATCTCCCAGGGTAGCTTGCGTCGTGGCTCGGCCGCCTGCTATCTGCCGGTCAGCCACCCCGAGATCGAAGAATTCATTGAGATGCGCCGCCCCACGGGTGGTGATCCCAACCGCAAGGCGCTGAACCTGCACCATGGCATCGCCATCCCCGACGCCTTCATGCGCGCGGTCGAGGCTGATGAGGAATGGGCGCTGACCAGCCCGAAGGATGGCAAGATCCTGCGCCGCGTGAAGGCACGCGACCTGTGGATCCGCATCCTGACCGCCCGTATGGAAACGGGCGAGCCCTATATGCTGTTCATTGACCATGTGAACCGGGCCATCCCGGAACATCACAAGCTGGCCGGCCTGACGGTGAAGATGTCGAACCTGTGCAGCGAGATCACGCTGCCGACCGGCATGGACCCGTGGGGCAAGCAGCGCACGGCCGTGTGCTGCCTGTCGTCGCTGAATCTGGAAAACTTCCTGGAATGGCAGGACCATCCGACCTTCATCGAGGACGTGATGCGTTTCCTGGATAATGTCATGACCGACTTTATCCAGAAGGCCCCCAGCGACATGGAACGCGCCAAGTACTCCGCCATGCGTGAGCGGTCGGTCGGCCTGGGCGTCATGGGCTTCCACAGCTTCCTGCAAAGCCAGATGATCCCGATCGAAGGCGTGATGGCCAAGGTCTGGAACAAGCGCATGTTCGCCCTGATCAAGCGTCAGGCCGATGCCGCGTCGATCAAGCTGGCGCATGAGCGGGGCCCGTGCCCGGATGCCGCCGAATATGGTGTGATGGAGCGTTTCTCCAACAAGATCGCCATCGCGCCGACGGCCAGCATCTCCATCATCACCGGCGGTGCCAGCCCCGGCATCGAGCCGATGGCGGCCAACGCCTATACGCACAAGACCCTGTCGGGCAGCCATTCGGTGCGCAACCCGTACCTGGAAAAGCTGCTGGCGGAGAAGGGGCGCAATGATGAGGATACGTGGTCGGAGATCACGCTGAACAGCGGTTCCGTCCAGCATCTGGACTTCCTGACCCAGGATGAGAAGGACGTGTTCAAGACGGCCTTCGAACTGGATCAGCGCTGGCTGATCGAACATGCCGCCGACCGCACCCCGTTTGTCTGTCAGAGCCAGTCGCTGAACGTCTTCCTGCCGGCCGACGTGCATAAGCGCGACCTGCACCAGATCCATATGATGGCCTGGAAGAAGGGCGTGAAGAGTCTCTACTACCTGCGCTCCATGTCGGTGCAGCGTGCCGAGAGCAACGCCACCAAGGAGATCGGCCGGGCCAAGCCCGCACCGGCGGCGGAGACGAACAAGTACGAGGAATGCCTGGCCTGCCAGTGACCCGGTAAGCCAGCCGGGGGGAAGGTCGCCGTCCAGGCAGGCCGTTCCCCGCCATATTCAGCCTGTTTAAAAAAGCCGTGCAGAACCGTCTGCACGGCTTTTTTGTATTGTCCCTTCCCGACCGTCCCCCCTCTCCCTGTGCTGGATGCGAGTCGCCGGATGGGGGCGATGAGTCGTGGGGCGTCATGCTGTTTTAAAAGCGTTTCCGCTTGAAACAGGACAGCAGCGCCGGTCATCGCCGTGCCGGCAGCGCCGGAAAATGCCACACCGATATGTTGTTTCCAGGGGCAACTAACTTGAGAAACAAACAAAAAGAGACGGCGCAACATTAAGCATGGGGTCGTTGACGATCCCATCATTCTTCAAATGCCACCGTATGCTCCCTTAAACCCCGAAGCCGGCGGTACCCGGCACCAGAATTGAGAAATATTGCGCCCGTCTTCCATATCCATCCCGTCGGCCTCAACTGTCGGGGGATTTTCTAGAATTGACATCAGCTATGTCTCCTGGGGCCAAGAAAGTCATTTGTAATCATAAGATCAGAACTTTCAGATATGACAGTCAGGTTTAATCGAAAAACAACCGATACGACTCAAACCGTTTCGAATCTTCGTTCTTCGTCTGAATCTAAAGCCTCAGTATTTGCAGAATCATGTTGAGTCTAGGATGATTCGATATCTATATGGCAGAGTCTAATATGGGGGTGGCTCGTGCTTAAAAACTTTAAAATATCCACTAAAATCTATGCAGTAGTCGTTCTGTTGAGTCTTGTTTCGATCATTATTGCGGCAGTAGGTATCAATGGTACTGGCCGTATGGAGGAACTAGCTCAACAATCAAACAGCGCAGGGCGCGCTGTATTACTCAGCGCTCAGCTAAACCGCTTCGTTGTCATGCTGAATCGCGGGGAATACAGGATCGCCGCCAATCCGGCCGATATCGCAGAAGTGGAAAAGAACATCGAGGATGTCCGTCAGCAGGCGGAACGCAGTTTTCAGGAACTTAACGGTCTGGTCGATGAACGGCAGGCTGAAATGCTGCGCCAGGTCACCAAGACCTATGGCGATTATCAGCGGGAGCTGGCAGGCACCATGGCCAAGGCCCGCGCCGTCGGTAACGTCAATCTGTCTGACGCGCAGAAGGTGCTGATCGGAGAGGTGCAGTCCAGCCGTGTCGTGGCGGACCGGCTGCGTGATCAGATGCGGGATCTGGTCGAATATACCGACAACAAGTCCAACCGCATCGCCAGCGAGGCGAAGGACACCGGCGCCAGTGTCGGCCTGTTGCTGGTCATCGTGGCCGTGCTGGGCATCGTGGCCGGCGCGGTGGGTGCCTGGTCGGTGTCGAACTTCGGCGTGGTGAAGCCGCTGTCTGCCGCTATCCAGTGCCTGCGTCGCCTGGCCAATGGCGAATTGGGCCTGGAAATCCTGGGCCGTGGCCGCAAGGATGAGATCGGGGATATCGCAGAGGCGATGCTGGTCTTTCAGGACAATGCCATCCAGCGCCAGAAGTTGCTGAAGGAGCAGGAAGCCGAGCAGGAAAAGCGGCTGGCCCGCGCCGCCATCGTCCAGCGCCTGATCCAGGATTTCGAAGGATCGATGGCGGAGGTGGTGGATGTGATCGCCTCGGCCACGACCGAGTTGGAGGCCACGGCCAACACCATGTCGGGCACGGCGGAGGAGACGGAAAGCCAGTCGGGCGCCGTGGCGGCCGCATCTGAACAGGCCACGGCCAATGTGCAGACCATGGCGTCCGCGACGGAGGAACTGTCGGCCACGGTGCAGGAGGTAACCCGCCAGATGCAACAGGCCCGCACCATTGCCGATGATGCCGCGCGTGAGGCGGCCAGCAGCCGCAGCGAGGTGGAGGCCCTGGAGGTGGCGGGACAGCGCATCGGCGGTGTGGTCGCCATGATCCAGGATGTGGCGGGTCAGACCAACCTGCTGGCCCTGAATGCCACCATCGAGGCGGCACGGGCGGGCGAGGCCGGCAAGGGCTTTGCCGTGGTCGCGTCGGAGGTCAAGCAACTGGCCAACCAGACTGCCCGCGCCACCGAAGACATCCGGGCGGAGGTGGAGGCCATGCGCAATTCCATCAAGGCCGCGTCGAACAAGATCGGCCATGTGTCGGCCGTCGTCGATCGCCTGAACAATGTCGCGGCCAGCGTGGCCAGTGCCGCCGAACAGCAGGCCGCCGCCACGGCGGAGATCGGCCGGAATGCGTCGGAGGCTGCGCGCGGCACACAGGAAGTGTCCAGCACCATCCACGGCGTGCGACAGGCGGCCGGCACCACCGCTGCGGCGGCGGCGCAGGTTCTGTCCTCGGCCAATGAACTGGCCGAACGCACCGTGCAATTGCGCGACGGCGTCTCCCGCTTCATCGAAGGGGTGCGCGCCGCCTGATATCATCGGTCAAAATTCTTGACCGATGATATGGCACCGGGCAACGCCCATCGTCTGGAACGGGATCAACTCCCTTTCCGGACGGTCGGCCGGTTGGCGAGGGTCCGTCCCTTACGGCGCGTCGCCGGCCCGCTGCCAGGTCCAGCGGAAACGGCGGATGCCGCCATTGCCATCCGGCCCTTCCAGCGCCGCCACGACGTTGCCGCCATAGCGGTTGAAGACGATGCGCTGGGGATAGGCGATGTCGGTATTGGCGAATACCGCCATATTATCCCCGGATTCGACCAGCTTATAGGCGATGACGGTACTGCTGCCCAAGGGCTGGCCGTAATAGGTGACGCTGCCGTCACGTTCGGCGACGATGCGCATGAATTCGGTGTCGGCACCCCGCACGGGCGACATGGACCGGCGCATGCCCAGCATCACGCCGTCGCCGGGTTTCATGAAATGCTGTTCGGTGCGGGTGGGTCCTTCACGCCCCACCCATTGGCCGGCCAGCCAGTTCAGGGATTTCAGCGGGTCGTTCGCAGCCTGACCGGATTGCGGCAGGGCCATCAGCAGGCCCAGCAACAGCAAACCGGCAAGACGGGTCACAGAGAAGGGGGACATGGGCGTTCGCTCCTCCGTTGGTTTTTATTTCCAACACGCTACGCCCAAATTGCCCCGCCGTCCCGATCAGCGGTGATTTTGACGATTTTGCAGCAGCCCGGAAGGGGTGCGGAGGTCACGGCGCCGGCCCGGTCAGCCGCCAGGACCAGTCGAACCGCTTCACGGCACCGTCCTTGCCCGGACCCTCGATACTGGCCGTCAGGCTGTCGCCCGTGCGGCGATAGGTGATCTTCTGCGGAAAATCATGCTGGGGGTTGGCAAAGACGGCCAGGCCGGGGGCGGACTCGACAAGGGCGAAGCTGGTGGGGGCCTGGCCCATCGGATGGGCATGGTAGGCCAGGCGGCCATCGGAATCCGGTCCGATACGGATGAATTCCACCTGCGGCGGCTTGCCGGGGCGGACGGTGCGGCCCATGCCCACAATGACGCCGCCGGCGGGGCGCATGTAATGTTCCTCCATCCGCCGGTCCCCGTCCTGCCCCAGCCATTGTCCCGACAGCCAGGACAGGTCATCGATCACCGGGTCCGCCGCCCGTGCCGGCAGGGCCAGGATCAGCAGCAGGCCCAGCAGGGGGCGGCCAAACAGGGACAGGGCACGCATGGGGGCATCCTTTCGCGACGGATCGGACCCCAGGATACGCCGTCAACGCGGGTTCGTCGCGCGCAACGATGGGCGGCCGATGACACCGGCGAACCATTCCGCCAGTCCGGGATGGCCCGCACGCCAATCCAGGTCACCATGGCGGAAATCCAGATAATCCAGGGCGCAGGCCACCGAAAGGCCGCCCAGGCCGAAATCCTCCGCCACCAGATCCGCCGCCGCTGCTTCCAGCGTCGGCAGGGTACGGGCGATGGCCGCTTTTTGCCGGGTGACCCAGCCGGGGGAGCGTTCCCCCGCCGGCCGCCGCCCTTCCACCACCGCGCTGAAAGCCGCGTCCAGCAGCCCTTGGGCCAGGGCCGACAGCCGCAGGGAGCGCCAGCGTTCGGGGCCGGCAGCGGGCATCAGGCGCCGGCCGGGCAGAACCGTGTCCAGATAGTCGGCGATGGCCCAGCTTTCCCCCAGGCACCAGCCTTCATCGGTAACCAGGGCGGGAACCTTGCCCGACGGCACCGCTGCTTGCAGTTCGGCGGGATCGGACCAGGGGTCGATGATCACCACCTCCACCAGGGTCGCCGCCTGCTTTTCCTGGACCAGGGCCAGCACCTTGCGCGCATAGGGGGAGGTTTTGGCGATATAGAGTTTCATGGCAAGGCTTCCTTCTTCACAAGCGAGAGGCCGGCCAGCCCCGCCAGGGTGCCCAGCACCAGGATGGCGGCACCGGCCGCGAACAGGGGCAGGTGGCTGCCCGTGCGGGTGAACAGCAGGGTCAGGCCGTAGCCGCCGGCCGCCTGGAACAGGGCATAGATCGCCGTCATGCGGCCCCAGGCCGCCGTGTGACCCGCCGGTCCGGCCAATTGCCCCGCCACGCCGGACGCCAGCGCCACGCAGCCGGGGGTCAGCGCCCCCACCAGGAAGGCCGACAGGCCCAGCGGCAAGGGGGCCGATGACAGGAGCGGCAGGCCTACGGCCGCCGCCTTCACGCCCAGCGCCAGGGTCAGGGCAGGGGCAAAACCCAGCTTCCCCGCCATGCGGGCGGCCAGCAGCGGCCCGGTCACGGCGCCGACGCCGAAGACGAACCAGTAGGCACCGCCCATGGCGATCCCCAGACCCAGGCCACGGGCCACATAATCGGCCAGGAACAGCGTATGCGGGACAAAACCCATCCCGTCCGTCGCATAGGCCAGGGTGAACAGCCAGAGCGGCCAGGACCGCCGCATGCCCGCCACGACGGCGGTCGGCGGACGCGGGGCCGGTGGCCATTGCGTCCAGACCAGCCCCGTCAGCAGCAGCGCCAGGACGCCGATGCCAGCCCAGGCGCTGGCGGCGCCGAACCCGGCCAGCCAGGGCAGCAGGGTACCGCTGACCATCACCCCGGCCCCGATCCCGGAAAAGACGATGCCGGCGACCAGCGGTTTCTTATCCACCGGCACCTGGGCCATCAGCACGGGTGCCGCCAGGATCATCAGCATGGCCCCGGCCACCCCGGCCAGGAAACGCCAGGCGCCCAGCCAGGCCAGACCGCCATTCCAGGCGCAGGCCAGCAGCGACAGGGTCACCAGCAGCATGGCGCCGCGCAGAACCGGCACCGGCCCCAGCAGGCGGCCCGTCCGCGCCGCCGTGACCGCACCCAGCAGATAACCGGTCAGGTTGGCGGCCCCCAGCAACGCGCCGCCACCGGCATCGACCCAGCCTTCCCCGATCAGCACCGGCAGCAGCGGCGTATAGGCGAAACGGCCCAAACCGACGCCCAGCAATGTGCCCGTGAGACCCGCCATCGCCAATCGCCAGACGCCACCCATGGTCCACTCCGTCCCCTGCCAGGGAACGGAAAATGCCATGCTCTTGACATCATGAAAAATGAATTGTCAGGATATTTGAAATCATCATTATTGATGGGGCGATCATGGACAGCACCGATCTTTCCTTCTTCCTGGCGGTGGTGGAGGAAGGGGGTGTCACGGCGGCGGCGCGGCGGTTGAACTGTGTGCAGTCGAACGTGACGGCGCGTATCCGGTCGCTGGAGGCGACGCTGGGCGTGCCGCTGTTCCATCGCAACGGGCGCGGCGTGGTGCCGACGCGGGCTGGCGAACGGCTGCTGCCGCATGCGCGGCAGGTGGCGGCGGCGCTGCGGGCGGCGCGCGACAGCCTGTGGGATCTGCTGAACCCCGACCGGCCGGGCGGACAATTGGCCATCGGCAGCATGGAGACCACGGCGGCCTGCCGGCTGCCGCCCGTGCTGGCTGCCTATCACGCGGCCTTTCCCGATGTGGAACTGAGCCTGCGCACCGGCGGCACCGGCGCCCTGGTGGAGGAGGTACTGGCCTACCGTCTGGATGCGGCCTTGGTCGGCGGCCCCATCGACCATCCCGATCTGACCGTTGCCGATGTGGGCGTGGAACGCATGGTGGTGGTGACGGCGCCGGGTGCCGATTGGCCGGCGCTGCTGTCGCGGCCCGGCCTGTCGGCACTCTGCTTCCGCCGGGGCTGTGCCTACCGGGAACGGCTGGAAAGCCTGCTGGCGGGCCTGAGTGTCCGGCAGCCGCGCCTGCAGGAATTTGGCACGCTGGAAGGCATCATCGGCGGCGTGGCGGCCGGCATCGGCATTTCGCTGCTGCCGCTGGCCGCCGTGGAACGGTCGCCCCTGCGCCCGTCCCTATCGGTGCATGCGGCGCCGGACCCGTGGGCCGTAGCGCCCACGCAGTTGATCCATCGCCGCGACGGCGTGATGACGGCGGCCCTGGCCCGCTTCATCGACCATGCAAGACTGGGTTGGGCGTAATGATTTGCATCATGCAACACTTGCATAATGCAATCACCGATCACCAGACCAGAGACACGGCAGGTCGATAGGGGGCCTGCTCGAACATGCCGTTGATCAGGCCCTGAAGCTGTATGCGCGCGCCTTCCGGCTCGGTCGAGGGGACGCTGGCCTTGGACAGGGCCTTGATGACAAAACCGCTGCCGCGCAAGCGTTTCAGCGTGATGCGCGCATCATCCGCCCTGGACGGGTGGATGGCGGCAACGGTGGCGACACCCTGGGGCGGGCGCACGATGAACAGGCCGAACTCGGTCATGGGAACCCCCTATGCCAATGGATAGGGGGTGTGAAAGCAACAGGGATGCCAAGGACTTGCCTGTGCTTAAGAGGTAGATTGCGTCATGCCGCCGGCTGAAAAGACTGACCGGTGTTTTCAGCGCCCCAGCGCCGGCGCCGCCATCCGGCGGGCTTCACTCTGTGGCCCAGGCGCGCATCGGTCCCTCTGCCTGTTCCATGAATTCGGACAGGGAGACGAAGCCATCGCCATTGCCATCCATGATGGCGTGGCGGCGCGCGGCCTCGGCGCGCAACTCGTCCGGCGTCACGCGGAAATCGGCATTGCTGTCGGCCGACATCACGGGATCGATGCCCATGCGGTAATCGGCGCGGCCACGGCCGTCCAGGCGGGCCGTGGCCGCTTCGTCCGGGGACATGTCGATACGGCCGGGGCGCAGGCGGCGGCCGCTGTCGGCCGGGGCCGTATGGGTGGGCAGGCCGACCCGGTATTGCGTCAGCTCATAGGAGGTGATGTAGCCGTCCCGGTTCAGATCGTACAGGGAGAAGACCCGATCCGCCTCGGCCGTGAATTCCGCCAGTGACAGCTTGCCGTCATGGTCGGTATCGGTACGGGCGAACCAGTCGCGCATGGCAGCACGATAGGCATCGGCGTCGCGGGTCGGCGCGGCCAGCGGTTCGCCCAGCGGGCTGATCGGGTTGTAACGGATGCCCGGCCGGTACTTGTCGCTCCCGCCGCCGCAGGAAGCCAGGGCCAGGCAAAGCCCCGCCAGGCCAAGGCCCAGACCCGCCCGCCGCCAAACCGTCCGCTGCATCCGCCGCTCCGTTCGCTATCCATCTTCTGATTAGCGGTGTCGTGGCGCAGGAGCCAGCAGATTAATGTTGTCCGTCAGTCCCGCCCGCCGCCGGGCGGCCCACCCCTGCCCGGTCCGTCGCCGCGCCGTCCGCCGCCCATGCCGCCGGGGCCACCGCGTGCCGGGCGTTCATTGAAGGCCTTGATGCCCGCCTCGCGGATTTCATCCAGGCTGGTGCGGCCATCCCGGTTGCTGTCCATGGCGGTCAGCCGTTCCAGGGCCAGTGCTTCCAGTTCCGCCAGCGTGACACGGAAATCCAGGTTCCGGTCGGCAGCCATCACCTTGTCCTCGCCAGCCCCGCCGCCCATCATGGGGCCACGCGGGCCGGCAGTGTCGGGGCCGGCGGCATCTGGACCCGGCGGGGGAGGGCGGTCGGCACCGTCCGGTGGTGGTCCATCATGGTGGCCCGGTGCCCCGCCCCCGCGCAGGGCGGCAAGGCGGGCCAGCCGGTAATCGCCCAGTTCGCGTGAATTGATGGCGCCATCCTTGTCGCTGTCCGCCTCCCTGAAGAAGCGGGCGATGTCGGGCTTCACCTCTTCGGGCGACAGGAAGCCATCCTGGTTGGTGTCCAGGGCGCGGGCCCAATCGACCAGGATGGCCGCATAGGCTTGCTCGTCCCGGGCCATCCGGCCCAGCGGCTCGCCCGCCAGGGACAGTGGGACCCGTCCCATCATGCCCGGCCCGCCACCCATGGGACGGCCCGGCGGGCCATCGGCGTGAGAGGCGGAACAGGCGGACAGCAGCAGCAAGGTGGCAAGGGCGACGCAACGCATGACCGTAACCTTTGTGGTTTCCGGTTACACGGGGCGCGACCGCGTCCACTGTCGGGGATGGATCAGGCGGCGCCCGGCGCCGGGCTCATCCCATCCGGAAGGGTGCAATCCCGCAGTTTCAGGCCCTTGAAACGGTCGGCGGGAATCATGACACGGCTGAAATCCACCCATTCGATGGCGGCGTCGCGCAGACGGACGGGCAGTGCCCCGCCGCCGCGAAGCTGCAGATCCTCCATATTCGCGGCTTCCACCAGGGTGTTGCGCAGGGTCGCCCCCTCGAACCCCGCACCGCGCAGGTCGCAGCCCGACAGATCGGCATAGGCCAGGTTGGCCCCGCCGAAATCGCTGGCCGCCAGCTTGGCGTGGCTCAGTTGCGCACCTGACAAATCGGCCCCGCGAAAGGACATGGTCGACAATTCGCGCCCGCGCAAATCGACACCCTTCATCTTGCGGCCCGTGAAATCGGCGCGGATGCCGGCCTTGCCGCCGCTATCCACCCATTCCTCGTGCTGGGCCACGATGCGGTCGATCTCCGCCAGGTTCTGCAAATGCTCGGTAAAGGCCGGCAGCCCATGAAACAGCCGGCGCGTCGTATCATCCACGGTAAAGGTGGCGTCCTTGATATCAGCATGCAGGAAGCTGGCCCCCTGCATCTTTGCCCCCAGCAGCACCACGCCCTGCAGGTCGCTTTCGCTGAAATCGGCGTTGGACAGGTTGGCGTTGCGCATGTTGACGCCGCGCAGCCGCACCTTGCGGACCACGGCGTCCTCCAGCGACGCCTCTTCCAGATTGCAGAAAGACAGGTCGGTGACGAACTCCCGGCTGACCACATCCTCGCCCTTGCGGTGCAGGGTCAGGTTGCCCATGCGCATGTCGCTGCCATCCAGCTTGGCCTGGGCCAGATCGGATTTGTAGAAACGGGCGCCGCGCAGGTTGGCGCGCGTGAAGTCGCAATGTTTCAGGTTGGCGCCGATGAACAGGCTGTTGGCCAGGTCCGTCTCCCGGAACTTGCATCCTTCCAGGCTTGTCTGCGACAGGTTGCAGGCCAGCATTGTTGCCTGCGACAGATTGAAACCTTTAAGTTGCAGTCCTTCCATGCTGGCCAAGCGCAACTCAAGTCGACGCCCGCCCTTCCCCTTGAGGAACAACGAATGCATGGCCAGATGCGTGGTAAGGTCCGTGCGCGCAGAGCCGGTATCGGGAGGATGAGCCGCCATTAACATTCAGCCGTATGTTATTTTATTGCCATGCGGCCGAACAAGGACTGCCCATGCATGGTCAACGGGATATTGGCGTGTTCAATAGCAAAAGAAAATGATTAATAAGTTAATATTGCACCGCCAATACCATCAGCCCATGATCGCGACAAGATGCAGGGGAAGATTTGAAGGCGGCGGACATGGTGCTGGCCCGCGCGGATGGCGCCGGGCCCCAGGATTTTATAAATCAGGGCTCTTCCGGCATGCGGCATTCGCGCAGCACGGCACCGGAAAGTTGTCCGGATGTGATGACGCATTCCGAAAAGTTCGTCCACTCAATCGAGGCTCCGGCGAACCGGATGGCCAGCTTGCCGCCGCCACGCAGTTCCAGGTCGCCGAAATCGGCGCCATCAACGATGGTGTGCAACAGGCGGGCATTCTCCATGCCGGCCCCGCGCAGGTCGGCATTGGACAGTTCGGCATAGGCAAGGGTGGCGCCGTTGAAATCGGCGGCGGCCAGACGGGCATGCGCCAGCTTGGCCCCTGTCAGGTCGGCCCCACGGAAGGACACGGCCGACAATTCCCGGCCGCGCAGATCGACACCGCGCAGGGCCATGCCGGCAAAATCGGCCCGTGCCCCGGCGCGACCGCCGGAATTCACCCATTCCTCATGCGCGGCGACGATGCGGTCGGTTTCCTTCAGGTTGGCCAGATGCTCCTCGAATGCCGGGTTGCCCGCAAACAGGCGGCGGGTTTCATCATTCACGGTGAAGACGGCATTCTTGATATTGGCGCCGGTGAATTTCGCCCGCTCCATCTGTGCGCCCAGCAGCACCACACCCTGCATGTCGGCGCCCGACAGGTCGGCGCCCGACAGATCGGCATTGCGCATATTGACGCCGCGCAATCGCACATTGTGTAAAACGGCATCCTGCAGGGTCGCTTCCTCCATGTTGCAGAAGGAAAGGTCGGTGGTGAATTCCCGCTGCTTGGCGACGCCGCCGCTGTTCAGCGTGATGGAACCGACACGCATGTCGGACCCGGTCATCTTGGCCTGCTGCAGGTCCGATTTGTAGAAGCGGGTGCCACGCAGGTCGGCACGGGTGAAGTCGCAATGTTTCAGGTTGGCGCCGATGAACAGGCTGTTCGACAGGTTCGCCGCCTGGAAACTGCATCCTTCCAGGTCCGTGTAGGACAGGTTGCAGGCCAGCAGCAGGCATTGCGACAGATCGAAATTGTTCAGCTTGATGCCCGACAGGTTTTGCAGGCGCATCTCCAGCCGCTTGCCCGCGTGACCACGGGCGAAAAGCGTGTGCTGGGCCAGCATGACCTGCATGTCATGCGACGGCAATGTGTGGGCGCTCTGCGGTTTGTTCATGGGGCTGCTGCTTGATCCAACTTCCAGTTCAACTATGCCATACACGCAGGCGTGGGTAATCCACCAACATCTCCAAGCGGTCCTGGCCAAAAGACATATCCCTTGACCGGTCCCGCGCCGACCTCGCTCTTGACAGATATAGTAGGATTATGATCCTATAACATCCTGCATAGGGTTCAGCGCCGGAGTGTCCTGAAATGGCTAATGTCATCAACAAGGCAACCCTTGATCTGGTCAAACGGTTCGAGGGGCTGGGCGACGGCGACAAGGATCGGCCGGGGCTGCAGCCCTATATCTGTCCCGCCGGCTATTGGACTGTTGGTTATGGCCGGGTGGTGCGCGGCAGTGATGGCCGCATGTTCAAGGGCGAGGTGGACCGCCGTGCAGCCAACGCGGTCTATCCCGACGGGATCGACGAGCAACAAGCATCAACCTTCCTGGCAGAGGATATGGCGGAGGTGGGACGGCAGGTTGCCGCCAGAGTGACGGTGGCGCTGACCGGCAACCAGATCGGGGCTTGCGCTTCCTTCGCCTATAATGTCGGCATCGCTGCGTTCGCGAGCAGCACGCTGCTGAAGAAGCTGAATGTCGGGGATTTTGCCGCCGTCGCGGCACAGTTCCTGGTGTGGAACAAGGCCACCGATCCGCGCACGGGGCGCAAGGTGGAATTGCCGGGGCTGACCCGGCGGCGCCGGGCGGAACAGGCTCTGTTCCTTTCGCCCTGACAGATCCGGTGCCGCCTGCTGGTGGGCGGGACGACCCGATGGATGTCATACCGGTCTCCCTTGACCGTGACGGGTCAAGGGAGACTTCATGGTCTGTGACGCGCGTCGGTCTTTAATCGCCGGCTTCCTGTTCGCCTTAAGGTCGGATGGGCGTCAGTTCACCACACTGACCGCGCGGCGGTTCTGGGCCCAGACATCGGCGGATGAACCGGCCACGGCCGGACGTTCCTTGCCGAAGGACAAGGTCTGCAGGCGGCTGTTGTCGATGCCGTTGGCGGCCAGATAACGGCGAACGCTGTCGGCACGCTTCTGGCCCAGGGCCAGATTATATTCGCGCGTGCCGCGCTCGTCGCAATGGCCTTCGATGGTCAGGGTAATGGCCGGGTTGGCGCGCAGCCAGTCGGCCTGCTTGTCCAGGGTGGCGGCCGATTCCGGCGACACTTCGAACTGGTCCACGCCAAAGAAGACGCGGTCGCCGATCTGCGCCAACTGCTGCTGCGGTGACAGGTTCGAATTCAGGTTCGACTGCTCTACCCCGCCGGTGCCGCCGGTCCCGGCGCCGGGGAAGGCGGTGGTATAGCCACCGCCGCTGCTGGCGGCGTCCTTGTCGCTGTCGCGAACGGAGGAACAGGCGGCCAGCAGCATCAGCGGTGCCAGCAGCAGAAGATTTTTGCGCTTCATCTCTTGATCTCTCATTCCCAGATGTTTCCGCCGGCATTCAAGGCCGGCGACCCCACATCATCCAAGCCTGCGATTGCGGCGGGACTTGGACCAAAGCCGGGCCTGTGTTGGGCAGGGCCCAACATGGCACGGATCGGCGGGCGGGTGGCGGCCTGTTCAGGCGTGGCCGATATCCGATGACAGCATGGACAGGTTGATGCCCAGCTTGGCCAGGGCGCGTTCCCATTTGCCGTCCAGGTCGGCATCGAACAGGATGGCGCTGTCGGCCGGCGCATGCAGCCAGCCATTCTGCTGCATCTCCTGGTCCAACTGTCCGGGACCCCAGCCGGCATAGCCCAGCGCCAGGATGGCCCGTTCCGGCCCCTGTCCTTCGGCCACGGCACGCAGAATGTCGATTGTGGCGGTCAAGGTCACCTGATCGTCCACCGGCATGCTGCCTTCCTGATTATAGTCAGGACTGTGCAGGACAAAGCCGCGCCCCGATTCGACCGGCCCGCCGAAATGCACCCGCAGCTCCCGCGCCGGGCTGGTCACATCGATATCCAACTGGTGGAGAAGGCTGGTGAAGCTGATCCCGTCGAAAAGCCGGTTCACCACAAGGCCCATGGCCCCATCCGCATTGTGGGCGCAGATATAGATCACGGTTTTTTCAAACCGGGGGTCCGGCATCTGCGGCATTGCGATCAGCAGATGGCCGGTGAGCGAGGTCAGGGGCTTCTTCTGGGGCTGCGGCATGGGCGGATGACAGGCTGTCGTTGGGGAACATGATCATAGCAGCCGCCGTTGCCGCTGGGGCGGTTTTTCGACATGCGCCGTTTTGCTTGTCGCGGGGCCAGGGGTGGCCTAGAAACGGCCCATATGTTTTGCGTCAACAATCCCCATGGGGAGGACAAGCAGATGAGCGTGAAGGTTGGCGACCGCGTCCCGTCGGTCACTCTGAAGCACCTGACCGAATCCGGCATGCAGGAGGTGAGCACCGACGACCTGTTCAAGGGCAAGAAGGTCGTCCTGTTCTCCGTTCCCGGTGCCTTCACCCCCACCTGCTCGGCCAAGCACCTGCCGGGCTTCGTGGACAATGCCGAAGCCTTCAAGGCCAAGGGCGTCGAGGATATCGTCTGCCTGGCCGTGAACGATCCGTTCGTGATGCAGGCCTGGGGCAAGGTCAACAATGTCGCCGGCAAGGTCACCATGCTGCCCGACGGTAATGGCGCCCTGACCAAGGCCCTGGGTCTGGAAATGGACGGCACGGCCTATAATCTGGGTCATCGCGGCCAGCGCTTCGCCCTGGTGGCGGATGATGGCGTGATCACCCGTCTGGACGTGGAAAAGCCCGGCGCCTTCGAGGTGTCGAGCGCCGAATATGTCCTGAAGAACCTGTGATACCAGCAGCCTTTAATCCCGAAGGTTCGGGATTAAAGGCTTCGGCGGCATGGGCCGCCGCCGCGCCAGGCGGCGCGGATACCATCGGTCAAACATTGGCCGATGGCATGTCCAGGGGAGCGGACCGGGCCTGCCCATCCGTCGGGGGCGGCCCGGGGTGGGACCGGCCCGGTCCGCTCCACCCGTCTTCAATCCTGGCGATAAAAAGCCAGGATGAAGCTGCGTAGGGCCGACGCCAGACTGGCGCGCGGCCGGCAATGTTGTGCCACCTGTTCAACAATGAAGGCCACCATCACGGCTTCCACCCGGCCGATGTCGTCCAGCGCCATCCAGAGGTCGGGCGGCAGACGGACCGTCTGCATCTCCCCATCAATCAGGAAGGAGCGCTGCTGGCACGGCGCGTTCGGCGTGGCCGGGGTCAGGTGAAGTCCCTGGTGGGCGGCAAGGCCCGCCGTGGCGTCGTCGTTATCATGGTGCTGGCGTTTCGTTGACATGGTGACCCAGTAGGCCAGAGTTCAACGCCGTCCGACACTGTCTGTTCAGACAGGGGCTGCTGGCTGTATCCTGCTGTTTCCCCGGAACTGCCGCGTGCTTGAATGCCGACATTGGACAACGCTCTTGGCGACATACAGGCCTGCGACAATCTGGACCGGCTTCACGGCGTGTTCCTGTCCCTCTGCCGGCGGCTGGGTTTCGCCAGTTTCAGCTATGTGGATGTGCGCGGGTTGCGCAGCGGCGAAGTGCTGCCCTTTTTCCAGACCAGCGTCAGGACGGATTTCGCCCGGACCTATCAGGACGAGGGGTTCATCCTGCACGATCCCGTCTTCAACCGCGCCGCCACCACGAACGCCCCTTTCCGCTGGTCCGATCTTCCCGAATTCTCCCTGACATCGTCAGTTGGCCGTGCCAGCCGACAGCGACAGGTGCTGGAGAGCGCGTACGACCATGGCTACACGGAGGGGTACGTGCTGCCGGTCCACGCGCTCGACGCGGCCGGCCGGCCCGCCTCCTCCTTGCTGTCGCTTTATTGGACGCAGCGGCCGGCGGAAATGGGACTATCGGTGCCCAGTTGGCTGCGGCTGGTGGCGCTGGCCTATCACGAGAAGGCCCTGGCCCTGCGCGGCGTGCGCGAGGGAGTGACGCCGCCCCCGCCCCTGACGGGCCGTGAACGTGACTGTCTGCTGTGGGCCTGCCGGGGAAAGACCATCGCGGAAACCGCCATCATCCTGACCATTTCTGACCGGACGGTGAAGTTCCACATGGAAAACGCCATGCAGAAGCTGGGCGTTCACAACAAGTTCCACGCCATCGCCATGGCGATCCAACTGGGGATCATCGCGCCATAGGGTTACGGGTTCATCCCCGCCCGGCCAGCAGGCTTTCCGCCGCCGCGCGCGCCGCCTGGGTGATCTCCGCCCCCGACAGCATGCGGGCAACCTCTTCCAGCCGCTCCTGCGGGGACAGGGCAACCACCTCTGTGGCCGTGCGGCCGGCGCTGACCTTCTTGCGCACGTTCCAGTGATGGGCGCCGCGCGCCGCGACCTGCGGGCTGTGGGTGACGACCAGCACCTGCAGGTCATGCTGGCCCAGCCGGGCCAGACGTTCGCCGATGGCATCGGCCACGGCCCCGCCGACGCCGGTATCAACCTCATCGAACACCAGGGTCGGCACGGTGCCCACCTGCGCCAGCACCACCTTCAGCGCCAGCATGAAGCGCGCCAGTTCGCCGCCCGACGCGATCTTGGCCAGGGCCCCTGGCGGGGTGCCGGGGTTGGTGGCCACCTGGAAGGCGATGTCGTCGATGCCCGACGCGCTCCACCCATCCTCGCCCACCTGTTCCACCTTTGTGGCGAAACGGGCCTTCTCCAGGCGCAGGGGCTTCAGTTCGGCCGCCACCGCCTGGTCCAGCTTGCCGGCGGCCTTGGACCGGGCGGCGGACAGGGCGCGCGCGGCCTCCAGATAGGCGGCCTTGGCTGTTTCCGCCTGGGTCGCCAGCTTGGACAGGAGATCGCCCTGATCCTCGATCAGGTTCAGCTTGGCCGCCATGGCGGTGCGCAGGGCGACAAGGCCGTCCACGTCGGTGCCATGCTTGCGCGCGGCGGCGCGCAGGGCGAACAGCCGCTCCTCGATCTTGTCCAGGTTGCCGCCGTCGCTGTCCATGTCGGCGGCAAAGCCCTGGATGGCGCGTGACGCGTCTCCCACTTCGCTGGCCGCCTGATCCAGGACGGAGATGATGGGGTCCAGCTTGCCGCCGGCCTTGTCCGCGATGCGCGACAGGGTGCGGAGCGCCGATGCCAGGGCGCGTTCGGCGCCGCGTTCACCCGACAGTTCGGTGGACGCCTGGGTCAGGCTCTCGATCAGTTTCTCGCGGTGCTGAAGCACGACGCGCTGTTCGGCCAGGGACTTTTCCTCGCCCTCCTCGGGGGACAGCTGGTCCAGTTCCTCCACGGCGTGGCGCAGATAATCCTCTTCGGCGCGCGCGCGATTGGCATCGGCCGCGGCCGTCAGCCTTGCCTGTTCCACCTGCCGCCAGGCCCGCCAGGATGCCGCCACCTTCTGCCCTTGCACCGACAACTGGGCGTAATCATCCAGCAGGTCACGGTGGGTGCGGGGGTCCAGAAGACCATGGGTGTCGAACTGGCCATGCACCTCCACCAGCGTTTCGCCCAGCCGGCGCAGCAGGGTGACGCCCACCGGCTGGTCATTCACGAAACAGCGGGAGCGGCCGTCACTGGTCAGGGTGCGGCGGATGACCAGATTATCCTCCACCTCCAGTTCCTGCTCACGCAGGATGGCGAAGGCGGGATGGTCGCCACGCCGGCCCAGGTCGAACTCGGCCGTGACGCTGGCCTGTTCGCTGCCATGGCGGACCAGCGAACTGTCGCCGCGCGCGCCCAGTGCCAGACCCAGCGCATCCAGCAGGATCGACTTGCCGGCGCCCGTTTCCCCCGTCAGCACACACAGGCCCGGCTGGAACGCCAGCGTCAGGCGTTCGATCAGGACAACGTCGCGGATCGACAGGGTGACAAGCATGGCAGCGCCGGGGAATTGGGGAAGGGGAGCTTAAGGGGGGCCGGGTGATCCACGCTTCAAACCACCTGGTAGAAGCGTGGATCGCACATCAGAACAGCCAGTCGACGGCCCGCTGGAACAGGGACGGCTTCTCGCCGCGTTCGCTGCGGTTCATCAAGGCATAGGTGTACTGGTACCAGACGGAACCGGGATAATTATGGCCCAGCAGGGCGGCATTGGCCTGCGCCTCTTCCCGGATGCCCAGCGCCAGATAGGATTCGACCAGACGGTGCAGGGCCTCCGGCACATGGCTGGTCGCCTGATATTCGTCGATGACGCGGCGGAAGCGCTTGATGGCGCCCATATACTCGCCGGTCGCCAGATAGAAGCGCCCGACCTCCATGTCCTTGCCGGCCAGATGATCGCGGGTCAGGTCGATCTTCAACCGCGCATCGCGGGCATAGGGGCTGGTGGGGAAGCGGCGGACCACTTCGTTCAGGTTCTTCAGCGCCTCATACGTCGTGCCCTGGTCGCGGCGCACGTCGCTGATCCGTTCGTAATTGCACAATGCCTTCAGATAGAAGGCATAGGCGGCATTGCGGTTGCCGGGGTGCAGCGCGATGAAGCGGTCGAGCGTGGTGATGGCGTCATCATAGCGCAGGGCCTGATAATGCGAATAGGCGGCCATCAACTGCGCGCGCACGGCCCATTGGCTGTAGGGGTGCTGGCGCTCGACCTCGTCGAACAGCAGCGCCGCCTTCGTGTAGTTGCGGTTGTCGATGGCGTTGGACGCCTCCGAATAGATCTGTTCGACCGGCCGCTCGACATAAGGCAACTCGTCCTTCTTGCCCGAGCAGGCGGCGAGGAACATAAGGGCGACCGGCGCCAGATGGCGGAGGACACGGGCGCGGCGGTTCGGACGTTCGGTGCGGAGCATCGGCAAGGACAACCAAGCAGCAAGCATGAATGCGGGATGCCTTATAGCACGCACGGGACCGCGACCGCCAAGCGGCAAACGTCACACGCAGGCACCGAAAGGCGCTTTTCGCGGAAGATGGGGGTGAATCCTGGCGGAACCATGGCGGCGACGGGACCCGTCGCCTATCGCTATGGCGGCGGGCGGCTGGCTTCCAGCACGGACTCCGGCCGATCGTGGGCCAGGGCCCGGTTGAAACGGCGGCGCAGCGCCTCGCCTTCCGCACCGGGCCGGAAACAGACATGCAGGCTCTTGTCCTCCAGCAGCCGGGGATTGAAGCGCAGAGCCGCGCGCAAGGGTCGCAGGGCCGGGTCGGTGGACAGGAGATGGGCCAGCACATTGGCGTCGATCACCACCAGATCCAGACGCCCGGCCGCCAGCTTGCGCAGGTTGGTGGCATCGTCCACCGCCGGCTCCGCGATCAGGCGCCCGTCGGCGACCGCGCGGTCGAAACCGTCTGTATTGACATAGCCGCGCACGGTGCCGATGCGCCTGCCCGCAAGGTCGGCCAGTCCCCGCCAGTCCACGGGTGCCGCCACCCGCTCGGCAAAGCCCAGGGGGCTGCTGCCGATGGGGTTGGACAGCAGGCATTGGCCCTGGTCCAGGGCGGCGGTGCGGTATTCCGGGAAATAACCGGCACGGCCCTGCGCCTTCAATCCGGTGGTGACGGCGCGCTGCCAGGGCAGGAACTCCACCTCCAGCATCAGGCCGGCCCGCGCCAGGGTGCGTTCGACAATGGCGGTCGACAGGCCGCGGTTGGGCAGGTCGGGGCCGCTGAAAGGCGGCCAGTCAAGGCTGGTCAGCCGCACCGTAGATGCAATGCCTTCAGGGGCTTTATCGGCATGCACCATGGTGGCGGCCAGCAGCAGCGTCAGGCAAGCCGTGGCCAGGCCCCGAAGGCGGGCGGGTAGCAGGCTGGGATAGGGCCGTCGCGACATTGCTCACCTTCGGAACGAGGGTGATTGTGCCCGACGGCGGCGGCCAGTCCAGTGACAGTCCCGTGAAAAAAGGCGCCGGGATCACCGGCGCCTCTGTGCATGCCGTCGACGCCTTCAACCCCGATCTGTCGGGATTGAAGGCCGCGGGTATTACGCCACTGCGGCGCGGTTGTCCCAGACCTCGGCATCTTCCCAGCGCCAGGCGGTGGCGTCGGCGAACATGGCCCGCAGGATGCCATTATTCATGGCATGGCCCGGACGCAGGCCCTGGTAATGCCCCAGGATCGGGCCACCGGCCAGATACAGGTCGCCAACGGCGTCCAGGATCTTATGGCGGATGAACTCGTCCGTATGGCGCAGGCCGCCGGGATTCAGCACCCGATCCCCCTCGATGACCACGGCATTGTCCAGCGAACCGCCCTGACCCAGGCCGGCCTTGCGCATCGCTTCGACCTCATGCGCGAAGCCGAAGGTCCGGCAATCGGCCACCTCTGCCTTGAAGGCGCCATCGGTCAGTCGCAGGAAACCTTCCTGACGG
This sequence comes from Niveispirillum sp., assembly GCF_017996735.1. Taxonomy (GTDB): domain Bacteria; phylum Pseudomonadota; class Alphaproteobacteria; order Azospirillales; family Azospirillaceae; genus Niveispirillum. The sequence continues at coordinate 48,780 of NZ_JAGOGJ010000034.1, forward strand.
CGGATCAGGGCCGTGTTCTCATACACGATCTCGGCCCGGAAGCTGCTGACCGGGGACGGTGACAGGCTGACGATCTTGTCGCCATCCTGAACGCGCACATCCTTCAGGACCCGGATCACGCGGCGGGGCTGTTCCTGCTGCTGGATGCCGGCACATTCGATCAGGAAAACGAAGGGGGCCGAACTGCCATCCATGATGGGCAATTCCGGCGCGTCCACTTCCACCACGACATTGTCGATGTTCAGCCCGCGCAGGGCCGCCATCAGATGCTCGATGGTGCCGATGGTGGTGCCCTGCTGGTTCTTCAGCAGGGTACACAGACGCGTATCCGACACCAGATCCCAGCGGGCCGGGATGGCGGCGCGGTCGGCGGGCACATCGGTGCGGATGAAGGTGATGCCATGGTCAACCGGGGCAGGCCGCAAGGTCATGCGGACGCGGCGTCCCGAGTGGAGACCGATGCCGGCGCAGTTGATGGTGCTCTTGAGCGTCTGTTGCCAGGACATGGGCTTGTCCCTTTCCATGAGATCGACAGTAACGCCCCCTGATGCGAAAAGCCAGCAGCCGGACCCACATGACCGATCCCGATTTCGTACAGGGTCGGTTATAGGGCGCAACGCCATCCCACCTGCGCTGCAATGCGGTGCCGCTGATCTCCGCAGCATGAAAATGCCAGAAGCCCTGTCCAGGTTCAAATCACTCTTTATTACCAATTGTTACGAAACACATTGGTAAGTACCTGAAACCCCTTCACAATTTTGACGGAAATGTGGCGGGACCCAAAAGGGAAAGGGCCGGTCCCCGCCGGACCGGCCCCTTGTGCAGTGCGATAAGTGTTTGATACTGAACGAAGTTCACGAGTCCTTCACCTCCGCCGGCAAGGACCCGGAACGCCATTTTCAGTTGGCCTGACGACGCAGGAAGGCCGGGATATCCAGCATTTCCTCCTCGCTGGGGGTCGCCTTGGCGCGCGGTGCGGGCTCGGCATGGGCTGCCGGCTGCGGCGCCGGGGCGGGCTGGCGGGCCTGGCTGTGGAACTGCGGCGCCGGTTGCGGTGCCGGGGCCGGCATGCGCGGGGCGGCCGGGGCCGGCTGCGGGCTGCCACCGCCGAACAGCTTGGAGAACAGGCCGCGCTTTTCAGGCTGCGGTGCCGGCGGCACGAATCGCTCCGGTGCCGTCGGCTGGTTGCTGCGCGGCGCGCCCTCGGCCGCACGCGGCGGGATGAAGGCATCGTCGCGGCGGGGCGGAGCGGCCGGACGCATGTCCGAGGGGCGCAGTTCCTGCCCGGCCATGGCGGGGGCCGGCTGCGGTGCGGTGGCGGCCGCCATGGCCGCTGCGGCCTGCACCTCGGCGGCGGGTGCTTCCACCACGGGGTGCTGGGCCTCGGCAACGGCCGCGCCCGGCATGGGGGCGGGCGTCATCGGGGCGAAGGCCGCGGCGGCACCGGGAATGGCCGCCGGCTGCAAGGCCGGGCGGGCCGGGATTGGATTGGCGGGGGCGGCCGGGATGCTGGCGGCGGCACCGGTGGCGGTGGCCGGAACCGGGGCGACGCGGCGGCCCGACACGACCTGCAACTGCGGCTGGCCCACCGGCGGACGCTGCTGCACGGCATTGTCGATGCCGGTGGCGACGACGGAAACCCGCATCTTGCCGGACATGGTCTCGTCGAAGGTGGAGCCGAAGATGATGTTGGCTTCGGGGTCGACCTCGTCACGGATGCGGTTCGCGGCCTCGTCCACCTCGAACAGGGTCATGTCGTGACCGCCCGTGATGTTGATCAGCACGCCGCGGGCACCCTTCATGCTGATATCGTCCAGCAGCGGGTTGTTGATGGCGGCTTCGGCGGCATCGATGGCGCGGCGGTCGCTGTCGGACTCGCCGGTGCCCATCATGGCCTTGCCCATCTCGCTCATGACCGTGCGGATGTCGGCGAAGTCCAGGTTGATCAGGCCGGGCATGACCATCAGGTCGGTCACGCCGCGCACGCCTGCATGCAGTACGTCGTCGGCCATCTTGAAGGCGTCGGCGAAGGTCGTCTTCTCGTTGGCGATGCGGAACAGGTTCTGGTTCGGGATGATCAGCAGCGTATCGACATACTGCGCCAGCTCGGAGATACCGCTTTCAGCGGTACGCATGCGGTGCGCGCCTTCGAAATTGAAGGGCTTGGTCACCACGCCGACGGTCAGGATGCCCTGTTCACGCGCCGCCCGGGCGATGACGGGAGCGGCACCGGTGCCCGTGCCACCGCCCATGCCGGCGGTGATGAAGCACATGTTGGTGCCCGACAGATGGCCCAGGATCTCTTCCAACTGCTCTTCAGCGGCAGCGCGGCCCACATCGGGGCGCGACCCGGCACCCAGGCCGCGGGTGATGGTGGAGCCAAGCTGCACCCGCTTGGAGGCCAGATTGCCCTGCAGGGCCTGCGCGTCGGTGTTGGCCACCACGAACTCGACCCCTTCCAGGTTGGAACGGATCATGTTGTTGACGGCGTTGCCACCGGCACCGCCGACACCGAAGACGGTGATGCGGGGCTTGGTCTGCACTTCGACGCTGGGGATACCGAGTTTGATGCTCATCTGGCGGGACTCCTCTGGCGGGGGAGGGGAATTCGGGAAGGGCGGCGGAGGAACGTAAACGGTCTGGGTTCAGGCTTTGGCTGCCGTCATCGGCGGGCGCTGGGCCTGCGGCCGGGTCTTCGGGTCATCATAGATTCTCCCGGAGCCAGCCATTGACGCGGCCCCACAGGCCCGCTGATTTCTCAGGGGCCGGGGCCAGCGCCGGCATTTCGTGGTTCTGCTGCATGGCATAGGCCAGCAGACCGGCGGCGGACGCGAAGGCCGGGCCGGAAACATTGGTGGCCAGCCCGCCGATGCGCAGCGGACGACCCAGGCGCACCTGCTTGTCCAGCACATTGGCGGCCAGTTCGCGCACACCCGAAAGCTGGCTGGCGCCGCCGGTCAGCACCACGCGCCGGCCGGCGGCCTTGGCGAAGCCGGACCCGTCCAGGCGCCCATGCACCAGTTCGAAAATCTCTTCCATGCGCGGCTGGATGATGCCGACCAGGAGGGATTTCGGCACATGGTTGGTCTGGCCGCGTTCCTCCTCGCCCACCTGGGGCACGTCGATCATCTCCCGCTCGTCCGACACGGCGGACACGGCGGAACCGAACAGCGTCTTCAGCCGCTCGGCCTGGGCCACCGGCGTGGTCAGGCCACGGGCGATGTCGTTGGTGACATGGCCGCCGCCCAGTGGGATGCTGTCGCACCAGACCATCTTGCCGTCATTGAACACGGCCATGCTGGTGGTACCGCCGCCCATGTCGATGACGGTGACGCCCAGTTCCATCTCGTCTTCCACCAGGCAGGACAGGCCGGCGGCATAGGGGCTCATCACGAAGCTTTCGACGCCCAGATGGCAGCGGCCGACGCAGGTGGACAGGTTGCGCACAGGGCCGGCGGCAGCCGTCACCACATTCATGCGCACGCCCAGCCGCTCGCCCACCATGCCGCGCGGATCGCGGATGCCCTTGGTGCCGTCAATGGCGTAGCCGACGGGGATGGAATGGATCAGTTCCGCATCGGACGATACGTCCAGCTTGCGCGCCTCGGCCAGGGCGCGGCGCACATCGCCGTCACCGATCTCCGCCCCCGTGACGGCCGTCTCCGCGATCAGGGTCTGGCTCTCCGGCTGGCCGCCCGACAGGCTGACCAGCACATCGCGGATCTGCTCCCCCGCCATGGTTTCCGCCGCATGCACGGTGGTGCCAATGGCGGCTTCCGCCGCTTCCATGTCGACGATGCCGCCGGAGCGCACGCCACGGCTGATCTGGTGGCCGATGCCGACCACGCGGATGCTGCCGGGGTCATCGACCTTGGCGATGAAGCAGACGATCTTGCTCGACCCCACATCCAGGGCGGCGATGGTGCCGCCGCGGGGGACCTTGCGGGACTTGGTTCGGGTGTTGAGGGCGCCGGGAAATGCCATGTTCGCCGCTTCCTCAGGTCTTCTGCTTCTTTTCGGGGGGCTTGCGGCGCAAATCGGCCGCAGCGGCGGAAGTCTGGATCGACAGCCGGTCGCGGATGCGCAGGTCGATGGCGACCACATCCTTGTTCAGCACATCGTGTGTCTGATTGACCATGGCCAGTTGGTGCAGCGCCTCGGCCACGTCATGCTCGGGCAGCTTGATATCGACGCCGTTCTTCAGGCGCAGGTCCCAGCGGCGGCCGCCGACCAGCACCGCCGCCTCCACCAACTGGCCGATGCTGGGTTCCTTGGCCAGGGTGTGCAGCAGGGCGGGGCCACGCTTGGGCGCGTCGGGGCCAACCAGCAGCGGCAGGTTGGGCCATTTGGACAGGTCGCTGGCCGTCAGCACGATGCCGTCGGCATCGATCAGGCGCATCTGCCGGTCCTGCTGCCACAGGGCCATGGGCTCGCGCTCGACGATGGTCAGCGCGATGGTGTCGGGCAGGCGGCGTTCGACGCGCGCATGGCGCACCCAGGGGATCTGCTCCAGCGCAGCGCGGGCGTGATGCGGGTCAAAGGCCAGGATGGGGGCGCCGCGATGCACCTCCAGCGCCGCCAGCAGGTCGGCCGGTGCCGCCTTTTCCCGTCCCACGACCGTGACATCCTGCACCGACAGGCCGGCTTCCACACTGGCCGTCAGCACCTTCTCCGTCGCCGAATGGGTCAGCATCTGGGCATAGCCGGTACCCCAGGCCCAGGCGCCGACAGCCACCAGCGCCAGCACCGGCGCCGCCCGGCGGCCGATCTTCATGGCCGGCTCCGCCCAGCGCGGCAGGGCGCGGCGGCGGTTCGCCTCCTGCGCGGCGCGCAGGGTGGCGCGCTTCTGCGTCTCCGCAAAGCGGGCGCGGGGATTATCGCTGGTGGTCGGGGGGGCTGTCGGCGTCACGCGTGGCATCGGGCATGCTCCACTATCCAGGCGCAGAGATCGGCGTAGCTGATGCCCAGCGAGGCCGCCTGTTCGGGCAGCAGGGAGGTCGGCGTGAAGCCGGGCTGGGTATTGGTTTCCAGGAAGCACAGGCCGGACGTGCCGGGCCTGGCATCATCCCAGCGGAAATCGGTGCGCGACACGCCCGAACAGCCCAGCACCTGATGGGCCAGCAGCGCCAGACGCTTGGCCTCCTCCGCCACGTCGGCCGGAATGTCCGCGGGGCAGACATGGACGGAACCGCCATCGGCGTATTTCGCCTCGTAATCGTAAAAGGCGGTCTTGGGCACGATTTCCGTCACGGTCAGGGCGCGGTCGCCCATGACACCCACGGTCAGCTCACGGCCGGGAATGAACTTTTCCACCAGCACGCGGCGGCCATAGACCCAGCTATCCTCCTCCAGCACCGTGAAATTGTCGTTCTCCCGCACGATGCGCACGCCGACGCTGGAGCCTTCGTCCACCGGCTTCACGACATAGGGCGGCGGCAGGACATGGCCGGCCAGCACCTGTTCCTTGGTGGCGATCACGCCATCGGCCACGGGCATGCCGACCGTGGACAGGATGCGCTTGGTCAGGGCCTTGTCCATGGCGACGGCCGAGGCCATCACGCCGGAATGGGTATAGGGCACGCCCAGATATTCCAGCACACCCTGGATCAACCCATCCTCGCCGCCCTTGCCATGCAGGGCGTTGAAAATGACGTCGGGATGGGGCGTCAAGGCCGCGATCAGACCAGCCAGGTCGCGCTGCACATCAATGCAGGTGACCTTGTAGCCCTTGCTTTCCAATGCCTCGGCGATGCGGGACCCGCTGACCAGGGACACTTCCCGCTCCGCAGACCAGCCGCCCAGCAGGACGGCGACATGCTTCGAACGGATTTCCGTACCCATCACAACAGTTCCCCCATTGGCGGACGCGTGGTGACGCGTCGCCATCCCTGCCGGCCCTTCCGGCAACTTTCGCGATAACGCAAGATGTGGTGTGGGGCGGCCCCAGCTTTCCCACAAGATTCGGTGTAAGCGACGGATAAAGGGCCTGCAAGCGCCAAAATCGACGCCTTTTAAAAAAGCGACTCGGGGCTTGGCCACCTGTTGCAACGGAGACTCACATTTGAAAGCGAGGGTGGCATTCATGACTCACCCCCATTCGAACGGGGTAGTCCGATCCGCCGTATTTCCCAGCGCAAATCAACGCCACTCTTCGCTTTCACGCGGGCGCGGACTTCCTCACCGAGCGATTCGATATCGTGGGCCGTTGCGTCACCCAGGTTCAGCAGGAAGTTGCAATGTTTCTCGCTGATCTGCGCGCCGCCGATGGTCAATCCGCGACAACCGGCCGCATCGATCAACTGCCAAGCCTTGTGTCCCTCGGGGTTGGCGAAGGTGGAGCCACCGGTGCGGGCGCGCACGGGCTGGCTGTCGGCGCGGGCCTGCTGGATGGCGTCGATCCGGGCCTGGATGGCGGCAGGATCGTCGGGCCGGCCCTGGAAGGTGGCGCGGGTGAAGATCACATCGTCGGGCACGCCGCAATGGCGGTAGGTCAGGTGCAGATCGTCCAGCGTGTAGCTGCGCTTCACCCCCCGCCGGTCGATACCGTCCGCCGACACGATGACATCCACTGTCTCCGCGCCATAGGCGCCGCCATTCATGCGCACCGCACCGCCAATGGTGCCCGGAATGCCCGACAGGAATTCCAGCCCGGCCAGCCCGGCGCCCTGCGCCGTCAGCGCCACGTTCAGGTCCAGGGCGCCGGCGCCCGCGATGATCCGGTCGCCCTCGACCATCACCTCTGCGAACGGCCCGCCCAGGCGGATGACCACGCCGGGCACGCCCCCGTCGCGGACCAGCAGGTTGCTGGCCACGCCGATGACCGTCACCGGCACATCGGCCGGGCAATGGGTCAGGAAATAGGACAGGTCGTCCTCATCCGCCGGACGGAACAGGGCCTCCGCCTTGCCGCCCACGCGGAACCAGGTGCCGGGGCCCAGCGGCGCGTCCGCGGTCAGCCGTCCCCGGATCTCGGGGGCGGCCATCCGCAACCGGTCGGTCAGCGCCTGTCCATCCAGCACCCGTTCCATGGTCAGTCGCCCCCCTTGTTCAGGGTGGCCAGCTTGTCCAACTCGCCCGGCAGGCTGTTGGCCCATTGCGTGATGGTGCCGGCGCCCAGGCAGACCACCATGTCGCCGGGCTTGGCCATCTCGGCGATCAGGCTGGGCAGGGCGGCGGGGCTGGACAGGGACGTGACGTTGCGGTGGCCGCGCACGCGCAGGCCTTCCACCAGATCATCCTTCGACGCGCCCTCGATCGGCTGCTCGCCGGCGGCATAGACATCGGCCACGACGACGGCGTCGGCATCGTTGAAACAGGTGCAGAATTCCGCGAACAGGCTTTGCAGGCGGGAATAGCGGTGGGGCTGCACCACCGCGATGGTACGGCCCGTGCCGGCCATGCGCGCGGCCTTCAGCACGGCGGCGATCTCGACCGGATGGTGGCCGTAATCATCGATGACAACGATGCCGTTGCTCTCGCCCGTCTTGGTGAAGCGGCGCTTCACGCCCGTGAACCTGGTGTAGGAGGTGCGGATGCTGTCGTCGCTGATGCCCAGGCTGATGGCGACCGCGATGGCGGCCAGCGAATTCTGGACATTGTGCAGACCATACATGGGCAGATGGATGCCCGTGATGGTGCGTGCCTCCGACGCGGCGCGGTCCGACAGTTCCACGTCGTAATAGCAGCCCGATGTGTTGGTCACGATATTGACGGCGCGCACATCGGCCTGCGGGCTGAACCCATAGGTGACCACGCGGCGGTCAACCCGGCCCAGCATGGCCTGGACCTCCGGATGGTCGATGCACAGGGCGGCAAAACCATAGAAGGGGATATTCTCGACAAACCGGTCGAAGGCCTTCCGCTCCTCCTCGAACGTCCCGTAATGGTCCAGATGCTCCGGGTCCATGTTGGTGACGATGCCGATGGTGGAAGGAAGCTTGGTGAAGGTGCCATCGCTTTCATCGGCCTCCACCACCATCCAGTCGCCGCTGCCCAGCTTGGCGTTGGTGCCCAGCGAATTGATGATGCCGCCATTGATGATGGTCGGGTCCATGGCCCCGCCTTCCAGCAGGGCCGCCACCATGCTGGTGGTGGTGGTCTTGCCATGGGTACCGGCCACCGCGATCGACCATTTCAGGCGCATCAGCTCCGCCAGCATTTCGGCCCGGCGCACCACGGGGATCATGCCGGCGCGGGCCGCCACGACCTCCGGATTGTCCTTCTTCACAGCGGACGAGATGACCAGAACGGCAGCGTCGCCCAGGTTTTCGCCCCGGTGCCCGATCTCCACCTTGATGCCCAGCTTGCGCAGGCGCTGGACATTATAATTGTCGGCCATGTCGCTGCCCTGCACGGCATAGCCCAGATTGTGCAGCACCTCGGCGATGCCGGACATGCCGATGCCGCCGATACCGACGAAATGCAGGGTTCCGATGTTCAGCGGCAGGGCCCGCATGGGTCA
>NZ_JAGOGJ010000035.1 GCF_017996735.1 Niveispirillum sp.
CCGACATCCACGGAGGGATATCATGTCGAAGATCAAGTTCGTGCTGGCCACTACCGCTGCTATCGTCGCCTTCCCGATGCTGGCCCATGCGGCCACGCCGGAAAAGGGTATCACCAATCTGTCGGGCGTGGGCCAGGAAGCCATCGCCATGTATGGCAAGCTGCAGGGCCCCAAGGCGCTGGCCCTGGCGCCGGATGGTGCCGTCGGTTACGCCTCCGGCGTTGATGGCGCCGAAGCCCGCATTGCCGCCCTGTCCCGTTGCGCCGAAGTGACCCGCGAGACGTGCCGCATCGTGTCCGTTGACGGACAGGCGCTGGCGGGTGGCAGCACCCTGGGCGAACTGGCCCGCAGCCACACGGACGCCGGCGACCTGCGCGGCGAGGTTGTGGCGGATTACGAGAAGGCGGCCGGCGCCAAGGCCCTGGCCATGTCAGAGGATGGCGGCTTCGGCTGGGTCGTCCGTGACACCGAGGAGCAGGCCCGCGCCGATGCCCTGGTGCAGTGTGAAACCCAGGGGACGAATTGTTCCATCCAGGCCTCAACGGCCGGAACGTCGGTGCAGTAAGGCCATTCGGGCCTGACAATTGCGGGCCGGGCGGGGGGTATCCCGCCCGGCCCTGTTTATTTTTGCGTTCCCGCACGCTAAGCCTTCTTGCATGAACGGGACGACAGGTCCCGGACCGACAAACGAAGGGGACGGGCCATGCGGCGTATCGGTGTGATCGGGGCGGGGGCCTGGGGCACGGCACTGGCCATGGCGGCGGCACGCGCGGGCGCGGAAGTGATCCTGCAGGCGCGCGAGGCCGAGGTGGTGGAAAGCGTGAATACGCACCACGAGAACAGCCTGTTCCTGCCCGGCATTGCCCTGGACCCCGCCATCCGCGCCACGGACAGCCTGTCGGTGGCCGCCGATGCCGATGCCGTGCTGCTGGTCACCCCGGCACAGCATCTGCGCACGGCCTGCCGCGCGCTGAAGCCCGCCCTGCGGTCCGGTGCGCCAGTCGTCATCTGCGCCAAGGGGATCGAGATCGATACCGGCAGCCTGATGAGCGAGGCAGCCCAGGCGGAACTGGGCGACCAGCCGCTGGCCGTGCTGTCGGGGCCTACCTTCGCGGCGGAGGTGGCCAAGGGATTGCCCACGGCCGTCACGCTGGCCATCCAGGATGCGGCGCTGGGCCACCGTCTGCTGGCCGCGCTGGGCGGGCGCACCTTCCGGCCCTACCTGTCGGATGATCTGGTGGGTGCGCAGGTGGGCGGGGCCGTGAAGAATGTGCTGGCCATCGCCTGCGGTATCGTCCATGGCCGCAGCCTGGGCGACAATGCCCGTGCCGCCCTGATCACCCGGGGTCTGGCCGAGATCGCGCGGCTGGGCGCCCGGCTGGGCGCGCGGGCCGAAACGCTGATGGGCCTGTCGGGGCTGGGCGACCTGACGCTCACCTGCTCCTCCCTGCAATCGCGCAACATGTCGCTGGGCGCGGCCCTGGGCCAGGGCCGGACGCTGGAAGAAGTGCTGGGCGAGCGCCGGTCGGTGGCCGAAGGCGTCTACACGGCCCGCGCCGTCACCAAGCTGGCGGTGGCAAAGGGCGTAGACATGCCGTTGTGCCAGGCCGTGGATGCCCTGTTGAACCATGGCGCCGACCTGGACGCCATCATCGACGCCCTGATGACGCGGCCGTTCAAGACGGAGACGGTTTAGCCCCCGGAAGGTTTACGTGGGCTTGGCCGCCAGTCGGGCGGGGCCAGTTCGAACTGTGCGAATTCGAAGCCGGGAACCACGGTGCAGCCGACCAGGGTCCAGGCGCCAAGGCTGACCGCCGTCTGCCAATGGCCGGCGGGCACGATGATCTGGGGCCGGTGTCCGGCCGCCAGATCGCTGCCCAGATGATGGGCCGACGCGTCATGGCCGTTGGGCGACAGGGTCAGGACCAGCGGCGCCCCGGCATGGAAATGCCAGATCTCGTCGGCGTCCAGCACCCGGTGCCAATGCGAATATTCCCCCGCCTGCAGCAGGAAATAGATGGCGGTATGGGCCGCCCGCCCGCCATCGGCGGCCTTTGCGCGGAAGGTCTCCACATAATGGCCGCCTTCCGGGTGCGGTTTCATGCCCAGCAGGTCAATGATCTGCTGGGGCTTCAGGGTCGGGGGATACATGGCGCTCATTCCCGGGGCGGCAGGGTGGCCTGAAAGCTGGCGCGCCGCGCGGCGCCGTCGAACCAGCGGGCCAGTGTCGGCCGGCCGGTGCGCCAGGGTTCGTGGGCGAAGCGGAAATCCATATAGCCCATGGCCGAGAGGATGGCCAGACCGCCCACGTTCGGCTGGTCCGGGTCGGGCAGGTCGCCGGCTTCCACCTCCAGCCGGTCGAAGGCACGGGAGATGGCGGCGCGCTGCCGGCTGTCCCATTCGGCGGAGCGCAGGGCGGTGGGGCGCAGGGTTTCGACCCGGCGCAGCACGCCGGCATCACAGATCCCGTCGCCCAGCGCCTGCTGCCGCAGGGCCACCCAGCGTGCGGGGCCGGTGGCGGGGATCAGCTTGCGGCCTTCATGCAGGCTGTCCAGATATTCCACGATGACCGGACTGTCGAACAGCACCATGCCGTCATCGGTCAGCAGGGTCGGGATCTTGGACAGCGGATTCTCGCGCACGATGGGGCTGTCCGGGGACCAGACATCGGTGGGTGAAACCTCGATCCGGTCGGCCAAGCCGACCTCATGCGCGGCCATCAGAACCTTGCGCACGAAGGGGGATGTCTGGCTGTAACGCAGCTTCATGGGAATATCCGGGTTGGGGGTCGTGACGGCGGGGCGGGATCAGCCCCGAAACTCATCCTTCGCCTTGCGGATGGCGGCGAAGACGGTGGCAGGGGGCGCGCCGGTCATTCCGAAATGGGCGGCCAGGCCCGGATCGTCGGCGCGCAGGAAGGGGTTGGCGGCAATCTCATCCGACAGGCGCGAGGGAACCGTGGGCAGGCCCTTGGCCCGCAGGGCAGCCACCTCCTCGGCTCGTGCCTTCAGCGCGGCATTGTCCGGATCGATGGAGCGCGCGAAACGGGCATTGCTGGCCGTATATTCATGACCGCAATGGACACGCGTATCGCCGGGCAGGGCGCGCAGCGTCGACAGGCTGTCCCACATCTGGGCCGGTGTGCCTTCGAACAGCCGGCCGCAGCCGAGCGAGAACAGGGTGTCGCCGCTGAACAGCAGACGCGCCTCCTCAAAGAAGAAGGCGCAATGACCGCGCGTGTGGCCGGGCGTGTCAAAGACGCGGACCGTCTGGCTGCCCAGGGTGAAGATATCGCCCTCGCCATGGGTGGCGTCCATTTCGGGGATACGGTCGATCTCCGCCCGGGGGCCGATCAGCATGGCATGGCTGTCGGCGCGCAGGTCGGGGATGCCGCCAATATGATCGCCATGATGATGGGTGGCCAGGATATGGGTCAGCCGCCAGCCGCGTTCCGACAGAAAGGCCCGCACGGGCGCCGCCTCTCCGGGATCGACCACGATGGTCAGCCCATGGGCCGCGTCATGGATGATGTGGATGTAATTGTCGGTCAATGCCGGAACGACATGCACCTCGACCATGGGAGCGCCCTTTCTCATGTCCGTGCCGACAGGGTTTTCACGTCATAGGTTGGGATCATCCCATCCGCCGTCACCAGCAGCAAAGCCTCCATCCTGGCCTGCGCGATCAACATGCGGTCGAACGGGTCATTGTGGTGCGGGGGCAGGGCGGCGGCAGCCATGGCATGGGGCAGGGTAATGTCGAGAAGGATCAGCCGCTGTGCGGCCAGCGTGGAATGCAGCTCTTCCAGCGGAAAAACCAGCCGCCCGGCATTGACCTTGATCGCAATTTCCCAAGCGCTGGCAACGCTGAAATATAACTGATTCTGGTTGTCCGCCAATAATCCCCGTATGGTGGGTGATAGTCGTTCGGGATTGCCAGCGGTCCACAGTAAAATGTGGGTATCCAGCAACAACCTCATGGGTTTTCACCCCGAAAGGCCTTTGCGATATCCTCGGGCAGTGGATCGTCGAAATCTTCCCCGATCCAGATGCGGCCCGCCAACTGCCCGAATTGACGGGGACTGTGCGTTGACGTGGTCGCTTCGCCCCCTTCCGCCGGCGGCATCAGCCGGGCCACGGGGCGGCCGGCGCGATAGATGATGATCTCCTCCCCCGCCTCGGCCCGTTCGATCAGGCGGGTCAGGTTGCTGGCGACGTCGGCAAGGTTCACGCTGTCCATGGCCGGCCTCCGGGGGATGGGCGCTCTGTCCTCAGAGTGGGCAGTGCCGGGCGCGGCGTCAATGCTTGACGGGGCAAACGCAGGGTTCGTAGACAGGCCCGATCCGCAACCCGGTGGGGAAAGTGCTCATGCGTTCTGTCTGGCTTCTGGCCGCTGCCCTGTTTTTGACCATGCCGGCCGTCCGTGCGCAGGAGGCATTGCCCGCCTATCAGGTGGAGCGGACCAGCGTTCATACCGTCACGTCGGATCAGAGCGGCCGGACCTATGATCTCTATGTGAAGCTGCCGCCGGGTTATGCGGACCCGAAAAATGCCGGCAGGCGCTATGGCGTGCTGTACCTGACCGATGGGGATTATACGTTCCAGGTGGCGTCCGGCATCACGCGGCTGGCCCATAATCTGAAACGGCTGGAAGAATTCATCCTGGTCGGCCTGCCCACCGCCAAGGGGGAGGATGGGATGAACAGCCGTCGCCGTGACCTGACCCCCTGGACCGACCCGGACCTGTCCGGCGTATCGGGCGGGGCGCCCGCCTATCTGGATTTCCTGGTGAAGCAGGCGATGCCGCTGGTGGAAAAGACCTATCGCATCGATCCGGCCCGCCGCACCCTGGTGGGCCAGTCCTATGGCGGGCTGTTCGGCCTTTGGGTCCTGTTCACCCAGCCGCAGCATTTCAGCAGCTACATCCTGACCAGCCCGTCCATCTGGTACAAGGATTACGCCCTGCGGGGGCTGGAGGCGGATTACGCCAAGGCGCACAAGGATCTGAAGGCAAGGGTCTATATGACCGCTGGCTCGTTCGAGGCGGCGAAGCCTGGTGATGCCCGCTACAACAAGAACCGCGACATGGTGGCCGATCAGCAAGACATGGCCAAACGCCTGCGGGCGCGTAAATATCCGGGCCTGCAGGTGATGGCAGAGGTGTCACAGGGCACCTATCATGAAACCACTTTCCCCGTGGGCCTGATCCAGGGGCTGCAATGGCTGTATCCGGCGCCGTGAACCGGCGGCTTGAGCTTGCCTTATCTCGCTGGAGGCCGGCGACTGCCGGCCCGCCGCACGTGCGGCGTAAGCCCAGCCGCCGGATGGCGGCGCCCGGCGGCTGAGGGCGGGCTCAAAGTGTCACCGCCATGTTCCCGGAACCGGCCTTTCATGCGCCGAACCCGGCTTGTCGGCGGGGCCTGTTATTGATACCAACCGGCCCATGACTACGAAGCCCGTCAAGATCGCCCCGTCCATCCTGTCCGCCGACTTTGCCCGTCTGGGCGAGGAGGTGCGCGCCATTGACGCCGCCGGTGCGGATTACATCCATATCGACGTGATGGACGGGCATTTCGTGCCCAACATCACCATCGGCCCCGGTGTGGTGAAGGCGCTGCGCCCGCACACGGCGAAGGTCTTCGACGTGCATCTGATGATCGCACCCGTCGATAACTTCATCCAGGGTTTCGCCGATGCCGGTGCCGACATCATCAGCTTCCATCCCGAAGCCGGTCCGCACCCGCACCGGACCGTGCAACTGATCCGCTCGCTGGGCAAGAAGCCCGGCATCGTGCTGAACCCGCACACGCCCTTGTCGATGGTGGATTATCTGCTGGGCGACCTGGATCTGGTGCTGGTCATGTCGGTCAATCCCGGTTTCGGGGGGCAGAGCTTCATCACCTCGCAACTGGACAAGATCGCGGAGCTTCGCCGCCGCATCAACGCCGTGTCGGCGGCCCAGGGCGGACGACAGATCGACCTGGAGGTCGATGGCGGCGTCAATGTGGAGACGGCGAAGCAGTGCATCGCGGCCGGTGCCGATGTGCTGGTGGCTGGCACGGCCACCTTTGTCGGCGGCCCGTCGGCCTATGAAGCCAATATGCGCGCGCTGCGCGGCCAGAACGGTTGATGCGCCACATGGCCGGGGGCATGGCGCATAAAAGGTTCAATCCCGGTGCCGGCGGCTGGTATCGCGGAACCGGGTTGTACCAGATGATGGCCCTATCGGGGCCGGCGCCGCAGCAACTATCCCTGGTGCCGCCCGACCCCTGGCCCGGCGATGCCCATCATGGCCAGGAATTGCTGAACAACCGTTTCCGTTTTGCCGGCCAGATTTTTTTTGACGAGATGCCGCCCTGGCTGGAACCGACGGCGTCCGCTCCCTGGCTGGCCGAAATGCATGGTTTCGACTGGCTGCGCCATCTGCGCGCCACCGGGGGGGATGCCGCCCGGCGCCAGGCCCGTGTGCTGGTCAGCCACTGGCTGGACCTGTTCGGCAAGCGCTGGCATCCCGTGGCCTGGGCGCCCGATGTGCTGGCCACGCGCATCGCCGCCTGGATCGGCCAGCATGATTTTTTCCTGGCCAGCGCCGATGACCAGTTGCGCGCCCGTGTCTTCGACAGTCTGGCCCGTCAGGTGCGCTTTCTGGAACATACGGTTCCGGGCCGCCTGAAGGGGACCGCGCTGCTGGGCGCCATCAAGGGCATGGTTTATGGCGGCATCTGCCTGAACGGCCTGTCGCGGGTCACCGACCGTGCCCGCGCCCTGCTGAACCGGGAACTGCCCAGGCAGGTGCTGCCCGATGGCGGCCATGTCGAACATTCCCCGGCGGCCCAGTTGCTGGTGCTGCGCCACCTGATCGATATCCGCGGCTGTTATCGCGCGGGGCGGGAGGATGTGCCGGAGGCGGTACAGCACGCCATTGACCGCATGACCCCCACCCTGCGCTTCTTCCGCCATGGTGATGGTGGTCTGGCCCTGTTCAATGGCGCGCAGGAGGGGGAGGCGGTGTTGATCGACACCGTGCTGGGCCAGGCGGATGCCCGTGGCCGCCCCCTGAAATCCACCCCGCATATCGGGTTCGAACGTGTCACGGCGGGGCGGACCTGTCTGTTGATGGATGTCGGCGCGCCACCGGCGCCCGGGCTGGATGAACACGCCCATGCCGGCACCCTGTCGTTTGAGATGAGTGTGGGGCGCGAGCGGCTGGTGGTGAATTGCGGGGCGCATCCAGGCGACCAGGGTGTCTGGCGTCAGGCGCTGGCCGCCACGGCCGCCCATTCCACCCTGGCCATCGATGACACCAATTCAAGCGGCGTGAACGAGGAGGGGGGCCTGTCCCGCCGCCCGTCCAGGGTGCAGTGCCTGCGCCAGGACGGGGATGAGGGCACGCTGGTCGATGCCCATCATGACGGCTATTTTGACCGGGGCGGCATCGTCCATCATCGCCGCCTGTTCCTGGCCGAAAGCGGCGAGGATCTGCGTGGGCAGGACAAGCTGACCGGCACGCCGGGCCATGAATTCGCCGTGCGTTTCCACCTGCATCCCGGCGTGCGCGTGGCGACTCTGGAGGATGAGGCGGCCCTGCTGATGCGGCTGCCGTCCGGGGCCCTATGGAAATTCCGGGCCAGCGGTGCAGAGATCGAAACCGCCGACAGCATCTATCTGGGGCAGGGCGCCGATCCCCGGCCGACCACCCAGATCGTGCTGCGCGGCACCACCCAACTGGGGGATACCCTGGTCAAATGGGGCTTCCGCCGGGAAGGCAGCGACATCGATACCTGACGCGCGATCCGCGTCACCATCACCGCCGGGCCGGTCCACCAGGATCGGCCCGGTTCCTTTTGTTCCATGCAGCATCCGCCAGGGTACCGAACCATGAGCATCGATCTCGTCCCCATCCGCCGCGCCATCATCTCCGTCTCCGACAAGACGGGCCTGATCGATCTGGGCAAGGCACTGGCCGCGCGCGGCGTTCACATCCTGTCGACCGGCGGTTCGGCCAAGGCACTGGCCGATGCCGGCATCGCCGTGACGGAAGTGTCCGACCATACGGGCTTTCCGGAGATGATGGATGGCCGCGTCAAGACGCTGCATCCCAAGATCCATGGCGGCATCCTGGCGCGCCGTGATTTCCCGACCCATACCGGTGCCATGTCGGCCCATGACATTCCCGGCATCGATCTGGTGGTGGTGAACCTGTACCCGTTCGAGGCGACGGTGGCCAAGGGTGCGGATTTCGAGACCTGCATCGAGAATATTGATATCGGTGGCCCATCCCTGATCCGCGGTGCGGCCAAGAATCACGACTTCGTGGCCGTGGTCACCGATGCGTCGGACTATGCCGAGCTGCTGGCTCAGTTGGAGGCCAATGACGGGCAGACCACCCTGTCCTTCCGCCGCACCCTGGCTGCCAAGGCCTATGCCCGTACCGGTTCCTATGACGCCGCCATCTCCCGCTGGTTCGCCGGTCAGTTGGGCCAGGAATATCCCCAGCGCCTGACCTTCGGCGGGGAGTTGCGCCAGACCCTGCGTTACGGTGAGAACCCGCACCAGTCGGCGGCCTTCTACACGACCGGCGACAAGCGCCCCGGCATCGCCACCGCGACCCAGCTTCAGGGCAAGGAACTGTCCTATAACAACCTGAACGACACGGATGCGGCGTTCGAGCTGGTGTCGGAATTCGACCGTCCGGCCATCGCCATCATCAAGCATGCCAATCCCTGCGGCGTGGCCGAGGGGGATAACCTGCTGGACGCCTACACCCGCGCCTTGGCCTGTGACCCCGTTTCGGCCTTTGGCGGCATCATCGCCATGAACCGGACCCTGGACGCCGCCACTGCCGAGCAGATCGCCAAGCTTTTCGCCGAAGTGGTGATCGCGCCCGACGCGGACGAGGCGGCCAAGGCCTTCCTGGCGACCAAGAAGAACCTGCGCGTTCTGCTGACCGGTTCCATGCCGAACCCGGCCGAGCCCGGCCTGTTCGTGAAGTCGGTGGCCGGCGGTTATCTGGTGCAGACCCGCGACAATGGCCGCATTGCCCAGGCCGACCTGAAGGTCGTCACCAAGCGTGCCCCGACCGACGCCGAACTGGCCGATCTGCTGTTCGCTTTCCGCGTGGGCAAGCATGTGAAGTCGAACGCCATCGTCTATGCCAAGGCCGGGGCCACCGTCGGCATCGGCGCCGGTCAGATGAGCCGCGTTGACAGCAGCCGCATCGCCGCCTGGAAATCCGCCGACGCCGCCAAGGCCGCCGGTCTGGAAGAGGCGGGCACCCAGGGGTCCGTGGTTGCGTCCGACGCCTTCTTCCCGTTTGCCGATGGCCTGCTGGCCGCTGCCGACGCCGGTGTGACGGCGGTGATCCAGCCGGGCGGGTCGATGCGCGATGCGGAGGTGATCGCCGCCGCCGACGAGCGTGGGCTGGCCATGGTCTTCACCGGCATGCGCCATTTCCGGCATTAAGGTGCGGATGGGGCGGTCCGGTCGGGCCGCCCCTTCATCGGTGTGCGGTGCCTATTCCCGCTCCCGGATGCGGTAATGGAACGGCCTGGGCTGGGTCGCCTCGCGGTCGATCATGTCGCGCATCCGGTCCTCGGCCCCTGCGATCAGGTCGGGGATCAGGTCCGCTTCCGGCAGGTTCTTCCAGTATTTCTTGGGCATCTGCGACTGCATCGCCTGCACCTTCAACCGCGCCGGGTTGAAGATATGGGCGAAATAGGTGCGCCACAGATCGTCGGTATCGTCGATCAGGTTGGGCTTCTCCGACGGTTCGTCTGACAGGGTCAGTGTCTGCCCGTCCCACGCCGCCGAGCCTTTGGGGGTGGCGATGATCCAGTCCATGTCGGTGAAACGGCGCTGAAAAAAGCCGGCGGTGCGGCCGACGATGAAATTGTCCGGCTCGAACCAGGCGGCAAAGCGCCGGCGGCCATCACGCGGCGCCCCCATTTCCTTGAACCGGACAAAGGCCTTCATCTTGTGCGCATCGCGCCGGATGGCCTTTTCCAGCATCTCCGCCCGCGCCACATCGGGGTCGGACGGGATGGACAGCAGCGCCCGTTCCCCCTGCACGCGCCAGAGCAGCCGGTAAAGCAGGGCAAACCGCGCCGGGTCGCGGTGACAGATGACGGCATCGGCCAGGGTCAGGAAGGCGCTGGGCACCGTGGGGGCGGGCAGGGCCGGGTCGGCCGGGGGCAGCGGATCATCGGCCAGACCGAACAGATCGGCCCCGGCATCACGCACCTGCCATTCCACATTGCCCGGCCCCACCCCGGCCCGCAGCAGGGCGCGCGCCGCATCCCGCCATTCGGCCAGATCGCCGCGACCGCGCAAACACAGGCGGATCATCCGAACAGGCTCAATTGCTTGGGCTTGGGCGCAAAAAGCTCGCGCAGGTCGGTCCGGTCGGTCAGGCGCAGGGGCGACCAACCTTCAGCCATGATGAAGGGCCTGACCTTGCGCACCGACACGTGCAACCGTTCCAGATCGTCCAGCCGCAGCCGTTTATGCCGGCGGGCCGACAGGATGGAAGGCACCGATGTCGTGCCCAGCCCCGGCACGCGCAGCAGCATCTCCTTCTCCGCCCGGTTCACATCCACGGGAAACCGGTCGCGGTTGGCCAGCGCCCAGGCCAGTTTCGGATCGATATCCAGTTCCAGATTGCCATCGGCCCGCACCGACGTGATCTCGGCCACGTTGAATCCATAGAACCGGTAGAGCCAGTCCGCCTGATACAGACGATGTTCCCGCATCAGCGGCGGGCGCGACAAAGGCAGGGCGCTGGACGCATCGGGGATCGGGCTGAAGGCGGAATAATAGACGCGGCGCAGACGGAACCGGCTGTACAGATCGACGCTGGACCCCAGAATGGTGGCGTCAGTCGCGCCATCCACGCCCACGATCATCTGTGTGCTTTGCCCGCCCGGTGCGAAGCGTTGCCGCCGTTTCGTCTTCAATGTCGGTTCCTTCGCCGCCTCGATCTTCAGGGACAGATCGGACATGGACCGGCGGATGCGGGCCGGATGTTTTTGCGGCGCGAACTGTTCGATGCCCTGGTCGGTCGGCAGTTCGATATTGATCGACAGGCGGTCGGCATAAAGCCCCGCCTCCTCGATCAGTTGCGGTGACGCCTCCGGGATGGTCTTCAGATGGATATAGCCCCTGAAATTATGCAGGGTGCGCAAATCCTTGGCGACGCGGACAAGCTGTTCCATCGTGTAATCGGACGACCGGATGATGCCGGACGACAGGAACAGCCCCTCGATATAGTTGCGGCGATAGAATTCCAGGGTCAGCCAGACCACCTCCTCCGCCGAAAATCGCGCCCGTTCCACATTGCTGGATGACCGGTTCACGCAATAGACGCAGTCATAGAGGCAGAAATTGGTCAGCAGGATTTTAAGCAGGGAGATGCAGCGCCCGTCCGGTGCATAGGCGTGGCAGATGCCCATGCCCTCCGTCGATCCCAGCCCGCCGCTGGCCGACGAATCGCGCCGCTGCGTGCCGCTGGACGCACAGGACGCATCATATTTGGCGGCATCCGACAGGATGGCGAGGCGTTGTTTCAGCGATTTGGCCATAAGGGACCTGACAGGAGAATAGGATTTTGTTCATGATATGTTCCTGACGCGGCGCGTCAACAATGATGAGCTATCGCGCCCGCGATGGGTGACAAGGGGTCAGTCGGCGCCCCGGCGGGGAAAGGCGACAATGAAGCGTGTGCCCTGTCCGACCCGGCTGTCGACATCGATGCGCCCGCCCAGGCGCTGCGTCACCAGATTATAGACCAGATGCAGGCCCAGGCCGGTACCGCCGGCATCGCGCCGCGTGGTGAAAAACGGATCGAAGATGCGGGGCAGGGTGGCGGCATCGATGCCGTTGCCATCATCCATGACCGACAGTTCCACCCAGCCGGGCGTGCCGGATGCCGGGCGCAGCACGACACGGATGCGGCCCGCCCCCGCCCGGCCCATGAAGGCATGGGTCAGGGCGTTCATGACAAGGTTGGTGACGATCTGGGCAATGGCGCCGGGCGCGCTTTCCACCACCAGCCCCTCGGCCAGTTCCGGCTCCAGCCGGTGGGGCAGGCGGCGCAGTTGCGGCTGCAGGCTGCGCAGCACCTCACCCAGATAATCGCCCAGGTCGAAGCGGCGGACCTGATCGGTGGTCTGGTCCACGGCCACCTGCTTGAAACTATGCACCAGATCGGCGGCGCGTGTGATGTTGCCCAGGACGTAACCCATCGCCTCCGTCGCGGACGCCACATAATCCTGCAGGTCGTTGCGGCGCAGCGTCCCATCGCGCCAGGCGGCGGAAAACCGTTCCGTATCCTGGGCAAAGGCGGTGGCGGCCGTTACCGCCACGCCCAGCGGCGTATTGATCTCATGCGCCACCCCGGCCACCAGCCCGCCCAGCGCCGCCATCTTTTCCGCCTGGATCAGGTCGCGCTGTGTGGCGCGCAGCCGGTCCAGGGTGCGGGCCATCTCCTCCGCCGTCAGGCGCATGACGTCGATGCCCTGGCCCAGCCCCACCGCCATCCCATCGGGGTCGACCAGCACGAAACCACGATGCAGGGCATCGGGCTTGCGTTGCGCGATCAGGTTGTTCAGGTCGGACAGGCCTGTCTGCAGCGGCACCAGCAATGGCTGCCGGTCGGCCAGATGGGTGACGGGCCGCCTTGCATAAAGGTCGCGGCCATACCGCTGGGAAAAGTGCAGCAGGAAGGTGGCGCGGTCGGCCAGGGCCAGGGGCCTTCCGTCCGTGTCCAGCACGATGACGCCGGGCAGGTCGGGATCGGTCTGGAACAGTTCGGCCACGGCCCCGCAACTGGTCCGTTCCATCACGGATGGGGCCGGACGGCACAGCCGCGCCGCCGTCCAGGCTGCGTCTGCCGCAGCAAGGTCCATCGCCGGGGCCTCCCCTGTATGCCGGTCCAAAACCGCCCCCGTCTGCATGGAACTAAACCCGGAAGTCATGCCAGAAAGCCGTGAAGGATTTGTGAAGCCCCGGCGCGGGTCAGCCGCCCTTCATTACGGTCAGCGCCGCGTCCCAGTACGGTACCGGTCCGAACCGTCCCGCCAGAAAATCGACAAAGGCCCGGACCTTGGGGCTCAGATGGCGGTTGGCGGGATAGACGGCGTGGGCCGCCACGGGGCCGGGCAGCCAGGCATCCAGCACCGGGATCAGCCGCCCCGCCGCCAGCGCATCGCCGACAATGAAGGTGGGCAGCAGCACCAGCCCCTGGCCATGCAGGGCCGCCTCCCGCAACGCATCGCCGTTATTGGCGCGCAGCCGGCCCTTCAGCTTGATGTTCTGCGTTCCTTCCGATCCGGGGGCGGTGCGGAAGCTCCATTGATCAGGGGTCTGCACATTGGTGTAGATCAGGCAATCATGGTCGGCAACGTCGGCCGGCTTCTGCGGCGTGCCGCGCCGGGCCAGATAGTCCGGGCTGGCGCAGATGACGGCGCGCACCGGACACAGCCGGCGGGCCACCAGAGAACTGTCCTTCAACCGCCCCACGCGGACCGCCAGATCATACCCTTCCTCCACCAGATCGACGAACCGGTCGGACAGGTCCATATCGACCGTCACCTCCGGATACAGCGCCATGAAATCGGCGATGGCGCCGGACAGGTGGACAATGCCGAAGGACATGGGCGCCGCCAGTTTCAGCACACCGCGCGGTGCCGCATGCTGGCTGGCGACCGACTGTTCCGCCTCCTCCAGCGCCTCCAGCGCCTGGGTGACGCGGGCATAAAAGCCTTCGCCCACCTGGGTCAGGCTGATATGGCGGGTGGTGCGGTTGAACAGGCGGGCGCCCAGACGGGCCTCCAGTTCCCCGATGCGCCGGCTGGCGGCGGATTTCGACAGGCCCAGCTTGTCGGCGGCCTTGGTGAAGCTGCGCCCCTCCGCCACCAGCGTGAACAGCCGCAGATCCTCAAGCCGGTCCATTTTGTTCCCCGTCGATTATCCCACCCAGCGGGACAAAGCTGTTCGAAATTGTACCATTATCGGGAACGGCGCAACGGCCTATCTTCCTCTCAACAGCGCAACACACCGCACATTACGGAGAGCGAAATGAGCAAGGTTCTGGTCCTCTACTACTCCTCCTACGGCCATGTCGAGACGATGGCCAAGGCCGTTGCCGAGGGCGCGGCGTCGGTCGCCGGCACCGAAGTGGTGGTCAAGCGCGTGCCCGAGCTGATCCCCGATGAAGTGGCCAAGCGTTCCGGCATCAAGCTGGACCAGGACGCCGCCGTCGCCACCGTGGACGAGCTGCCGAACTATGACGCCATCGTCTTCGGCACCCCGACCCGCTTCGGCATGATGGCCAGCCAGATGCGCAACTTCCTGGACCAGACCGGCGGTCTGTGGGCCAAGGGTGCGCTGATCGGCAAGGTCGGCTCTGTCTTCGTGTCCACGGCCACCCAGCATGGCGGTCAGGAATCGACGCTGCTGTCCTTCCACACCACCCTGCTGCACCATGGCATGGTCGTCGCCGGCCTGCCCTACAGCTTCGGCGGTCAGACCCGCCTGGACGAAGTGACGGGCGGCAGCCCCTATGGCGCCACCACCATCGCCGGCGGCGACGGTTCCCGCCAGCCGTCGGAGAACGAGCTGGAGGGTGCGCGCTTCCAGGGTGCCCATGTTGCCCGCCTGGCGGCCAAGCTGTCGGCTTGATTGAGTGCTTGTTCCTCAAGCCGCCGGGCGCCACCGTCCGGCGGCTTGTCTCACGGCGCATGAGCGCCGGGCCGGCGGTCGCCGGCGTCCGAAGGTCATCACGGGATGACCTTCGGCCCATAATCCCATGACCCACGGTCCCCGTATCGCCGCCTTTCCGGGACGGTACGGGGAGCCATCAAGGAGACGTGTCATGATCGAACATCGCCCCTTCGCCGGCCTGGGCAAGGCCAACCATGGCTGGCTGCGCGCCAATTTCCACTTCAGCTTCGCCGGCTATCACAATCCGTCGCGGGTCCATTGGGGACCGCTGCGGGTGTGGAACGACGACACGATCGACAGCAATACCGGCTTCGACCCGCATCCCCATCAGGACATGGAAATCGTCACCTATGTCCGCAAGGGCGCCATCACGCACCAGGATTTCCTGGGCAATGAGGGCCGCACGGAAGCGGGTGATGTGCAGGTCATGTCGGCCGGTACCGGCATCGTGCATGCCGAATATAACCGCGAACCGGGTGAAACCACCCTGTTCCAGATCTGGATCATCCCCAACAAGCGTGGCGTGAAGCCGCGTTGGGAAGCCGCGAAATTCCCCAAGGGCACCGACGCCCAGGGTCAGTTGCGCGTGCTGGCCTCCGGCCGTGATCAGGACAAGGACTCAGGTGCGCTTTATGTTCACCAGGATGCCGCACTTTTGGGTGGAACATTGCCGGCCGGTACGGTGTTGACGCATCGGTTGGGTGATCGACTGGCCTATCTGGTCCCCGCCCGGGGCAAGGTGAAGGTCAACGGCCTGACCCTTGACGCCCGTGACGGCGCCGCGGTGAAGGATGAAGAGGTCCTGACCATCGAGGTGCTTGAAGAGGCCGAGCTGATCCTGGCCGATCTGCCGCGTGCGGCCTGATTGACAGGGTCTGACATGCCGGGGCCGGCCGCCCCCTCCCCCTGAAGGCCGGCTCCGGTCAAAAGGGCGGCGTCCTCCCCCCGGACGCCGCCCTTTTTGTTTGCGCAACGCGGTGCATGATTTCCGCATGCCGGGTCGGGTCATACCAATCTGCCGAGGTTTTGACGCTTGGCAGATTGGAGGCCGGCGACGGCCGGCCCGGCACCGCGTGGTGCCGAAAGCCAAGCCGCCGGATGGCGGCGCCCGGCGTCTGAGGAACACGCAATCTTCCTGGATTGGTCACGATCAAGGAAGATTGGTATCAGGCCGCCCCGACGATCCGGTCGAAAGCGTCCTTGACCCTCGTCGCCTTTTCCCTCAGCGCCGCCTCCACCACCTCGAACGCGGTGCCTTCGGGCAGATCGGGAAGGGCGGCGCGGGCCAGACCGGCCTTCAGGCCCGGCGGCGCCTTGGCGGCGTCGAATCCGCCCTCCACCGTCAGGCGCAGGAAGCCCTGCACGCGGCGCCAGGTCTTGTGCGCGTCGATCAGCACATTGGCGGTGGCCACATCGATAAAGCCGCTATCCCCCAGCCAGGCCAGCGCACCGGTCGTGTTGGGATCAATGATATCCGGCCGTTCCGGCGCGTGCAGCAGGGTCAGGTACTGGGCGATGAACTGGATATCGATCATGCCGCCCCGGACATATTTCACGGTCCAGATATCGTCCGTGCGGTGCTGCTGATCGATGCGGGTCCGCATGGACGCCACATCCTCGCGCAGCTTGGCGGGGTCGCGCGGGCGGGTCAGCACGGATTTGATTTCCCCGGCCAGCCTGGCGCGCAGGCTGTCGGGGCCGGTCACCGCGCGGGCACGCGTCAGGGCCATATGTTCCCAGGTCCACGCACTGTTACGCTGATATTTGGCGAAACCTTCGAAGCTGACGGCCAGCGGCCCGGCATTGCCGGACGGGCGCAAGCGCATATCCACTTCGTAAAGCTGCCCCTCTGCCGTGTGGGCCGTGATGGCATTGACCAGACGCTGGGTCAGCTTGATGAAATAATCGTTGGGGGACAGGGGTTTGGCCCCATCTGACTGCACAACGTCGTCCGGCACCTCATAGACCGTGATCAGGTCCAGGTCGGAACGAAGCGACAGCGACCGCGCCCCCAGCCGCCCCAGGCCCAGCACGGCCATGCCGGCATCGGGCAGGCGCCCATGGCGCTTGGCGAATTCATCCTCCACGGCGCGCTGCAGCCCCACCAGCGCCACCTCGGCCACATCGCTCAGAAAGGCGCCCAGCCGGTCGGCATCGCTGACATGGCGCAGGATATGGACGCCGGCGCGGAACCGGTGTTCGTTGGTCCAGCGCCGCGTGAGGTCCAGCACCTCCTCAAAATAATGCGCCCCGCCCACCAGTGCCTCGAACCCGGCCTCCAGCTCCTCCCGCCCCGGCAGGGTGCCGAAGAAGCCGGGCAGCAGCACGGCATCCAGCGCCTGCGGCTGCCGCGCCAACTGTTCGGCCAGACGCGGTGCGGTACCCATCACCTCCGCCACAAGGTCCAGCAGGTTGGGATTGGCATAGAACAGGCTGAACAACTGCACGCCCGCCGGCAGGCGCGACAGGAATTCATCGAATTTCAGGAAGGCCTGATCGGGATGGGCCGTGCGGCCAAAGGCGGCCAGCAGGGTGGGAACCAGTTCGGTCAGCAGCTCCCGCGCCCGCTGGCTGCGTGTGGCGCGGTAACGCCCATGGTGCCAGGCCCGGATCTGGCCCGCCACGGCCGACGGGTTCTGGTATCCCATCTCCCGCAGGGTGACCATCGTGTCGGGGTCATCCTCCGTGCCTGTGAAAACCAGGCTGCCGGAGCCGGACAGGGCCGGGCTTTCGGAGAAAAGATGGTCATAATGATCCTCCACGACCGTCAGCGTGGCCATCAGCCGGTCGCGGAACGCCTGCGTATCGGGAAAGCCCAGGAAGGCGGCGATGCGGTCCACGCCATCATCGGTCTTGGGCAATTGGTGGGTCTGTTGGTCATCCACCATCTGCACCCGGTGTTCCACGGTGCGCAGGAAGCGGTAGGCCTCCGACAAATCGTCCGCCACCTGCCGTTCAACGCGGTCGGACGCGACCAGGGCGTACAGCGTCTCCACGGTGCCGCAGGTGCGCAAGGACCGGTCGCGGCCGCCGAAGATCAATTGCTGGGTCTGGGCGAAGAATTCGATCTCCCGGATGCCGCCGCGCCCGATCTTGATATTGTGACCATTGACGGTCTTTTCGCGGTGGCCCTTGTGGGCGCCGATCTGGCGCTTGATGGAATGGATGTCCTGGATGGCCGCGAAATCCAGGTTCCGGCGCCAGATGAAGTGCCGGATGATGTCCATGAAGCCCTTGCCGGCCTCCAGATCGCCGGCCACTGGCCGGGCCTTGATCATGGCCGCCCGTTCCCAGTTCTGGCCCAGGCTGCTGTAGTAGGCTTCTGCCGCCGACACGCTGACAGCCACGGGCGTGGCGCCGGGGTCGGGGCGCAGGCGCAGGTCGGTGCGGAAGACATAGCCGTCGGCGGTGCGGTCATCCATGATGCGCACCATTTCGCGCGTCACCCGCACGAAATGTTTCGTCATCTCCCCATCCGGCACCTGCACGATGCCGTCATCATACAGCACGATCAGGTCGATATCGGAGGAGTAGTTCAGTTCGCGCGCGCCGAACTTGCCCATAGCCAGCACGATATAGCCGCTGCCCTTTTCCGGCTGCGCCGGATCGGGAACCTCCAGCTTGCCGCTGCTCACCGCCTGGCGCAGGGCGACGCGCACGGCCAGTTGCAGGGCCGCCTGCGCGAAGTCGGACAGGGCGCCCGTCACCTTTTCCAGCGGCCAATCCTGCGCCATGTCGGCCAGCCCGATCAGCAGGGCCGCGCGGCGCTTGGCGATGCGCAGGGCCTTCATCAGCCGGTCGGCGCTGGTTTCCGCGCCATGATCGCGCCACAGTGCCTGGACAAGGTCGTCGAAGGCGGCGTCAAAGCCGGTTTCCAGCAGGCGCCGGAAAAAACCCATCTCCCGCACCAGGGCCTGTCCCAGGAACGGGCTGTTGGCGAAAACCGCTTCCAGCACGCGCTTTCCGCTGGGGTCGGCGGCATAGGATCGTGCAAACGCGGCGAGATCGGGGTCACAGCCGGAACCTGTCGCTTCGTGCCAATGTTCCAGTCCGACGGCGGCACGTTGCGGATCGCCAAGGCGGGGAAGGGATTCTTGATTGAACATGGGGCGTCTACCGGGCTATCCCAAGCGTGCCGCGTTGGCGGGGGGCCAGACTGCCCATCGTCCGCGCATCAGGTCAAGCTGCCCGTAATGCCCGGCCAGGTCCGCCGGAGAACCGAGATCGATGTTGCGTCGCACTGCCCTTATCCTGCTTGAACTGGTCACCGGCCTGTTGCTGGTGGTATTGGCAGCGGGCGGGTACGCGGCGTTCCGGTTGACGCAGCAGGGACCGATCGCCATCGATTTCATCACCCCCTATCTGGTGCAGGAACTGTCGCGCGACGGACCGGTCCGGCTGGAGGTCGACCGCACGGAACTGGCCTGGGTCGGCTTTGGCACGCCCATCGACATCCGGGTGAAGGGGGTGGAGGCGCATGGCGCCACGGGTGCGCTGCTGGCCGCCGTTCCCGAAATGCGCCTGGGCCTGTCCGTGCCGGCCCTGCTGCGCGGTCGTGTGGCGCCGACGCGCATCGATCTGGTGGAACCCAGCCTTTACGCGGAACGCACCGCCGATGGGGGCTTTCGCCTGGATATCGGCGATGACAGTTCCGATCCGGAGGCCGGCGCCCGCATCCTGTCCGACCTGATTGAACAGATGCGCCGTCCGCCGGACCCGGAGGCCACCATGGGGGCCCTGCGTGACCTGCGCATCACCCGCGGCCGGCTGGTGGTCGCCAATCTGGCCACCGATACGAAATGGCAGGTGCCGCGCCTTGACCTGCGTCTGCGCCGCGATGTGCGCGGCGTGCGCGGGACGGCCGCCGCCGATATCGACATGGGTGGGCAGATCAACCAGATTTCGGCCGAAATCGTCTGGCGGGCCGAGGATGGTGGCATCACCCTCCGCAGTGAGATCGCCGACATCGTGCCGGCCGAATTCGCGGAGATCGCCCCCGTCTTGCACCCGCTGCGCGCCCTTGATGTGACGCTGGCCGGCACCATCATGCTGGAACTGAAATCCGACCTGACGCCCCAGAACCTCGTGCTGGGACTGACGGGCGGCAAGGGCCGGCTGTCGCTGCCCGACCAGTTGCCCGAACCGCTGGAATTCGACCATGTGGAACTGCATGGCACGCTGGATGATGCCGGGCGCCATCTGGAACTGACGCGCTTCAACCTGGACATGGCCGGGCCGACGGACCTGACCATCAGCGGCACGGCCCGCCAGCGGGAAAAGACCATCGAACTGGCCCTGACGACGGAGATCACGGGCCTGCCCATGGCGGACCTGCACCGGTACTGGCCCAAGGGTGTGAAGGACAATACCCGCGAATGGATGGTCCATAACCTGGCCGACGGCACCTTCGACCGCACGACCTTCCGGCTGGAAGGGTCGGGTCCCGTGGACGATCCCGGCAATTTCCATGTCGCCAAGATGCAGGGCGATTTTTCCCTGTCCGGTTTCACCGTTCATTACCGGCCGCCCCTGCCGCCCGTGACCAACGTGTCCGCCACCGCGACCTTCGACGGCAAAAGCTTCGATATCGACGTGAAGGAAGGGGCGCTGCTGGATATGAAGGCGGGGCCGGGCCGGATTCGCATTCTGGGCCTGGACACCGACAATAACCATCGCATCGATATCCGGGTGGCGCTGGAAGGGGCGCTTTCCTCGGCCCTGACCGTGCTGGACCACCCGCCGCTGGGCTATGCCGCCAAGGTCAATCTGGTGCCGGAGAAGGCGGCGGGGCAGGCCAGGGCGGAACTGCATTTCGCCTTCCCGCTGGTGGCGGCATTGACCATGGACATGGTGGAACTGGACGGCAAGGCCAGCCTGACCGGCGTCGCCGTGCCCGACATCGTGTCGGATATCGATGCGACCGACGGGGTGCTGGACCTGACGGTCACCGGCCATGACCTGCACATGACGGGCACGGCACAGCTCAATGGCGTGCCGTCGCAGGTGGAATGGGTGGAGAATTTCCCCGCCGACGCGCCCATCGGCACCCAGGTGCGGGTGCGCGGCCGGCTGGATGATGAACAGCGCCGCCGCTTCCGCCTGGATTTCCCGGACTGGCTGAACGGCCCGGCCGCTGTCGACATGGTCTATACCAGCGAGCGCACGGCCCAGGGGCGGCAGCAGACCATCCAGGCCGATCTCGACATCACCCCGTCGACCCTGCGCATCGATATGCTGAAATGGCGCAAGGAGCCGGGCAAGCCGGGCCAGGGCCGCGTCACCGCGCGGTTCAAGGATGGCAAGCCCGTGCTGATCCCCGCCTTCGTGGTGACGACGGAGGAGTTGAGCGCCGTCGGGTCGATGGAACTGCGCGAGGTGGATTACGGCCTGTCCCACCTGTTGCTGGACCAGTTCAAGCTGGGCAACAGCGATGCGCGCATCGATATCCGGGATACGGATGGCAAGGGCGGACTGGCCATCGATGTGCGCGGCGACAGTTTCGACGTGCGCCCGTTCCGCAGCCGCAACAAGGGTCCAGATGGCAAGGTGATCCCCCCCGACCCGGCGGAGGAGGCGGCGCCCAAGACCCCCTTGTCCATCTCCTTCGATCTGGGCCGCGCCATCATGGGCGATGATGGCCGGGAGATCAGGCAGGCCAAGGGCCGGATGGAACGTGACACGCGTATCTGGTACCGCACCGACCTTGACGCCGATGTAGGGGAGAAGGGCACCTTGCGTGTCCGTTATGCGCCCGACCCGGCCGATGCCCGTATCCTGACCCTGGTGGCGGAAACCGACGATGCCGGCGCCACGCTGCGCGGACTGGACGTGATCAGCCAGATCAAGGGGGGCAAGCTGACCCTGGCCGGACGGTCGATGACCGATGACCCCGGACAGGCCCTGGTGGGCAAGGCCGATCTGACCAATTATCAGGTGCAGGATGCGCCGGTCCTGGCCCGGCTGCTCTCCGCCGCGTCACCGCGTGGATTCGCCAACTTCATGTCGGGCCAGCCCATCGCCTTCTCCCGCCTGTCGGGTGACTGGCTGTGGCACAAGGATGGCATCACCCTGCGCGACATGCGCACATCGGGGTCACAGGTGGGCCTGACGCTGGAGGGCAATGTCGATATCAAGCGCAACGATGTGGCGCTGCAGGGCACGATCGTGCCCTTCACCACCGTCAACAAGCTGCTGGGCGTCATTCCCCTGTTGGGTGACCTGCTGGTCGGTGGGGAAGGGCAGGGGCTGTTCGCGGCCACCTACAAGGTGAAGGGACCGACGGACAACCTGGATGTCAGTGTCAACCCGCTGGCGGTTCTGGCGCCGGGCTTCCTGCGCAACCTGTTCTTCCTGCCACAGCCGGCGGGGGAGGATATGCCCAAGGAGGCAAAGCCCTGATCCGGCGGCACAAATGGCCATCCCGCCGGACAGTTTTCCCGCGCGCAGGGGCCGGCGGCGGGTGGCTCCCGCGGTCATTGATCGGGTTCTGATCCCGCCTTATCCGATGACCGACTCCGACGGGTCCCGTCCTACGGTCAGCGCCGTCAATGCCATCGCGGCCGGCACCAGAACCGGTGGCCAATCGTCCTGCATGATGTTCTCCAGCACCAGCCCGTCGTCGGAGACGCTGGCGGCATAGAGATTGCCCACGCGCCGCTCGGGCCTGGTGCCGCCGGTCAGGCCGGTGATGAAGGCGGAAATCCCCTGATGGTCGCCGCTCATATCGGTTTGCAGCCAGTCGGCCAGCCATTCTGCAGGATCATGGTTCATTTCGGACAGGTCTCCCCCATCTGCGGAAAGGCGGTGTTGATGCGCCCGTCGTCGAATTCAGCGAAACGGATGACGAATCGTTCGCCGCCCGGACCCGTGCAATATCTGGCATCCGGCTTGGCCGGGGCTGAACAGCCCAGCTTGCCCCACGGCTTGGCCGGGCCATGGCTGTTCCTCACGGCATGAAGGATGGAGTTCGTCACCTGCTCGACACTGCAATTGTCGGGATAGAAGGTGGAGTTCTTGGCCTTGCCGTTCTCGAAGAACACGCGCGTACTGTACAGGCCGTCAGGCTGGGCGGGTTGTGTCTGCACTTCCTTGACGGGGGCCGTGTCGATGATGGCGCGGGAATGCATGCCGACGACGTCGCCATTCTTCTTGATCTCCCCGCACAGCACGTGGCGCAGGTTGATGGACGGTTCCGTGGCGCTCCAGCCGAAGCTTTCATCCTCGCAGGAAGGTTTTCCCGTCGCCCCCGCCACCCCGGTCAGGGCCAGCGTCAAAGCCAATGCCGCGACCCCGGCCATTCCCATCGCCATCTTGTTCCCCTATCAGGTTGTGGAAGCATCCCCCATGGGGCAAACATAGCACCGGTTGCGCAGGCAGGAGAGGGACGATGAAGCGGGAACGCATGATCCGCATGGCATTGGCGGCTTTGGTGGGCCTGATCATGGCGGCCGTCATCGCCTGGATGACCGTCCGCCATGATCAGCGCCAGGCGGGCGGGGTGGCCACCGGTGTGGCGCCGGCCAGCATCGGCGGTCCCTTCACCCTGATGGCGCACGACGGGCGTACCGTCTCCGATACGGATTTCCAGGGCAAGTACCGGCTGGTCTTCTTCGGCTACACCTTCTGTCCCGACATCTGCCCGACGGAGCTGCAGACCATCGCGCAGGCGATGGATCAGATGGGCGACTCCGGTGCGGATGTGCAGCCGCTGTTCATCACCATCGATCCCGCCCGCGATACGCCCCCCGTGCTGGCGGAATATGTCGCGCTGTTCCATCCCTCCATCATCGGCCTGACGGGAACGGCGGACCAGATTGCGGCAGTGGCCAAGGAATACCGTGTCTATTACGCCCGTTCCCAGGGGGAACCGGACCCGACCCAGTATCTGATGGACCATTCCACCTTCTCCTATCTGATGGCGCCCGACGGGTCATTCGTCACTGTTTTCGCCAAGGACACGACACCTGAACAGATGGTGGAAGCCATCGCCGCGCATCGTGCCAGGGGACGCTGACCCTGCTTTTGTGTAACGTGACGCCGGCCGTTACCGGCTTTTTGGGGGGTAAAAGGGCCGTTTCCCACGCAAAAGGTATGATGCGCTGCGGCATCGGACCTATGCGCGGGGTGGAAATCATTGATTTTCAGGTACTTAAGTAGGGGTGCCTTACCCTTGACAGTATCAGGGCCTAACCGTATGGTGCCGCCGCTTTCGCACGGTATCTAACATTCTGGCGGAAGGGAGCCCGCTTCATGTCCGATGAGCGCACGCCCCCCTCGCTAGAGGAACTGGATGCCCGCCTGCGTGAGGCCCGCCGCGTCGCCGGCATGGACCCGCCAGATGCCCCACCGGGGCAACCGGCCGGGGGCGTGTCGAACGGAGACATGGCACTGGGTCTGCGCGTTGGGGTGGAACTGGTCGCCGGTGTGCTTTTCGGGCTCGCGCTCGGATATGGCATCGACTGGTGGCTGGATACCAAACCCTGGGGAATGATCATCCTGATCTTCCTGGGCGCGATCGCCGGATTTATGAATGTGTACCGCCTGACCTCCGGTCAGGGGTATGCGGCGGGGTTCGACAAGTCCCAAAAGCGGGACGGTGGGGAGTAGGGCATCGTGGCTGGTCCTTTGGAGCAATTCGAGATCAAGCGCCTGGTCAGCCTGCCGGTTGGCAACCTTGATCTGTCCTTCACCAATTCCGCGCTGTGGATGGTGATCGCTGTCGTGGCCTCGACCTTCCTGCTGGTCTATGGCATGCGCGGCCGCGCCCTGGTGCCGGGTCGTCTGCAGTCGATCGCGGAGATCCTGTACGAGTTCGTGGCGGAGATGGTTCGGGACAATGCCGGCCCGCAGGCCCGCAAGTTCTTCCCCTTCATCTTCTCGCTGTTCATCTTCGTGCTGTTCGGCAACGTCCTGGGTCTGATCCCCTGGTCCTTCACCTTCACCAGCCACATCATCGTGACCTTTGCGATGGCGCTGTTCGTGTTCGTGGTGGTGACCATCGTTGCCTTCGTGAAGCACGGTCTGCACTTCTTCCACTTCTTCCTGCCGCATGGCACGCCGCTGTGGCTGGCGCCGCTGATCGTTCCCATCGAACTGATCTCCTACTTCGTGCGCCCCATCAGCCTGTCCATTCGTCTGTTCGCCAACATGCTGGCCGGCCACACCATGATGAAGGTCTTCGCGGGCTTCACGGTGTCGATGGTCGCCGCTGGTGGTGGCATGGCTGCGGTTGGCATGCTCCCGGTTCTCCTGAACGTCGCGCTGTTCGCCCTGGAATTCCTGGTCGCCGGCATTCAGGCCTACATCTTCGCGCTGCTGAGCTGCGTGTATCTGCGTGACGCGCTGGAGATGCACTAAGCATCTCCGCTGTCCAACCCGTCTTCGTTACAAAAGACACTTCCAACCTAGAGGAACTTCAAAATGGAAGCTGAAGCCGCAAAGTTCATCGGTGCTGGTCTCGCCATGCTCGCCCTGCTGGGCGTCGGTATCGGCCTGGGTAACCTGTTCTCCGGCCTGTATCAGGCTGCTTCGCGTAACCCGGCCGCTCTGAACTCCTACAAGACCTTCGTCTTCATCGGCTTCGCGCTGACCGAAGCGACGGGTCTGTTCGCGCTGGTTATCGCCTTCCTGATCCTGTTCGCCTGATCGGCGGACAGTTTCTTAGAACCGGCGCCTTTGGGCGTCGGGGCTTCAGCGCCGGGATCGCCGCCGCTGCCGGGTTATCATCCGACAGCGGCGGTCGCTCTATGGGCCTCATGGCCCGCCTGATCGAGCTTTTCCCTCAGGCGCTGACGGGAATTTGGCGTGATCGCCCGGATTGCGGGTGGTCAGCAGTGAATGGGTGCTTCTATGCCTGTCCAACGCTTTTCGCGCCTGTGCGCCGGCGCCGTGACGGCGCTGACCACGGCCATCGTCTTCGCCGCGCCCGTCCTGGCCGCTGCTGAGGGCGAGCATGCCAAGAAGGGCCTGCCGCAGCTCAATCCGGATAGCTTCGCCTCCCAGGTGTTCTGGTGGGTGGTGACGTTCGGCCTGCTGTTCTGGCTGATGTCCAAGGTGGCGCTGCCGCGCGTCGCCGAGGTGCTGGAAGCCCGCCAGGAAAAGATCTCCAATGACCTGGAGAAGGCGTCTGCCCTGAAGGCGGAAGCCGAAGGCGTCATGCAGGCCTATGAAAAGGCCCTGTCGGATGCCCGGGCGAACGCGCAGAAGGAAGTGGCCGCCGCTGTCGCCACCGCCGATGCCGAGGCCGCCCGTTCCAACACGGAGCAGGGTGCCAAGCTGGCCGCCAAGGCTCGTGATGCGGAAGTCCGCATCCAGGTCGCCAAGCAGGAAGCGCTGTCCAACCTCAGCAGCGTCGCCGCGGAGGCTGCCCTGGCCGCCACGGCCCGTCTGTCGGGTGCCGCGCCGTCGTCGGAAGCCGCCGCCGCCGCGGTGGAGAGCGTTCTGAAGGAGCGTGCGTGATGCATCTCGATAGCACTTTCTGGTATGCCGTCGCGTTCGTCATCTTCGTGGTCGTGGTTGCCCGCCTTGCCGGCAAGGGCATCCTTGCGGGTCTCGATGGTCGCAGCAAGCGCATCGCCGACGAGCTGGAACAGGCCCAGAGGCTGCGCGAAGACGCGCAGGCCGCTCTGGCACAGTTCCAGCGCAAGCAGCGTGACGCGCTGAAGGAGGCCGAGGCCATCCTGACGCAGGCCCGTGAAGAAGCCGCCCGGCTGCGTGCCCATGCCGCTGCCGATCTGGAGGCCAGCCTGAAGCGCCGTGAGCAGCAGGCCGTCGACAAGATCGCCCAGGCCGAAGCGCTGGCCATCCAGCAGGTTCGCGATCTGGCCGTCGAAATCGCCGTCCAGGCTACCGAAAAGCTGCTGGTCCAGAATGTCGATGAAGCCCGCAATAGCGTGCTGGTCGACGCCGCCATCAGCGAGCTGCCGTCCAAGCTGCACTGAGCATCTGGCCGGTTCGAATTACGAAAAAGCCCGCCATTTGGCGGGCTTTTTTGTTTCTGCTGGGTCAGGTCGGCTGGCGAATATTTGTGATGCTGAACCCGAGGTCGCCGTCGAGTTGGCATCAGGCCCCATCGGCCGTCAGAACAGCAGCGCGCCGACTGTCCAAGACGAGGTCATTCCCCACGAGCGGCCCGACGTTCTGCAATCAACTCATCGGCCAGGCTGCGTGAAGGATCACCGAACCGCGCTGCCAGTGCCTGAAGGTCCGCGATTGCGTCCAGAAGGGGCTCCTTAACCCAGCTTGCCCTCATGCACCCGTGTCACTGTTCGCTCTTGAAGCGGGAGTTGGTGGGCTGAGCTATTCACAAGGACGCCTCCTCAGGATCGCTCAAGACTATGCCTTCCGGCGCGATTTGCCATCGCGTCGGAAGGCAACAACTTGTCAGCGCTCACGCCGCCTTCGTCCCCCCCACCGTCAGCCCGTCGATGCGCAGGGTGGGCTGGCCGACGCCGACGGGTACGCCCTGGCCGGCCTTTCCGCAGACGCCGATGCCCGGGTCCATGCAACTGTCATTGCCGATCATGGTGACCTTGGTCAGCGAATCGGGGCCGTTGCCGATCAGGGTGGCGCCCTTCACGGCCGGGCCCAACTTGCCATCCTCGATCAGATAGGCCTCGCTGGCCGAGAAGACGAACTTGCCCGACACGATATCGACCTGACCGCCGGAGAAATTGGCGGCGAAGATGCCGCGCTTCACCGACGCGATGATCTCCGCCGGGTCCTTGTCGCCGCCGCGCATCACGGTGTTGGTCATGCGGGGCATGGGCATATGGGCATAGGACTGGCGGCGGCCATTGCCGGTGGGGGCCACGCCCATCAGACGGGCGTTCAGCCGGTCCTGCATGTAGCCCTTCAGGATGCCATCCTCGATCAGCACGGTGCATTGGCTGGGCGTGCCTTCGTCATCCACGGTGATGGAGCCGCGCCGCCCCTCGATGGAGCCGTCATCGACAACCGTCACGCCCGGCGCCGCGACGCGCTGGCCCAGAAGGCCGGAGAAGGCGGAGGTCTGCTTGCGGTTGAAATCGCCTTCCAGCCCGTGGCCGATGGCCTCGTGCAGAAGGATGCCGCACCAGCCCGGCCCCAGCACCACCGGCATTTCGCCGGCCGGGGCCTCCGTGGAGCCCAGATTGATCAGGGCACCGCGCAGCGCCTCATCCACGAAGCCCTGCCACACCTCGGGTTCCAGGAACTGCTGGTAGGTGCGCCGGCCGCCGGCGCCGTAATTGCCCGACTCCATACGGTCGCCCTCCGCCACCACGACGGAGACGTTCAGGCGGACCAGCGGACGGATATCGGCCACCCGGCTGCCATCGGCCCGCACCACCTGCACGGCCTGCCATTCGCCCGACAGTGACGCCGAGACCTGACGGACGCGGCTGTCCTTGGCCCGGGCATAGGCGTCGATCTGCTCCAGCAGCTTCACCTTCGCCTCGAATGGCACCAGTACCAGCGGGTTGTCGCTGGCATAAAGCAGGCGGTTGGTGCCGATGGGGGCGCCGGTCATCATGCCGCTATGGCCCGCATGAACGGCGCGCACCGTCTCGCCGGCCCGGCGGATGGCATCCTCCGTCAGGACAGAGGCATGGGCATAGCCCGTGGCCTCGCCGGCGACGGCGCGCAGGCCGAATCCCTGGCTGGTGTCGAAGGATGCGCTTTTCAGCTTGCCGTCATCCCAGGCGAAACTCTCGCTCTGCGCATATTCAAGGAAGAGTTCGCCATCATCGGCGCCGCGAAGGGCATTGCCGACCAGGGTGCCGGTGCGTCCGAGGTCGAGGCCTGCCTGGTTGAAGAAGATCTCGTCGGTCTGGGTCAAAAGCGACATGGCGCAAGGCTTTCATGGCAAGCGGAAGACATCTCACCGTCACAATGGCGATGCGGCGCGCCGGGGGCAAGGGCCAGCGGCGGCGACAAGGCCCCGCCATGCGCCAGATCAATCCGTGCCCACCCTGCGACGCAATGACCACCGGCCTTGCAGGGCGCGGATACCGGACGATCTTGCCGTTTGACGGTGCTTGCCTGTATGGTCTGCGACGATATGTGCGCCCCGTCCTGGTGGCGCATGTGTTGTTCGTGAGCCCCACGCGCGTGTAGTGTCCCGCCGAAACGGTTTGATCCGTTCCGGGTCTGCCTCACGCCGCGACTTTCCCGCCCACCGCCATTGGCGGGTGGTGAGGGGGATGGGCGGGCGGTCCGGCTGGCTCAAGCGGGGGGATAACCCCCGGCAACGACGAGAGTGGTAAGGGATGTCTGTAAGCAAGATCGGCGCCGCTGTGACGGCCCTGTTTGTCAGCGCGATGGCCGGGGGCTCGGCCTTGGCGCAGGAGGCGGCCAAGGCCATTGGCGCGCCGCAGCCCAAGCAGTTGGGGTTGCAGCCCGCTGCTTCGCCCGTGATGGAGCAGCTGCATGATTTCCACAACATCCTGCTGTGGACGATCATCTCCATCGCCGTGTTCGTCACCCTGCTGCTGCTCTATGTGATGATCCGCTTCAACAAGCGGGCCAATCCGGTGCCGTCGACCACGACGCACCACACCTGGCTGGAAGTGGCCTGGACGGGCATTCCCGTGATCATCCTTCTGCTGATCGCCATTCCGTCCTTCCGCGTCCTCTATTTCATGGACAAGGCGCCGAATCCGGAGCTGACGGTCAAGATCACGGGCCACCAGTGGTACTGGAGCTTCGAATATCCCGACCATGAAGGCCTGGCCTTCGAGTCGCGGATGATCCCGGAAAATGAAATCCAGCCGGGCCAGCTGCGCCTGCTGGAAGTTGACCAGCGCATCATCGTGCCGGTCGGCGTTGACGTGCGTGTCCTGGTCACCGGCGCCGACGTCATTCACTCCTTCGCCATTCCCGCCCTGGGCGTGAAGAAGGATGCGATGCCGGGCCGTCTGAACGAGACCTGGTTCAATGTCACCCGCGAGGGTGTCTATTACGGACAATGCTCCGAAATCTGCGGCACCGGCCATGGCTATATGCCCATCGCCGTCGAAGCCGTGTCGAAGGAGCGTTTCCAGGAATGGCTGGGCCAGCAGAAGCAGGCCTTCAACAGCAATGGCTCCGCGCCGCGTCAGGTCGCTGAAGCGACCGCGCAGTAACGGTTCGGAAGAGAGGGTAATACCATGGGTGCTGTCACCGGGGCGCACGCCCACGATCACCACGATCACAAGCCTGGTTTTGTGAAGCGTTGGTTGTTCTCGACGAACCACAAGGACATTGGCACGCTTTATCTGTATTTCTCGGTGCTGGCGGGCCTCATCGGCGGCCTGTTCTCCGTGATCATGCGCCTCGAGCTGCAGGATCCGGGAATCCAGTACATGATGGCCTTCGGGGCGGACAGCGGTCAGCAGTGGAACGTGTTCATCACGGCCCATGGTCTGATCATGGTGTTCTTCGTGGTCATGCCCGCCCTGATCGGCGGATTCGGCAACTGGTTCGTGCCGCTGATGGTCGGCGCGCCCGACATGGCCTTCCCGCGCCTGAACAATATCAGCTTCTGGCTGGTGGTTCCGGCCTTCCTGCTGCTGCTGGGTTCCGCCTTTGTCGGCCCCGGCGCCGGCACGGGCTGGACCGTCTATCCGCCGCTCTCCTCCTCGGAGTACGGCCATAGCGGGCCGTCGGTCGACATGGCGATCTTCGCGCTGCACCTGGCCGGTGCGTCGTCGATCCTCGGCGCGGTGAACTTCATCACCACCATCTTCAACATGCGCGCTCCGGGCATGACGCTGCACAAGATGCCGCTGTTCGTCTGGGCCATGCTGGTGACCGCGTTCCTGCTGCTGCTGGCTGTGCCCGTCCTGGGCGGCGCCATCACCATGCTGCTGACCGACCGTAACTTCGGCACGGATTTCTTCAATCCGGCCGGCGGCGGTGACCCGATCCTGTTCCAGCACCTGTTCTGGTTCTTCGGTCACCCCGAAGTGTACATCATGATCCTGCCGGCCTTCGGCATCATCTCCCACATCATCTCGACCTTCTCCAAGAAGCCGGTGTTCGGCTATCTGGGCATGGCCTATGCCATGGTCGCCATCGGCGTTGTCGGCTTCATCGTGTGGGCTCACCACATGTTCACGGTTGGCCTGTCGGTCGATACCCGCGCCTATTTCACCGCCGCCACCATGATCATCGCCGTTCCCACGGGCGTGAAGATCTTCTCCTGGATCGCCACCATGTGGGGCGGCTCCATCGACTTCAAGGTGCCGATGGTCTGGGCGATCGGCTTCATCTTCCTGTTCACCATCGGCGGCGTCACGGGTGTGGTGCTGGCCAATGGCGGCATGGATATCGCCATGCACGACACCTACTATGTGGTGGCGCACTTCCACTATGTGCTGTCGCTGGGTGCCGTGTTCGCCATCTTCGCCGGTTACTATTACTGGGTCGGCAAGATGTCGGGACGTCAGCATCCGGCCTGGGCGGGTCACCTGCACTTCTGGACGACCTTTGTCGGCGTGAACCTGATTTTCTTCCCGCAGCACTTCCTGGGCCTGGCCGGCATGGCCCGCCGCATGCCCGACTATCCGGACGCGCTGCATTTCTGGAACATGGTCTCTTCCTACGGCGCCTATATCGCCTTCGGTTCGACCATCTTCTTCTGCGTGATGGCCATCTACACCCAGTTGTTCGGCCGCAAGGTCGAGGGTGACTATTGGCAGACCGGTGGCACGACGCTGGAATGGACCCTGTCCTCCCCGCCGCCGTTCCACCAGTTCGAAACCCTGCCGAAGATCAAGTAAGCAGGGCCAGGGTCCTCAACCGGCCTTGATCCTTCGGAAAAACCGCGCGGCGGGTGACCGTCGCGCGGTTTTGCCAGGTACCGCATCAGTTCTTTTTTAGAGTTTGAAGAGACCATCATCATGACCGACAGCGTGATCGCCCCCGAGATCATGGACAGTCAGGTGTCGAGCGGCACGGTGCGCGACTATGTTGCGCTGCTGAAGCCGCGCGTCATGTCGCTGGTCGTGTTTTCCGGGTTTGCCGGCATGATGGTGGCGCCCGGCCATCTGCATCCGGTGCTGACCCTCGTGGCCGTGCTGTGCATCGCGCTGGCGTCGGGTGCCGCCGGTGCCATCAACATGTGGTACGACCGCGACATCGACGCGATGATGGACCGGACCGCCAAGCGGCCGATCCCGCAGGGTCTGGTCCCCGCTGACGAGGCGCTGGCCTTCGGCGTCATCCTGACCATCGCATCGGTGGCCCTGATGGGTCTGGCGTTGAACTGGGTGGCCGCCGGTCTGCTGGCGCTGGCCTCGGGTTTCTACATCTTCATCTACACGATGTGGCTGAAGCGTCGGACTCCGCAGAATATTGTCATCGGTGGCGCCGCCGGGGCTTTCCCCCCGATGATCGGCTGGGCCGCGGTGACGGGTGAGGTCTCGATTGCGTCCATCGTTCTGTTCGCACTGATCTTCTTCTGGACGCCGCCGCATTTCTGGGCGCTGGCCATCTTCCGCAAGCTGGATTACCAGCATGCGGGCGTGCCGATGCTGCCCGTTGTCGCCGGCGAGGCGGAAACGAAGAAGCAGATGCTGATCTACACGCTGATCCTGCTGCCGCTGGCGGTCAGCCCCTATTTCCTGGGCATTGGCGGCCTGACCTATCTGGTCGGTTCCATCATCTTGGGTCTGGCCTTCGTGGTGCTGGCCGTTCAGGTGATGCGCAGTGACGATCATAAGCCGGCGAAGCGCATGTTCGCCTTCTCCATCCTCTATCTGTTCCTGCTGTTCGCGATCCTGATCGGCGAACATCTGGCGGCCTGAGCGGGAGAGACAGACCAATGACCGAGCAACAAACACCCCCACCGACGCGCAAGCATGGTGGCGATTCCCATGTCCATCGGCGCCAGCGGGGCAAGAACCTCGCCGTGCTGGCGGCTTTGTTCGCCTTCGTGGCCATTATCTATGTGGTGGCGATGATCCGGATGAGCGGGGGGACCTTCCCATGAGCGGCAAGCCGGGCAATTCCCAGGATCTTGGTCCTCGTAATGCGCGCATGGCGGTGAAGCTGGGCGTGGTCGTGGCCGGTATGGTCGGTCTGTCCTTCGCGTCGGTACCGTTGTACGACATGTTCTGCCGGGCGACCGGTTTCGGCGGCGCCACGATGGTGGCCGAGAAGGCGCCCGACAAGGCGCTGGAGCGGGTGGTCACGGTGCGGTTCAATGCCGACGTGAACAATTCGATCAATTGGGAATTCAAGCCCGAAACCCATGCCGTGAATGTGCATGTGGGTGAGGCGATGACCATCGCCTATCGCGCAAAGAACCTGGAAAATCACGCCGTCATCGGCACTGCGACCTATAATGTCACGCCGGAAAAGGCGGGGCAGTATTTCAACAAGCTTCAATGCTTCTGCTTTACGGAGCAGAAGCTGGAACCCGGACAGTCGATCGACATGCCGGTCAATTTCTATGTCGATCCGGCCATGGCCGACGACCCGGAAATGGCCGACGTGAAGACCATCACGCTGTCCTATACCTTCTTCCGCGCGGCCGGTCAGAGTGCCGCGCTGCCCACCCCGGGGAAGGGTGCGGCAGCCGGACCACTGGACGGCGCGGAGGGGAAGGATTACCAAGGGAATGCTCAAGGTTCGGTGGATAAACCGACACCCGGTGCTGCCCCGGGGAACAGGTCGTAAGGTCTGGTCCCGAAAGTCACGTATGATCCAAAGTTCCTTGGTTTGAGGGAAAAGAGAGATGGCTGACGTCAACGCCCATATCGGTGGCGGCAATACCGGGGATGGCATTCCGCAGCCCTACCACCTGGT
Organism: Niveispirillum sp.; assembly: GCF_017996735.1. Taxonomy (GTDB): domain Bacteria; phylum Pseudomonadota; class Alphaproteobacteria; order Azospirillales; family Azospirillaceae; genus Niveispirillum. Next base: position 33,486 of record NZ_JAGOGJ010000035.1, read on the forward strand.
CAATCCCAGCCCCTGGCCGCTGCTGAGCTCGTTCTCCGCCGGTCTGCTGGCCACGGGTCTTGTGATGCAGTTCCATGGCCATGGCTGGTACCTGCTGGCCGCCGGCCTGACCGCCGTGCTGGGCTGCATGTTCGGCTGGTGGCGCGACATCGTGAAGGAATCGGTGGTCGAAAAGGCCCATTCCCCCGTCGTGAAGATCGGCCTGCGCTACGGCATGTCGCTGTTCATCGCGTCGGAAGTGATGTTCTTCTCGGCCTTCTTCTGGGCCTTCTTCGATGCCTCGATCTTCCATAACGAGGCCATCCAGTATGCCCGCGTCGAGGCGAATGGCGGCGTGTGGCCGCCGAAGGGCACCGTTCCCTTCAACCCGTTCGACCTGCCGTTCCTGATGACCGTCATCCTGCTGCTGTCCGGCACCACCGTGACCTGGGCGCACCATGCGATGGTGGAAGGCAAGATGAAGGAAGCCGCCCGCGCGCTGGGCATCACCGTCCTGCTGGGCATCATCTTCTCTTGCTTCCAGGCCTATGAGTACAGCCATGCCGCTTTCGGCTTCGGCGCCAACGTGTACTCGTCGGCCTTCTTCATGGCGACCGGCTTCCACGGTTTCCACGTGCTGATCGGCACCATCTTCCTGGCCGTTTGCTATTTCCGCACCAAGAAGGGCCACTTCACCGCCGAAAGCCATTTCGGCTTCGAAGCTGCCGCCTGGTACTGGCACTTCGTGGACGTGGTCTGGCTGTTCCTGTTCATCTCCATCTACTGGTGGGGTGCTGGCGGGGCCTGGGTCGCCCATTGATCCGGGACGGGGTTCTTCCCGTGACGGAGACGCCATCCTCCCTGCTCAGCGTGGGTTTGCGGTGCCGCTGCCCACGCTGCGGCGAGGGCGCCCTGTTCAGGGGCTTCATGCGGGTCGTCGACCGCTGTCCGGTATGTGGCCTTGAACTGGCCGCCGCCGACAGCGGGGACGGCCCGGCTGTTTTTCTGATCTTTATCCTGGGCTTCACACTGGTGCCTGCCGCCCTGATCTTCGCCTTGAAGGTCGATTGGCCGCTATGGGTGCTGTTGCTGATGTGGGGGCCGATCATCATCGGCGCCACGCTGGGCCTGATGCGCCCGGCCAAGGCGCTGACCATTGCCGCCCAGTACCGGTACCGCCGTGATCAGTTCGGCGGCGACAAGGAAGAGGGCGGGGAAGGCTGAACCCGATGCCTGCCGCCGCCCGCCGTTCGTTCCGGCCGCGCCTGCTGCCCTCAATCGCCACGCTGCTGGCGCTTGTCATCCTGCTGGGTCTTGGCACCTGGCAGGTGGAGCGGCTGGGCTGGAAGACCGATCTGATCCGCCGTGTGGAGGCGGGTCTGGCCGCCGAACCCGTGGACCTGCCCGCCACCATCGATAAGCCCGCCGATTGGGACTATGTCCGGGTGCGGGTGACGGGGCGGTTCCTGCATGACCGCGAATCCTATATCGGCCCCCGCCTTTATCCGCGCCCCGACGGGCGGCAGGAGCAAGGCGTGCATGTGCTGACACCGCTGCTCCGCGACGACGGGGCGGGTATCGTTCTGATCGATCGCGGCTGGGTTCCATTGGACAAGCGTGATCCCGCGACGCGGGTCGAGGGCCAGGTGGCGGGCAGCGTCACCATCGGCGCCATTGCCCGTGTGCCGCAGGACCGGGCCTTCATGCAGCCCGACAATGACCCCGCCAAACGCACCTTCTTCTGGCTGGATATGCAGGCCCTGGCCGGCATCGCCGGGACCGAAAGGCTGGCGCCGCTGGTCCTGCAGGCCGATGCCGGCGCCAACCCTGGCGGGCTGCCCATCGGCGGGCGTACCATCGTTGCCTTGAAGAATGACCATCTTTCCTATGCGCTGACCTGGTACGGGCTGGCCCTGACCCTGGTCGGCGTGTTCATCGCCGCCAGTTTCCGCCGCCGGGAAGAACCATGACACAGACCGCCTATGCCGCCCTGGAGAAGCACTTTGCCCGCCGGGCGGGTTTACAGGGGGCGTTGGGGATCCTGAACTGGGATAGCCGCACCATGATGCCGGCGGCCGCGTCTCCGGCCCGTGCCGATCAGGTGGCGGCTTTGGAAGGCGCCATCCATGCGGCCCTGTTGGAACCGGCGGTGGCCGACTGGCTGGACCGGGCCGAGTCGGACGCGCGCGCCCTTGACGATTGGCAGCGCGCCAATCTGGCCGAGATGCGGCGCGAATATCGGCTGGCCACCGCCGTGCCCGCCGATCTGGTCGAGGCCAATGCCCGCGACGCGGCCCGGTGCGAGGTGATCTGGCGCACGGCCAAGGCAGAGAATGATTTTGCCCTGCTGCTGCCGCACCTGCAGAAGGTGTTGAACCATCAGCGGGAGATCGCGGCCGCCAATGCCGCCGTGCTGGATTGCGGCCTCTATGACGCGCTGCATGAATTGTATGAGCCGGGCAGCCGCGTGGCCGATTACGGCCCGGTCTTCGACGAATATGCCGCCTTCCTGCCGGGCTTCCTGGCGGAGGTGGAGGCCGCGCAGGCCGGCGAGCCAAGGGCGGAGCCGTTCGAGGGTCCGTTCCCGGTGGCGGCACAGCGCGCCCTGGTGCAGAAGCTGGCCGGCATCCTGGGTTTCCAGGGTCGGGTTGATCAGTCGCTGCACGCCTTCTGTGGCGGGGCCACGGGGGATGTGCGCATCACCACCCGCCTGGACCCGGACAATTTTTTCAAATCACTGAAATCCGGCCTGCATGAGGCGGGGCACGCGCTCTATGAGATGGGCCGGCCCGCCGCCTGGGTGTCACAGCCCGTGGGGCAGGCGCGCGGGCTGGGCGTGCATGAAAGCCAGAGCCTGACCTTCGACATGCAGGTGGGCCGGCATCCGCGCTTCCTGGAATGGCTGGCGCCGCAACTGGCTGAGGCGTTTGACCGTGAAGGGGATGCCTGGTCGGCAGAGAATCTGCGCCGCCGTTTCCGCCGCGTGGACCGTACCTTCATCCGCGTCGATGCGGATGAGGTGACCTATCCCGCCCATGTCATCCTGCGCTGGCGTCTGGAACAGGCGCTGATCGAGGGGCGGATGGAACTGGTTGATCTGCCCGACGCCTGGAACCAGGGCATGCGCGACCTGCTGGGCATCACGCCGCCCGATCTGGCGCAGGGATGCCTGCAGGATATCCATTGGCCCAGCGGGGCCTGGGGCTATTTCCCCACCTATACGCTGGGTGCCATGATGGCGGCCCAGTTGTTTCAGGCGGCCCTGGCGGCCATTCCCGATCTGCCCGATCAGATCGGGCGGGGGGATTTCCGCGCGCTGGTGGTCTGGCTGGGCGAGAATGTGCATCGCTGGGGACGCTACCTCTCGGCCCGCGACATCCTGATCCGCGCCACGGGCAAGCCGCTGGATGCCGGCATCTTCAAGGCGCACCTGCGGGCGCGGTATCTGTAGAGCTGTTTTCGGTTGACCGGAAACAGCGCCGGCGCTTGAGGAGAACGAGGGGATAGGGCGTCACCGCCCCCGCTTCACCTCATTCGCCATCTTGTCCAGTTCCTGCAGGAATTTGCTCTTGTCGGCCTTGGTCATGGGGGCATTGCCGCCCTGGACCACGCCCATGTCGCGCAGATCCTGCATCAGGGCACGTGACGCCAGGGCGGAACCAATATTGGCGGCCGTGAAGGGGCGGCCATTATTGCCAAGCACCTTGGCCCCCCTGTCCAGGCAGCGTTTGGCCAGTTGGATGTCCGCCGTCACCACGATGTCGCCGGGCCCACAATTTTCCGCGATCCAGTTATCGGCGGCGTCGAATCCGTCGGAGACGACAACCAGCCGCACCAGCCCGCCCGTCGGCACGCGCAGCGGGCCATTGGCCACCAGATGCACCGGCATCCCGTAGCGTTCGGCGACGCGGAACGTCTCCTCCTTCACCGGGCAGGCATCGGCATCGACATAGATTTCCAGCATAGGCGCGTTCCTCAGGCTTCGTGCCCTGTATAGCAGAGCATGTTCCCTTGCCAAGCGGGCCGGCGTCGGTCACAAACCCGCATCGGCCCTTTCATGGCGGCACCCTTGGACCAGCAAGACGATCCACCCCCCTTCGCCTGTCAGGAATGCGGGGCCTGCTGCGCCTATGCCGCCGACTGGCCGCGATTCTCCCTGGAGGAGGATGCCGACATTGCCCGTATCCCGGAGGCGATGGTGGCGCCCGACGGGTCGGGCATGCGATGGACCGGCGAACGCTGTGCCGCACTGGCGGGCACGGTGGGGGAACATGTGGCCTGCACCATCTATGCCGACCGGCCCATCGTCTGTCACGATTGTGTGGCGGGGGACGAGGCCTGTCTGATGGCGCGGGAACGGCACGGCCTGCCCTTGACCATGCCATGAAACCGTAACGCATCCGCCCTATGGTCCATAGCAGACCGAAAGAACGGATGCCGATATGCGCCTTTTGCCCCTGCTGATGACCATGATCCTGGCCGCCGGACCCGCCGCCGCCTTCGACCTGCAGGCCCATCGTGGCGGCCGGGCGCTCTGGCCGGAGAATACGCTGCCGGCCTTTGAGCGGGCGCTGGACCTGGGCGTCGATACGCTGGAACTGGATACGGGTGTTACCAGGGATGGGGTGCTGATCATTGCCCATGACCGGCATGTCGATGCCAATCTGGCGCGGCGGGATGGACAATGGGTGGAAGGACCGCAGCCCACCTGGAACAGCCTGACCCTGGCGGAGGCGCGGGTGCTGGATGTGGGACGCATCCGCCCCGACACGCCCTATGCCAAGCGCTTCTCTCGGCAGACCCCCATGGATGGCACGCCGGTGCCGACCCTGGCCGCCCTGTTCGATTTGGTGAAGAAGCGGGGCGACACCAAAGTTCGTTTCAATATCGAAACGAAAATAGATCCCACGGCCCCCGCCGATAGTATCGATCCCGAAACATTTTCCGCCCTGCTGGTCAGGCAGGTGCGGGAGGCGGGCATGCAGGACAGGGTGACGATCCAGAGCTTCGACTGGCGCACCCTGCAGGCCGTACATAAGCTGGCGCCGCACATTCCCACCGCCTATCTGACCATCATCGATCCGGAGGAAAGCACCATATCGATGACGGGCAGCAGCCCCTGGACGGCGGGTTTTGATCCCGTGCGCCATGGCGACAGTCTGCCGGCCGCGATCAAGGCGGCGGGTGGGGATATCTGGTCGCCCTATCACCTGAACCTGACGCCGGCCCTGGTGAAGGAAGCGCAGGCGTTGGGCCTGAAGGTCCTGCCCTGGACCGTCAATGATCCGGCCGACATGAAACGGCTGATCGATTGGGGGGTGGACGGCCTGATCACCGATGATCCGGTGACGGGCAAGCAAGTGCTGGGGCGATAAGGCCCCTCTGCCGCCCGGCGCCGTGAGGCAACACGAAATTATACCATCGGTCAAAATTCTTGACCGATGGTACGGCGGCGACTGCCGCCGCCGCGCCAGTCGGCGCGGATACGTAGGTCAATACGTATTGACCTACGTTTCAGACCGCGTCGCCCAGCCAGCGCGAGGTGACGGGCTCCAGATCGCGGCGCCAATGGGCGATTTCCTCGGCCACGCGTTCCAGGGCGCGCTGGTCGCGGTACCGCTTGCGGGCCCGGTTATTGTCACCCTTGGCCTGCATGGCGGCCAGCCGCGCCGCCACGCGCGGTTCGCCGATGATCACCTGCCGCCAGCGGTCCAGGCGGATCTCGGCGGTGCAATCGACAATGGCCTGGGTGCCGGGGCGGCGGCCCAGCTTGATGGCGGCGGGCGCCAGACGGGCCGCGACCGACAGGCACACATCCTCGGGCATGCCGGGGAACACGGCCCTCACTGCCTGGGCGATGCTGTCCTTCAGCTCCGACCCGCGCTGCCGGTCGTCACGGGCCACACGCTTGGCCGACACTTCCATGCGGCGGCGGCTGTGTGCCATGACCAGTTCGGCCACTTCATGCGCATCCGCATCCAGCCACAGCACGGGCCCGCCGGACAGAAGATCGGTGACAGCGGCGGGCAGGGCAGGGTGCGTGGCCTCGGCCAGATTGACCAGACGCAGCTTCATCAGCGATTTCAGCGCCCGGTCACGCCCGGCATCGGCGGACAGCCATTCGGCCTGCGTCACCGGTGCCATCTTCAAAAGACTGTCAAGCGCCTCCAGATCGCCGCCGGTCCAGCGGCGACCCTGCAGCAGCCGTTCGGCACGGTCACGCAGCAGGGCGCGACCGGCATCGCGTGCATGCGCGGGCGCGATCTCGATTACTTTCCACGCCGTGTCGACCAGACGGGCCACGGCCCAGCCGGCATGGATATCGATGGGCCGGTCGGTGGGAAAGGCACCATTGGCCAGGTTCCAGACATCACTGACCCGGATCAGGCCGCTTTCATCCAGAAAGGCCTCACAAGCGGGCGAGCGGTTGACGACCGGCCAGCCGGCCACCAGGCCGGCCAGCCCTTCCGGCATGCCGGAAGGACGGTCCCATTGCCCAAGTCTGATGACGCCCGGATCGGCCGTCACCTCAGTAACGCCCTTCGATGGCGTCGATGAAGCGGTCGAACAGGTAGTGGCTGTCCTCGGGGCCGGGGCTGGCTTCCGGATGGTACTGCACCGAGAAGACGGGGCGGCCGGCCAGGCGGATGCCTTCATTCGTGCCGTCGAACAGGGAGACGTGGGTGACCTCCACCTCCTCCGGCAGGCTTTCGCGCAGGACGACGAAGCCGTGATTCTGGCTGGTGATCTCCACCACGCCGGACGCGATGTCCTTCACCGGATGGTTGGCGCCGCGATGGCCCTTGTCCATCTTGACGGTACGTCCGCCCAGCGCCAGGGCCAGCATCTGGTGGCCCAGGCAGATGCCGAACACGGCCTTGCCGCTATCCACCAGCCGCGCGATGGTCGGCACGGCATAGATGCCGGTGGCCGCCGGGTCGCCGGGGCCGTTGGACAGGAAGATGCCATCGGGGTTCAGCGCCAGGATTTCCTCGGCCGTGGTCGTGGCGGGAACCACCGTCACCTTGCAGCCCGAAGTGGCGAGGCAGCGCAGGATGTTCCGCTTGGCCCCGAAATCCATGGCGACGACATGGTGCTTCGGCTGGTCCTGCGTGCCGTACCCGTCCTTCAGCGACCAGATGGTCTCATCCCAGCTATAGGTCTGGCGGGTCGTGACTTCCTTGGCCAGATCCATGCCTTCCAGGCCGGGCCATTCACGGGCGATCGTGACCAGGGCGTCGATATCGAACACGCCGTCGGGGGAATGGGCGATCACGCCGTTGGGGGCGCCATTGTCGCGGATGCGGCGGGTCAGGCGGCGGGTGTCGATGCCCGACAGGCCGACCAGATTATGGCTTTTCAGCCAGGCATCCAGATGCTGCGTCGCGCGCCAGTTGGCGGGCTCGGTGATGTCGGCCTTGATGATCAGGCCGCGCGCCACCGGCGTGACGGTTTCGATATCTTCGGGGTTGGTCCCCACATTCCCGATATGCGGGAAGGTGAAGGTGATGATCTGGCCGGCATAGGACGGGTCGGTCAGGATTTCCTGATAGCCGGTCAGGGAGGTGTTGAAGCAGACCTCGCCCACGCTATGGTTCACGGCGCCCACACCGCGTCCCCAGAAGACCGAGCCATCGGCCAGGACGAGAACGCCCGTGGCTCCCTTGGGAGCGGGCGCGCGGGTGGGGGAACCCATCGGCGGGGTGTCGGACATGGCGGGCACCTTTTATCAGCGAGAGCGGCGCGGGAGCGCCGTTGGAAAGGCCGGGCCTTCCCGCCGGATGGCGGGGCGGCCTGCCCGCAGTCGCGTCGCGGGTCCGAACATCCGCCGGGATTGCTCCCGCCGGGTGAAGGGCCGCGCCGATGCCGCGCGCCGGCCAGGGCCGGTACGGTTCTGAAGCTGAATTAGCCATTCGGGCGGTGTTGGTCAACCAACGTGGGCGCGGCCCTGCCACGCGCCATCATTGGGTGTCGGGTGAACCGGCCTGCGTTTCCAGTTGGCGACGCAAGCCATTCCTATTCGCTGGCATCCGCCGGGCCTATTGGATAATGTTGCCGGCTGTTTCACCCTGCCCCCAGAGGTCACCCATGTTGCGTCAGACGCTGAACGAAGCCCTGAAGGATGCGATGCGCGCCAAGAACAGCCGCGGCGTCGCCACCGTCCGGCTGATCCTGGCGGCGTTGAAGGACCGGGACATCGCGGCACGCGGCACGGGCAATCAGGACGGCATTGATGATGCCGCCATCCTGGCCATGCTGCAGACCATGGTGAAGCAGCGCCGCGAAAGCATCACCATGTATGAACAGGGCGGACGCACCGAACTGGCCCAGCAGGAAAAGGAAGAGATCGAGGTGATCGAAGCCTTCCTGCCCAAGCAGTTGGACGAGGCTGACACGCGCGACGCCATCGCCGGCCTTATTGCCGAACTGGGCGCCACCGGGGTCAAGGACATGGGCAAGGTCATGGCCGAACTGCGCGGCCGCTTCGCCGGCCAGATGGATTTCACCAAGGCCAGTGCCCTTGTGCGCGAAAAGCTTGTCGGCTGAACCGACGACGCGGATTGTACGGCTGGGACCGGGGGACGAGGGGCGGCTTGACGCCTATCTGGCCCTGCATCCTGCCACATCGCTGTTCCTGCGCTCCAACATCCGGCGTGCGGGCCTGGAGGATCGGGGCCAGCGCTACCAGGGCCGCTATGCAGCTCTGGTCGATGATGCCGGTCTTGTCCATGGGGTCGTCTCGCACGCCTGGAACGGCAATCTGCTGATCCAGGCTGAACCCGCCGACGCGGTCATTCTGGCCCGGTTCCATATGGCGGCGGGTGACAGGCAGGTGCAGGGCATCATCGGTCCGTTGCCCGCCGTGCGCGCCGTCCAATCCCTGTTGGCCGACCGGCCCCTGTTGAAGGACGGGGCGGAGGATCTTTTCGATCTTCGCCTGACGGATGTGCAGCTTCCTCCGCGCCTGTCGGGGGAGGTGATGTCATGGCGGCGGGCGCGGGAGGGGGATCTGCCGCTTCTGTCGCAATGGCGCTGCGACTATTGCCTGGAAACGTTGGGTGAGGCGGATGACGAGGCGCTGCGTGCCCGGGCCATGGCCGATGTCACCGCCTGGGTCGCGGCGGGGGATGTGTTCCTGATAACCGGCCCCGACGGTACGCCACTCTCCATGGCCACCCACAATGCCCGCATCCCCGATACGGTGCAGATCGGTGGCGTCTGGACGCCCGTTCGGCTGCGTGGCCAGGGCCTGGCGCGGGCGGCGGTGGCGGCCGCCCTGCTGGCGGCCCGCGAAGACGGGGCGAAGACCGCCGTGCTGTTCACGGGCAAGGAGAATGCGCCGGCGCGCCGCGCCTATCTGGCCCTTGGCTTCCGGATCATCGGCGATTACGGGATCGTCCTGCTGGGATAGGGCGTTTCCTTATTGCCAAGTTCGCATGGCCCCACGCTGATCGGCGCCATCCTCACACCTTGATATCCACGCCCTTTGTGGCCTCCTCCCGCGTGACCATGCGGCCATCCATGGAGATGAAATATTTTGCCGACTTGGCCAACTGGTCGGAATTCAGCCCCATGGCGGTCAATTCTTCCCACATGGGGGCAAGATTTTCCTGGTTCCGGTATTTGTCGGTGATGCCGTCGATGGTCTTCTGCTGGTCGGCGGTGACGAAGGGCTGATAGCCGCGCGCATTGACCGGGATGGCCATCTGGAAGGCCAGGGGCGGGTCGCCTTCCTGCCCGTACTTGCGGCCATATGTCTGTTCGAATTCCTGCTGGCGCTTGCCGATTTCATTGGTCCGCTGCGCGTCATAGGCGGCGCGGTCCTTCTTCAGGGATGCCATCTCCTCCTTCTGCTGGGCAGCGGGATCGACGGGGGTGCCACCGGCCTTGGCGGCGGGTGTCTGGGTGGGGGTACCGGTCGGTGACTTCACCTGTAACCGCGACAGAATCGCGGAAGGGGAGAACATGGAGCCGATATTCATGGTGCATGCCTTTGGTCGGGACATTTTATGTCCGAAGTCAAGCAATCTCCGTACCGACGAAATTCGAACCAGATTGAAAATATCCACAGGGTGTGGATTGCGGGGCAATGTGGGGATAAAAACCGGTCCGCATGGTGTTTGCCCTGCCGCCTGGGCTATGCTGCCCGGCTGATCCGCACCTGAAGCTTTTGAGATTGCGTCCCTGATGGCCCTGCCGCCGCAGTTCCTGGAAGAGTTGCGTTCCCGCCTTTCCGTGTCGGAAGTGGTGATGAAACGTATGCGCCTGCAGCGCGCGGGCCGGGAGTTCAAGGCCCCGTGCCCCTTCCACAATGAAAAGACGCCCAGCTTCTACGTCAACGACCAGAAGAACTTCTTTCATTGTTTCGGTTGCGGCGCCCATGGTGATCAGATCGGCTTTGTCATGCGCCATGACAACATGTCGTTCATGGAGGCCGTCGAACATCTGGCAAGTGAAGCCGGGATGCAGGTCCCGCAGGCGAGCCCCCAGGAGCGCCAGCAATATGAGCGGCAGAAATCGCTCTATGATCTGGTTGAACGCGCCACGAAATATTACGAGCGGGAACTGTACGGCCCCTCCGGGCGCAATGCCCTGGATTACCTGCGGCGCCGGGGGCTGGATGATGAGGGAATTGCGCGCTTCCGCCTGGGCTACGCCCCGCAGGAGGGCGGGCCGCTGAAGGCGTTGCTGGCGGACGCAGGCTATAGCGAGGCCGACATGGTGGAGGTCGGCCTGTTCAAGCGGGCCGAACCGGGCCGGCCCCTGCGCAACTTCTTCTGGAACCGCGTCATGTTCCCCGTGACGGACCGGCGGGGGCAGGTGGTGGCGTTCGGCGGGCGTGTGCTGGAAGGCGATGGGCCGAAATATATCAACTCGGCCGAGAACCCGCTGTTCCACAAGGGCAACCTGCTCTACGGCATGTCGCGCGCCCGTCAGGCGGCGGCGGACGGGCAGCGGCTGATCGTCACCGAAGGCTATATGGACGTCATTTCCTGCGTCCAGGCGGGGTTCGAGGGGGCGGTGGCGCCCCTGGGTACCGCCATGACGGAGACACAGATCCAGGTTCTGTGGAAACTGGCGCCCGAGGGCCAGCGCAACCCGATCCTCTGCTTTGACGGCGACAATGCCGGCCGGCGGGCGGCGCAACGGGCCGTCGAACGGGTTCTGCCCATTCTGGTGCCCGACGCCACGGTCCGTATCGCCTTCATGCCCGACAAGGAGGACCCGGACAGCCTGATCCGGTCCGGCGGGCCGGACGCGTTCACCGCCATTCTCGACCGCGCCCTGTCGCTGGAGGATTTTATCTGGGAGATGGTGCGCCAGGGGGAGGACCCGAAGACCGCCGACGGCCGCCTGCGCATCGAAACCGGCATCAACCAGATGATGGAGAAGGTGGCCGACAAGGCGGTCCAGTACAGCTACCGCTCCGTCCTGCGGGAGAAGCTGCGCGCCGCCATCCGGGCCGGCGGCGGCGGGTTCGGGGGGGCGGGCTTTGCCGCCGGGGGCGGTCGCCAGCGCCGGCAGATCCCGGGAGAGGTACCGGTCAGCCGCCTGTGGGACAGCCGGTTCCGGTCGGGCACGCTGCGCACCGAACCACGTCGCCGGGAGCGGTATCTTGTCCTGGCCATCATCCATCACCCGGAGCTTTTCCAGGATGTTGGGGAGATTTTGGCCGGGGCGGAATTCGCCGATGGCGAGATGGAGGCGCTCCGCCAAGCGCTTGTCGCATGCCTGACGGCCGAATCAGCACTTGACGCGGAGGGCTTGAAGCGCCACCTGTCTGGTCGTGGTTTTTCCGAGACGCTGGACAGTCTGCTGAGTGCGGACGCGCCGAAATTCGCGCAACCAGGAGCGTCGTTCGAAACCGCGAAGAGTGGCTGGCAGGAGGTTTGGCTTAGTTCCGAGGATGGTTTGCTCCAGCGTGAGCTGCGCGATGCCGAAAGACGGTTTGCCGAGACATTCCATGAGAATGATCTGGCGAGACTACGCGCACTGCAGAAGGAGTTGCTGATTCTCCGGGGCCATGCCGACAATCTGACGGAGATGGACGGATGACAGACGGGCGGCCGGGTTCTCGGGCGTCGTGCAACGCATTTGTCCGGCAAAACTGTGTCTTGGCGAACACAGTTTCCGGCCGCTTACCTAAGTTATAGCCAGGAAGAGTTTCGACGGATGGCCGGGCACTTGCCCGAGTCGTCCATTTGCGTTTACCGGTGGCAGCCTGTGAAGTGCGGGGGCAGCGAACGAATGGCGACGAAAGCGGCGCAGACGGCGGAAGTGTCGGAGCAGCGGGAAGAGGAAGCCAATGGCCCTCTGATGGATGGCATGGCCATTGCCGTCAAGAAGATGATCGCGCGCGGCAAGGAGCGCGGGTACGTCACCTATGACGAATTGAATGCGGCTTTGCCGCCGGACAGCTCCTCGTCCGAACAGATCGAAGACACGATGGCCTTGCTGTCCGAAATGGGCATCAATGTCGTCGAGGCTGAGGAAGCCGACGAGGCCAGTGGCGGCGAGAGCGAGGGCGAGGGCCGTCAGTCCGGTAACCTGGACGATGACGATATCGGCCGTACCGACGACCCCGTGCGCATGTATCTGCGCGAAATGGGGTCGGTGGAGCTGCTGAGCCGCGAGGGCGAAATCGCCATCGCCAAGCGCATCGAGGCCGGTCGCGAGATGATGATCGGCGCGATCTGCGAATCGCCGCTGACCATCCAGGCCATCATCGAGTGGCACCAGTCGCTGCAGGACGGCAAGATGCTGCTGCGCGACATCATCGATCTGGACGCGTCTTACGGCGTAGACCCGGAAGCCGGTGAGCTGCCGCCCGAAGCGCTGGACGGTCCCGCCGTGGAGCGTGAGGAAGAGGAAGGTGAACGGCCCGAGGGTGAGGGCGGTCCCGCCGCCGAAGGCGAGGGCGAGGAGGAGGGCAATGTCTCCCTTTCCGCCATGGAAGCCGAGCTGAAGCCCAAGGTGCTGGAGACGTTCGGAAAGATCGAGGAAGCCTATGAGCGCCTGCACAAATTGCAGGAAGAACGCCTCACCCTGCTGCAAAGCGGTCAGGATCTGCCCAAGGGTTCCGACAAGAAGTACGACAAGGTCAAGGCCGAGCTGACCGAGCTGGTCAATTCCGTGCGCCTGAACAATGGCCGTATCGAACAGCTTGTCGAACAGCTTTATGCCCTGAACCGCAAGCTGCTGGGCTTCGAAGGCCGTCTGCTGCGTCTGGCCACCGATTGCCGGGTGAAGCGCGAGGATTTCCTGCAGCATTATTACGGGTCGGAACTGGACCCGAAATGGCTGGAACGGTGCAAGAGCCTGTCGAAGGCCTGGGCCAAGTTTGCCGAGCGTTCGTCCTATGAGGTGGGCCGCGTCCGCGAGAATATCTCGGAAGTGTCCAGCCAGGCCCGTCTGCCCATCGGTGAGTTCCGCCGCATCGTCTCCACCGTGCAGAAGGGCGAGAAGGAAGCCAGCCGCGCCAAGAAGGAGATGGTGGAGGCCAATCTGCGCCTCGTGATCTCCATCGCCAAGAAGTATACGAACCGTGGCCTGCAGTTCCTGGACCTGATCCAGGAAGGCAATATCGGCCTGATGAAGGCGGTCGATAAGTTCGAATACCGGCGCGGTTACAAGTTCTCCACCTATGCCACCTGGTGGATCCGGCAGGCGATCACACGGTCGATCGCCGATCAGGCCCGCACCATCCGTATCCCCGTGCACATGATCGAAACGATCAACAAGCTGGTGCGGACCAGCCGTCAGATGCTGCACGAGATCGGGCGCGAGCCGACGCCGGAGGAACTGGCCGAGCGGTTGATGATGCCGCTGGAAAAGGTCCGCAAGGTCCTGAAGATCGCCAAGGAGCCGATCTCTCTCGAAACGCCGATCGGTGACGAGGAGGATAGCCATCTGGGTGATTTCATCGAGGACAAGAACGCTGTTCTGCCCCTCGATGCCGCCATCCAGGCGAACCTGCGCGAGACCACGACCCGCATACTCGCTACGCTGACGGCCCGTGAGGAACGTGTGCTGCGCATGCGCTTCGGCATCGGCATGAACACCGACCACACCCTGGAAGAGGTGGGGCAGCAGTTCAGCGTGACGCGTGAACGTATCCGCCAGATCGAGGCCAAGGCGCTTCGCAAGCTGAAGCACCCCAGCAGGAGCCGCAAGCTGCGAAGCTTCCTGGATACGTGATCCAGACAAAAGGCCGGCGCAAAACGCCGGCCTTTTTTATGCCCGCGCGACAGGGCCGCGATTGGCGGCCTATTGCCGTAGCACAGCGATGGATTGCCAATAATCGCCCTTCGCGCTAAGCTCCGCGTCGGTCGGCAGTACACCCAGGCGTCGCCGTTCCCCTCCGGGAAAGCTAAACCTGCCATCGCGAATCCGTTTTCACGATCATTCCCCTTTCCATCGACCGACCGCTTTTCCTGAAAAGCCGTGCCAGGTCGGAAGCCGGCGACCACCGACATCCATCAAGGATCGGCACGACAGACGGGGAACAGCCATGTCCATGTCGATTGCTGAATTCACGGCCGCCACATCGCGCGGCCCGCTTCATTATGCCGATGCCGGGGAAGGCCCGGCGGTCCTGTCGCTGCACGGTGCCATGGGAGGCATCGATCAGGGCATGATCCTGGCGCGTGTCACCGGGGCCGATGCCGGGCGGGTCATTGCGCCGGCCCGGCCGGGCTATCCGGGCACGCCCCTGTCATCCGGTAAGACGCCGGAGGCGCAGGCCGATCTTTATGCCGCTTTGCTGGACCATCTGGGGCTGGAGAAGGTGGCGGTGATCGCTGTGTCGGGCGGCGGGGCGTCCGCCTTGATGTTCGCCTTGCGCCATCCCGACCGCTGCCGGGGACTGGTCCTGGTCTCCACCTGCGCCGGGCCGGACCCGATGCCGATCCCGGCGGGCTTCGGCCTGATGGTGTTTCTGGCCCGATGGCCGGCCTTTGTCAGGTGGATGAAGGCCAGGGCGTTGCGGAATGCCGACCGTATCTCCGCCCGCTCCATCCCCGAGCCGGAGCAACGGGAGGCTCTGCTTGCCGATCCGGTGGCCATGCCGCTGTACCGGCAATTGCGGGTGGGCATGTTCGACCGGCTGGCCGAACGATTGCCGGGGACGGCGAATGATATCGACGTGACCCGCAGACAGCGTTTCGCGCTGGCGGAAATCGGCGCTCCCACGCTGGTGGTGCATGGCACGGGCGACCCGTTGCTGTCTTACGAGCGCCATGGGCTGGAACTGGCCCGCCGCATCCCGGGGGCGGACCTGCTGACGGTGGAGGGGGGAGGGCATGCCGCCATCTTCACCCACCGTGCCCTGATCGCCCCGCGCGTGGCGGCTTTCCTGGCGGGGCTCTAGGGGTGGCACCGTCACCTCTGGTCCGGCGGTGACGGTCGCCGCTTGCGTTGCCGAAGATAGTGACCATCGGTCACGATCTTCGGCCGTTGGCATTACGCCGCCACGGGTGATGCCTTCCGCCCCATCGACGGGCAGATCAGGGCCGCGAACAGGCACAGCACACCGGCAACATAGAAGGCCGGCATATAGCTTTCCAGATAGGTGCGGGAGAAGCCGCCGCCAAAGGCGGCACAGGCCGCCCCCAACTGGTGCCCCGCGAAGACCCAGCCGAACACCAGATTGGCCTTTTCCCGTCCAAAGCGCTCCACCGTCAGCTTGACTGTCGGCGGTACCGTCGCCACCCAGTCCAGGCCATAGAAGACCGCGAACAGCGACAGGCCGTAGAAGGTGAAATCCGAATAGGGCAGGTACAGCAGCGACAGCCCGCGCAGGCCGTAATACCAGAACAGCAGCCAGCGATTGTCATAACGATCGGACAGCCAGCCCGACGCCACCGTCCCGATGAAGTCGAAGATGCCGATGACCGCCAGCATGCCCGCCGCCTTCACCGCCGGCATGCCGAAATCCACACACATCGGCACCAGATGTGTCTGGATCAGGCCGTTCGTGCTGGCCCCGCAGACAAAGAAGGTGGCGAACAGCACCCAGAAGACCCGCGTCTTGGCCGCCATGCGCAAGGTGTCGATGGCGGCGAAGGCGACGGACCCGGCGGGCGGCGGCGGGGCCGGTTCCGGCGCGCCCGGTGCCTCGCCATAGGCGCGCAGGCCGATATCGCCCGGCCGGTCGCGCATCAGCAGCAGCACACCCGTGGCCGCCACCGCCAGCATGGCGCAGATCACCGACAGGGCGGTGCGCCAGCCGATCTCCTCCGCCAGCCAGGCCGTCATGGGTATGAAGACCAGTTGCCCCGTGGCAGAACTGGCGGTCAGCAGCCCGATCACCAGCCCGCGCCGCGCCGTGAACCAGCGGGTGGCGATGGTGGCGCCCAGCACCAGGGCCGTCATGCCCGTGCCCAGGCCCACGACGACGCCCCAGAGCAGGATCAGTTCCCACAGGCTGTTCATCCCCAGCGACAGGAGCATCCCGCCGCCGATGATGGAAAGGGAGGTCAGCGCCATGCGCCGCACGCCGAACCGGTTGATCAGCGCCGCCGCGAACGGCCCCATCAGGCCGAACAGCACCATCCGGATGGCGAGCGCCGTCGATATTTCCGACGCGGTCCAGCCGAATTCCTTCTGCAGCGGGATCATCAGCACGCCTGGTGCCCCCACGGCCCCCGCGGCGGTGATGGAGGTGAGGAAGGTGGCGGCCACCACGACCCAGCCATAATGGATGTTGCGCGCGGCCAGCCGTGCCGCCAGACGATCAGACAGGAACAATCCACACCCCCCGCCACCGGTCTTGCGAAAGCCGCTGGTATTGATGATGATCGTAATGATAAAATATTCATGATGTGTATCATCAAAGCGGTCAAGCGGGATCATCGGCCTTTTTAAGGGAGGTGGGTTGTGCGGGTGTCAAAGCAGAAGGCGGGGGAGCATCGCGACGCCATCCTGATCGCGGCGTCACGCCTGTTCCGCGCCCGTGGCTTCGACAAGGTGGGCGTGGCGGAGGTGACGCAGGCGGCCGGCCTGACCCATGGCGGATTTTATGGCCATTTCGCGTCGAAGGAGGCGCTGGCGGCGGAGGTTTGTGACCGCAGCTTCAGCAATGCCGTGCGACGGGTGCAGGCGTCGGCCAGTCTGGAAGAGTATATCGACTATTATGTGTCCACCGAGCATCGTGACCGGGAAGGGCCCTGTCCCATGGTGGCGCTGGGCGCCGATGTATCCCGCCTGTCCGGCCCTGTCCGGGACCATTTCTCCAACGGGGTGGCGCGGTATGTGGCTGCCATCCGTGCCCATATGGTCGCCGACGATCCGGTGGCGGAAGGACGCGCCGCCGCCCTTGTGTCGATCCTGGTGGGGGGGCTGAACCTGGCCCGCGCTGTCGCCGCCACCGACCCCGCCTTGTCAGAGCGGATATTGGACGGGGTCCGGGTGCAGGCCCGCGCTGTGATCGGTTCCACCTGATCTTCTTGGCGGCGCATGGTCATGCACGCTATGACAGGCCGGCCCATGGACGGAGCCGGCGGATGCCCTATGACGCGGAGGAGATGCAACGGCGCGTGCTGTATCAGGACGACCGTATCATCATCCTGGACAAACCCTATGGGTTGCCCGTTCATTTCGGAACCAGAACAAAAGACCATCTGGAACTGTATCTGCCCTTGATCCAGGGCGACCGGCCGGAACCTCCACGCCTTGCCCATCGTTTGGACAAGGACACGGCCGGCTGTCTGGTTCTGGCGCGGGATGCGGAAGCGGCGGCGCGGCTGGGTGCCATGTTCCTGGACGGGCGGGTCCAGAAGACATATTGGGCCGTCGTCCTGACGGGACCCAAGGCCGGGGATGGCGTGATCGATCTGCCGCTGGAAAAGGTCTGGGTGCCGGGTGGGTCCAAGGTGGTGGTGGATGTAACGGGAAAACCGGCCTTGAGCCGTTGGCAATGCCGGGGCCGGGCCGGCGGGCTGGCGCTGCTGGAGCTCTATCCGCGTACCGGCCGCATGCATCAGTTGCGCGCCCATTGTGCCTATATGGCCATGCCCATCCTGGGCGATCCGATCTATGGCGCCGACCGGCCGGCGCCCTGTCCGCTTCATTTGCTGGCCCGGTCCATCCGCTTTCCGAACATCGATGGTTCCGGTTCCGAAATAATGGCGGTAGCGCCGCCACCGCCCCATATGGCCGCCACGCTGACCGCGACGGGGTTGGCAGGGGTGGGCGTTTACGCTTAGGTTGATCAGCAGGAGGACAAATGCTCGAAGATATCCTGCTGTTTATCGCCGTGGGTTTCGCGGCCCAGATGGTGGATGGCGCCATCGGCATGGCCTATGGCGTAACCGCCAGTACGGTGATGATGTCGATGGGCGTACCACCGGCCACAGCCAGTGCCAGCGTGCATGTGGCCGAGATGTTCACCACGGGGGCGTCCGGCTTTGCCCATTGGCGGGCCCGCAACGTCCGGCTGGATCTTGTCTGGCGTCTGGCTTTGCCCGGTATGCTGGGCGGTGCGCTTGGCGCCTATATCCTGTCGGGGGTGGAGGGCGATTTTATCCGGCCGCTGGTGGCGCTGTACCTGATCGTGATGGGCGGCCTGATCCTGTGGAAGGCTCTGCATCCCCCGCCACCCCACGAATTGTCCACGCGCAAGGTGGCGGGGCTGGGTCTGGCGGGGGGCTTCCTGGATGCCATCGGCGGGGGCGGCTGGGGGCCCATGGTGGCCAGCACCCTGATCGGCGGCGGCACGACTCCGCGTTATGCCATCGGTTCCACCAATCTTGCCGAATTTTTCGTGACGGTGACGGTGTCCTTCACCTTCATCTTCACCATCGGCCTGGACCTCTGGCCCGCGATCCTGGGCCTGATCATCGGCGGCGTTGTGGCGGCCCCCTTCGCCGCCATGGTCACGCAGAAACTGCCTGACAAGCCGATGATGATCCTGGTGGCTGTCGTCATCATGCTGCTCAGCCTGCGCAATCTGGTGGAGATTGTGGACAGGTGGCTGGCCTGATCAAGCACCTCCACTCCGCCTTGACCGGTCACGGTCCAGGCGGATCGGGATCACTGATAATCCGGGATGTCCGGCATCTGTTCGACATTGGGTTTGCCATCGCGAATCCAGCCGTCGCGGCGCTGGCGGTAGAGGGAGCGCATGGAGGCGTAATAGTCGAAGCTGTTCCGCTTCACATCGTCCAGCGCCTCGATATATTCGGCCCGCGTGTCCAGGACTGTCAGGGTCGCCCTGGTATAGGTGATCCAGTCCCGGTCGGTATTGCTGGCATAGTTGGAGACGGGGTCGGCGAAATATTCACCCGCGAAGCCGGCCGCGTCGCGAACCGACGACGACCCCACCAGCGGCAGCACCAGATACGGCCCTTCCGGGAGGCCCCAGACGGCCAGCGTCTGGTCCAGACTTTCATACTCGTAGGGCATGCCATGGTCGGCGGCGACATCTATCAGGCCGCCCAGCCCGATGGTGGTGTTGATGGTGAAGCGGCGCAGGACGTCGCCGGCCCCGTGCCAGTCCCCCTGCAGAAGCTGGTTGGTCAGGTCCAGCGGGGAGCGCAGGTTACGCAACACATTACGCACGCCTTTCTGCACCGGCGTGGGCAGCACGGTGCGATACACCTTTGCCGCCGGCCGGATCAGCACCACGTCCAGCCCTTCATTCACCCAGAAGACGGCCCGGTTCACGGGTTCGAACGGATCATTGACATCTTCTGCCGGGCCGGCGGCCACCTGCATGTCGGCGAAGGCGGCATTGTCCACATTCAGCGCGGGCGCGCTGTCCTGTGCAGCCGCAGGAAGGGTAGCGGCCGACAGCGCCAGCAGCGTTGCCATCGCCGTGCGGCGCAGAAGAGCGGTGGTGGACGGGCGGGACATGCTAATCCTCAAGAAATCGTAGGCGAGCGGGCAGCGTGGCAGGTGCGAACCCTGTTCATTTAGGCCGCTATGCCGCGCTGCAAAGTGATAACTGTCACAGTTAACCGTGTCATTGCCAACGCTGCAATTTGTCTAACCCGGCATGCATGGCCTATGCGGCGAACGGCCATGCTGCTAAATGGGCGGTCCTATCCCAATCAGCCAGTCCGACAGCGCCGCCCCGTGACATCCAGAAACTCCCGTTCCCTTCTCCGTGTCTGGTTCGGCGATGATCGTCTGCGCCGGCTGTTCGCCAATGCCGGCATCCTGCTGGGCGGCAAGACGGTGAATGCCATTGCCGGTCTGGCGGGCCTGGCCATCGCCGCCCGGGCCCTGGGCGTGGAACAGTTCGGCGTGCTGGTCCTGATCCACACTTTCACCCAGACCATCGGGGAAATCGCCAAGTTCCAGAGCTGGCAGGCCGTGCTGCGCTATGGCACCCCCGCGTTGAACGAGGGGCGGATCGGCGATTTTCAGCGCCTGCTGCGCTTCACGGCCCATCTGGACGGGTGGAGTGCCGTGGCCGGCACCTTCCTGTCGGTGGCGGTTGCCTGGATGCTGGGCCCGTCCTTCGACTGGCCGCCCGACCTGATGCCCGCGGCCCTGATCTATGTGACCTCTGTATTGTTCATGGTGCAGGCCACGCCCACGGGCATCCTGCGCCTGATCGACAAGTTCGACATCCTGTCGGTGCAAAGCACGCTGGGTGCCATCATCCGCATGCTGGGCGGCGGCATCGCCTGGGTGATGGGGGGGGGAATCGTGGCCTTCCTGGTCGCCTGGTATGCCGCCACGGCCATTGCCGGCATCTATCTGATCGCCAAGGGCTGGTCGGAACTGCGCAAGCGCGGCCTGCTGGAAGGCTTCACCTGGCGTGGCGACGGGCAACCCATGTCCCGTGGATTTGATGGGGTCTGGGCCTTTGTCTGGTCCACCAACCTCGCCTCCACCCTGGAACTGGCCTATACCCATATCGGCACCCTGGCCGTGGGCTGGATGCTGGGCCCGCGCGAGGCGGCGTTGTTCCGCATTGCGCGCCAGTTGGGGGAAGCGCTGGCCAAGCCGGCCAAGCTGCTGATCCCCGCCATCTATCCCGAACTGTCCCGCATGATCGAGGCGCGGCAGTTCGGGGAGATGCGATCCCTGATCGAACGGTCCGCCCTTCTGGCCGGTGCCGGCGCCATCCTGGCCCTGGTCATCTGCTGGGGTATCGGAGAGGTGGGGCTGCGCCTGATCGTGGGGCCTGAATTTGTGCCGGCCTGGCCGGTGATGATGTGGCTGGTGGCTGCCGCCGTGGTCGGCATCTGGTCCTTTCCGCTGGAACCGGTGATGGTGTCGGCGGGTGATGCGCACAAGGCGCTGGTGGTCCGCATCTGGACCACGGCCATCTATATTCCCGTACTCCTCGCTTCCATTCACTGGTATGGCTTGATCGGCGCGGGGTGGGCCCGCATGTTCTCGGCGGTGCTGGTGCTGGTGGCCTTTCTGGTTCCCGTGGTGCGCTGGTTCCGGCATCGGCTGGCGGAGGAGCGGCAGAAGGTATGAGGATCGGCTTCCTCTATAACAGCCAGAACCATCAGATCCTTCATTCGCTGCCCACGGCGCTGGAGCTGTCGATCCTGCATCCCGATTGGCAGGTGGAGATCCTGGTGCCGTCGCAGACGCACCTGGACTATGTCGGCCGCTTTATCCCGCTCTATCCTGGGGCCAACGTCGTGCTTCGCCTGTTGCGCCAGCCGCTGGCGGTGGAGGCGTTCCGTCATTTCCGGCCGCTGCCATTGCCGCCCAAGGTCTGGTCGCTGCTGCATAACCGGGCTTTCCTGAACCGTTTCGACGCGCTGGTCACGACGGAGAAGACCAGCCTGTGGATGCGCCGGTTCGGCGTCACCCATCCCAAACTGGTGAATACCGAACATGGGGCCGGTGACCGGGACGTCACTTTCGACCCGCGTGTCGCCAGATTCGATTTCAACCTGATCCCCAGCCCCAAGACCGTGCGCCGGCTGCTGGACGAAGGCTACCTGCGCGAGGGGGCTTACGCGCTGTCTGCCTATGCCAAGTTCGACATCATCCATCGCCGGGACAAGGCCCCGCCGCCATTGTTCACCAATGGCCGGCCAACCGTGCTCTATAATCCGCATTTTGAACCGGCGCTGTCATCCTGGCCCGGAGTCGGCATGAAGGTGCTGGACCTTATGGCGGCGCAGGACCGGTACAATCTGGTCTTCGCGCCCCATATGCGGCTGTTCCATTCCTCCGCTCCTGCGCAACTCGCCCCTTTCGCCCGGTACAAGGGCCTTTCGCACATGCTTATCGACCTGGGGTCCGATGCCAGTTGCGACATGACCTATACGATGGGTGCCGATCTCTATCTGGGGGATGTCAGCAGCCAGGTCTACGAATTCCTGTGCCGGCCACGGCCCTGCGTTTTCCTGAACACCCATGATGTCAGTTGGCGGGGGAACCCGAATTATCGTTTCTGGACCCTGGGGCCGGTGCTGTCCTCCGCGGATGTACCCCAACTGCTGGTGCATCTGGACGCAGCCTTTGTCCGCCATGGCGAATGGCGGGAGGCACAGGAAAAAGCCTTTGCCGCCAATTTCGACCTGTCGACCCCCAATCCCGGCCGGCACAATGCCCAATTGCTGGCGCAATGGCTGTCACATGCCGTTTGACGCCGGACAGACGTGCCACGACATCCGCACGGATTGCCGGAAACCTCCCGCTCTGGTATGAGCCGCGATGGACGGGCCTCCTTCACCTGGGGGCGCGATGCCGGTCCTATGTTTGGACGAACGGCATTCAAACCTTGTTTCGGAACAGTATGCCATGGTCAGTCCCACGCCTTCGAAGCACGCGCTCGCCTCCCGCCGGGCGGATTTTGCCACGGTGCCGGAAGCGATCGTTTACGCCGCCCGGGGAGAGACCGGCCTGAATTTCTATTCCGGCAAGGGCGAACTGACCGAAGCGCTGCCTTACAGCCAGATGTACGAACAGGGCATCGCCCTGGCGAAGCGTATGCTGGCCAAGGGGCTGGTGAAGGGCGACCGCGTGGCCATCATCGCCGAAAGCGATGGTGACTTCATGCGCGCCTTCACGGCGTGCCAGTTCGCGGGCCTGGTGCCGGCTCCGCTGCCGCTGCCGGCGGCCTTCGGGGGCAAGGACGCCTATATCGACCATATCCGCCGCATGATGCAGGGGGCTGACGCTGCCGCCGTGCTGTCGCCCGCCTCACTGGCCGACTGGGTGAAGGCCGCCGCCGACGGGCTGGGCATGAAGGCCGTGGGTACGCTGGCCGTGTTCGACGATGTCGATGGGGAGGGCGTCACCCTGCCCACCGTCGGCCCCGATG
>NZ_JAGOGJ010000159.1 GCF_017996735.1 Niveispirillum sp.
CCAATATTCGGGCGAGTTGCGCTATGCTTCCAGCTTCTCCGACATGGTGGAATTCACGGCCGGCCTCTATTACTTCACCCAGGAAATGTACATCGCCGAACGCCGCGCTGCCTATGCCAGCGGTCCCGCGACGGCGCCCGTCATTTCCCGCACCGTCGGCATCGCCAAGACCGATGACAGTTCCTATGCCGTATTCGGTCAGGGATCGGTGAAGTTCACAGACCAGCTTTCGCTGGTTCTGGGCGGTCGTTATACGGTGGAAAAGAAGGAGATCGAGCTGTGTCCCTTCAATGCCGCCTTGTATAACAGCCTGGATTTCAACGCCTGTCCGGTCGCGCGACTGAAGGGCGATGACAAGTGGAACAGCTTCTCGCCCAAGGTCGGCCTGGACTGGAAGGTCGATGACGATGTGCTGCTCTATGCGTCCTGGACCAAGGGTTTCCGCTCCGGGTCGTTCAATGCCCGCGCCACCAATGCCGCCGTTCTGGGGCCGGTGGACCAGGAAACCGTGTCCTCCTATGAGGCGGGCATGAAGAGTGAGCTGATGGGGCGGCGCCTGCGCCTGAATACCGCCGCCTTCCTGTCGGATTATACGAACATCCAGCGCACCGTATCCGACACGGTGATCATCAACGGTCTGCCGACCGTCACGCAGGTGCCGCGCAACGCGGCGTCGGCCACTATCTGGGGCCTGGAACTGGAAGGGTCCTTCCTGGTCACCGATGCGCTGACCCTGGATGCGTCAGTGGGTTACACCGATGCCGGCTATGACAGCTTCGCCAATATCGATGCCAACCGGAACGGCGTGTATGAGCCCGCCATCGACGGCCCCATCGCCAAGGATCTGAAGTTCGAGCGGGTGCCGAAATGGCAATATGCCGTCTCGGCCAGCTATGAGGTGCCGGTGACGGACACCAGCTCCCTGCGCTTCCGCACCTCATACACCTGGGTGGATGATCAGTTCATCGATACGCTGAACAGCCCGTCCCTGGCGCTGGATGCCTATGGGCTGTGGGACGCCTCTGTCAGTTATTCGCTGGATAACAGCTACACCCTGTCCCTGTTCGGCCGTAACCTTAACAACGCCAAATATTACGATTTCGGCTTTGACGGCGGCACGCACCGCGCCGTCTGGGGCGGCACGCCGCGCACCTATGGCGTGGAACTGTCGGCGAAATTCTGAGGTCAACCAGCGCCCCTCTCTGTGAAGCGATGGGAGGGTGAGGGAGCTTTGGTGGCAATGCCTGGTCCCCCTTCACCCTCCCACCTGCGAAAAGGGTGGGCGGAGCCCTCCCACCCCTTCAAGGGGGGAGGGTTGAAACGATAGGGGATATCAATGCCAACGACCCTGACCCTGGAACAGCGCATCGCCCGGCTGGAAGCGCGGGCCGAGATCAATGATCTGGTGGCCCGTTACGGGCTGACGGTCGATGACCGCGACCTGGAAGGCCTGGCGGATCTGTTCACCGAGGACGGGGCCTTCCGGTCCAAAGACGGGGTGCTGGACGCGCGTGGCCGGGCGGCGGTGATTGAGCAGTATCGGGGCCGGTTCGCGGCCCTGGGCCCATGCAATCACTTCACCCATGACAAGATCATCCGCTTCGATGATGCCGATCCCGACCGGGCGACGGGCATCGTCACCTCGCATGC
This sequence comes from Niveispirillum sp., assembly GCF_017996735.1. Taxonomy (GTDB): domain Bacteria; phylum Pseudomonadota; class Alphaproteobacteria; order Azospirillales; family Azospirillaceae; genus Niveispirillum. The sequence continues at coordinate 1,651 of NZ_JAGOGJ010000159.1, forward strand.
CGAGGTCTGGCGCAATGGTCAGGCCATGCTGACGGCGCTGCGTTATCAGGATGAATACCGGTGCGGGGCCGATGGCAAATGGCGCTTTGCCGACCGGTTGCTGACCTTCTTCTATTATCTGCCGGTGACGGAATATGCCGAGGCACTGGGCGATCCGTTGCGCCAGCGCGCCTATGGCGACCGCCGCCCGGCCGATTTCCCGGAGGCGCTGCCCACCTGGCGGCTGTATCACCAGCAGGAGAGCCCTGGCCGATGACCCACAGCCTGATGTCCGGCATCGACATGTCCCAACCCAAGGCCGAGGCACGGCCGGTGCCGCGTGACGGGCGTTACGCCTGGTACGTCACGATCCTGCTGACAGTTGCCTATGCGGTTGCCTTCGTGGACCGGCAGATTCTGAATTTGCTGGTGGAGCCGATCAAGGGGCAGTTCACCCTGTCGGACACGCAGATCAGCCTGTTGCAGGGCCTGTCCTTCACATTGGCCTATGTGATGATGGGGCCGCTGTTCGGGCGGTGGACGGATATCGGCAACCGCCGCACCATCATCTGGACCGGCGTCACGCTCTGGTCGGTCTTCACCATCTTCTGCGGCCTGTCGCAGACCTATTGGCAGTTGTTCGGTGCCCGGATGGGGGTGGGCGGGGCGGAGGCCTGCCTGATGCCCGCCGCCTGGTCGCTGCTGTCCGATTATTTCAGCAAGGACAAGCTGCCGCGCGCCATGAGCATCTTTCTCATGGGCCCCTATCTTGGGGGCGGGCTGGCGCTGATCTTCGGCGGGCTGGTGATCCAGCAATTGGGCCATGTCGGGCCGGTGGATGCCGGTCCCTTCGGCCTGCTGGCGCCCTGGCATCTGGCTTTCATCGTGGTGGGCGGGCCGGGTCTGGTGCTGGCGGCCCTGATGCTGACGGTGCGCGAACCGCCCCGGGCCAGGGCTGCGGGCCGGGCGGAGCAGGAACGGTTCACCCTGACCCAGATCTGGCGGTTCCTGGCCGATCGGCGGGCCTTTTATGGTGCCTTCTATGGAGGCATGTCGCTGCATGTCATCGCGCTTTATGCCTTTCCGGCCTGGATACCCAGCTTTCTGATCCGGCATTACGGGGTGTCGATGGCGTCGGTGGGCCTGGAATATGGGGCATCGGTGCTGATCGCAGGCTCCCTGGGCGTGTGGTGCGGGCCGTATGTGGCGAAGTTCCTGACCGCGCGCGGCTATGTTGATGCCGCCTTCCGCACCCCGGCCCTGACCACGCTGGGCGTGGTGCCGTTTGCCGTGCTGCTGCCTTTCTGCCCGACCTATGAATTGGCGCTGGCGGCGGCGGTGGGGGTGACATTCTTCTACACGCTGCCCATGGCCATGGCGGCGTCTTCCATCCAGATGGTGACGCCCAATCGCATGCGCGGCGTCGTTTCCTCCCTCTATGTTTTCACGGTTTCCATCGTTGGGCTGGGTCTGGCCCCCACCTTCATCGCATTGATCACCGACCGGCTGTTCGGTGATCCGGGCATGGTGGGCTGGTCGCTGGCCCTGGTCTGTTCGCTGTCCAGCATCGGGGCGTCGATCCTGATGCTGCGCGGCCTTGGCGCCTTCCGGGCTGCCCTGGCCGAAGGGGAGAAGGTGTCGTGAAAGTCCTTGTCTTCGGCGCCACGGGTGATCAGGGCGAAGCGCAACTGCGCCGCCTGATCGTCGCCGGCCACACGCCCGTTGCCGTTGCCCGCGACCCGTCGAAACTGGGTGTCGCCGGGGTGGCCAGCATGGCGGCGGATTACCGCGATCCCGACAGTCTGGCCCGTGCGCTGGACGGGGTGGAGGCACTGTTCGTTACCATGCCCTCCACATCGTTTCAGGCGGCGGACCCGCTGATCCGGGCTGTCGACGCCATCGGGCAGGCCGCGCGGCGGCAGGGGCTGCGCATGGCGGTCTTCAACAGCTCCATGATCATCAAGGACAAAAAACGGGGATTCGCGGCCCATGATGCCCGCTGGGAAATGCGGGAAAGGCTGCGCGACAGCGGTGTGCCGACCGTTTCCATCCAGCCCGTGATCTATCTGGATAATCTGCTGCGCGCCTGGGCACGCAAGCATATCCTGGAAGAAGGGCGCATCTTCTATCCGCATCATCCCGACCTGGATGTGTGCTGGATCTGCCAGGACGACGTGTCGGACCTGATGATCGCCGCCCTGGACCGGCCACATCTGTCGGGCCGCGCCTATAATGTCGGTGGGGCGGAGGCCATCAGGGGGCCCGATCTGGCCCGCCGCCTGGGTGCCGTGTTGGGCCGGCCGTTGCGTTTCGATCCACGCCCCATCCCGGATTTCTGTGAGGCCATGGCCGGCGTGTTCAAGGATGTCGCCACGCTGGACCGCGACCGGCTCACCGGAGAACTGCGCCGGATTTACGAATGGTACAATTTCGGGGAGGAGAAACCCTTCTCCGTCGATATGGCGCCCATCCTGGCCGATCTTCCCGTGACGCTGACGCGGCTGGAGGATTGGGCGGAAGCGCATTTCCGGTAACCGGAAATACGCTCTGGATAGGCACACCTGATCCGCATCTTTCCTCACTCCCTCAGCGTGTTAATCTGGATAGCTAGCCAATGGCGTCCAGGCCGGCATAGAGTGCCGGCACCGGTGGGGAGGGGTGGTGATGATCCTGATTGTCGAGGATAGCGAGGAACAGCGCATCATCCAGTCGGCCATCATCGCCCATTCCAACCTGGGACCCAGCCAGACCGTTGGAAGTGCCGAGGAAGCGTTGCAGTTGCTGGAGATCGACAGGACATCCGGGACGGCCCCCGATGTGCGGGCCATCCTGATGGACATCATGTTGCCGGGAATGGACGGAATCAGCGCCGCCACCCGGATAAAGGCCAATCCGCGTCTGGCGAACATTCCGCTTATCGTCATCTCCGCGCTGGAGGAAAGTGAGAGCCTGGCTGCCGCGTTCGCGGCCGGCGCCGCGGATTATATCGTAAAGCCGGTGCAACCCGTGGCGCTGGCCGCGCGGTTGCGGGCCACCTTGCGCCCGGCGGCTGGCGCGCGACTGAAATCGGTCGATTGTCGGCAGGCGCTGGATGGTATCTTCGTGGCCGGCGTGCGGCTGGATGTTGCCATTGCCGACTGGCCGGAACTGAAGCTGGAATTGGGCCAGCACGGGGCGGATGAGATCCGGGAAAAGCTGATCGAGGCCTTTTCATCGGTGCATGAGCGGGCCGACAAATGGGTCTGCCGGGCGGGCGAGGGTGGATTCTCCCTGCTGGTGGCGGGGGAGGAGCATGGTGCCGGCCTGCTGCAACTGGCCGACGAGATCGCCTGCGACATGCCCTGGCCGCAGATGCGCGTGACCCTGTGCCCCGTGGGGACGGCATGAGCACAGAGGATATCGGCAAGACGGTTGCGGCGCTGGTGTCACGCCTGCCCACCGGTGCGGCGCGCATGCTCTATGGTGAACTGGCCGGGGCAGGGGAGGCGAATGCCAAGGTCGCGGTGGTGCGCCGTGCCCTGGTGGAGCGTATCAACGCTTCCCGCCAGCAGCATGGGCGACGACTGTTCACCCAGTTATTCGAGCCGTTCATGACGGCCGATCTTGAAATGCTGCGTCCCGGTTATTCCAGCGTCGGCGTGCTGCATGCCGTGGATATCGGTGCGGTCTGGACCCAGGCGGCGGCGGGTCCACTGGCCAAGCTGGCGGCCGAGATCGAGGCGCGGCTGCCGGTCCTGGCGGCGGAACGTCCGCTGGACCTGATCCTGTCCATGCCGGAAATCCAGGGTTTGCAGGAACAGGCACGGCGTGGGGCACTGGACTGGCTGACGGGCGATGCCGCGCGCCTGCACAAGGTGCTGGCAGCCCTGAACAATTGGCGCACAGCCGAGTTGCAGCGCCTGGGGGCCGATTTTGCGCCCCGCGCCCTGACGACAGAGGATCTGATCACCATCCGGGGTGTGTTGACCCATGGCGGCGCCTTGCGCCCCATCGCCCATGCAGTACTGGCCGACAGCGGGTCGGCCGAGACGATGGTGGAACTGGCGGGGTCCTTTGCCCTGCATCCGCTTCAGTCGCTGACGCCGCCGGAGGCGCGCATGGCGCTCTATCTGGTGCCGCTGTCGCTGTTGCACCGCCGCCGCGCCTATCGCTCGGTCGTGCCGTTCCTGCTGGATGGCACACCCACGGTGCAGGCCCGTATCCTGGAGGCCATGGACAGCCATTTCGGCCGTATCTGCGCCCGCATCGGCAAGGAGGCGGGCCTGCTGGCCGGGGCGGGACAGCCGATCAAGGGGCCACTGGCCGCCACCACCCTGCGCCGGCTGGTGCTGGGGGAGGAGTTGGGCCATCTGGACGCCATCCTTGGCATTTATGAGGAGTTCGAGATTCTGGACGATCCGCGCCTGGGCGCACAGGCGCGCGATTACATGGACCAGATGGTTAAGGCGGTGGAGCGCAACCTCTATCCCGCCCTGATCGACCGCTGCGTCGCCGCCGGCCGCACCGTGGAACGTCCTCTGCCGGATCAGGATGCGCTGGAATGGGCGCTGGGCCTGTGTGTGCGCTGGCGGACGGTCATCGGCCGCGTCATGCATTGGGGAACCGGCCACAGCAATTTCAAGGAACAGGTCCTGGAACTGGCCAAGGCCGGTTTCCAGTCGGCGCTGTCCGATCCCCGTGCCTTGTCCCCGTCCGACAGGCTGGGTCAGGCCGTGCGCATGTTGCAGATGTCCAAACCGCTGGGTGGTGGGGCGGAAAGCTGGATCACCCTGCTGGACAAGGGTCTGGTCCGCACTGTCAGCGACCGTCTGCGACAGGAGCAGCCGTTGCGCGACGGCGAACGCGACCTGGCCGCGGCGCTGATGGTGCTGGTCCGTGACGAACTGCGCCGCACCCGGCATTGGCGCGATACGGGCCTGGTGGCGCTGGACGAGCTGGCGGCGGCGGCGGGGCTGTAGCCGGCCTCCCCCCCGCCCGCCTTTGTTCTCAGCCTTGATATATAGGGCTTTTGGCAGGGTTGCCCGGCCGCGCGAGCGGTGCAATTCAAAATAGATTGGATTTTATATTCTTCTGGATACACGTCCGGCCGTGGTCGGCGGCGCCCCCATGATCTAGACATGTCGACAAGAGATTTCTTCTGGTTATTCCTTCCTGTTCAAAAGGTTAGCGCCTATTCGAAAGGTTGGGGTTCCCCGTTTCCCGCCCTCTCCGTCGACAGGGACTGCCCGCATGTCCAAGACGATCATCCCCGTTATCCTGTCCGGTGGCAGCGGTACGCGGCTATGGCCGCTGTCGCGGGAGCAATATCCCAAGCAGTTTCTCCCATTGGCCGGCAGCCGCAGCCTGCTGCAACAGACGGTTGAGCGTTGCCTGGCCGCCGGGGCGGCGCTTGGTCATTTGGTGACGTTTGGTATCAAGGCGGAAATGCCGGAGACGGAGTTCGGCTGGATCCGGCCGGGTGCCGCCATCGACGGGGTGGACGGCGCCTACCAGGTGGAGGAATTGCAACGGTTCGAGCCGGCCCTGCTGGCCGCCGTGACAGAGGCGGTGGCGGGCCGGGCCAGCGATCTGGACTCCGTGCGGCTGGCGGCAGATGCGTTCAAAGCCGCCCCGTCGGTCAGTATCGACGACGTCATCTTCGCCCGCACGGGACGGGCGGCCACGGTGCCCTGCTCGATCGGCTGGTCCGATGTCGGGTCCTGGTCGGCGCTGCATGAGGTGGTGGAAAAGGACGGGGACGGGAACGCCACGCGTGGCGACGTGATCCTGCGCAATTGCCAGGGTTCGTATGTGCGCACCGATGGCGTGCTGACGGCGGTTCTGGGCCTGTCGGATGTGGTGGTGGTCGCCACCTCCGACGCGATCCTGGTGGCGCACAAGGATGCCGTGCAGGACGTGAAGGGCGTGGTGCAGAAGCTGAAGGCCGACAGCCGCAAGGAGGCCGAAAGCCGGCCCCGCGTCTATCGTCCCTTGGGCTATTACCAGTCGGTGCATGCCGGCGACCGGTTCCAGGTGAAGCGCATCACGGTGAAGCCCGGCCATAAGCTATCGCTGCAAAAGCATTTCCACTGCGCCGAACATTGGATCTTGGTGAACGGTACGGCGCTGGTCACCCGCGACGGGGAACAGATCCTGGTGCGGGAGAAGGAGTCCACCTATCTGCCGCTGGGCGCTGTCCACCGGCTGGAAAATCCCGGCAAGGTGCCGCTGAACCTGATCGAGGTACAGTCGGGCTCTTATCTGGGCGAAGACGATATCGTGCGCCTGGAGGATACCTATGGGCGGGCGTGAAGAGCCTCCAGGATTATCCCGCGAAGTGCCGCTTCATCACCGCTTCCGCCGGCTTGCCCTGTACCGTGAAGTCGGTGTCCTGCGGGCCGCCGGCGTCGGGATCGCTGAACCAGCGCCAGAGCAGGATATCGCGCAGGCCATGGCGGTTCAGTGCCGTCAGCCAATGGTCCAGCACGCGGGCCTGCAGGGTGCCATCGGGATGGGCGTCGCGTTCCTCCGGGCTTTCCCAGGGTTTGGCCTGACTGCCGACGGCACTGCGCAGGCCCAGTTCACCGATCCACAGCGGTCCCTGCCGCGCAAGGTTCGCGGCCAGCGTGTCGATACGCCCGCCCAGGCCGGCATCATCGTCGCCCAGTGGCGGGTACAGGCTGATGGATGGCACGTCCAGCAGGCGGCGGAAGGGCAGGCGGTCCAGCTCCCCGTCCCAATGGGCCACATAGGTCAGGGTGCCCCGGAACCGGTCGCGCACGGCGCGGATGATATCGGTCCAGGCGGGATCGCTGCTGACGCCGCGCAGTTCGGCGCCCAGCGCCAGGGCCTCGGCCCCTTCGTCCTGTGCCAGGGTGGCGAGGTCGAGAAGCAGGGCGCGGTAGCGGGCCAGCCATTCGGCCTGATCGCCGTCGCGCATGAATTCAATCGCGCCGGCCCAGGTTTGTGGCACCCAGACATGCGGCTTCACCATCACACGCAGGCCCAAGGCCCGCGCCTGCCTTATGCCGGCGCGAAGCTGATCCGGACTGACCGCGTCGCCCAGCACGATGCGCGGGTCGCCCGGTGCGGGTTGCCACAGGAACGGGATCAGGGAAATGGCATTGCCGCCCAGGTCGCGCAGATGGCGCAGGGACCGTTCACACGCCGGGGAGCCCAGGGGGGCATCGGGCGTGGCGATCAGGTTCACGCCGCGCCAGGGCGGGGTGCCTCCGGCCGTGCAAGCCGCCGGCAGCAGGCCCAGGCTCGCCAGACCCGCCCCCATTTTCAGAATGCCGCGCCGCGAGGCGTTTCCTTCCCGTCGCAATCCGCAACCCTCCGCCTTTCCACCGCCGGACGCCATCGGGCACCGGCCACGGCCCCCTGTCAATGGTACGCCCCATGCGCCACACCCTGATTGCCGCCCTGTTCACCGCAACCGCCCTGGTCGCCCCGGCCCTGGCCGCCGATCCGGCAAAGCTGGATACGCGTAGTGTCACGCTGCGCGACCTGGGTTATCCGGACGGGGTCACCCTGTCCGGCATCGCCGCGCGGCAGGATATTTTCTTCCCCCTTCCGGCCTGGGTGCCGACCGACAATCTGAAGCTGGACATGAAGCTGGGCACGGCGCTGGCGGATGGGCAACGGGCGTCGGTGCAACTGCTGCTGGATGATCAGCCGCGCTGGGCCGGCGCCCTGAAGCCGGGCATGCATGAACAAACCATCACGGCCGGTCTGAAGCGGACCGACCTGCGTCAGGCCTTCACCAAGGCCACCATCGCCTGGGGCGCGCAATGGAGTGACAATCGCTGCGTCGATCAGCGGCTGCCCGGTGGCTTTGTTACCCTGTCGCCCGACAGCGCCGTGACCTACAGCATCGACCCGGCCAAGATCGACAGCGTGCGCGCTGCCTGGTCGGCGCTGGGACCACGCGTCAGCATCTTCGTGTCGGCGGAAGGTTTGAGCGAGACTCAGTTCCAGGCCGTGACCCGTCTGGCCGCGGCTTTGATCCGGGAGGGGCGCCGCGTCAATTTTGTCCGCATCCCGTCAGGCACCTCTACCGCCGCGGATGCCAATGTCTCCAAGGCCGATCTTCCGCCGCCACCCCCCTGGCCCACCCTGGCGGAGATGGATACCGGCAGCGTCTTCGTCGCCTCCAGGGCTGAGATCGAGGGTTTCATCACCCTGATGAAGTCCAAGGCCGGCCCGGAAAAGAAGTATGAGCTGGACACCAATCCTGGTGCCGATATCGGGCTGCTGAAGGGCGTGGGTTCCCCCTCCATCGCGCTTCTGGACGGGATCGATGGGGAAAAGGTCCGTTTCCTGACCGATGGCTGGTCGCCGCTGGCCGATATGACGGCCAATACCATCAACGCCGCCAAGCCGCAGCCGGCCAGCATCATCGGCGATGACGGCATTCCCTTCGCGACCCTGGGGCTGGGGCAGGGGGTGCAGGAACTGGTCGACCGGGCCGAATGGCCGCTGCGCCTGGATTATACCCAGGTGCCGCAGGGCCAGCGCCCGGCGGCGCTGGAGATCGAACTGGCGCCGGGCAGCACTGTGGGCGACCGGCCACAGCTTCTGCATGTCTTCGTCAACAACACCCTGTTGCGCAGCGTTTCGTTGCCCGATGGCGGCAAGGTGCAGCGGATTTCCGTACCGCTGCCTGACGGTCTGTTGGGCCGGTCCAACGCCATCCGCATCGTGTTGCAGCGCCAGCCGTCCGGTGGCGATTGCCGGGAGGCGCCGCTGGCCAGCCCGGCGCAGATCCTGCCCGGCAGCCGCGTGACCCTGACGCCCGACAGCGCCAAGCCCGCCGATTTCTACGCCCTGTCGCCCGCCATGGCCAAGGGCGCCACCCTGGTCGTCACGGCCGACCAGTTGAAGGACGTCGCTGCGGTGAACCTTGCCGCCCGTGTCGTGGCCGATCTGGTGCCGGCGCAGGCGCCGCTGTCGGTCATCGTGGGCGACGGCAAGGCCAAGCCCGCCACCCCCTTCATCCAACTGCCGGGCGCCAGCCTGCCCGGCAAGGCCGACCTGCCCGTGCGCCTGGATGGCGGGGCCGTGTCGGTGAAGGACAGGTCGGGGCAGACGCTGCTGGACGTTTCCGGCACCCACGGCCTGATCACGGCGCAGCTTGCCGGCCTGGATGACACGCCGGGCCTGTCGCTGGCGACCAGCGACGGCACGGTGCCGGCGGGCCTGCCGCGTCTTTCCTTTGACAAGGGCAACGTCGCGTTCGCCGACCAGACGGGCGTGCTGATGGCGTTCGATACCGTGCGCGACCGCGCCGTACGGGTGGTGGTGGCCGATGACAATGGCTGGGCCGACTGGCTGGACCGGTTCCGCATCCTGCTGGTGCTGGGTGCCTGGGGCCTGTTGACCCTGGTTGGTGTCGGTGCGCTGCGCCGCTGGTACCGCAACCGCACGCCGAAGGCTTGATACGGCATGGCCCCGATCCCGCCCCCGGTCGCGCCTCCCTCCACCGGCGACACGGTCCCCCCCATCGGTGAGCTTCTGCTGGCCAAGGGGTTGCTGACGGTCGCGCAGGTGGAACGCGCCCTGGAACTGCAACGGCAATGGAAGGTGCCGTTCGGTGACATCGTCATTTCTCAGGGCATGGTGAAGGCGCGCGAATTCTATCGCACCCTGGCCGACCGTTTCCGTCTGCCCTTCATCGACATGATGGCCGATCGGCCGGAGGATGGTCTGGCGGACAAGGACAGGGTGGAGGATTACAGCCGCCTGCTGCTGCTGCCCTGGAAGAAGGACGGCGACGTTATTACCGTGGCGACCGCCGATCCGGGGCCGAAGGCGATGTTGTTTGCGCGCCAGACCTATGGGCTGAAGACCAAGATGGTGGTGACGTCGAAATTCGACATCGTCTGGACGCTGCAGCGCCTGTTCGAGGCGGAGTTCAACCATCTAGCCGTCCATGCCCTGGCCGACATGGACCCGACCAGTTCGGCCCGCACCGTCGTGACGCCGGGGCAGATCCTGTTCCTTTATGGGCTGTTGTCAGTGTTCCTGCTGGGGTTGGCCTTTGCCCCCATCGGTACGCTGATTATCACCAACGTCATCATGGCCTTATTCTATGTCGGCAACTTCTTCCTGAAGACCATCCTGGTCTGGTTCGGGTCGGACGCCAAACAGGTGGACCGTAAGGTCACAGATGCGGAGGTGGCGGCGCTGAAGGATGACGACCTGCCGACCTTCACGGTGCTGGTGCCCATGTACAAGGAGCCGGAGGTGCTGCCCATCCTGGCGGCGGCCCTGCGCCGGCTGGACTATCCCATCGCCAAGCTGGACATCAAGCTGGTGCTGGAAGCCGGCGACCATGAGACGATCAACGCCGCCAAGTCCCTGGGCCTGGAAGGTATTTTCGAGATCATCCGTGTGCCGGCATCCAAGCCGCAGACCAAGCCCAAGGCCTGCAACTATGCCCTGCGCTTTGCCCGTGGCGAATATCTGGTGATCTTCGACGCGGAGGATCAGCCGGAGCCGGACCAGTTGAAAAAGGTGGTTGTGGCCTTCCGCAAGGCGCCGGCCAACACCGCCTGCATCCAATGCCGCCTGAACTATTTCAACGCCAATGAGAATTGGCTGACGCGGATGTTCACGCTGGATTACTCGCTCTGGTTCGATTTTATGCTGGGTGGGCTGGAACGGCTGAATATTCCCATCCCGCTGGGCGGCACCTCGAACCATTTCCGCATGGATGTGCTGACCAAGCTTCACGCCTGGGACCCGTTCAACGTCACGGAGGATGCCGATCTGGGTGTGCGGCTGACGCAGAAGGGCTATCGCGTCGGTGTCGTGAACTCGACGACATTTGAGGAGGCCAATGTCTCCATCCCCAACTGGGTGCGGCAGCGGTCGCGCTGGATCAAGGGCTATATGCAGACCTATCTGGTGCATATGCGTGATCCCATCCACCTTTACAGATCGGTGGGGGCGGGCGGCTTCTGGGGGTTCCAGTTCTTCATTGGCGGCACCATGCTGTCGGGTCTGTTGAACCCGATCTTCTGGGGCTTCTATCTGCTGTGGCTGCTGGTCGGCGGTACCTGGCTGGACCCGCTGTTCCCCACGGCCCTGCTATACCTGTCGCTGTTCAACCTTTTGGCTGGCAATGGGCTGTTCACCTACATCTCCATCATCGCGCCGGTGAAGCGTGGCTGGACCAATCTGGCGCCCTGGGGCCTGACGGTCATCGGCTATTGGGCCTTGATGTCGGTCGCGGCGTACAAGGCGCTGTGGCAACTGGTGAAGAACCCGTTCTATTGGGAGAAGACGCAGCACGGCCTGTCGCAGACCACCAAGCAAGAAGTGGCCAAGGCCCTGGCCAGCATGGGGCAATCATGAGCGCCGCCGCCGTTGCGCCCAGCCGCCCCTATGTGCCGTCGCATCTGGATCAGCGCGGTGCCCGGCTGGTTCCGCGCTGGCTGTTCCCCGTCTCCCTGGCGCTGCTGCTGCCGCTGATCTGGTTTGTCGCCTCATGGCCGATGCAGGAAGGCTGGCTGGGTCCGGCCATGGCCGACCGCTGGACCCGCGCCCTGCTGGCCACCGCCGATGTCGGCGC
>NZ_JAGOGJ010000036.1 GCF_017996735.1 Niveispirillum sp.
AGATGTCTATAAGAGACATGCACGCGGCAGATGGGCTGGCCCGTGGCCGGGTTGACGACGCTGTCGATGCCATAGGTCCAGCGCTGTGCGATGCGGTTGTTATAGGCCGCCTGGTCATAGGTGTTGCGACCCAGTTGGCCGGTGACACTCCAGGCCCAGGTGCCGCCCAGGCTGCCCTCCGCACCAAAGCTGGCGCGGCGCGCCTTGGTCGTCGTCTCGAAGATGGAACTGCCATCCTCCACATTGTAGCGGCCGAAATTGAACCTGCTCAGGCCCAGGGCCGCCATGGCCGTCTTGACCGAACGGTCAAGGAAGGCATTGTCGCTGTTGATGACCAGCGTGCCGGTATCGGGGTTGGGCACCAGATCCGATTTGGCATGCACTTCCGAATAGAGCATGTCGGCGAACAGGCTGACATTCTCGGTCAGTTCGAAATCCACGCGGCCATAGGCGCTCTTGCGCTCGATCTTCGGCAGCAAATTGCCGCCATCCACCGCCTGATCGCCGTTGCCGCCGCCCTGCATATAGGTGGTGCCGACATTGGTACCGTACTGGAACGGCATCGGCACGCCGTTGGGCCCGAACTGCACGCCGGTGCCCGGCGCAAAACCCAACTGCGCCGCCAGATTGCGGGCCACGGTAAGGCTGCCATTGGTGAAACCCACCACACCGCCCGGCGTCATCTGCGAAAAGACGCCGTCATTGACGATCAGCAGGCGCGGCTGGCCGTTGGTGGCCGTATAGGTGGGGTTGGTGAGCTGCACCGTGTGGTCGTCGCCCCAAGGGCGGCTGGCCTGGCTGGTCTGCCCGGAATTATGCATATAATCGCCGGCAACCGACGCATGCAGCTTGCCATCCAGGAACCCGTGGCCAAGGGCAAAATTGACGGTGGGGCGGCGGAAATCGCCATAATCCGACACGCCGTAGGAGATATCGGCCTTGGCGCCCTCGAACTGCTTATCCAGCACGAAGTTGACCACGCCGGCCACGGCGTCGGAACCATAGGCGGCCGACGCGCCGCCGGTCACGATCTCCACGCTCTTGATCAGGGCGACGGGGATGATGTTGGTGTCGATGGTGCCGCCCGGATCGGTCACGCCCACCCGGCTGCCATTCATCAGTACCAGTGTGCGCTGGGTGCCCAGGCCGCGCAGATCGGCGTTCGACGCCCCGATGGGCTCGCTCGACTTGCCGATATTCTGATTGACCTTCAACTGCGGGACTTCCTGCAGAAGGTCGGAAACCGTCGTGATCGCCTTGTCCTGCAACTCGGCCGCACCGACAGAGGTCAGGGGCGTGGGCGCCGTGAAACCGGAAATACGCGTGCCGGTGACGACGATCTCTTCCAGTTCCAGTTCCTGCGCGACACCCGTCTGCGGGGCCAGCGCTGCGACGCCAAGGGCGATCAGGCTGACCGAACCATATTTCGACACATGCTTAAGGGAACCGCGACGCAGCTCTTGAATCATCTGTTCCTCCCTGGCCGGACAGTTTCCGTCCGGCTTATGTATTGTTTGTTAATTTCATATTGAATTCTATCATGACGAAGATCCAATGCTACTCTCGGCATGACCGATACCGTTCCGGCATCAAACCCTGACCCGCCAAAACGGTTCGGCGGGGATCATTCGTCAGAAGAAGCAGAGCCGCAGCGCCGCGTCGGAGATGCGGCGGCGCGTGGCGGCATCGGGTACCAGTTCATGGAACAGGGAAACGGTATCGGCGTAGGATACGCCCCCTTCCTTGCCCACGAAGGGGGCGTCGCTGCCCCAGAGCAGGCGGTCGCCGCCCGCTTCCGACAGCAGCCGTGCCGCCGCCGCCTGACGCAGCGCGGGGTCCAGCCGGAACCCGGCGGAGATTTTCACCCAGGTACGTCCCGTCGCCACGGCGCGCAGGATGGATTTGAACCCTTCCCCCTCCATGCCGTCGGGGGCGCGCAGCAGGCCGAAATGATCGACGACGACATTGATGCCGTGTGCCATCAGCACCGGCAGGACCAAAGCCTGCTGATCGGCACTGGCGTTCAGTTCGACATGCATGCCGCAATCGGCCAGACGGTTCAGGAACTTGGCATAGCGGAAGCTGGCCAGGTCCGGCGGCGCGGCATCCAGCTTCCATTGCATGCGCACGCCGACCACGCCCTGATCGGCCAGTTCCCGGATCGATGCCGCATCCGTCTCCGGCTCCAGCATGACGGTGGCGCGCAGGCGCCTGTACCGGGCCAGCGAGGCCAGCGTATAGTCGTTGTAATCACCATACAGGCTGGCGGCGGTGACGATGCCGAAGGCGATGCCGTGCCGGTCGAGATCGGCCACGAAGTCCTCGGCCGTATACTCATATTCCGGCCGGGTCCAGGCATCCTCCCGGAACGGCATGCGCCGCGTCATGATATGGGCGTGCGCATCGACGATGGGTGGGTCGATCTGCATTTCCTACAGCGCTCCCCGCTGGAACAGGCTGCGGGCGGTGGCGCGCAGGTAGAAACGGCGTTCATCCGGGGTCAGCAGGAAGGCCGAGGCACGCGCCTGCGCCGCCATGCCGTCGTAACTGTCGGGCGTGTTGCCCACGTCAGAGCCCCACATGATATGGTCGGCCCCCATAATGTCCGCCGCCCGCCGGACAAAGGCCGCGTGATCGACCCCGGCCTTGTCGAACATCTGGAAATTGATGGTGGTCAGCTTGAAATAGACATTGCGGAACCGGCGCATGGAAACCAGTTCTGGCACCAGCCCCAGCGATCCCGGCTCCCCCCCGCCCGGCCAGCCGAAATGGTCCAGGGCGATGCGCAGCCGCGGGAAGCGGCAGGCCAGACCGGCGATGCGCTCCAGGGCCGCCGCCGACGGCACGCCCGGCGCATACATGATCACCATGGTCAGGCCGTGCCGGTCGGCCGCCTGCCAGCTTTTCAGCGCCGCCTCGCTGTCCAGCCAGGGATAATGGCCATCGGCATCGGGATATCCGAACAGGCGCAAGCCCACGATCCCGTGGTCGGCCACCATCCGGTCGATCGTCGCGGGGCTTTCCGGGTCCTGCGCATCCAGCATGACGACGGCGGAGAAATGGCCCGGATGGGCATCCGCCATGTCCAGCAGATAGCGGTTATCCTTCTTGTAGATCGTGTTGTACTGCACGGCGGCACCGCCCACGATGCCCGCCGCCTCCCACCGTCGCAGCAGCCGTTCCCCCGTCATCGGGTCGGCGGCGATGCGCCGGCGAAGGTTCTCTTCCCCCTCCCTGGCGTTGCGCGTATCCGTGGGATAGCGCGTCTCGTCGGTGGTGAAGACATGCGCGTGGGAATCGTACAGCGGTTCCCTGCTGGTTGCCTGGCCCATGCTGTCCCCCTTACACCGACGCAGCCTGTGGCGCACTGGGCTTGATCGCCCGGCCCAGCACCAGCAGGGCCACGGCGGGGATCACGCTCAGCGTCGCGAAGAACACGAAGGTGGCGCCACGGCCGATATCCGCATCCAGCAGCAAGCCGCCGATGAAGGGGCCGATGACGGCGCCGGCCCGGCCGATGCCAACCACGAACCCGACACCGAAACTGCGCAGATGCAGCGGATAATGGGCGATGGTGGTCAGGAACACACCGGTATAGGAGCCGACCGTGAAGAAGGTCAGCGAACAGGCCAGCGCGATCATCACCGGCGCACTGGCCTGCACATTGCCGAACAGCACCAGAACGCAGCCCATGACCAGGAAGAAGATGGCGGTCAACCGCCCTTCGCCCACCCGCTTGGCCAGCATCCCGACCACGATATGGCCGACCGACCCGCAGATACCCTGCGCCACACCGGCAAAGCTCGCCTGTGTCGGCGTCAGTCCGGCATCCACCAGGACCGTCGGCTTCCAGTTCAGCAGGAAATAGCCGACCACGGCATAGACGAAGGACGCCGTCCACATCAGCAGGGACAGGCGCCGGACATCACTGGACAGCAGCGCCATCGCCCGGTTTTCCTTGCGCTCTGTGCGCGGCGGCGGGGGCGGCAGTTCCGACAGGGTCGGCTGGCCCAGGCCGGTCAGGATCTTGTTGAGGCGTGGCAGGGCATTGCGGGGCCGCGCCGACAGAAGATAGGCTGGGGATTCCCACATGAACAGGGTCAGCACGGCCAGCAGCACGATATTGATGGCGGCACCGACCACAAATACCGACCGCCAGCCGTATGGCTCCAGCAACAGGCCGGTGACGGCGCCGCTGATGGTCATGCCGATGCTGAAGCCGGTATGCAGCAGCGACAGCATCAGATTGCGGCGATCATCATTGGCGAATTCGGAGACCAGCACATTCAGGCTGACCACCAGCATGCCCAGCCCGACGCCCATCAGGAATTTCAGGAAGGTCAGCATCTCCATGGAATGGGCCATGGCCGACAGGGCATGGGAAATGGTGATGCCGGCCAATGCCACGAAGGTCACACCGCGCCGCCCGATGCGTTCGGCGATGGGTGCGGCCGCGAAGGCGCCGAAGGCCAGCCCCAGGGAGCCCATGGAGAACAGGATACCCAGCGCGGTGCGCGGCGCACCCCATTCGGCGGTGAACAGCGGCGCCGTATAGGCCGCCGACATCATGTCGTAGCCTTCGGTGATGTTGATCAGGCAGCACAACGCGATGATCACATATTGCCGCGTGCGCATCGGCATCTTGGCGATGACGTCCAAGGGACTGGCCGGCATGCTCGTTTCTCCCTGAATTCCGACTTTTCGTCGTTATGGTAGGCTGTTCACTCGGCAGCGGCGGACCGTGCCTGCCGTGGCTCGTCCAGCCCGACCAGACGGGCGGCGTTGGTGCTGATCATCTTGCGGATGTCATCGTCGGAATAACCCAGTTCGATGCACATGCCGATGACATGGCGGAAACCCTCCACCGGACTGGGATTGCCCACCTGACCCAGGTCGGACCCGATGATGGTGCTGTCCACGCCGCCGGCCTTGATCACCACATCCAGGCTTTCCAGCGTGTAATGCTTGCCCTGCACCCCCGCCCACATGCAGCAGGAGTGCTCCAGATAGGCACCCATGGCGGCCAGTTCCTTCATGTCGGCCGCGTTGCAGTCGATCAGGAAGGTGGGATGGTTGACCATCAGCCGCTTCACGCCGCGCTTCTTGGCCTCGGCGAACAGCGGCCAGATCTCGCTGATATGCAGATGGCCAGCCGACAGGATGGCGTCGTAATCGGCGATCTGGTCCAGGATCACCTTGACCTCGTCCAGAAGCGCCCCCTTCGCATCAACGACGCTCAGCGCCGTGGGCGGCAGCATCTTTTCCTTGGTGGGCAGGAACTGACGCCGATGCGAATGGCGGATATGGTTGGCGGCGGAGAAGGTCGGCATCCAGACCAGCCGCGCGCCCAGCTTGAACCCATGCTCCACAGCATAGGGGTTCAACCCGCCCGACGTATTGTTCAGTGGCACACCCGTCAGAAGCTCGATCTTCGGCTTCATCGTCTCCTTCAGAAGCTCGGCCACCGGCGTGACGGAATAATAGTGATCCTTGAACAGGATGGCGCGCAGGCCGGCGGCCTCCGCCTCATGGATGGCCTGCACATGGTTCAGGCTGCGGGGCATGACCGAGGGGCCGCTATGGCAATGCAGGTCAATCGCGCCGATCAGCAGATCATCAATCCTGCGATCCGTCATCATTTCCTCCCGTTTCGAAAAGGCGCCGCCTTGGCAAGCGGTTCTTCGGTGTTGGTCAGAGTTCAGGGGCCGGATAATCGGCCGCATTCAGCACCCAGCCTTCCCGCGCGGAGAAGTCCCGGCGGGGCGGGCAGAACACATCCAGCAGGCGGTTCAAGCCGTCCGCCACCCCTTGCGATGTATGGATGGCCGGCGGCGGGATCACCGCAACCGAGGGGCTGGCGCAAAACTCGTGCTGGTCATCCAGCCAATGCGCGCTGTTGCCCGTCCAGGGCCAGCGCAGATGGTGGATGAAGTCGCCGGCGGTGGCGACGGAATATTGTTCGAAATCATCATGATGATGGGGTGACAGGTCGGCCGGGTCGCGGGGACCGGGCCGGCCGCTGGTCAGGTTCACCATGATGGTCGAACAGCGGTACAGCCGCCCGAACCGCCCCTGCTGTGCCGGCACATCGCCGGAATAGACCCGGATGCGGAACCCGCCGACCGGGTCGGGCCAGGCCTGAAATTCCGGCACGTTGGGGTCGGGCGTGGCATAATCGCCGGCATTGGCGCAACGCTCCGCCAGATCGGTGGACCGCACCGTGATCAGCCGGTAAACGTCCCCCTGCCCCAGCGCCTTCACAACGCTGTCGCCCGGTGGCACAAAGGCCACGCAGGGGCCGTGGGCGATCTCCGTCTGATCGCCGGCCGTGATCTCCACCGACAGGCCGGCATCGGACAGCACGACGGCATATTCATCGACCTGGGCCGCCCGCGACAATACAGCACCAGCAGACACACGGCTGTAGGCGACGATCAGATTTTGCCCGCGTGCCAGCCAGGTGCGGGCCAAAGGCCCTTCCTCCACCGGGGTTTCCGCGTAGAATCGCCCATAGGATGCGGGTTTGAAGGGGGTCGTGGCAGGCCTTACCGCCACCGGCGCCAATGCAGCCCGCAAGTCGTTCTTTCCGTACACGCCGCCTCCCGGACACTAATTCTTTCTATTCCGGCATTTGCCGATTGGGCCAGTAGGAAGGTAATGCAGGCTTGCGTCTAATTCTTTTTGGTCCGCCGATTGATGCCGTCACGGCATTGGTTCTCCAGCCAACCGCTCCGATACCGCATCGTTATCGGACAAGGCCGTAATCAGCATTTGATTCCGACCCCGCCTTTGCATTGGATGGACGGGAGGCAGACGTCCCCGGCAGAGAGCGGCGTCGCCCATCGGGAGGTGCCTTGTGATCAACAGCCTAATCAAGCGGCGCCTGGAGAATGACGAGCCGGTCTTCGGCACCTTCGTCAAATTCGCCTCGCCAAACCTTGTCGAGATGATCGGACTCTCCGGTTTCGACTTCATCATCATCGACAGTGAACATGCCAATCTCACGCATGGCGAGATCGAGGAACTGATCCGCGCCGCCCAGTTGGTGGGCATGGCCGCCATCGTCCGCACCGCCGATGCCGGGGAAGCCAATATCCTGCACGCGCTGGACAGCGGTGCCAGCGGCATCCAGGTGCCGTCCCTGTCTTCGGCCGAGGAGGCGCGCGCCGTGGTCCGCCGCGCCAAATACCATCCCATCGGTGAACGCGGCTGGGCCCCCGGCTGCCGCGCCGGCGATTACGCCTTCACCCCGCCCAAGACCTATATCGAGCGGGCGAACCGCGACACGACCGTCGCCGTCCATGTCGAAAATGCCCGCATGGCCGCCGATATCGAGGCGTTGTGTCAGGTGGATCATCTGGACGTGGCCTTCATCGGCACCGGCGATCTCAGCCAGTCGCTGGGTTATCCCGGCGAGGCGGAGCATCCAGAGGTGCAGAAGGTCGTTGACCGTGTGATCGACGCCTGTAAACGCGCCGGCAAACATTTCGGCATGGTGGCCAGCAATCCCGACGCCCTGAAACAGGCGGTCGAGCGGGGGTCCCGCTACATCGCCTGGCAATCCGACATGGTCATGTACAAGAACGCGCTGAAAAGTGCGGCGGACCGGTTCGCCCCCTTCCGCGCCAACAGACAAGAGGTCTGAAGTGCCGACATCCGATATGCAAACGGGGGCATCCGCTTCCCGTATCGATCTCGCACGCCTGCTGCGTCCCCGCTCCATCGCCATCGCCGGTGCGTCGCCGGAGCCGGCATCGGTGGGCGGCGTCATCTTGAAGAATATTGCAGGCTCCGGCTTCAATGGCCCCCTGCATCTGGTCAGCCCGACACGGGCGGAGATCAATGGCATCCCCTGCCTGCCGTCGATCCAGGCCCTGCCGCAGGGTGTGGATGTGGCCGTGCTGAACGTGCCGCGCAAGGCGGTGAAGGAGGCTATCGAGGCCTGTATCGAACGCGGCGTGGGCGGCGCCGTCGTCTTTGCCGCCGGCTTCCGGGAAGCCGGTGAGGAAGGAGCGCAGGAGCAGGAGGAGATCGCCCGGATCTGTCGCGACGGCGGTCTGGCCCTGCTGGGCCCCAACTGCATGGGCTTTGCCAATTACATCAGCGGTGCCGCGCTCAGCTTTGAATCGCTGGAATTCCAGCCGGCGGCGGACGGCCCGCATATGGGGGTCATCGCGCAGAGCGGCGCCATGGCGTCCAACATCCGTTCCGCCCTGCTGGCGCGCGGCATCCGCATCTCGCATGTGGTCTCCACCGGCAACGAGGCCGTGGTGCGCGTCGACCATGTCATCCGCCATCTGGTGGAGGAAGGGGCGAACCTGATCGCCGTCTATGTCGAGCAGATCCGCGATCCCGCCGCCTTCCTGGACGCCGCCCGCATGGCGCGGCAGGCGGGCCGGCCCATCATCATGGTCCATCCGGGGTCCAGCGCATCGGGCCGCGCCGCCGCCCAGTCCCATACCGGCGCCATGCTGGGCGATTACGCCACCATGAAAGCGGCGGTGGAGGATGAAGGCGTGGTCCTGGTGGAAACCATGGACGAGCTGTTCGACACCGCGGCCATCCTCTACCGTTTCCCCGCCCCCAGCCAGGGCGCCATGGGCATCGTCACCAATTCCGGCGCCGTGCGCGGCATCAGCCTGGATTTCTGCGAGAAGGTGGGGCTGCCGGTCGCGGCGTTGGGTGAGGAGACGCTGGACGCTCTGCGGGAGATGCTGCCCCCGCAATGCGAGGCGTCGAACCCGCTGGATGTCGGTATCGCCGGCTTTTCCGACGCATCGGTCTTTGCCAAGACCACCAACGCCATGATGACCGACCCCGCTGTCGGCGCCGTCCTGCTGGCGCTGGCCGGCGGCGGCCCCTGGCAGCAGCGGGCCAAGTCGGACGTGATCGCGCCGCTGGCCCGCACGGCGCCGAAGCCGGTGGCCCTGGCCATCATCGGCGATGAGGCGCCGCTGGACCCCGGCTGCGTGAAGCCGTTGCGCGACACCGACACGCCCCTGTTCCGGTCCCCCGACCGGGCACTGCGTGCCTTCAGGGCTGTGCGGGACTACGCCGACGCCCTGGCCCGTGTCGGCACCCGCACGCCCCAGCCGCCGCCCGCCCCGAAGCTGCCCCGCCGGGGCCCGCTGCCGGAATATGAGGGCAAGGCGCTGCTGTCGGAATATGGCATCCGGGTGCCCAAGGGTGTGCTGGTCTTCCGCGACGTGGATTCCGCCGTACAACTGGCGGCCTGTTTCGGCTATCCCGTGGCCATGAAGCTTCAGGCCGCCAGCCTGACCCACAAGAGCGACGTCGGCGGCGTCATCCTGGGCATCAAGGATGAGGCGGCCCTGCGCGCCGGCTGGCAGCGCCTGATGGACAGCGCACAGCTTCATATCCCCGAGGGCGGCCTGGACGGCATCCTGATCGAAAAGATGGCCCCCCCCGGCCTGGAACTGGTCCTGGGCGGGCGCAACGATCCGGAATGGGGATCATTTGTGGTCTTCGGCCTGGGTGGTGTATGGGTGGAGGCGCTGGACGCCGTGGAGATGCTGCCGGCCCACGCCAGCCGCGCCCAGGTCCTGGACCGACTGCACCAGATGCGCGGGGCCAAGCTGCTGGGCCCCTTCCGGGGTCAACCGGCCCGCGATGTGGAGGCGGTGGCCGACGCCATCCTGGCCCTGGGCGCCATCCTGCGCACCCATCCGGAAATCAGGGAAGTCGACGTCAACCCATTGACGGTTTTCGCCAGGGGCGAAGGGGTCATGGCGCTTGACGCATTGTTCATCACCGAATGAAAAGGACATCGGACGTGACGACAACCGAAGCCATTGAACGGCCCATCCCCGGCGGCAACGACGTGCTGGTCGAATTCGACGACGGCATCGCCTGGGTACAGTTGAACCGCCCCGCCAAGCGCAACGCCATGAGCGTCGGCCTGGCCAAGGAAATGAACGAGGTGCTGGACGCGCTGGAAACCGACCCGCGCTGTGGCGTGCTGGTCCTGACCGGCGTGGGCGACGCCTTTTCCGCCGGCATGGACCTGAAGGATTTCTTCCGGGCCACCGACGGGCTGGGCGATATCGAACGACACCGCGCCTATCGCTCGACCCGCGCCTGGCAATGGCGCAACCTGATGCATTATGCCAAGCCGACCATTGCCATGGTCAATGGCTGGTGTTTCGGCGGTGCCTTCACCCCCCTGATCGCCTGCGATCTGGCCATCGCCGATGAAAAGGCCGTTTTCGGCCTGTCGGAGATCAATTGGGGCGTCATCCCCGGCGGGGCCGTGTCCAAGGCCATCGCCACCGTCATGGGCGACCGTCAGGCACTCTATTACGTGATGACCGGTGAACAGTTCGACGGCGCCAGGGCCGCCGCCATGGGTCTGGTGAACGAGGCGGTGCCCAAGGACCGGCTGCGCGCCCGCACCACGGAGATTGCCCGCACGCTGCTGGGCAAGAACCCGACCGTGCTGCGTCAGGCCAAGCTGGCCTATAAGTACGCCCGCGAAATGAACTGGGAACAGGCGTCGGAATATCTGACGGCCAAGGTCGACCAGACCAATTTCGTGGACCCGGAAAAAGGCAAGGAACAGGGCCTGAAACAGTTCCTGGACGAAAAGACTTTCCGCCCCGGCATGGGCGCCTACAATCGTCCCGAATAACCTGAGTGGTCATCCCTGATGACCACTCAGGTCGGCGGCGACCGCCGCCGCGCGCCACATGGCGCGTAAGCCAAGCCCACGGATGGGGGCACCGGCGATTGAGGCGAATGAAAAATGAGGGAGAGGTCTTATGAAGCGCCCAAGCGCCAGGAAGGGCAACGAGTTGAAAGCCGTGGTCCCCACCCTGGTGGAACTGACCGACCGCGTGCTGTACGAGGATGTGTGGGAGCGCCCGGGCCTGTCCAAGCGCGACCGCAGTCTCGTCACCATCGCCGCCCTGATTTCCATGTACCGGCCCGAACAATTGCCGGCGCATCTGGGTCTGGCGCTGGATAACGGCCTGACCAAGGAAGAGATCGGTGAGGCCATCGCCCATCTCGCCTTCTACGCCTCCTGGCCGTCGGCCATCTCCGCCAGCCGCAAGTTCCTGGAGGTGGTGGAGGAGCGGGAGGCGAAGGAGAAAGAGGGGTGAGGGTTCGCCTTCTCCCCGCTTTCACCCCCTCCGCCGTCATTCCCGCGAAAGCGGAGATCCAGCGAAACTCTTGGGTACCACCATTGTCACGTTCTCTACCGTCACCCCGACGAAGGCCGGGGCCCAGGTCGTAGAGCAAGGCGCTTGTCACTTGGGCCCCGGCTTGCGCCGGGGTGACGGTGGATATTGTTCCACGGGACAGCGCTAACCGTTCCCACATCCCAAACACGGGTGCGCCCCATGACGAACTTCCTGCTGTCCATCGGCGGCGAGGCCGTGCCCGCCGCGGCGCATTTTCCGGTGATCGACCCCGCCACGGGCGAACCCTTCGCCCTGGCGCCCGATGCCAGCGAAGCGCAACTGGACCTCGCCGTCACGGCCGCCCGCAACGCCTTCGCCATCTGGCGGCATCTGGATGCCCCCGCCCGCACCGCCGCCATGGTCACCTTCGCCGACGCCATCCGCGCGCAAGCCGAGCCGCTGGCCGAACTGCTGACCCGTGAACAGGGCAAGCCGCTGTCCGTGGCCCGGCGCGAGGTGGCCTTTGCCGCCGACCGGATCGCCGGCATGGCCGCGCTGGATATCGGCGGCGGTTATCTGCGGGAGGGGCCATTGGGTCCGGTGCGGCTGGATTATGTGCCCATGGGCGTGGTGGGCGTGATCGCGCCCTGGAACGCGCCTTTGATCCTGGCCATGCAGATGGTGGCCCAGGCGCTGGCCGCTGGTAATGCGGTGGTGGTCAAGCCCTCCCCCTTCACGCCCTTGTCGACGCTGCGCCTGGGCGAACTGGCGGCCCGCACCCTGCCGCCCGGTCTGGTCAATACCTTGTCGGGCGGCAATGATCTGGGCCAGTGGATGACCAATCATCCCGGCATCGACAAGATCGCCTTCGTCGGCTCCACCGCCACCGGCAAGAAGGTGATGGCGGCAGCGTCGGCCAGCCTGAAGCGGGTATCGCTGGAACTGGGCGGCAATGATGCCGCCATCGTGCTGGACGATATCGATGTGACGGAGATCGCGCCGCGCCTGTTCGCCAGCGCCTTCATCAATAGCGGCCAGATCTGCATGGCGGTGAAACGTGTCCTGGTCCAGGCCCCCATCGCCGGTGCCCTGGCCGATGCCCTGGCGGCGGAGGCGCAGAAGGCCCGTGTAGGCGGCGGGTTCGAGCCGGATGTCGAATACGGCCCCGTACAGAACCGGCCGCAGTTCGACAAGGTGCTGGCCATCATCGAGGATGCCCGTGCCCAGGGTGGCACCATTCTGACCGGTGGCCACGCCCTGAACCGCCCCGGCTATTTCATCGCCCCCACCATCGTCACCGGCCTGCGCGAAGGATCGCGGCTGGTGGATGAGGAACAGTTCGGCCCCGTCCTGCCCATCCTGTCCTTCGACAGCGATGAAGAGGCCGTGACCCGCGCCAACGCCACCCGCTTCGGTCTGGGTGCCTCGGTATGGAGCGGCAACCGCGCGCGGGCGGAAGCCCTGGCCAAGCGGCTGGAGGCCGGCACCGTCTGGATCAACGGCCATGGTGGCGCCGCCCCCGACCTGCCCTTCGGCGGCTTCAAGGAATCCGGCATCGGCCGTGGCATGGGCCTGGCCGGCCTGCGCTCCTATGCCGAAATCAGGGTCATGCATGGGGTGGGGGGTTAACGCCCCTTCACCGGCATCGCCGCGATCCGTTCAAACGCGGCCACCTGCTGGTCAGTGTCCAGCACATGCTCCAGCCCCAGTTCGCGGGCCCGTTGCAGCCGGTCGCGACCGCGTTCCAGCAGGTCCGCGTCGAACACGTCGCCCCGGCGGCGCAAAATCTTCCGGGTCTGGTGGGACAGCTTTTCCAGCGCCAGGGCCGTGCGGGCACAATGGAACCGGCGGCAGACCGATGGCCGCCTGTCATGGATCGAACAGCCCTGCGCCGTCAGATAGGTGCAATGGCCGGTAATGGGATCGCGCTTCAGCGCGGCCATGGCCCGGCCAGGATAAAGGGCCGACGCGATCGGTTCCCAGCGATAGAAGGACAGATCGTCCCCCGCCTCGGGATGCAGGATCACCTGATCATTCTTGCAGCATTGAATGCAGCCATCGCAGGGGATGGCGTTCTGATCCACCGGCATGCGGCCTCCAGATCGTTTGTTAATGCTGGATTTAGTTCGATTATGTCACATTTCGGGTGACAGATCGAGAGACCATCACCCAAAACAGCGAGGATCATCGATGCAGGATCTCTCCCAAAACGTGGCCATCGTCACCGGCGCCAGTTCCGGCATCGGGGAGGCCGTCGCCCGCCGTCTGGCCGCTTCCGGCATGAAGGTGGCGCTTGTCGCGCGCAGCCGGGACAAGCTGGCGTCCATCGCGGCGGAAATCAACGGGGCCGGCGGCACGGCCCGCGCCCATGCCGCCGACGTGACGCGCGAGGATCAGGTGGACAGCCTGTTTGACGCGGTACGGGATAGTTTCGGCCCGCCCGACCTGTTGGTCAGTAATGCCGGTATCGCCGACAAAACCCCCCTGGAGGATTTGAGCCTGACGCGCTGGCGCGAGGTGCTGGACGTCAACCTGACCGCCGCCTTCCTGTGCTGCCGCGCCGCCATGCGGATGATGAAGCCACGACGCCGGGGGCGTATCCTGCTGGTCGGCAGCATCTCCGCCCTGGTGCCGCGCGAACATACGGCGGCCTATACGACCACCAAATTCGCCCTGGATGGCCTGACCCGCTCCATCGCCCTGGACGGTCGCGAGCATGGCATCACGGCGGGCATCATCCATCCCGGCTCCACCATCACCAACTTCGTGCCGGGCCTGGACCGGATGAGTGCCGAACAGTCGATGCGCCCCGAACAGGTGGCGGAGCTTATCCAGTGCATCGCCGCGATGCCGCCGGAGGTGAATGTGCTGGAAAGCGTCATCCTGCCCATCGGTCAGCCCTTCCTGGGCCGGGGGTAGACAATAAAAGGCCCGCCAGCTCCCTGGAGCTGGCGGGCTTTTTCATTTCCGCATCCAATCATACACGTGTCAGTAAATCCTGACTTGTCAGGATTTACTGACTTCGGCGGCATGGGCCACCGCCGCGCCCGTCGGCGCGGATGCCAGGGGTCAAAACTTTTGACCCCTGGCATCAGAACTTGAATCGCGCGCCCACCGCATAGGTGCGGCCGATCCGGTCATAGAAGACCGAAGAGGCGTAGCTGGGTGCGGTCACGGCGTTGGGGGTCAGGGGCGGGGCCTTGTTGAACAGATTGTCGATGGCACCGTAAATCTCCACCGCATCGGTCACGGTCACCTTGCCATTGATATCGACATAGGTGCGCGACGGCACGCTGTTGTCAGGAATGTCCACGCCTTCCACATAACCGACATTCAGCTTTCCACCATCGACATAGCGCAGCACGGCGCCCAGGGCGTAAACCCCGGCCGTATAGTCGGTGGACAAGGTACCCCGCCATTTCGGGATGCCACCGGCCGGGCCCAGCGTGCCCGTGCTGCCCACCGTGCCGGCATAGTTGGTGGTGATGCCGTTACTGGTGACCGTCAGTTCATCGATATAGGTGGCCAAGCCCCGGACGGAGATCTTGGCCTCGTCCAGGTCGAAACTGTACATCGCCTCGAAATCCAGACCCTTGGCCGTCGACCGTGCGGCATTGACCAGTGTGGCCTGCACCCGGGTAATCACATTGTTGGCGTCAAAGGTGATGGCAGAGCAGAGATTGTCCTGCTTCACGACCAGGCAGCCATCCACGATCTGCTGACCGGACAGCGACGTGATCGCATCCTTGATCTTGAAGGAAAAATGATCGACGGAGGCACGGAAGCCCGGCAGCCATTCCGGTTGATAGACAACGCCGCCGGTGAAGCTTTTGCTGCGCTCCGGCCGCAGGTTGGGATTGCCGCCCGTCAGTTGCAGCGTGGTCAGCGCGACATTGGTCAGCGGATTGGTGATGGTGTTGAAAAGCTGGTTCTGGCCGGAGAACAGTTCGTTGATGTTCGCCGCCCGGATGTCGCGCGACAGGGTGGCGCGCAGGCGGATATCGTCGACGGGCTGATAATTGGCACCGGCCTTCCAGGTTTCCACCCGACCGCTGGTGGAATAATCGGTGACACGGCCCGCAAGGTTGAGGTCCAGCGACTGCGCCAGGGGCTGGTCGGCCAGCAGCGGCACCACCAGTTCGGTATAGGCTTCCTTGACATTCAGCGAACCGCGCAGCGCCTGCGGATTGACGGTCTTCCAGCCGGACCGTTTGGAGACATCGTCATTGGTGGCGCGGACCTTTTCCCGCCGATATTCCGCACCGGCCGCAATGGACACGTCCCCGGCCCAGGTCGCGAACGGCGAGCCCTCGATATTCACGGCATAGACATCCTGTTCCTGCCGGCTGTCCAGGAAGGCGGTGCCGCCGATATAATCCAGCGCGGCTTGCGAGACGGAACCGGCGCCGAACAGGTTGATGGGCACGCAGGCGCGGATATCGCCATAGGGGTCCTGCGCCGCCGTCGGGTTGGGATTGTTCAACAGCGCGCGGCAGACGGGCTGACCCGTGGCCGGGTTGATAACACTATCCACACCCAGGCTGAAACGGGCATTGTTGCGGTTGTTCCCGTCCTCGCGGTAATAGCGCACCCGGCTGAACTGCCCCGACGCGTCCCAGCGCCAGCCATCACCGAAGCGGCCGTTCACCCCCAGCCCGTAACGCTGTACCTCGTTCTCCACGGTGTTGAAGAACGCCCCCTCCTCCGCGCCGACACGGCCGATGCGGAAATTGTTCTGGTTGTTGGCGACCAGAATACTGCGGATCTGCGATGGCAGGAAGGCATTGTCGCGCTGGATCAGGATACCGGTGGGGCCGTTATCGGTCGATGTCGTGCCGTCAGAGAAGATGTCGGCGCGGGAATAAAGCGCGTCGGCGAAGAAGCTGATATCCTCCGTCGCATCGAAGCTGAGCTTGGCAAAGCCCGTGCCGCGCTCGATCTCCGGAGAGATGTTGGAGGTGTCGGACAGGCTGGCCCCGTCACCACCCGACATGAAGGTGCTGCCGACATAGGTGCCACGGGTGAAGGGCAGGACGGTACCGCCGGGCCCGAACTGAAGATTGCGCAGCGCCGGGATGCTGTTGGACACGGTGACGCCGCCCAGCGTCATCTGGGAAAAACGCGCGTCCGGCGCGATCACCAACCGTGTCTGGCCCGCCGTCGCCGGATAGGCGGGGTTGGTCAGAACGGCATAATTGCCCCGCGCCCAGGGACGCGAAGACTGGTTCAACTGGCCGTCATCCTTGAAATAATCGCCGGCGGCGACAAGGTGGAAGCGGCCGAACGCCTTGCCCACGGCAACCGACGCTGCCGGCTTGTGGTGGTCATCATATTTGGACTGGCTGTACTGGACCGACCCTTTGGCCCCTTCGAACCGGTCGTCCAGGAAGATATTGACCACGCCCGACACCGCGTCCGAACCATAGGCGGCGGACGCACCACCCGTCACGATCTCCAGTCGCTTGATCAGCGCCGCCGGGATTACGTTGACATCGATGCCGCCCGTGGGGTCCGTGGCCGCGAAGCGTCGCCCGTCGACCAGCACCAGCGTGCGGTTCGGACCCAGGCCGCGCAGGTCAAAATTGCTGGCGCCGATGGGCTGGCTGGACTGCCCGGTATTCTGCGCCGGCTTCAGGGCCGGCGTGTCGAACATGATGTCGGCAAGGTTGCGGACGGCCCGCGATTCCAGATCCGCCTGACCGATGGAGGTCACCGGCGTCGGCGCGGTGAAGCCGCTGACGCGCGTGCCGGTGACGATGATTTCCAGCAGTTCCGGTTCTTCAGCCGGGGTTTCCTGTGCGAAAACGCCGGGCGCGGCCAGCATGCCCATCGACAGCGCGCCCAGGGCCACCGTCAATCCCAACCGCCGGCGCCCATCAGCGGACGCAATCAGGGTATCTTCATTGAACCGCATTTCTGCCCTCCCGTTCTGGTCGCGAACCGTTTGCCGGACCGTGCTTTTGCAGCACCTTCCCATAAAGGGTGTGGGGGGCGTCCAATCGTTTAATTGGACCGGATTGATACTCTTGCGGCATGATAGCAAATGACATTATACATTGACGAACACTGATCGTTGGAAACAGGGGAATACATGCGGTTGATCCGAGGCCTGATCCTGGCCGCCATCCTGACCGCATCCGGCGCCGCGCAGGCGGGAGAGCCGCTGACGATCGTGGGCCGCCATGACGTGATGGAGGTTGGCCCCGTCCTGTTCGCGATACAGCAGGCAGGCCCCGGCATTGCCCGCTTCAGCAGCGGCGGGGTGGATAATCTGTTCAAGGTGGACGGGGCAGCCCCCGCCGGCGGCTTCGACCATGCGCCGGGCCGGGCGGACCTGGCGGCACAGGCGGAAACCCAGGCGCTGCGTGCGTCCGTCGCCAATCCCGACCTGCGCATCATCCTGACGGTGACGGAGGGGCTGTACCGGGTCGTGGCCCGGCGGTCGGCCGGCATCACCAGGGCGGAAGACCTGCGGGGCAAGCGCATCGGGGTTTTCGAACGCACATCGGCCGCCTATTTCCTGGACCGGCTGCTGGCGCGGGCCGGTATCGCCGCGCAGGAGGTGGTGCTGGTGCCCCTGCGCCCGCGTGAGATGGAACCGGCCCTGACGGCGCGTCAGGTGGACGCCGTCGCCATCTGGGAACCGGAGAGCGAGCGCAGCCTGATGGCGCTGGGCGATGATGCGGTCAGCCTGTCCGATCCGACCGTCTATCGCGAGTTGTACAATCTGAACACCACGGCCCAGGCGCTGGCCGACCCCGCGCGCCGCGCGCGGATTGTGGATTTCGTGCGCCGGCTGATCACGGCCGCGCGGGTGGCGACGGAGGAGCCGGCGCGGATCTGGCCCCTGGTCGCCGCCTCCAGCGGTTATCCGGAGGCTCTGGTCGCCGCCTCCTGGCATCACCACCGTTTTCCCGCCACCCTGCCCGAGGACATGCTGGACGTCATGGTGGAAGAAGAGCAATGGCTGGCGGCCCAGGCCAGCCGCCCCGCCCGCACCCGCGCGCAACTGGACAGCCTGATCGACCGGTCCGTCCTGCGGGAGGCGATGGCACAGCCGTAACCGCCTTCTACAACTGGCCATGGGACGACACACAGGCGGTGTTTGTTTCCGTCACCCGTTGCGCGACGGTCGCCGATAGATGGCATTCCCGCGCGCCACCGTTCCTTGCCGGCAGATCAGCAGACCATCGACAAAAATCATGCGCCGCGTGGTTTCAATCAGCCGGCATCGGCTTTCGATCCATGTCCCGGCCGGTGCCGGGCGCAGGAAATCCACCGACAGGCTGATGGTCGGCGTGCCCTCTTCCTGACGCGCAAAATTGGCGACATAGCCCAGCGCCAGGTCCAGGACGGTGCCCAGCATCCCGCCATGGCAGCCGCCCAGTTTGTTGCAATGCTTCTCCTCCACCCTGAACCCGATGCGGACCGGTTCTTCCGGATTGCCGGGCATCACCAGCATGGAGAGCGGGCCGACCATCTGGGCAAAATGATCGGCGGTTTCGACCGGCCCCCAGGCGCCGGATGTCATCGGCTCATCATGGATGATGACGTGCATTCCGGGCCTCCTTGCTTCCCAGCCACCCGGCCAGCACGGTTTCACCGTCCCGCGTCTGACCGATATCCGGCGGTGTGCGCGACAGGCGGGGGGCCGGCGCGCAATGGCGTATGCCGTCGATCTCCCGATAGGCGCCGCGCGACGCCATGTGCGGATGGTCCATCACCTCATCCAGGGTCAGGACAGGGGCGAAGCAGGCGTCGGTTCCTTCCAGCAGGGACACCCATTCGGCCCGCGTGCGGGTGGCGAACAGGGCGACCAGACGCAGGCTGCGTGCCGGCCACAACGATGGGTCGTCCTGATCGGCATAAAGGTCGGCGGGCGCCCCCAGACGGTCCAGCAATTCCTTGTAGAAATGCGGCTCCAGGGGCCCGACCGAAATCTCCTTGCCGTCGGCGCAGCGATAGCAGCGATAGAAAGGGGCCGCCCCGCCCAGAACGCTGCGGTCGCGATCCAGCGAGAGATGGCCGGCCGGCACCAGGCCTGAGAACATGGCCATCATGGACGTGACGCCATCGACAATGGCCGCGTCCACCACCTGCCCCCGGCCCGACCGCTCGCGTTCCCACAGGGCCGACACGATGCCCAGCGCCAGGAACAGCGAACCGCCACCGAAATCACCCACAAGGTTGAGCGGCGGTGTGGCCGGCCCGTCCTGCGGGCCGACGGCCGCGAGCGCACCAGTCAGGGCGATATAGTTGATGTCGTGCCCCGCCGCCCTGGCCAGCGGCCCCTCCTGCCCCCATCCCGTCATGCGGCCATAGATCAGGCGGGGGTTGCGGTCGCACAGGACATCCGGCCCCAGACCCAGCCGTTCCATGACACCGGGCCGGAACCCCTCGATCAGCACATCGGCATGCAACGCCGCCTCCAGGCAGCGCTCCCGCCCCGCCGGCGACCGGATATCCAGCGTCAGGTTGGCGCGGCCGCGGTCCATCACCGGGTTGGGCCAGCCATTGCCGCCGGCGCGGTCGATGCGCAGCACCTCCGCCCCCAGGTCCGACAGGAGCATGGCGCAATAGGGGCCGGGGCCGATGCCGGCAAATTCCAGCACACGGACCCCGGCCAGGGGACCCGTGCGTTGCGGCGCCTGTGTCTGTGTCATGCGAACCGGGCCTTCCGTCCTTCCAGGAAGGCGCTGATGCCTTCGGTTGCATGCGGTTCCAGGGAACAGATGGCGATATCCGCCGCCTCCCGCTCCAACTGGGTTTCCAGTTCGCGGGAGGAGGAGGAAAGCAGAAGCCGCTTGGACCGGGCCAGCGCCAGGGTCGGCATGCTGGCCAGCCGCCGGGCGATCCTGTCCGCCTGCGGGCGCAAGTCGGCATCTTCCAGCAGCATCGTCGCCAGACCGGCCGCCACCGCTTCCTCCGCATTCAGGGTCTTGGCCAGGAACAGCATCTCCTGCGCCTTGCGCAGCCCCACAAGCCGGGGCAGCAGGAAGGTGGTGCCGGCATCGGGCGACAGGCCGATGCCGGGATAGGCGACGGTGAAGCTGGCCGACCGGGCGGCCAGCACCACATCGCCCAGGATAGCCAGGCCCAGCCCCGCACCGGCTGCGGGACCATTGACGGCCACGATCACCGGCTTGGACAACGATGCCAGCCGTGCCACCGCCATGTGCAGCGACGCCGTCAGCTTGCGCACAAAATTGCCCAGATTGTCCGACGCGGCGGCAAACGCCCGGACATTACCGCCCACGCAGAACAGGCGCCCCGTGCCGGTCAGCAGCACGGCGCGCACCGCCTTGTCATCCTCCGCCGCATGGGCCAGGTCCAGCAGCCGGTCGGCAAAGGTCTGGTCGATGGCGTTGCCGGCATCAGGATTGTCCAGGATGATCCGGGCCACCCCGTCCTCAACTTCGTATCGGATCGTCTCGGTCATTTCGGGGCCAATCTGATTGCGCCGTCCAGGCGAATGGTCTCGCCGTTCAGCATGGGGTTGCGGATGATGCTTTCCACGAGTTGGGCATATTCGTCGGGCCGTCCCAGGCGGGAGGGGAATGGCGTCTGCCGTCCCAGACTGTCCTGCGCCGCCTGTGGCAGGCCCGCCAGCATCGGCGTCATGAAGATGCCGGGCGCGATGGTCAGGACCCGGATACCCAGGGGCGACAGGTCGCGGGCGATGGGCAGGGTCATGCCCGCCACCCCGGCCTTCGACGCCGCATAGGCGGCCTGCCCGATCTGCCCGTCGAAGGCGGCGACGCTGGCCGTGTTGATGATCACGCCACGTTCCTCCCCCACCGGTTCGGCATCGGCCAGACGGGCCGCGACCTTGGACAGGGCGTTGAAGGTGCCGATCAGGTTGATGTCGATGACCCGGCGGAACAGCTCCAGCGCATGCGGCTGCCCTTCCCGCCCGACCGTCTTGGCCGGCGGGGCGATGCCGGCGCAATTGACCAGGATGCGGGCCTTGCCGTTCTGTTGCTCCGCCGCCAGCACCGCGTCGGCCACCTGGGCATCATCGGTGATGTTGACGGCACGGAAGGTGGCGCCGATCGCCGCCGCCGTGGCCCGCCCCGCCTCTTCATTCAGGTCGAAGAGGGTGACCTTCGCCCCTTCCCGCGCCAGCATGGCGGCCGTGGCCGCCCCAAGGCCGGAGGCACCGCCCGTGACGATGGCCGCATATCCGTTGATCTGCATGTTCAACCTCCTCAGGCGGCATCAAGGGCGGCGTAATAGCCGCCCCCATCGGCAGCCATGGCGCGCAGGCCCGGCGGCGGTGCGAAACGGTCGCCATGCAGGGCGGCCAGCCGGTCGCATTGCGCCACGAACGCCACCGCCCCGATACCATCGATGTAGCTGAGCGGGCCGCCCGTCCACGGCGCGAAACCCCAGCCCATGATGGCCCCGACATCGGCGGCGCGCGGATCGGCGATCACCCCCTCATCCACACAGCGCGCCGCCTCCAGCGCCTGACGATGCAGCAGCCGCTGCTTCAGTACCGCCACGTCGGGCAACGTCGCCGGGGCCGCCGGCACCAGATCGGCCAGCCCGCCCCACAGACGCTTGGCGGCACCCGCCGGGTAGTCATAGAAACCGGCACCCGCCTTGCGCCCGGTACGGCCCATATCCACCAGCTTTTCCAGCACCACCTCATAGGGCCGGGCCTGATAGGCATCGCCCAGCGCCGCCCGCGTCTGGCCGGCGATACGCACGGTCAGGTCCACGGCCACATCGTCGGTCAGTTCCAGCGGCCCGCGCGGCATGCCCGTCATCCGCCCGGCATTGTCGATCAGGGCCGGCGGGATGCCTTCCATCAACATCTCCAGCCCTTCATAGATGTAGGTGCCGAAACAGCGGGACGTATAGAAGCCCCGGCTGTCATTGACGACGATCGGCGTCTTGCCCAGCGCCATGGCATAGGCGGTGGCGCGGGCCACCGTCTCGTCACTGGTCTTCGCGCCGCGGATGATCTCCACCAGATGCATCTTGTCGACGGGGGAGAAGAAGTGGATGCCCACAAAATTCTCCGGCCGTTCCGATGCCTGAGCCAGCCCGGTGATGGGCAGGGTGGAGGTGTTGGAGCCGATGATGATGCCGGGACCGGCCGCCGCCTGCACGCGGCGGGTGATCTCATGCTTCAGCGCCGCATCCTCGAACACCGCCTCCACCACCAGATCGGCGCCGGCCAGCGCGGCGTAATCGGCCGTCACCTTGATCCGGTCCAGCAGGGCGTCGCCCTGTGCCTGCGTAGTGCGGCCCTTGGCGATGTCGGCGGCAACCAGCTTACGGGCATAATCCTTGCCCTTTTCCGCCGCCGCCTCGCTGACATCGACCAGGATGGTATTGATGCCTTTCAGCGCCTGGGAATAGGCGATGCCGGCCCCCATCATGCCGGCCCCGATGACGGCCACACCGGCGGGCGGGGCCACCTTGGCCGAACGGTCACCCTTGTCCAGCGCCTGTTTGGACAGGAAAAGGCTGCGCACCATGCCCTTGGCCTGGGGCGTGGCGAAGGTGTTGAGGAAATAATTCGTCTCGATCCTGAGGCCGGCATCGATGGGCACCTGCACCCCCTCGAACACACATTTCAGGATGTTCTCCGGCGCGGGATAATTGCCGAAGGTGCGCTTGCGCACGGTGGCGTTGGCCATGATGAAGGCCTGCATGCCACCGGCACTGTAAGGCAGGCCACCCGGCAGCCGGTAATCCTTGCGGTCCCAGCGGGCCACGGGATCGCCCTTTTCCCGCACCCAGCGCTTTGCCGCCGCCACCGTCTCACCGGCCGGCACCACCTCATCCACGATGCCCAGCGCCAGCGCCTTGGCCGAGTCCAGCGGACGGCCTTCCAGCAGCAGCGGCAAAGCCTTGGCCACGCCGGTCAGGCGGGGCAGGCGCTGGGTACCACCGGCACCCGGCAGCAGGCCCACCGTCACCTCCGGCAGGCCCAGCTTGACCTTGGGACTGTCGGCCGCGACCCGGTAATGGCAGGACAGCGACAGTTCCAGCCCGCCGCCCAGCGCCAGCCCTTCCAGCGCAACCGCCACCGGCTTGCCCAGCACCTCCAGCCGCCGGAACAGTTCGGACAGGGGAGGCGGGGCGATGCGGGTCCCCGCCGCACGGCCCAGATCGCCCAGGTCGGCCCCCGCACAAAAGCCACTGGCCTTGCCGGAGCACAGGACGACGCCCTTGATGGCGCCGTCATTCTTCAAGGTTTCGATCAGGTCCGGCAGTTCCGCGATCACGGCATCGCTCAGCGTATTCATGCTGCGGCCGGGAACGTCGAAGGTGACCAGGGCGATGCCGTCGGCATCGGTCTCGATGATGAAATTCCGCATGTTTCCTCTCCCCGGCTCAGACGCGCTCAATCACGGTGGCGGCGCCCTGGCCGGCACCGGCGCACAGCGTGATCAGGGCCGTGCCCTTGCCGGTGCGTTCCAGTTCGTCCAGGACGGCGCCCAGGATCATGGCGCCCGTGGCGCCCAACGGGTGCCCCATGGCGATGGCCCCGCCATTGACGTTCATTTTGTCGTGCGGGATGGAAAGTGCCGCCATCATGCGCAGGACCACGGCTGCGAAGGCCTCGTTCAACTCGTACAGATCGATATCACCGGGCGTCATGCCCAGCCGGTCCAGCAGCTTGCGCGACACGGTGGCGGGTGCCGTCAGCATGATGGTCGGTTCCGACCCGATGGACGCGCCCCCCCGGATACGGGCACGTGGCTTCAGCCCCAGCGCCGCACCCGCCTCCTTCGTGCCGATCAGCACACCGGAAGCGCCATCGACGATGCCCGACGAATTGCCGGCATGATGGACATGCTCGACATGTTCCACCTGCGGATAGCGCTGGATGGCGATGGCGTCGAACGCCGCCTCCCCCGGCACCTGGAAGGCCGGCTTCAACCCGGCCAGCCCCTCGATGGTCGCGTCGGGGCGCATATGTTCATCATGGGCCAGCGCGATGTTGCCGGCCTGATCGCGCACCGGCACGATGGAGCGGGCAAAGCGCCCCTCCTTCCAGGCGCGGGCGGCGCGGCGCTGGCTTTCCACGGCATAGGCGTCAACGTCGGTGCGGCTGAACCCGTCCAGGGTGGCGATCAGATCGGCGCTGATCCCCTGCGGCACAAAGTAATTCTTCAGCGCGGAATCCGGATCGATGGGCCAGGCCCCTCCGTCGGAATTGATGGGAATGCGCGACATGCTTTCCACACCGCCCCCGATGGCCAGCCGTGCCTCACCCGCCATGACCTTGGCGGCGGCGATGTTGACGGCATCCAGCCCCGATGCGCAGTAGCGATGCACCTGGATGCCAGACACGCTCTCGGCATAATCGGCCATCAGGACGGCTGTGCGGGCGATGTCTGCCCCCTGGTCGCCCACTGGCGACACGCAGCCCAGCACAACATCATCCACCCAGGACGTGTCCAGCCCGTTGCGGTCGCGTAGGGCCGCCAGAACCTGGGTCGACAAGGACAGCGGCGTAATAGAGTGCAGGGAACCGTCGGGCTTGCCCCGGCCGCGCGGGGTGCGCACGGCATCAAAAATATAGGCTTCAGGCATGGTTGCTTGCTCCGGTACGGGGCCGGGCGGCCGTGGCCGCGCCCCTGGTAAAGCACAGGATGGCGGGATCGGGCGGGTCGGTGAACAGGCGGGCCACATCCGCCGCGCGGCGGTCGCGCACCACGCGGGGGGCGGCATTGCCCTTGTCGGTCACCTCGCCCCGGTCGAAGGCCAGCGGTTCGGTCATGACAAGGGCGGTGCCGATACGCCGGGCCGATCCCGTCTGGGCCGCGTTGAAATCCCGGATCAACGCGCGCAAGTCCTCCCGCGCGAAGGGGGTCAGGGCGGTACGGGGCCAGATCAGGGCGCCGATATGGTCCTGGTTCACACCACAGAAGACCACTTCGCGCACCAGCGCCTCGCTCGCGGCCAGGAAGTCCTGGCGCAGGGCATTGACCTGGACATAGGTGCCCGACAGCAGCTTGAAATCATCGGCCAGCCGTCCGGCGAAAACCAGCCCGCTTTCGGGTCGCTCCGGGTCGGCAAAGCGCACGGCGTCACCGGTGCGGAAATAGCCTTCCGCGTCGAACAGCCCGGCGGAGACCTCGGCCGCGCCCAGATAACCACTGCGGGGCATCAGCGTCGGCCCGCGCATGCGCATCTCATACCGGCCATCCATGGGCACCAGTTTCAAATCCACGCCGGGCAGCGGCAGGCCGATGACGTCTGTCGGGCCGCCGGGCCAGTATTTCAGGGCACCCAGCAGGAATTCCGTGGCGCCATAGAAGGAATAGACCGGGGCCTCCGCCCCTCTGGCCGCCCGCGACAGGGCCGCCAGCCGTTCCGCGACCGATTGCGGCAGCAGGGCACCACCGAAACCCAGCCAGCGGATATTGCGGAAAAACCGGTCGCGCAGGTCTTCATCCGCCTCCATCGCGTCGCACAGCATGGCGTAACCCAGCGGCACCGTGATGAAAAAATGCGGCGAGACCTCGCGCAGATTGGCGATGGTGCGCGCGAACAATTCCGGTGTCGGCTTGCCATCATCGATCCACAGGGTGCCACCGGCCGCGATGATGTTCCCGAAATTGTAATTGCCAGCCATGATATGGCTGAAGGGCATGGCCTCCAGGAATTGCGGCGGCTCCCCGTCGAAATCCAGCAGGTTCACCGCTTCCATCTGCGCGAAGGATACGGTCAGACAGGCATGGGGCTGCGGCGTGGCCTTGGGCGATCCGGTGGAGCCGGAGGTGAACATGATGCGGGCGATCATGTCGGGCCGGATACCGGCCATACGTTCCGCCACCTGCCCCGTCGGTTGGGTCGCCACAACATCGGCCCAGCGTTCCACCGCAAGGCCCGGCACGGTGCCCCTGACCGCGACGATGCGAAGGCCGGGCCGGTCCAGCGCCCGCAGCGCCGGGGCAAAACGGTCGGCATCATCGACGATGACGATCCGGGCCCCTGCCGTGGCCACGCAATCCTTCAGCTTGGCATGGTCGGTGGACAGCAGCGAATAGGCGACGCTGATCGGCGCGATGGCCGCCCCGGTACGCTGCACCGACACGGCGGTGATGCCATGTTCGATGGATGGGGCGGAGAGATAGGCGACGCTGTCCCCCTCCCCGATCCCCTGGTCGATCAGCCATTGCGCCAGCCCGTCGGCCGCGCGCCGGGCGGCACCATAGGTGATGTCCCGCCAGCCGCCGGCCCCGTTGCGCTGGCGCATGAACAGCCGGTCGGGAAAGGCATCGGCCACCGCGTCGAACCGGTGGGCCAGCGATTGCGCCGGCACCGGCATCGACAGGGGGGACGCCAGGCGGATCACGCCATCCGGCTCCCGTTCGACCGATACGGCCGGCGGCGGCGTCCTGGCAAAGCTCATTGCCCCGCCCCCCGCTTGCGGACCCGCCAGACGCAATCATCATCGCCCATGGGCCGGCCGGCGATGGTCTCCACCTCGAAATCCGGCCCCAGGCCCTGGCGCACGACGCTGTCCATCTCCCGCCCGCAGGCCTTGTTGCAGGGGAAGACCCCGCGCATCTCGGCGGAGAAGGCGCGCCATTGCGGGCAGCCATGGTCGATGATGGTCAGGCGGCCTTCCTGATCGTCGATCTTGTTGATACGGGTGACGTTGCGGTGCCCCCCGCCCCAGACCTCCGCGCCATAGACGGCCATCAGCTTCAGCGCCCCTTCGATATCGGGGGTGAAATCGGCGGGGTGATCCTTCACCAGTTTCCGCCCGATGGGGCCAGCCCAGCCGGGCCGCGTCTCGTCGGAGAATTTCTCCCAGGCTTCAGGCCCCTGGTTCTCCCAGACATGCTCGTCGGTGCGCTGGATGATCAGCAACCCTTCCCAGGCACAGCGCCGGTAGCGTTCCTGCGGATCCAGGGCGGGCCAGTCCAGGGCTTCGCCTTCCAACCGCTTCGCTTCAGACATTTTCTTCCTCCCTTTCCCTGTTTCTCATGCGCCGTGGGTTGCCCATCGCGGCGCCCAGGCAGTCCAGCGTTGTTACCGGCAGGTCGGACCCGGCGCCGAAATCCATCACTGCCGACCAGCGTGACAGCACGGTGCGGGTGTCCGGCGTCTCCAGCCGCAGGCCCAGGCTGCGTTCCCACCGCATGGCCGACGCCCAGCCGCCGCCCGCCTCGATCACCTGTCCGCTGGCGGGACATTCCGGGTGGATCAGGGCCAGGGCGAAGGGCGACACATCCTCCACCCTCAACCCGGCTTTCAGGTCGGCGGAAAAGACGCCATCCGTCATCGCGGTGCCGGCCATGGGCGCCAGGGCGTTGACGCGGATGCCGGCCCGTTCGCCCTCCACGGCCAGGGTGCGGGTCAGGCCGATGATGCCGGCCTTGGCGGCGGCATAATTCGCCTGGCCGAAGGCGCCATGCAGGCCGGCACCGGAAGTGGTGAACAGGATCGCCCCGCCGCGCTGACGCCGCATCGGTTCCCAGGCGGCCCTGGCGCAGGCAAAGGCCCCGTTCAGATGTACGTCCAGCACCTCATCCCATTCCGCCCGCTCCATATTGGCAAAGGAACGGTCACGGGTGATGCCGGCATTGACGATCATGGCGTCGATGCGGCCGAAGGCCATCAGGGCGGCCTGGATGATGGCGTCCCCGTCCCTTGCATCGACGGCCACGCCATGGGCCGTGCCGCCGGCCGCCTGGATTTCATGGGCAACGGACAGGGCCGCGTCACTGCGGCTGGCCACCAGGACGCGGGCGCCGGCGGCACCCAGGTCCAGGCAATATTGCCGCCCCAGCCCCTGGCCGCCGCCCACGACGATCACCACCCGACCGTCGAACAATGTAGATGAGGGTGTCAACGCGATCATCCTTCCCGTTGGTGCCCCATTGTTTTTCGGGATTCCACCCTCACGCCCCCGCACGCCGTCCGATCTTGGCCCGCGCGTCCAGCATGCGCTGGGAAATCGCGGGGTTCCAGTGGACGTCGCGATACTGGACATGGCCATAGACATAGGCAGCCATCGGGTCCATGGACCAGGAACGGCGCAGCATCTCGGTACAGCGCACCACGGTATCGACATTGGTGGACGCGATCTCCGCCGCGATGCCGTTGGCCGTCTCCAGCAGCTTGCCCTCCTCGGCAATCTGGTCGATCAGGCCGATGCGCAGCGCCTCGGCCGCGTCGATGCGCCGTCCGGTCAGGGTCAACAGCTTGGCCTGGCTCTGACCGACAATGCGCTGCAACGGATCGACGAAGGGCGTCAGTCCGAAACGCACCTGGGGAAAGCCGAACCTGGCGTTGGGGCTGGACACCCGGATATCGCAGAACACTGCGATATCGCATCCGCCGCCGAACGTATGCCCGGCCACCGCCGCGATGGTCGGCTTGGGATACTCCAGTAGTTCCAGATAGCCGTAATACGTGGCGTCGTACCAGCGCAGCCGGTCCGCATCCGTGGCCCAGTTCATCGTGTCCAGGTCCAGCCCGGCGGAGAAATATTCCTCCGTTCCCTTGATGACCACCACGGCAACATTATCGTCACGCCGCCAGGGGGTCAGCGTCTCCACCAGATCCTCGAACAGCTCAGTCGACAGCGCATTGCGCTTGTCCGGGCGGTTCAGGGTGATGGTGCCGATGCGGTCCTTCACCTCGGCCAGAACGGTTCCGTACTTTGCCATCTTGTTCTCCGTTTCCTCGAATACAGGGGCCGTTCGGCCGGATCAGAGTGTCCGGGCGATCAGCAGTTTCATGATCTCGTTGGCACCGCCATAGATGCGGTGAATGCGGCTGTCACGGTACAGGCGGCCGATCGGATATTCGGTCATGTATCCGTAACCGCCGAAAAACTGCACACAGCCATCGACGATTTCCGACAACTGGTCGGATATCCAGTATTTGGCCATGGACGCGGTCGCCGTATCCAAATCCCCGGCCACCAGCTTTTCGGTGCAATGGTTCAAGAACACCTTGGCGATGGTCGCCTGGGTCTTGTATTCGGCCAGTTTGAACTGGGTATTCTGGAAGGCCGCCAGGGACTGGCCGAACATTTCCCGCTGCTTGACATAGGCAATGGTCTCACCCAGGGCCAGTTCGATCATGGCCATGGCCTGCCAGGCGATGATCAGCCGTTCCTGTGGCAGCTTGGCCATCAATTGCGCCATGCCTTTGCCTTCCACGCCACCCAGCAGGGCATCGGCCGGCAGGAACAGGTCGTCGAAGAACAGTTCGGACGTGTCCTGCCCCTCCTGGCCCACCTTGTCCAGGTTGCGGCCACGGGCAAAACCCTCCGGCGCCTGCGACACATCGACGATGAACAGCGAAATACCCTTGCTGCCGGCATCGGGGTCGGTCTTGGCCGCCACCAGCACCACATCGGCGATCTGACCGTTGGAGATGAAGGTCTTTTGTCCCGTCAGACGATAACCGTTGCCATCCCGGCGGGCGCGGGTGCGCATGCCCTGCAGGTCCGATCCGGCGGCCGGTTCCGTCATGGCGATGGCCGTCACCATCTCCCCGGAACAAAAGCGCGGCAGCCATTGGGCACGCTGTTCTGGTGTGCCGTAACTGGCGAAATAGGGAAGGATGACGGCATTGTGCAGGCAGATGGTCAGCGCGTCGGCCCCGCGATGGCCGATGGCCTGGACGATGGCCACTTCGTGACGCAGATCCCCTCCGCCACCGCCATATTCCTCCGGTATCGACACGCCCAGCAGCCCCGCCTCACCGGCCGCGCGCCAGACATGCTTTTCCACCTGCTTGTTGGCTCGCCAGCGGTCGATGGCGGCCGGTGAGGCGTGGGCATCCAGAAACCCGGCCAGGCTGCGCTGGAAGATCGCCATCTCCGTCTCGGCCATGAAGGAGGCGGGGACCAGATCGATCGCGTTCATGCCGCATGCTCCCGCAGGCGGGCCG
Organism: Niveispirillum sp.; assembly: GCF_017996735.1. Taxonomy (GTDB): domain Bacteria; phylum Pseudomonadota; class Alphaproteobacteria; order Azospirillales; family Azospirillaceae; genus Niveispirillum. The sequence continues at coordinate 30,027 of NZ_JAGOGJ010000036.1, forward strand.
TGATTTCATCCGCCTGCCGCATGATCCGGGTGATCAGTTCCCGGCAGGTGGGGATGTCGTGGATCAGGCCCTGGACCTGACCGGCCCAGATCAGGCCGGCCTCCAGATCGCCGGTTTCCAGCGCCACACGGCCCTTGGCCCCGGACACCAGCGGCTGGACATCGGCGAAGACCGCCCCTTCCCGCGCGCTGATCTCCACCACCTTGTCGGATACGGGCGATTTGGCCACACGAGCCGAATTATGGAACTTGCGGAAGATCAGGTTGGTCGCCCGTTCATCATTATCGACCAGCAGCCGCTTCACCGCGTCATGAATGGGGGCCTCGACCGTGGCGCAAAAGCGCGTGCCCATGTTGATGCCGTCCGCTCCCAACGCCAGCGCCGCCACCAGCCCGCGCCCGTCGCCGAAGCCACCGGAGGCCAGCATGGGGATGGTGATCCTGTCGGCGGCGGCGGGGATCAGCACCAGGCCCGGTACATCATCCTCCCCCGGATGGCCGGCACATTCGAACCCGTCGATGGAGATGGCATCCACGCCCATCTTCTGGGCCGACACGGCATGGCGGACGGAAGTGCATTTATGGATGACCTTGACGCCATGCGCCTTAAAATCCTCCACATGTTCCTGCGGCCGCGAACCGGCCGTTTCCACAATCGAAACACCCGCATCAATGATGGCCCGGCGGTATTCGGCATAGGGCGGCGGCTTCACCGACGGCAGGATGGTCAGGTTGACCGCAAAGGGCTTGTCCGTCAGCGTCCGGCAACGGTCGATTTCGCGCCGCAGATCGTCGGGCGTGGGTTGGGTCAGGGCGGTGATGGTGCCAAGGCCACCGGCATTCGAAACCGCAGCGGCCATGTCCGCCGTCCCCACCCACATCATGCCACCCTGCATGACGGGATGTTCCACACCCACGAGCCTTGTGAATCTCGTCTGCATGCTTCCTCCTGTTACTTACTGGACGGTAACTTATGGTATTGAGGCCGTCAACAACAGAATCTCACCACTGTCGTCATTTTAAAATTTCCATGATTTTCATATTGTTAAACAAATTCATCAACGCCACTGCCGTCGGGCTGTCCTGTCGCATGAAATGGCACAGAGCAGTTGATTACCAACCGGTACGAAAGTAACGTGCCCTTGTCATGAGCGATAAAGTTGCCGCCTGTTCGAAATATTGTCACGGCCGTCACGGCCCCTGGGGAATACGCAGACATGCCTACCAAAACGGTCAAGCCGAAGCCGGTGCGCCCGAAACGCGGAAGCATCAACAAGAAACTGATCATGGATACGTCGGCTTTGATGTTCCATGAGAAGGGTTATGATCGCACGACCCTGGACGATATTGCCGGCGCGCTGTCCATCACCAAGCCCAGCCTCTACTACCACTTCGCCAATAAGGAAGAGATCCTGCTGGCCTGCGTGTTTTCCGCCGACGATTATTTCCGTGAGGAGATCGCCCGGCGTGACGATGAGAGCTATACCGGCCGCAAGCGGGTCGAGGTGTTCCTGCGCCTGTATCTGGAGGTGATCACCCATGATATCGGCGTCAGCATGATCCTGGCCGATGACCGCGTCATGTCAGAGGAAGGCCGGACCCGATATAATGACTTGCGCCGGGTGATGAACGAGGCACTGGAAGGCCGGATCAAGGCCGGGGTCACCGACGGGTCGATCCATGTGCCGGAAACCAAGCTGACCACCTATGCCATCTTCGGCATGTTCAACTGGGTCGGCCATTGGCACTTCCGAAAGAGCAGCACGTCACTGGAAAAGGTGTTCGACCGCTTCATCTCCGTGATCTTCGACGGGATCGGCTGACCGCCGGCCCGGACGCAACCGCGCCACGGGCCGGCGGAACAAGGGACCGTCAGCGGAACTTGATGCTGGCGGTGATGCCATAGGTCACGGGCATACCGGTATAACGCACGATGGCGTCACCCCGGCGGACCGCCGTCTGGTAATAATATTCGTTCGTCACGTTGCGGCCATACAGGCTGATGCGCCAATCGCCGCCGGCATCCTGCAGACCGGCGCGCAGGTCCAGAAGACCATAGCTGTCGATGGACAGGCGCGGGTCGGGCACGAAGTCACCATTGGTGCTGCTGCGGTAGGTGTAATTGGCGCCCACGAACGCCTCTGTATTGGCGCTGACCGGCCAGTCATATTCGGCGTCGGCATTGATCTGCCATTTGGGCGTGAAGGGGAAGCGGCGCCCCTTGAAATCCGCCTGCGCACCAAAGGCCGTATAGTTCAGGAACGACTTCGTCACCTCCGTGTCCAGATAGGTCGCGCCACTCTTCAGCAGCAGCCCCTGGACCGGCGTCCAGGTCATCTCGATCTCCGCGCCCTTCACCTGTGATTTGGGCACATTCACCATGGCTTCCAGCGGCCCGAAGATCGGCACGATGGTCCGGCCCTTGAGTTGCTTGTCAGTATAGTCATAGAGGAAAAGGGCGCCGTTAAGCTGGAGGGTGCGATCGGCCAGGCGCGACTTGAACCCGATTTCATAGCCCGTCACCTCCTCCTGCTTCACCGGCCGGTACTGCGCCAGGGTAGAGGCGGGAAGATTGGCGAACGACCCGACCTTGTAGCCGCGACTGACATTCGCATAGAACAAATGGCTGTCTGTGGGCGTCCATTCCAGGCCACCGCGCCAGGAGACATTGTCCTCCGGCAGGGTGCCGTCAAATTCCGCCGGGCGGTTGCTGGCATCCAGCGTGGCGCAGCCATTCAGCGGAAAGGTGCCGGCCGGCAGGCGAAAATTGGCTTCGAACCCCTTGCCATAGGTGCCGTTGCCGGCATTCAGGATACAGGCGTTAAAATCCACATCGGTCTTCGTGTAGCGGGCACCGGCCGTGGCCGACAGCGTATCGGCCAGGGGGAAGGACAGATTACCGAAAACGGCCTTGCTGACATATTTAGTGTCGCCACGCTGCGGCACTTCCGTGATGGGCGGCAGACCCAGCCGGTCAAAGACATGGCCCGACGTCTGTTCGGACAGGAATTGCCGCACCAGCTCGTTGGCCTTGCTATGTTCGTAATTGGCGCCCAGCAGCCAGTTGCCCGCCCCCTCCATCAAGTCGCCGGCCACCCGCAATTCCTGGGTGAAGCTGTCAATATCGCCGCTGATCAGCAGATCGGTGAGCTGCACCGAGGTGCCGTCCCCATCCTGACCATATTTCTGCTCGAACCGGGCATAGGAGGACAGCGACGTCACCGTGACAGCGTCGGAGATGTCGTAATCCAGTCGAAGCGTGCCCTGCACCATGTGGTTGTCACGCCGCAAAGGGACCGTCGTTCCCCAATCGGCGGCCCGGTTATTCTCCGGGGCGGCGGGATAGGCCTGCAGCGCCGGACTGAAATAACCGCCGGCCGACTGGCGGAAGGCCGTAACGAACTGCGGCGCCTGGGTGTCGGAACGGTCCTTGTTGGCGTTCAATTGGAAATTGACGCGCAGGGCCGGGTCCGGGGCCCACGCCAGGGTCAGGCGCCCCTGGGTGAAGTCGCGGCGGCCCAGTTCGTCGTCGCGGGTGAAGCTTTTCTGCCAGGCGTCACCGCCCTCATGCCGCACAGCCAGCCGCAAACCCAGCGTGTCGGAGACCGGGCCGCTGGCATAGCCTTCCAGGTCCAGACGGTTGAAGCGGCCGTAACCGGCCTGCATCCCCGCCTCGAAATCCCGTGTGGGCTTGGCCGCGATGTAATTGATGGCGCCACCCGTGGCATTCTGTCCGAACAGGATGCCCTGCGGCCCCTTCAGAACCTCCACCCGTTCCAGGTCGAAGGAAGCGCCCGTCGTCATGATGGAGAACGGGATCGGCGCTTCGTCGATATAGACGGAAACTGTGGGCTTGGCGGCCAGGCTGCTGTCGAAGAAGCCGATACCGCGCAGGAAATAGACGGGCGTGCCATAGCCGCTGTCGATGGCGTTGAAGCCCGGCGTCACCTTGACCAGCGACTGCACGTCCGTGACACCAAGCTTGGCCAGTTCCAGCCCGCTTTCCGCGGTGATGGAAATGGGCACGCGGTTGCTGCTCTCCGAACGCTTCTGCGCTGTCACGATGATCTCGGCCAGGAAATTGCCCTCCTCCTGCCCGGATGCCGGCGACGCGTCGGCGGCTGGCAATTGCTGCGCCATCGACGGCGCCGCAACCAGGGCTGCCGCCCCGAGCGCCAGAACAGATGAAGACCGCAGGAACAGCTTACGCATTTCTTCTTTCCTCCCTGTATCGGATCATTCTGCCCCCTTTTGCGGGGGTTTTGACCGGGCAAATGCCGGACATTGCGGCCCCTCACAGGGTGGCCGCCCATCGGTTGATGCTGGATTTCAAAACTGGCTGGTAACTTTTATTACCATGCGCCACTTCTCAGTTACCGAACAGACGGTAACATAGCCCCAAAACCTTGTCCAGCGCCCGTTTTTCGAAGAGTACCTCCCTATTATGCCCCCTCCCATCGGCAGGGGGCTCCAAAAATCTGCCATTGACAACGGATTTTTACCAGCATCAAATTACTCATCAGTAACATAAGCCAGGAGGAACAGCATGCCCCCCTATCCCCACCTGATCCTGTCCGTCGAGGATGGCGTCGGCATCCTGCAACTGAACCACCCGGAGAAGCGCAACGCGCTGGGCTGGGAGTTGCACCATGAAATCATTGCCGCGCTGAGTGCCTGGGCCGAGGATGACGCGGTCGCCTGTGTCCTGGTCATCGGCAACGAGGATTATTTCTGCGCCGGCTGGCGCCTGGACATCCTGAACAGCATCGAGGGGGACGAACGGCGGCGCTTCACCGATCTGGCGCTGAAATTCATGAAGGCCTTCTATGATTTCCCCAAGCCCATGGTCGCCGCCGTGGCCGGGGTAGCGCCGGGTTACGGCATGGATGTCGCGAACATGTGCGACATCACCATCGCGTCGGAGAATGCCGCTTTCGGTTCCACGCAGGTGAAATACGCCATGAACGGTTTCTATCATGGCATGCTGCAGCGTATCGGTACGCAGCGCGCCCGGCGCATGCTGTTCACCGGGGATCCGATCAGCGCGCAGGAGGCATTGCGCGTCGGTCTGGTGGATGAGGTCGTGCCCTATGGAACCCTGCGCGAAACGGCGCTGAGACTGGCCCGGCAGATCGCCGAGGCCGGTCCGGAACTGTTGGCCGTGCTGAAGGATGTGGCGCTGCGGGCCGGCAACATGGACCACCTGAGCGCGCTGGCCTTCGAACTGTCCGTCACCCAGGACCTGACACAGCGTGGGCTGTTCAAACGCCGCATCGCCGATGGCAATGCCCGGCTGAAGGCCGGTACCAGCAAAGCCACCGAACGGCTGGGCGCGCCGTGATCCGGACCGGCGCCGTTCCGCCGGGGCGGGGCCGGCTGTGCCGGCACGCCCTTGCGTGAAACGGCGTCATCCAAATGCCAACCACAAGACAAACCAAATGCTTAAGCGGCCTTCCGGTGCTTCTATATACAGCGGAAGGTCTCTACTATGGCGGCAGCGGCAGGAATTGCGGTGTGATGGGGAGCGGCGCGATGAATGAAAAGACAGCGGCGGAGCGGCCACGCCACCGCCGGGGAACCCTCAGCCGCGAGCGCATCCTGGACGTGGCGTCGCAGCAATTCCGGTCCAAGGGTTATGACCGCACCTCGATGGATGATGTGGCCAAGGCGCTGTCGGTCACCAAACCCACGCTCTATTATCATTTCGCCAGCAAGGAGGACATCCTGCTGGGCTGTGTGGTGGAAGCCGGCGACAGGTTGAACGCCGCCCTTGCCGAACATGACGACGCCACCCTGCCCGGCCTGACGCGGCTGGAGATTTTCCTGCGGCAGTATTTACGGGTCATCGCCAACAATTACGGGATCAGTCTGGTCCTGTCCGATGCCAACGTCATGTCGGAAAAGGGCCAGATCGAATACCGAAACTGCCGCAAGTCCATCAGCCGCCATATGCGCCAGATCGTCGAACAGGGCATGGCGGACGGTTCCATCGTGCCCGGCGACGTCACCCTGACCACCTATGCCATTTTCGGCATGTTCAACTGGGTGACCCGCTGGATCATGGACAAGCCCGAATTCTCCCTGGACGCCGTCTATGCACAGTTCCGCAGCATCCTGCTGCTGGGCATCCGGGGTGCGCCACCGGCCGCAATACCGGCTGACCGCCCGGCCCATGAGGGGGCACAAAATCCGCATTGATCGGTCGCGGGCACTCCCCGTGAGGGGACAGGCGGCAATTGCCTTCAGCGTTCTGACAGGGGGCCGACACCGGAATCGAAGAACCGGTCGGTCAGGGTGGCCAGCACCGTGCGGCTGCCGGTGAGGATGGTGGCCATCACCTTGACGCCGGGCTTCAGGGGATAACGCTCCCCCGCCCGCATGAAGGCCGCCTCCGCCGGGGCCAGACGCACGACGTAATAGCTCATGCCCGTCTTTTCATCGACGGCGGCATCGGGACTGATATGGACGACATGGGCATCCATGTTGGAAAAGCCGCTGGAAGCACCCGTCAGGGACAGGCGGGCCGGCGCATCGATCTTGACGAAGCCGACATCGGCAATGGGCAGCCGCGCCTCGATCAGCAGCGTTTCACCATCGGGAATGATGGTGGCGATGACGCCGCCGGGCGACACCACCGCCCCCTTGTTCTTCACATAAAGGGTCATGACATTGCCCGCGGCCGGCGCGCGGATGACGCTGCGCCCATAGCTGTCGGTGGGCTTCTTCAGCCGTTCCTTGACGGAATTCAGTTCCGTGTTGACCTCCAGCAACTCCTTGCGCAGCGTCTCCGTCTCCCTGGCGCGGAAGGCCGTCAGGGTCGCCGTCGCCTCCTCCAGCGCGGTCGTGGCGCGGCGCAGGGTGGCCAGCGTCGCGTCGCGCTCCGTATCGGTCGTCGTCTGCTCCTTGCGAAGCTGGAGATGGTCATACTGATTGGTCAGGTCCTGCTTCAGCATCTTCTCGCTGATGGCCACCTGTTCGGCGATGAAGATGCTGCGGGATTGCAGGCCGGCCAGACGCTGCCTGGCCTCGTCAATCTCCGCGCGGCGCTGGCCGATACGCGTTTCGTAAAGGCGGACTTCGGCGTCGTAACGCTCCCGGTAGGTGGTGAAGGCGGACCGGACATCGGCCACCACATCGGCATGCGCCTGTTCCAGCGCCGCCGGGATTTCAAGGGTGGGGCGACCTTCCAGGGTGGCGGTGATGCGCAGCAGCCGGCCTTCCAGCGTCGCCTCACGCGTGCGCAGTTCCGACAGGTCGGCACCCGACAGCACGCTTTCCATCTCGGCGATCACGTCGCCCTGGGCCACACGCTGGCCCTCGCTCACCTTGATATCGCTGATGATGCCGCCTTCCAGATGCTGCACGCGCTTGGTCTGGCCGGCGGGAATGACATGGCCCTCCGCGTAGGAGGCGACATCCAGTTCGAACAGCGCCGCCCAGAGGATGAAGGCCAGCACGCATCCCACCTCGATCCACAACAGCGGATTGCGGTTGCGGAAGGCGGACAGTGCCACCACGACCGGCAGATCATTCACTCGCATGGGGCACCTTGGCACTGTTCGGGGCGCCCTCGGCCGCCTTGGTGGCAGGCCGCAGCAGGGCCGGGGTCGGCTTTTTCGACATGTCCAGCAGCCAGTCGGCGGAACGCTGGATGAAGGCGTCGTTGGTGGCAATGACCAGGGTCCGTCCCTCCCCCACCAGCCGGTTCAACAGCTTGGCCACGGCGGCCTGACCGGCCGTGTCCAAGCCTTCGGTGGGATCGTCCATGAACATGACCTGCGGCCGCCCCAGCAGCGCGCGCACCAGGATGAAACGCCGCCGCAAGCCGATGGCCAGGCCCGTGTCATGGGCCGTGATGGCGCGGTCCAGCCCCTGTGGATCGTTGGCCAGGAAACCATCCAGGCCGATATCGCGCAGTTCGCGCAGCAGGTCGGCTTCCTCCACCTCGCGGTCCAGCAGCAGGTTCTCGCGCAGAGTGCCGTCAAAAAAGACCGGCTCCTGCGGGGCATAACCGGCATGGCGATGCCACCAGGCCGGCGAAAGCTGCCGCAGCTCTATATCGTCGGCGCGCACCATGCCGCGATCGGCCGTCAGGATGCCCAGCATCAGCTTGATCAGGGTGGATTTGCCCGCCCCGTTGGGCCCGCTGATCACCAGGACCTGACCGGGTTGAAGCTCCAGGCTCAGCCGTTCGAACAGCGGCACCGGCTGTGCGGCATAGGAAAAGGCCAGGTCGTACAGTTCCAGCTTGCCGGCGAAATGCGCCGGCTCCACCGTGCCGCCCACGGCCTGGGTCACCGCCTCCACCTCGCACAGGGCCTTTTCGGCACGGGTGGCGCGCACATTCGGATCGGCCAGTTGCGCCACGCGTGAGCAGATGGAAAAGGCCCGGCTGGACAGGATGCTGGCGCCGATCAGAGCACCCGTCGTCATGCCCCCCTGCACCACGGCCACGGCCCCCACGGCATAGACCAGGACCGACAGCACCTGTCCCACACTCTGCACCAGGGTCTGCTGTTCGTTCTGCATGTACATGCCGCTGCGGCGCGATCCCATGGCATCGTCCTGGACGGCCCGCCAGCGCCGCGACATGGGCGACAGCATGGGCAGGCCGCGCAGGGTCTCCCCCGCTGCCAGCAGGAACTGGGACAATTGCTGGGCGCGCGACGCGGCTTTGGCATGGGCCTCGGCCGGAACGCGCGCACGGCGCTCCCCCTGCCATCCCATCAGCAGCACGCCAACACACAGGACCGTCACCAGAATGCCCAGCAGCGGGTGCAGCAGACCGATGGCCAGCAGGTACAGCACCACGAAGGGGGCATCCAGCATGGCGGCGAGGTTGGAATGGTTGCCCAGTTGCTGCAACGGACCGGGTGCGCCCAGCGCCTCCCGCCGCACCGGCAACGGCACGGCGCTCAGGGAAGCGTAGGCGGAGCGGGAGAAGGCGTCGAACACCCGCTGGCCGACCTTGCGCTCCATACCGTCGGCAAGCTTGTCCAGCACCTTCTGCCGCTCCCGCCGCAGCAGGATCTCGAACAGGACCGCCAGCAGGGCCCCCGCCGTCAGGGTGACCAGCGTTGCCGTGATGCCGACGCTGACATACCGGTTCAGCACATTGATGCTGTAAAGCGATGAGCCAAGACCCAGAAGGTTGATCGCCACGCTGGCGGCAATCAACTCCGCCAGCCGGCCAGAAGCGGCGACCTGGCCGATGATGTGGCGGATCATACGCAGTGCATCCTTCGTGTTCCCTCAAATGCCGGGCACCGGCCTGCGGCGGTCATCATCCGATGACCGCCTGCATGACGTGATTGCCCGGACATCAAACCGCGACCGTGTCCAGCGTGGGATGCGTGACATGGTCGACCGCGGGGTCGAACGGCATCGGCAGGGTTTCGTCGTTGAGGATGACACCTTCCAGCAACGCCACCTGATTGTCGTTGGCGGTCAGCGGCACGCCACCCACCTCCGTCACCTCCACCTTGACCGCGAACCGTTCGTCGGTTTCGGGGACAAGGTCGTGCGACGCTTCCAGGGAGAAACGGGCCGTGGACTGGCCGGCGTTGAAGGTCAGGGTGCCGGTCAGCGGCGTGCTCGTGGTGGCGCTGAAGGGCTGGCCCGTGACGGGGTCCAGGAAGTCGTTGGCGCTGACCCCCTGCTGATTGCCCGTCAGAGTGGGCGCGCCCAGGGTCCATTGCACGGTCAGCGCCTCGTCAACCTGACCGGTGCGCAGGACGTCGAACACGAACCGCGCCCCGTCCTCCGCCTGGGAAAGATTGGTCGACACCAGGCCGATACCGAAATCATCGTCCAGGATCTGGGCCGCCACGCGCGCACCGCTGGGCACGATTTCCACGCCGCCATTGTAGCTGTCGGTGCGGGCGCCATCCAGGTGCAGTTCGAACCGCTCGTTACCCTCGGCCTGCATATCGCCCTTGATGCTCATGCCGATGTAATAACGCTCTTCCACCGCATCCCAACTGAGCGCCACATCGGTGCCCGATCCACCGGTGATGTCGTCGCCATCGACCTCGCCCGTGATGTGATAATCGACCCGCACATGGTCCATCGTCACGGCATTGGCCGACCGCTGGATCTCATCGACATAGAACCGGATCTCGGTCGTGCCGCTGTCATCCTCGACATACCGATGCGTCTCGGTCTGCGACAGGCCGATCAGGATGTCGTCATCCTGCACCGTCACCGTGGCCGATCCCACAGTGGCCGTGCCGCCACCGGGATTCTGGTTGCTGTCGAAGGAGGTGACGGTGTCGATGACCAGCCGGAACTGCTCATCGGGACCGTAGATATCGTCACCCGCGATGTCGATATCGATCGTGGCCGTGCCGATGCCCGCATTCATGGTGATGGTGGTCTGGCCCGATGGCAGGGTGCCCGACACGAAGTCGGCCCCGTTGGTCGGGTGCAGGCCCGTGCCTTCCACATGCCAGGTCACCAGCGTGCTGGCGGCCGATCCCTGTGCCGTCACCGTGAACTGGGCGGTAACCGACTGTCCGTTGTGCTGCTCGATGATCGTCGTGTTGTTGGCAACCAGCGTGACCTCGACATCGTCGTTGCTCAGCGTGCCGGCAATGCTGTCGGCGCCGAGGATGGCAGCACCGATGGGATTGCTCAACACCACCTTGAAACTCTCGTCGGGTTCATAGACATCGTCGCCGAGTGTGACGAACGTCACCGTCTTCACCGACTCCCCGGCCTGGAAGATGACAACACCCGTGGGCAGGGAGCCGCCGAAATCATCGGCATCCACCGGATTGGTGGTTCCGGGCTGCACGCTCCAGGTGACCGTGGCCGTCTGGCTCAGGTCGCCGCTGCGCCGGACCTGGAAGGTGATGGCACGGTCGTCATTGTCGTTGCCTTCATTGACCGCCGTGGTCGCCATGACCAGTTCCAGAACGGGATCATCGTTCACGATGGTCTGGGTGGCGGTACGCACGTCCAGGGTGGTGTCGCCGACCGGGTCGGACAGCGTCACGGTGAACCTTTCGTCGAACTCCCCGACCGTGTCGCCCTTGATGAAGATGTCGATCAACTGGTCGGCCATGCTGCCATCGGCAAAGGTCAGCAGCGCCGACAGCGAGCCGGGCGACAGCGTCTGGCCGCCGACCTCGATATGGTCGATATCGTCGATCGTCAGCGGGTGATCGCCGGTTCCCGCGATCGTCACGGTCGCCGACGCGTCACCGATGGCGGAGCCGGTGCGCGTGACCTTGAAGGAGATCTTGGTCAGGCCGCTATTGCCCTCCGCCTCCGACGGGTTGGACAGCGGGACCAGCGACAGCTTCTCGTCATCATCCACCACCTGCACGTCGGCCGTGCTGGTGATCAGCGTGCTGCTGGTATCGCCGCTGTCGCGCGACAGCGTCATGCGCAGGCTGGCCGGATTTTCAATGACGGCGTCGCCGACCAGGGACACGGTGACGGTCTTACTGGTCTCCCCATTGGCGAAGGACAGGGTTGTTCCGTCGAACGCCGCCGCACCGGCGGCCTGTCCATCGATCAGCAGATCGCCCAGCGCCACGGCGTCGGCATCGCCGCTGAGCTTCGACAAGGTCCATTTCACCGTGGAGGCACCCGTGCCCAGCGCGCGGGTGATGGTGAACACCGCAACGTTGCCGCCCGTCTGGTTCTCCGTGATCTGACTGACATCGACACTGACGCCATAGCCCTGATCGTCATTGAGGATGGTGCCCGTCCTGGAGCCATCGGCCGTCGACTTGATGGAGCTGCCGGCCGATGGGCTGGACAGGGTCACCGTATAGGTTTCGTCCGGTTCCCACTGCGTATCGGTCGCCAGATTGACGGTGACGTCCACATAGGTCTGGTTGTCGGCGAAATTCACCGTGCCGGTAAGGGCGGAGGTGAAGTCGTTATCATTGCCGCTGGTGGACGCGGCGTTCGCGCCGCTGCCGGTGATGGTCCAGGTGACGGCACTGGTGCCCGTCAGGTTGCCTTCACGGTTGATGCGGAAGGTGATTGCGCCGTCATTCTCCTTCACATCGTCGATTTCGGCCAGGGAAAAGCCTTCATCATCGTTGGTCAGCGTGCCGGTGGCCGAGGCGGTACCGGTGCCGTAATCCAGGTTGATGGTGAAGGTCTCGTCATCCTCCCACTGCGTGTCGCCCTGGACGGGGACCGTGAATGTGTAGGTGGTGACGCCGGCCGGTATGGTGAAGGTGCCGGAGGTGGCGCGGAAATCATCCGCGCTCGCCGTCTTGCCCGCAAAGTCCAGCGCCCAGGAGACAGGCGCGGGAAGGCTGTCGGAACCGGTACGCGTGACGGTGAAGACCAGACTGTTATTGCCATCGCCTTCCGCGACGGAGGCATTGGCAATGGACAGCACATAATCATCGTCGCCGATGATGCCCTTCACGGAGGGGGTCAGGATGGTAGTGCTGCCCGATCCATTGCTGAGGAGGATGTTGAAATCCTGCAGGGTCGTCTCGGCCACGGAATCGGCGGCGATGGCGATCTCCACCAGTTGCGCGCCATCCTGCGTGAAGGTCAGGGTGCCCGAGGTCGGCCCCGTGAAGTCGCTGGCATCCGCCCCCATGCCGGTGAAATCCAGCGCCCAGTTGATGGTGGATGTGCCGGGCTGCGTGCTGCCTGCCCGCACCACTTCGAACCGGTACATGCGGACATCACTGTTGGTGCCTTCCACCTGGGTGATGGGGTAGCTGTCGGAAATGAACACCGAGGCATCGTCATTGATGATCGTGCCCTTGGCCCCGGTGCCGGTGGTGACGAAGAGGTCGTTCTCCGCCCCCGTGCCGAAGGCCGTAACCTCCACCAGGAACACCTCGTCGGCTTCGGCCACCCCGTCGCTGGAAACGGCGGAGAAGGTGATGTCCTTGTACAGTTCCCCGGCCGTGAAGGTCACCTGGCCGCTGGGCAGGGTGCCGCCGAAATCGGCCGCATCCACCACGTTGCGTCCGCCGGACCCGACGACCGACCATGTGACGGTCTGGTCCTGCGGCGTGGAAACGGAGCGGGTGATCCGGAAATGATAGGTACCGCCCGCATCCTCCACGACGGCATTGTTGGCGGTCTCATAGGTCGGGGTGGCGACGACGGAGAATTCCGTATCGTCGTTCAGCACGGTGACGATGCCGCTGCCATTGTTCAGCACCTGATCGATGCCGGTAACATTGTCCAGCAGGACCTTCAGAGTCTCGTCCGCCTCGATAGTGGCATCGCCCTTGACATTGAAGGTCAGCGTCGTCGTCTCCTCGGCATAGCCATGGACGACCGCCAGGGTCGTGGTCTCGCCTTGCCCGTCGCCCATCTCCACGCCGGTGCCGCTGAAGCTGCCGGTGCCACGGTCATCACCGTTGGTGTCGATGTCGACCACGCTCCAGTTGAACTTCGTGATCTGGTCGGCCACGGGCTTGCCGGCGCGGATCAGGTCGCCGACACGCGTCACGGTGACGGTGACAGCCTGATCACCGCTGTCACCCTCGGCAACCGACACATTCTCCACCCGCAGACCGGTATCGTCATTGATGATGACACCGTCGACGCTGGCCGCCGCCTGATCGATATGGCCGATGGACGGGTTGTACAGCTCGATGGTGAAATGCTCACCGAACTCGACCACGGCGTCGCCCCGGATACGCAGCTCGACCGTCTTCAGGATATCATCGGTGGAGTTGGTGTCGCGCGGGCTGAAGTTGACCGTGCCATAGGGCAGGACGGTCTGACCGTCCTTGGTAAAGGTATCGAAGAAATCCGCCGGCGTGATGTCGCTGCCATTCCGGGGCACGACGCGCCAATTGACGGAGGATGCCCCGATATAGCCGTCGGTCGTGTCGTTGCCCGCATCGACCACGCGGGTAACGTCGAATTTCAGCACATTGGGGGAACTGGCCGTCGGATCGGCCTCCAACACCTCACCCGTAGAATTCTGGGAATTCCAGGCCACGGAATAGACGACATCGTCATTGGCGATGGTGACACCAACGGTCATCACGTCGCGGCCCTGGAACCGGCCGTCCCGTGCATCGAAATCGTTCTCATGCTCCGGATTGGGGGAGAACAGGACCTTGTCGCCCGCCGAGGAAACGGGGTTCTTGAACACCAGATGGAAGGTCTCGTCATTCTCCACGGTCAGGTCCGGCGCGAACAGCCCGGCGATGGTCAATGTCGCCCCCATGGTGCGTTCCGCGACCGTGACGGGGGTGGCGCCCACCAGATGCGTGTGGCCGTTTCCATCGACATAGGAACCGGAGAACAGCGCGGCGTTGAAATCATCGGCAGTCGCCGTGCCATCCAGCACGACTTCCCAGCTCAGGCTGAGATTGCCATTCAGATTGCCGGTGCGGTCTATGGCGAAACTGAAATCACCGTTGTTGGCACTGGCATGCTGGTCGGATGCCCCCGACCAGGCGCTGTCACCTTCGAACACGCGGACACGGGGGTCCCACAGCGACAGGTCGACATCCGGTGTGGAGGTGTCGCGGTCGTCATCGAAGCTATAGGTGGTGATGTTGACGCCGGATTTGATGAATTCCTTGAACCACAGGCGGACATCATCCTCCATCACCCGCACGGTGGCGGTATAGGCATCGGGGTCACGGCGGGTGGTATTCCAGTCGGCAAGTCCTGTGGCCGCGCCGAAACCCACGGTGTCCCAGCCCAGCGTCCCAGCCCATGGCAAGCGGATGCCCTCCGATGTGGTCGGGAAATATTCGGCATCATAAAGGGTGACGGTGAGGTTGTTGTCTTCTTCCACCAGATTGTCGTCAGCCACGCGCAACACCACCCGCGCCTCCGTGGCGCCGGCCGCGAAATCGACGATGCCGCGCCACAACTCGGGCTTGACCTCCGCGATATTGCCGCTTTCCACGACATAGCCGGAACGCCCGCCACCCGCCGCACTCCCGAAATTGATCTCGAAGAATGCCTGGCTGGCCGTGGCATCGGCCGCCGAGCGGGTAAAGACCAGCACGATGCGCTTGTCATCATCGGTGGCGGGAGAGGTCGGGGCGGCATCGGCGAAGTCCCAGGTGGAACCCGTGCCTTCCGTGATCTCGTCACCCGTCCGGGTCAGCATATGCAACGTCCCGGACACACCATCCTTCCAGCCGATATCCACCTTCACGGTGGTGCCGTCATTGTCGGCAATCAGCACCTTTGTGGTGCCGCGCAACGCATCGATACCAACAGGGCTGTAGCTGCCTTCCAGCGCCACCGGGTTGGACAGGACGATCTGGAATTCCTCCGCATCCTCTGCCAGCAGATCGTCGCGGATGGCGATGGTCACCACCTTCTGCTTCACGCCTTCGGCGAAATACAGGGTCTTGGCGGCCGACCACACCTCCGATCCGTTCGGCGTGCCCCAGGTGAGACCGAGGGCACTGTCATAACTGCCCTGGCCACCGTCATAGAGCAGGAAGTCGACCGTCTCCGCCCGGTGCGCACCCGCCGCCTGCGACGAGGTACCATCCTCGATGAAGCCGCCATTGCCATCGATGCCATTGACGACAATGCTCCAGTCCACCGATGCCGCGCCCGGCCCGCTGCCTTCCAGCGTCACCACGAACTGGTGCAGCGAGTAGCCGGGGGGAGCGGTCAGGCCCTGGGCCGCCAGCGCGCCGTTCGTATCGGGAACGCCCAGCCCGGCGCCGTCACCGCTGGCCCAGGTGTTGCCGCTCCGCACCGCTACGCTGCTGACCCCTTCCTTCACCAGCATGCCCATGACGGAGAAGGTCCGGTCGTCGTTGGCGATGCGGCCATAGCCGGCATTGGACAAGGGCGACTGCTTGTAGATGTCCGGGTTCTCAGGATTGGAGACAAGACGAGCGGATTCGAACGCCCCAGTAACCAGCGTGCCGTCGATGACCTCGCCCAGCAACTTGACGCGGAAATCCTTGTCGACCTCCGCCAGATCGTCGGAGCGGACACGGACCGTGATATAGGCTTCCTTCTGCCCTTCGGCAAAGGTGACCGTCCCGGTCACGCCCCGCGATGTCACGCTTTGTCCACCCAGGGCGATGAAGTCGGTGGCTTCGGTCGGACCCACCTTGGGGTTGGGGTAGTAAGCATTGACATATTCGCCGTCACCCGCACCGGCCGGCAGATCGCCCTGCGTGGGGGATTCCACCTCCCATTGCAGGGTGAAGCTGCCGACGGTCGCCAGTTCGCGCGACACGACGAAGGTGTGCTCGACCCAGGCGCCATCGACGGTGCCGTAATCGACACTGGCGGCGCCGTTGGCGAAATCGCCGCCCACGGCAACCACCTCGATCACGGCCTGGCCGTTGGCTTCGGTGGTGTTCGTGGCCCGCGCGACGATGACGGGATCGACATGACCGACCGTGGCGGTGAAGGTCTCGGCGCGCGCCTGCTCATCCTCCGTCAGATCTTCCAGGGTCAGGCTTGCCGGCGTTTCCACCTGCGAGCGCATCATGATCTGCAAGGTGCCGGCCGGAACATTCATCTCATAGAGGTAGAAGCCGGTATCGACGCCATTGACGACTTCCCGCGTACCGTTCAGCGCCTTGAAGGCTGGTGGACTGGAATGCTGATAGGCGACGGCATTGTAGGCGCCCTCCACCGAGGAGGACAGGACTTCGGAAATGGGCGCGGCCTCCCACTGCCCCTGGTAGCGCAGGACGATGGTGAAGGCCTGGTCGGTGCCGGCATTGTTCTCCTGCGAACCCGACAGGTAGAAGCCCTGGTTGACCGTCAGCACCGGCGTGTCGCCGCTACGGTTGTTGATGTCGATGGTCTGCGTCAGGTAATGGCGCGTGGTGTTCTGGTCATAGACGACACCGGCGCCCACCGTGATCTGCGGGCTGTCATCATCCACCAGGACGACGGTACCGGAGCCATAGGGCACCGTGAAATCGTCGCCGGACACAACGCTGGCGGTGACATTGATCTGCTCCACCATCTCGTCAATGGTGTCATTGGCGATGGCCGTGCGCACCAGGACGGAATCCACGCCCGGCCCGACCTTGATCGTGCCGTCCCAGGTTGCGGTGCCGCTGCCGGTCAGCGTTCCCACCGCGGGCGGAATGGGCAGCAGGGAGTTGGCGCCCTCGCCATAGGCCGCGCGGTCGTTCAGTTGGATATCGGCCGCCGTGGTGCCGGTATTGGCGGCGACATTGATATCCTGCTGCATCTGAAGCTGCAGCCAGTTGCCATCCTGCGGCGCCACCACCACCGCGGCGTCCAGGCCCGTGACGTCCCAGGTCGGGGCGCCGGTCCCGTCCCATTCGACGGTGAAGTGCAGGAATTTCACACCGGCATCAATGATGCCCATTGAATCGAAGCTGCGGAAATATGTCTGGATATCCGACAGTTCGGCGTTGGGATCGCCGACATAGGTTCGGAAATATTCCAGCGCCTGGGTATTCTGCGCATTGCTGGACAACAGGTCCGCAACCCCAACGAAGCCGCCCTTCAGCGTGCCCGCCGTCTCCGTCTGACCGAAATGGATGCCCAGGGCGCTGGTGTCGATCTGTGCATCGGCACGCACGGGTATCCAGACGTCACTCAACGGTCCGCCGGTGCTTCCCGAAACGAAGGAAACCTGGCCGGTGAAGCCACTGGCATCCACCAGCACATTGCTGGGGGCGGGCGGGTTGGTGGAACCGGGCCCCAGGCCGAAATCGCCAAAGATGACCTGGGGGGAGGTGCCGAACTGCAGCGACAGGTAATGCTCGGTCGGCGCATAGTCGCTATAGGCCCAGCGATGGGCGAACAGCGTCGTGGTATAGTCGGTCCCGTTGCGGCTGGCCGTCGCGACCACCGTCTGGTCGCGCTTGGTGAACACGCCACCTTCGAAGATGTTGTCGGTTGTGACGCTGATATCCGTGGTGCCGGTGGCGTAGCCGTTACCGGCCAGGGCCTTCAGGTCGACGATGATCTCGTCATCTTCCCCGAACTGGCGCAGGTCGAGGATATTGGTGTTGTTGGCCAGCGTGGGAAGGTCGTTGACCCGGATGGTGACGGCGTGCGCCGCCAGGTTCACCAGATCGCGCCAGGCCTGGGTCGGTGAATTCGCGTCGCCGCCCCAGTTGGTGAAGGTGGAGACAAGGTCCGATGAATCGAACGCCATGGTCGTTTCGTCATCATCCTTGACCCCGTCATTATCGACGTCGATCCAGGCGCCATCGCTTTCCAGCACGACATAGATGCGCCCACTGGTATCCAGCGGCGGCGCGGCCGTGCCGTTGAACAGCAGGCCACTCACTGCACCGCCGACCTTGTAGCCCTGTCCCTCCTTCAGGTCGGTAAAGTCCAGCCAGTTCGCGAACTGCTCGGGACCGGCATTGCTGAACTGGTACTGCACCGCCTGTGTGCGGCTGGTCGATTCCGGCGCCGCCACATAGTCGAATTCCAGCGCGGGCGCCGTCGATATCCAGGTCGCCCCGCCATCCGTGCTGTACTGGACATAACGGAAATAGTCGCCGGCCTTGCCCCCTGCGGCGTCCAGCATGGCGGACCCGGAAAAGCCCAACTGGAACACGTTGGTCTGCGTCGTGGTGGCGCCGAAATCCAGGCGGAACTGGGCATAGGTGTCCAGCCCCTCGATGGCCGTGCTGCCCACCACGTTCAACTGGAACTTGGTATCGGTGCCATCGCCATCGATGATGGTGACGTTGGTCTGGTCGCTGCCGACCGACCCGTTGGCGGCATTATCCAGGAACAGGCTGAAGGTCTCGCGCTGTTCGGCCAGATTGTCGCGATTGACATTCACCGTCACGGTGCGGGTGCGATGGTCGGCATCGAAGCTCAGGCTGCCGATGGTCGCGGTATAATCAGACGCGGCCTCGGCCGTTATCACGGTGCCTTCGCGATTGGACTCCGGCCCCAGTTCCTGATTGACCAGCTTCACCTCCGTTACACTGGTCTTGAAGGTCTGCTCGCCGAACCGGTCGTAACGGCTGGTCTCGGGGTCATAGGCGCGGTAGAGGTCGTTGGAAATCCAGACTTCGGCCTCATCGCGCTTGACGACGATGCTGCCCAGGATGATGCCGCTGATGGCGTCGAACGTGTCATTGAAGGTCGAAATCGTGTCGTCACCGACGCTGAATTCGTCGATCCGGGCCGATTCCGCCAGCGCCGAACTGTTCGGCCGGACCTTGATGTCGAAGCCGTAATCGGCCTCCGGCGTGTCATCCGGGATCGCGGTGAAATACAGGACCTTGTCGGCCCCGTCACCCGCCGCCCAGGACAGAATGCCCGATGAACCAGATGAGACTCCGTTGGTCACGGCCGTCACCATCTGGCTGGCGAAATTGGGCTCATCGACGAACCATTCGAAGGAGACGGCCTGCGACAGGTCACCCATCCGCTTCACAACGACGGTATGGGTCACCCAATCCTGCTGCCCCTGCACGAACGGGTTGACGTCATAGCCGTTGGCCGAGGTCGGCACGCGGCCTTCCGGCAGGGAGGTGTTGATCGAAACGATCTGGATACGCACATCGTCATTGACGATGATCCCATGGGCGATATCGGCATCCTCTGCGACCGAAACGCCGGCATTGGCGGGCTTGGTGGCGGGGTTGAACAGTTCCACCGTGAACGGCTCGTCCTGTTCCAAACCGCTGGAAACCTCGGGCGGCCAGGGCCGGTTGGCGGGGCTGGCTGCGAAAGTATCCGAATTGACCTTGATCTCGATGGTCTTGCTGGTCTCCCCCGCCGCGAAGGAAACGGTGCCATAGGGCAGCACCTTCACGCGATGCTGGGACGAGGGGTCGTCATAATAGGCATCGTAGAAATCACCGACGGTGACGCCGCTTTCCGTTTCCGTCTTCAAGCGCCAACTGACTTCATGCGCCTGGGTGGTAACGCCGGTGCGCGTGACGGTGAAGCTGAAGGTGACATAGCCGCTGTCACCCTCCATCTGGCTCAGCGCCGTGGCTTCCGTAAGATTGGCGGTGAACCCCACCTCCGCATCGTCGTTCGTCACGGTGGTGATGGCGGTGGCCGTGATCAGGCCTGTTCCGGTCGACGGATTGGACAGTTGGACCGTCACATCCTCGTCCGCCTCACCTTTCCAGTCGCTGACGATGCGCATGGTGATGGTCTTGGACGTCTCGCCCTCCGCAAAGGTCAGGCTGCCCGACGGCAAGACGCCGCCCACGAAATCGTCGGCATCGACGCCAGCCTGCGCCAGCACAGTCCAGTCCACCGTGCTGACCTGGGTCAGCTTGCCCGTGCGGGCAACGGTGAAGGTCAGTTCGCGGTAATCCTCGTTGCTGCCGGCGGGGCGGGTGTCCACAGCCGTCAGATCGCTGTCCGTGCCCTCGCCGATGCTGGACACACCGGCGCTGATCGACAGGCCGGCATCGTCATCGATCAGGCTGACGCTGGCCGTCATGGGGTTGAAGGCCGGCGTGCCCGACGGGTCGGTGACGGTCAGCGTCGCCGTCTTCGTCGCCTCGCCCACGGCGTCCTGCACCAGCTTGACACGCACCACGGCGCTGATCTGGGACCCGGTGAAGGTGTGGCTGCCGCTCAGGTTCTGGCCCTGGCTGACGCCGTCAATGTCGATCTCCGCAATGTCGGACAGCAGGATGCCGCCGCTGAGCGCCCAATTGACGCTGGCGGCGCTGCCGCCGGGATCACGCGTCAGGTCGAAGATGATGTAGCGCGGCGTGGACGGGTCATTGCCTTCCACCACACTGTCGGTACGGGCCACCAGCGAATAACCGACATCGTCGGTCAGGATGGTGACGGGCGTGTCGGTCAGTTCGGTATTGCCGGCCACCACGACCAGATTCAGCAGGAAGTTCTCATCGCCTTCGACATCCACATCGCCCAGCACATTGACCGTGACGGTGGCGCTGGTCTGTCCGGCGGCGAAGGTGACGCGGCCGCTGGGCAGGCCGTTATTGGCGACCTGCACATCCTCCTGCCCTCCCGCGAAATCGTCGGCATTGACGGCCACACCGGTCCCCGGGAGCGCCCGCCAGTTGACGATCGTCTCCTTGGTGGTGTCACCCGTGCGGGTCAGGGTGAAGGTCACGGGCGTGGTGCCGCTGTCACCCTCCGTCACCGTGGACTGGGCCGCGGTAACGGTGATCTTGTCGTCGTCGTTGGTCAGCGCGACGGAAGCCGAGCCGGCGGTGGGGGAGATGACCGTGGTATCGGCCACCCGGCCACCGGCCGGGGTTGCCACCGGGTTGCTCAGCGTGACGGTGATATTCTCACCAACCTCCAGGATGTCGTCGCCCTGCACCGTGTAGCTGACATCGACGGACTGGTCACCACCCAGGATCTGCACGACCTGGTCGGGGCGGCCATCGCCGAAACTGATGGTGGCGGTCTCCGCCTCCGGACTGAAGGTCACAAGCGTCGGGCCGGTTCCGCCGACGGCGGTCAGGTCCACGGTCAGGGTGGAGGACAGATCACCGGTGCGGGTGACGCGGAAGGACACGGTCTGGCTGGTGCCGGCGGCCCCTTCCGGAACTGCGGCCGGCGACAGCCGGGTGATGGAGACGGTAGCGTCATCATCATGCACGACACCCACCAGCCCGTCGCCCAGCAGGTTGGAACGATCGCTGCCATTGTGAGTCAAATTGAGGGCGAAGGCCTCATCACCCTCCACATCCGTGTCGTTATTGACCGTCACGGTGACGGTGCGGGTGCTGGTATCACCGGCGGCCCAGGTCAGGTTGCCGCTGGTGGCGGACGCGAATTCCCCGGCGGACAGCGCCTCCGCATAGGTGACGCCGCCGGACACCACGCTGGTGCCGGCCACGCTCCAGTTCACATCCGACGCCTGGCGCGTCGTATCGCCCACGCGCGACAGGGTGTAGGTGTAGGTGCTGGTGGCCCCGCCCGCCCCTTCGGACGCGGCGGAGACCAGAACCGCCTGAATAGCCACGTCGTCATTGACCAGCGTGCCCGTGGCGGTCGAATGCGCGCCCAGCGAAACGCCGCCGCCCGCGACAGGTGCCAGCACGACACTGAAGCTCTCGTCACCTTCCACCGCCAGATCGGCGACCGCCCGGACAGTGATGGTGGCCGTGCTGGCCCCGACCGCGAAGTTCACGGTGCCGCTGACCGCGTCAAAATCCGCCGCCGTCAGGTCGCCTGACAGCGGGATGCTCCATGGCACGCTGACGGCCTGGCGTGTGTCGCCCGACCGGGTCACGGTGAAGGTGAAGACAGCGCCGCCGAAACCCGGACCGGCCCCGTCCTCGTCCATGGACTGGGTCAGGTTGGCGCCGCCGTCGAAGCTGACAGAGGCGTCGTCATTGGTCAGCGTCACCTGCGTGGACAGGTTGGAGGTGACCGAGGTCAGGGTGTGATGTGGCGTGGTCGTGCCGGTCAGGGTGACCGTCAATTGTTCGTCGGGTTCCACATTGTCGTCGGCGCGGACATGGATCTGAATCCGGGCCGTGCTCTCCCCCGCCCCGAACAGGACGGTACCCGTGCCATTGCCGGGCTGCAGGTCCAGCGCGTTGGTCGGGTTGGCGCCGGAGCCCAGCGCGCTCCAGTTCACGCTGGCCGGAAGGCGGGCGTCGCCGACACGGTTGACCACCACCTCGATGATGGAGGTGCCGCCGGTCTGGCCTTCCTCATGCACCAGCGTGGCGGCGCCCATTTCGAAATAGGCATCATCGTCCAGGATGGTGGCGTTGGTGACATGCACCGATCCCAGGGCCGTGCCCGCTGCGGGATTATCCAGCACGATGCGGAAATAACGCGACGGATCGACGATGTTGTTACCCACCAGTTCCATCAGAATGTCCGCCTGGACATTGCCGGTGGTGATGGTCACCGTGCCGCTGGGCAGCCCGCCATTGCGGCCCGACACATCCTGTCCGGCCGCGAAATAGCCCAGGATATCCGCGACATTGACACCGTCCAGCGGCTCCACATGCCAATCGACATGGGCGTCGCCACGGATATAGTCGGCGCGGACAACTGTAGCCGTCAGATGGCCGTTGCTACCCGCATCCCCCTCATCGCCGGAAACGGTCGGGAAGGCGAAACCGACGCTGGCCTCGTCATTCAGGATACGGCCCAGCACGGCGGGACCCACCTTGCCGGCGGGGCCGCTGAGCACGCTGAAATCAACGTAGAACTTCTCGTTGGGCTCCACCGTGCTATCGGGCGAGGGGGCAAAATTGATCAGCGCGCTGGTCTGGCCGGCGGCGATGGTGACGGTGCCCGTGGGGAAGGTGCCGCCGAAATCCGCTGCGTTGGCGTCGGCCGGCGTACCGGACCCGAAGGACTGCACCCGCCATTCCACCACGACATCCTGGCTCATCGCCTGCGACAGGGTCACGCGGAAGGTCTGGGTCTGGGGATCGGTGGGGTCGGAGCCTTCGATCCGGCTGGTGGTCACCGCCTCGATCGAGGCGGCGGCACCGGTGGGCGTGATGGTGCCACGCGCCGCATCGCGACCCATGACGACACCACCGACACTGTCGCCCGCGGCCGCGATCTGGACATTGAAGGCCCGTTCGCCATTGACGATCAGGCCGGGGGCCGCCTGGAAGGTGAAGGTCTGCGTATCGGAGACGGCGCTGGGGTCGCTATTGGCAGCAAAGACCACATGCTGGCTGGCCGGGAGCGTGAAATCGCCGATGGCGGCCGGATTCTCCCCGGCCCCCGTCACGGTCCAGTCGACCGCGTGACTGAAGCCCAGGGCATTGGTGCGGGCCAGGGTGACAGTATAGGTGAACAACCCGTCGGAACCGGGACCGGTGGCCGTGATGCTCTGGATGCTGATTTCGGCGTCGTCGTTGCGGACGGTACCCTGGATGGTGCCCTGCGTGATCCAGACCTGATCGTCGGTGGTGGACAGCGACAGGTAGAAACGCTGGTCATCGGTGACCCGGCTGTCATTCACCGACGCCAGGGAGATGGTGGCCTGGCTCTGGTCGGCGGTGAAGCTGACCGTGCCCGTGCGCGTCACCGGCAGGGTGGAACTGTCGGTGGAGGAGACCAGAACCGAATAGTTCAGGGTGACGGCCGTGCCCAGGCCGCTGACGCGCTGAACCACAAAGTCCATGGCCTGACCTTCGGTCACGGTGACCGACTGCGTCTGGAAGGCGAAGGACGGATCATTGTCGGTGATGGTGCCGGTACCCGTGGCGCCACCGGGATTGGACACCCCGGCAACCGCGCCCGTGCCCAGAAGGAGGGTCTCCGTCGCCTCGTCATCCAGGTCATCGACAACGGGGACACGGATGATGACGCTGGTCGCGCCGGCCGCGATGGTCACACCGGCGGCGGCCGACCGCCAGGTCGTGGTACCGGCATCGTAATATTCCAGATCGGTGACGGTGCCGGTGTCGCTGCCCGGCGTGATCGTGCCGCCCAGCGTAGGCGTGAACACAACGTCGACGCCGCTGGCGCTGCTGAGGCGCACGGTGAACAGCGCGTAGCCGGCATCCTCCAGCACGGCCGTGCCGTCGACGGAAATGGTGGGACGGTCATCATCGGCCGGAGTGCTGCCCGGTCCCGCGACAGACCCGTCATCATAGATGGTACCAACCCCGGTGACACCCTCGGGGTTCATGATGATCGCGGGGGTGGAGGTGCCGGTGACGGTG
Organism: Niveispirillum sp.; assembly: GCF_017996735.1. Lineage (GTDB taxonomy): Bacteria > Pseudomonadota > Alphaproteobacteria > Azospirillales > Azospirillaceae > Niveispirillum. Next base: position 54,574 of record NZ_JAGOGJ010000036.1, read on the forward strand.
ATGGGACCCGTGACCAGATTGAAGCTTTCCGGCCCTTCGTACAGCGCGGGATCGTCGTTGATGACGGGGACGCGGACCAGAACGCTGGTGCTGCCCGGCGCCAGGGTCACGCCGCTGCTGGCGGCAACCCAGGTCACGCCATTGTCCGTGGAATATTCCAGATCGGCGGCAAGGCCGATATCGGTGCCGGGCGTGGCATGGCCTACACCGGTGCCCGTGGTGGACAAGGTCGGGGTGAAGGTCAGGCTTTCGCTGGTCGCACGGCTCAGGCTGACCGTGAAGACCGCGTGGCTGGCGCCCTCGTTGATCGACGGGCTGGTGATGGCGATGGTCCGGCGGTCATCGTCGCTGACGGGATTTTGGGTGACGGGCTGGCCGACCGGGTCATAGGGCGTGCCGCTGCCATCATCGATGATGGTGGCCGATTGTGTGACACTGGCCCCCACGCGCAGTTGCGGGCTATTGCCGGTGCCGTCGGCATATTTCATTTCGGGGTCGCCGAACGCGACCGTCAGGCTGAACTGCTCCGGCCCTTCATAAGGCAGGTCGTCCACGGTGGCCGCGCGGACATAGAATTCCTTCACCCCCTTCGGCAGGGTGAAACGGCCATCGGTGACGGTCAGGGTGCTGCCGGCCGGGTCCGACGGGTCGGTGAACACGACCAGTGTCGGTTCCAGGTCGCCGGCCTGCGTCGTGACATGGGTCACGGACAGGTCGATGACCGCATCGGCCCTGTGTTCCTTGTTCAACGCGACCTTGAAGACGGCGGCACTGCCTTCCGAAACCTCAGCGCCCGGTCCGGTGACGCTCAGGGTCGGGTTGACATAGACGGGAACGGCATCCATCAGGGCGACGACGCCGGTCGCACTGGCCCCGGTGCGCGGCGCCGGGTCGGTACCAGTCCCGTCGGCATATTTCAGGAACGGATCGACAAAGGACGCCGTCAGGCTGAAATTCTCCGGCGCCTCGGACAGCGTGTCGACATTGGTGGCGGCCTTGACATAGACCGTGGTGACACCGGCCGGCAGGGTGAAGCGGCCATTCACCACCGTCAGGACCGAGCCGGCGGGATTGGCAGGGTCGGTGTAGATGACAAGGGTCGGGTTCACATCACCGGGCGACGTGGTAATATCGGCCAGGGCCAGATCGACCTCGACGGCCACGGCCATCGCCTTGCCCAGCGTCAGGGTGAAGACGGCATCCGCCCCCTCCTCCACGCTGGACGGGCCGGAAATGCCCATGTCGGGGCGTGAATTCAGCGGGTCGGTGATGGTGGCGGCATGGGTAACGCTGGCGCCGGGACGCAAGGCCGGGTTGGCGCCCGTGCCATCCGCATATTTCAAGGCCGGATCGGCGAAGCCGGCCGTCAGGGTGAAGCTCTCCGGCGTCTCCAACAACTGGTCGGCAACCGTTGCCGCCTTCACATAGACGGTCGTGACACCGGCCGGCAGGGTGAAGCGGCCATTCACCACCGTCAGGGCCGACCCCTCGGGATTGCTGGGATCCGTGTAGGCCACCAGGGTGGGATCAATGTCACCCGCCGCCGTCGTGACATGGGCCAGCGACAGCTCGATATCGGTGGCCACGTTCATGGCCGTGCCCAGCGACAGCGTAAAGACCGCCGGCGCCCCCTCCACCACACTGCCGCCGCCGGCAATGCTCAAAGCCGGGGGGGCAATGTCGGTGATGATGACAGTGTCGGTGGCGCTGGCGCCGGGACGCAGGGCGGGGTTGGTCCCCGTGCCATCGGCATATTTCAGCGCCGGGTCGGTGAAGCCC